>NZ_SJPX01000006.1:2073-602073 GCF_007860175.1 Rubripirellula reticaptiva | reverse complement strand
GTTTAACCGTCCGGTCCGCGCAGGTCCAAGCCGATGGCGTGACGGTTCGTTTGGTGGTCGATGGTTTGAAACAGTATTTCGTTCATGAACTCAACGCGTCAGCAGTGCTCGATCGGACCAGACAACAGCTCCTTCATCCGCACGCCTACTACACTCTCAACCGACTTCCGAAGCGATAGCAACAGTTCCGCTGGCCTATCGCTTATTATCACCGAGTCAATAGTCCGAGTCGGCATTTGGTTCGTGGGGCAGGATGCCGGCGCGGTAAGCTTGGGTGATCGCAGCAGGTGCGTTTTGGACATCCAGCTTCTCGTAGATCCGGCGAATGTAGGTTGCAACCGTGCTGATGCTGATCTTCAACTTGTAAGCAATCTCTTTCTTAACAAGACCTTCACCTAGCAATGCGAGGATTTCCAATTCGCGTTGCGAGAGTGCGTCTTCTAATTTGTCACGCGGCAGTATCGTCTGCAGGGTGTTGAGAATGTACTTCGCGATGCCGCTGCCTAGTACGGCACCACCATTGCCCACTGTTCGGATCGCGTCAAGAATTTGGTCGACCGTGGAAGACTTCAACAGGTAGCCAGATGCGCCCAATTGGATGGCACGCACCACGTCGGCTTCTTTGTTGGACTGGGTTAGGACAATGATCTTTAAACTCGGACTGATCGAACGAAAAGTCGGCAGGGATTCCAAGCCCGATTTTCCTGGCAAGTTTAAGTCAAGCAAGATCAGATCGGGCATCGTTGTCTGCGATCTATCTTGCAAGATGCGCAGAGCTCGCTCGGACGAACCGACTTGGTTGATTAGTTCGATATCCGCCTCGTCCTTAAGTGCGAGGTCGATGACATCACGATACTCGGGGTGGTCTTCAACTAGCATCACATTGATTGTCTTGCTCATCGAACGATCGCTATTTGCGAAATCTCCATTTCCGAGTTTTCATCTTTAGTGAGATGGTCGTACCGCCGGTTTCCGAAGACTGAACATCAGCGTCTGCACCAAGTAGTTTGGCTCGCCGCATCAGGGACGATGGAACGGCGTTAGTATGGTCGTCGTTTAGTCCGCGGCCATCGTCGCGAACGGTCAAGCTGATCTCGTTACCATGCACGGTCAAGCGAGCGTAGAAGTGCGTCCCGTTACTGTGGCGGCTGATATTGACCAAGCATTCTTTGTAGAACAAGAACAGGTCGGCACGTGTGCGGGGTTTCAAGCCTCGCAAGACTGCGACGTCACCTTCGAATGTCAGTTCGCCTTTGAAGTCAGCCATGATGCGGTCCGTTGATCTTTGCATGTCGTCCAGCAAGTCGCCGTAGAGCTCTTTGGCTTCTAGCATGTTCGTGCAATACCGAACCGCATCGCTAGATCGTTGCGTCATAATGCGGATTCGTTGGTGCAGCGATTCGTGCTTATCGGGATTGTTGATTGCCCCACGAGACAAGTCGCTCAGTAACGAAATCACGTGTAAATCGGCACCAAGTTCATCGTGAAGATCGGCGGCGAACCGGCTGCGTAGTTCCGTCAGTTGACGCATGCGAACGATTCGGTCGACCACAAATGTCGCGCCAATTCCAAATGCGAGAAACGCTGCTAGCCAAGTGACCCAGGTCAATTGAGATCTTTGCCGAGCGTAGCGGCGGTTCAGTTCGGCAACGACCAGCGGACGCATGCCTTCCAGATCATGTCGTTTGGCGAGTTGGTTCAACCACGTCCGCAGGGGCGGGATTTCGCCAAATAGATTTCTGCCATCGGTCAGCGCTCGCAACGACCGATCACCTGGTTTGGGCATCGAGTTTGCGAAAGCGCGTTTGCCTAAAGCGACGTTTTTTCCATTGGAATAGAGTTCGATTTCTGCGAATCCGATTCGAACGTCTTGGGACACATTCAGATCCGTGACGCTCGGTTGGATTGCGCTTAATCGAACGAATCGGCAGATCGTTTCCGGGACTCGCCACATCATCGTCGGTCCGATGTCGTTGACGTTCGTTCGTTGATAATCGAGAAGTGTTTTCGCATTAGTAAAGTCTTGGTCGTCCGCTCCTTCGATTAATAGCCGATTCGGAATACCAAGGTCTCCGGCATGCGCTTGTGGGACTGTGTCGTCTTGGTCGACCGCATGCAAGTGGATGCCTGTGATTGGGTATTCGGATTCTAGATCGACATATAACACCGGTTGCTCGCCAAACCGACTGACATAGGCAAGGCTTTGGCTGCCTTGGGATGAATCCATCAAATACGGAGTCAATCCGTCAACTAAATAAGTCGAGTTCCACGCACCAACTCGGTCATTGGAATTTGAACTTGTCGAAACGTGTTTCCGCAGTGCCACGTTCTCCATGCCACTAAACACGAGAACTTCGGCAAGCTGAAAAATTTCCTTGGTATCGAATGCACGTTTGGATAACACAGTCGCTTCGATCCGGACCCATGACGCGTTTGTCGGTTCCAACGAAATTACCAGTGGTCCGGTTCTGGGTTCGATTTTGTCGCTAACGTCATAGGAGGCAACGACGGTGCCTTTGAGATCGTCGTCGGTTCCTGCAAGCACTCGAAATGCTTGCGGAAATCCGTCGGACCGAAACCCTTTGTTGGAGTCACGCCAAAGCGTCGGCACCAAAACAATTTCATCAATCGAAAACTCGTCACCGAGTGAAATGCTAATCCATTCCTGTCGGTCAGCAGAGCCTTGCCAAGCGGAGCGAAAGCCAATCACGCCGACTCCACTGCGCAGGCTGTAGGGTGAGAGCCATCGAAGTTGGGCTTCGATCGAAACAAGGTGATCTTGCAGCTCGGACAAAGAGAACTTTTCGAGTCGCGAGTCCAGTTCGGCAATCTTCGTCGGACTGGTTGGACCATCGATTGACGGCGCACTGTCCCCCAAGCAGCGAAGCGGAATCAACAGCAGGATGAGTGCTATCAATCGTGCGTGGGATCGGTCCATAACTCCGTTATATCCACGAGAAAGCGGGGCGTGTCATCCAAACAGACGACAGACAGGGAATTCCGCAGGGGTATGCTAGGCGACAGTAAGAGCCTGCTAGGGCGTCAGATATCCGATTGGCGACATTCCTCTGAGGGGGCTGTCGAGTTGGTGTTTGTTTCTGTTTTCCTAATTACCCCTGATGTTTTGTTTTACATAGGGATTCCAGATCCGACTACCTGCAGACTCGCTTGTGGCCTGCCCAGTGGTTTTCTTTGTCGAATGCGGTAGCGAATTCTTGACACAAGCGATGGATGTTAGCGTGATCAAACGCTACGCCTCGGCGTGCCTCGAGACCGTTTCCTAACCGGCACAGAACTAACTTCCGCGTGGGACACAGGAATGTGTGAAGAGGATTGAGGGCTGTTATTCGGCGGCCCAAGTGTAATTGTTCGTTTTCTAATCGAGGTGTTTTATGAGTTATCCGAGACTTCGACGTGGTTTCACGTTGGTTGAACTACTCGTCGTGATCGCCATCATTGGCGTTCTTGTGGGGCTGTTGTTGCCCGCCGTGCAAGCTGCCCGCGAGGCGGCTAGACGCATGAGTTGCAGCAACAACTTCAAGCAACTTGGCTTGGGCATGCACAACTATCATTCCGCGTACAAGCAATTGCCTACGCAAGGTACTGGCACCGTTCTGTTTGTTGGCAACGGCGACGCGAACGCCTATTGGGCAGAGAACGACCTGGCCAACAGCAAGCGTCTTAGCATGCTTGTCGGAATTCTGCCGTTCGTTGAACAGCAAGCAATTTGGGAGCAAATTGCTAATCCAAGTGCCAAGAGGTCCGACGGTAACCTTTCCGCGGCGATTGGTACCCCGACAAACCCGTGGCCTGCAATGGGCCCAACGCCGGGAACAATCCAGTATCTCCCTTGGACATACGAGATTCCAACTTTACGATGTCCAAGTGACCCAGGTGTGGGCTTGCCTGCTCTTGGACGTACCAACTACGCCGCCTGCCTGGGTGACAGTACCTACCACACCCGATTCGGGCCCTGGAATAACCGACGCACACAATCCGCTCGCGAAACCTCCAGCCGAGCAGCCCACCGAGGTTTTTTCCGGCCATGTGCTCCTTCGCGTTTCCGTGACATTCTCGATGGTTTGTCCAATACGATCGCAATGGGCGAAATTGCGACGGATTTGGGCGACGGTGCCACTTCGACCAGTGCTCCGAACGACGGTTCGACTCTGGGCGGTAACAACGCCGCGATCGCAGCAGTTATGGAAAACCCAGGTGCTTGCGATAACTTCAAGGATCCACTGCGACCACGTTTCTGGGCCAATGGCGGAGCAAACTCTGACCATTCCCGTGGTTACAAATGGGCAGAAGCCAAGCAGATGTTCACTGGTTGCTTTACCGTCTTGCCGCCAAATGATGTTTACTGCGGTCGGCACAACGCCAAAGACTTGTCATTCCCTGGAACAATGTCGAGTCGGCACAATGGTGGCGTTCATGTCCTGATGGGTGACGGAGCGGTGAAGTTCATTACCGATTCGATCGAAGCGGGAAGCCGCAACTCAGGCATGGTTTGGGACGGTGCTACCGGCATCGGCGCTCGGGCACCTGGCAGCCAGAGCCCGTATGGGCTTTGGGGAGCACTTGGTAGTCGGGCTTATAAAGAAACTGTAGGCCTGGAAGATTAAGCCAAGTCACCCAGGTTTGGCTGCACATACACCCGGAGACGCTGAGGTTTGCTCTCGTCTCCGGTTGGCACTCTCTGAAGCTCGTCATTTGACGCTGATTTACCGCTGTATGATTCTGTTCTTTCAATTTGTAATGGTTGGTCGCGAAGGCTTATGAAAACTACTTCCTTGTCGTTGGTTTTGCTTTTTTCCTTGATGACGATGATTCTCTCCACGGGATGCGGAGGCAATGAATCAGCGACATCCGTGACAGAAGGCATTCCGGTAAGTGATCTCGAAGCTTACGAAGCTCGTGTGAAGGAAATGGAGGCCGAAGCGATGAAAGAAATGGCCGGAGACGGCGAGTGATTTCAGGCGAGTGATTGGCGATGTGGCCAGCGATTTTTCGATCTTGTGAGCCACGACATGCAATCGGCCGGATAGCCCCGCATTCCCCGAGGCTTCACGGCCTTCCGCACATGATGTCGGTCCGTCTCTCTGAGACGAACACAGAATAGAGCACACCAAGGAGTGGATGAATGAGTATCGCGACGAGATTGCGGTATGCGCGAATCTCGGAAAGACTCCCCTGCATGGACATCTCTCGCTTGGTGTTCGACAACGGTCAATCGGCACTCGCTTAAACGGCCATCGGGTCAGTCACGGCAACTTCGCCTGCGTGCTGTCTCCGCCTACCAAAGACAACGTGACCACGTCGCTTGCGACCGGTGAACCGTTCGATACCGAAATTTTTGGCTGCAAGCTGATGGGCAGTGACCAGAATATGAAATCGGCGCGTTCTTCCAATGCTCTAACGATCACGCCTCGCAAATCGTTACCGGATACCTTGGTGGCCGGTTTTCGATCCAGTTGAAATCGTAACTTAGCAACCGGTAGGGATTCGCATTGGTGAAACCTTTTGGAAGTGATGAGTTGCTGCTTGATCGACCTTGGCGGTTCGACCGAGCGTCATGCACGTCGATACAAATCTCGAGACCGTATTACCCAAGAGCTTGTTATGCAATTCGTACGCTTCATTCAAACCTTGGTCATCGCAGCGGCTTTCTTGCCCTCGGTCTATTCAGACGAAGCAAGTCGACCGAATGTTATCGTTGTCATTACCGACGACCAAGGCTACGGCGACGTTGCTTTCACGGGCAACCCTGCCATCAAGACTCCGACGATCGACAAACTATGCAGTCAGGGCACGCTGCTTACCAACTTTCATGTTGATCCGACTTGCGCTCCGACTCGATCGGCATTGATGAGCGGGCGATACTCTGATCGTGTCGGCGTATGGCACACCGTTCAGGGACGCAACATGTTGCGACGCCGTGAAACGACGATGGCTAACGTCTTTGGCGACAACGGTTACGCCACTGGGCTGTTCGGCAAATGGCACCTCGGCGACTGCTATCCCTATCGCCCGGAAGACCGAGGATTCCAGCACTGTGTCTATCACAAGGCCGGCGGAGTCGGTCAAGCACCGGACTATTGGGGGAACGATTATTTCGACGACACGTACGTCGTTAATGGAAAACACCAACGTTTCGAAGGCTTCTGTACGGACGTTTGGTTCAACGAAGGCATGAAGTTCATCAAGGCAAACAAAGACAAGCCGTTTTTTGCCTACATCTCGACTAACGCGCCACACAGTCCGTACTACTGCCCAGAAGAGTACACGCAGCCCTATGAAGGAAACCCGCAGGTTTCGATCACTGAATTCTATGGCATGATCACCAATGTTGACGACAACATAGCCAAGCTGATCAAGATGCTTGATGACGAAGGCATCGCCGACAACACCATTTTGGTGTTCATGACTGACAATGGGACCGCAGGCGGATTAAAAGACGGTCGTGGGTTCGATGGTGGCATGCGGGGGATGAAAAATTCTGAATACGATGGCGGCCACCGTGTCCCGTTCATCATTCGTTGGCCGGGCGGAAAGATCGAAGCGGGGAAGTCCATTGACCGTTTGACGGCGCACATTGATGTTTTGCCAACATTCATCGAACTGTGTGATCTCGAGGCACCAGCGATCGATTTCGATGGCCGCAGCATCGCCAGCTTGCTGCATACCGATGGCAATGATTGGCCGGAGCGTACGCTAGTGGTCGAGTCACAGCGTGTCGTGGACCCTATCAAGTGGCGAAAGAGTGCTGTGATGGATGACCGTTGGCGATTGGTCAACGGCGAAGAACTTTACGACCTGAATGCCGATCCAAAGCAGGCGACTGATTTGGCGGCACAGCATCCTGCCGAACTGGATCGTTTGCGAGATGAATACGATAAGTTCTGGAATGACGTTTCAACGGAACACGACCTGACCAGTTACATGGTCATTGGATCGGAACATTCGCCCATCGTTTCGCTGTCGTCGCACGACTGGCTGATCGACAAACTTCCACCCTGGAACCAAGGGCACATTCAAAACGGCGATGTCGCCGAAGAATCGTTCTGGGCCATCGAAGTCGAACGCGACGGCGACTATGAGATTTCACTTCGCCGCTGGCCTGTGGAGGCCGACAAAGGCATCAACGATGGCACCTACGGCAAGGCGTTCAATTACAAGCAAGCGCGATTGCGTATCGGTGATGTTGACGAAACCCAGGACATCCCAACAGGTGCGAAAGAGGTTACGTTTAAAGTCACTTTGAAAAAGGGAGTCACCAAGCTCGCACCGGTCTTCATCGGTCCCGACCTGACGGCCACGCCGTACTATGCCTACGTGACGCATCAGCCCAAAGCCGACTGGCAAACTCCGCAAGGGATGGGCATTCCCGTCTATGATCCGTCGTATGGACGCGTCCCACCTCAGGTCAACAACTAGAAAGAACACTCCCATGAAACCTGCCATGATTTTGATGCTGGCCGTGATGGCCGGCATCGGCTGTTGTGCCAACGAAGCGTTTGCACAGAAAGGCAAAACGGAAATCGATTGGAATGGAAAGTCCTTTCGCGATGTGGCGTACAAGCAAGTTGGTACGCGTCGACTGCTGATGGACATCTATCTGCCAAACGCGTCTAAATTCGACGAAGCACCCGTAATCTATTACGTGCACGGTGGCGGATGGGCGGCAGGTAGCAAGGCGGGTTTTGGTAGCAGTCTGATGTTGCCTGTTTTTCAGCAGCTGGCGGAAAACGGATTCGTTTGCGTCGCCGTCCAATACCGGCTGTGCAAGAAAGGCAGCGGTGTCTTGATGCGAGACTGCGTAACTGACGTCATGGACGGATTGCGGTATTTGAAAAAGAACGCGTCGCAGTATTCCATCGATCCAAATCGAATCGTCGTTTTTGGCGATTCCGCAGGCGGTCAACTCGCGCAGATGTTGACGGTCTCCTCGCCAGTTGAATTCACGGGTGATCAGAGTCTTGCCGATGTCGCTGTGCAACCAGTCGCAGGAATCTCTTGGTATGGACCATCTGATTTTACGGATATCAACCTTTTCAAAACGGGTCTGTCGGACAAGGATCCTGATCGATTCGGTCAACGGATTTCTGGCGACCAAGGCGGTTACAAAGAGCACTCGAAGGCTTTCGAGGAAATGAGTCCGTACTACTGGATCAAGAAAGACAGCCCGCCGCTGTTGATGTTGCAAGGTGATACGGATGCGACCATTCCGCTGCCGCATGCGATCCACCTGAAGAAGAAAGCCGATCAAATCGGTGCCGATGTTGAAATGATTATCGTGAAGAACGCGGGCCATAATTGGCGGAAAGCCGGTGGAGATCCGGAACCCGGTTTGGCAGAGATTCAACGTATCACCGCCGAGTACGCATTGCGGCAAATCACACATTTGGAAACACGAGACTGACACAATGAGATTCTTGAAAAACGAACGATACGGTTACCTGTTGGCGCTGATAACAGTCTGTGTTGGCATCGCTGTAGCGGTGGATGACGTGCACGCAGCTGATTTTTATGTGTCCCCCCAAGGCTCCGATGCTTGGGCAGGTACCTTGCCGGATCCGGATCAAAGCGGCGGCAATGGGCCGTTCGCAACCTTGCAGCGGGCGCGTGACGCGGTGCGAGAATTAGGGACGCCATCGAAAAGCGTCTTGGTTCACGTTCGCGGTGGAACCTACCGGCTCAGCGAAACAGTGGTGTTTGGTCTGGAAGATTCGCCACAGGGCGACTCGACGATCACCTACGCGGCGTATCCTGGCGAGACGCCAGTTTTTAGCTCGGGCAAGGAGATCGCGGGCTGGAAGAAAGTCACCGCGGCGTTGCCAGGACTACCTGATGCTGCAAAGGGTAACGTTTGGATGGCCGATGTCTCGGATCGGTTCTTCACGCTTTACGATTCGGAAGGATTGCTTCCGCGCGCCCGATCCGAAGGGTTTATCCCGCTCGGTGGCGGCAGTCGAAACGAGCTTCACTTTCCCGCAGGTCGATTGAAGAATTGGCCAAACGTAGCAGACGTAGAGATTATCGTCCGGCCGCACCATGCCTGGATCTCGAATGTGCTGCCGTTGGTTTCGGTCGATGAAAAGAAGCAAATGGCGAAAACGTCGATCGATGCGACGTACGCGATGAACAAGCTGCACTTTCTGCCGACCGTCGAATCTTGTTGGGTGGAGAACGCGTTGGAGGAACTCGACGAGCCGGGTGAATGGGTTCTCAACACAAAGGAAGGCAAGGTCTACCTCTGGCCTCGTAACGAATCCACTGTCGTATCGCCTCAATTAACCGAACTGATTCGCATCGAGGGCCAAATCGACAAGGAAGGTCCGAAAGACACCCCAGCGCGCAATCTGTGCTTTCGTGGTCTGACGTTCATGCATGGCGAGCGTTACCAGTTGACCGCTGACGATGCCGGGCTGCAGCATGATTGGGACATGCACGACAAGGCCAACGCGTTGGTTCGTCTGCGTGGGGCGGAAAACTGCGTGATCCAACAATGTCACTTTGCCCACAGCGGAAGCGGAGCGATTCGCGTGGATCTGCATGGCCAGAACAACAAGATCTCCGGCAACCACATCGAGCACATGGGCGGCGCCGGCATTTTGCTTTGCGGTTACGGTCCGGGAACCAAGGATGTGAATCGAAACAATCTGGTCGTCAACAACCACATTCATCACATGGGACTGATCTACCTGCATTCGGCTGGCATCATGGTCTGGCAGAGCGGCCAGAATCGTGTGGCGAACAATCTGGTCCACCACATGCCGTACTGTGGAATGATCGTGTCTGGTTTCATGAGCCATTTTTTCGCCAAAAATGGCCGCGAGCTTTGCCGAACCATTCGGAAACACGAAGTCGGTGAACTGCCCAAGAATCCATCGCCGGAAGACGTTAAACCGTTTCTCCACTCGACTGAAAACCAGATCGAATACAACGAGATTCACAACGTGATGGAAACGATGGGCGACGGCAACGGAATCTACATTCGTGGTGCTGGTGCCGGGAATGTCATCCGTCGCAACTACATCCATCACTTGGTCACGCCGATGCTGATGCAAGCGGCGATCCGAACCGATGGAGGTCAACGAGACACGCTGATCGCTGAGAACTTGATCTACAAGTGCATGGCGCAAGGGATCATTTTGAAACTGAACAATCGTGCCGAGAACAATATCGTTGTTGACGTGCTTGCGCCTCCGCGAGGTTACTACATGTCGCTACGAGAAGGTCCTCTGTCGGACGCTGTGATCAAGCGAAATGTTTTCTATTCGGTCAACAAGGACTCGGTGTTCATCGATGAGTTGGCTCCAGGAAACAAGCGAAAAACGGAGGATAGCCGAGGACGCGAGTTGGCGAGGTCCATGGATGCTGATACCGACTACAACATCTACTTCTGTGCAACAGATCCGGACGTGAGCAACCAGATGCTAAAGAAGCAGCAAGCCGACGGCGTCGACGCCAACAGCCAGTCAGTCGACCCACTGTTCGTCGACCCCGAAAACGGAGACTTCCGATTCAAACCCAACTCGCCGGCACTAAAGATGGGCATCCTCCCCATCGACCTATCCAAAATCGGCCTAATCGGCAATGAGGACAATTGATTAGCGGTTGGTCTAGAAGGCAGAATCAGCACCGGTGTTCAGTTCAGTCTTCGATTTGGAAAGCCCTCAGGAGTTGTTCGTTCACTCGCGAGCCACAGTGGCGGCGATTGAAACAGACTAATCAAGAAAAGATTAGAGGGCGATCGAGTCATTGCCCTGCTCTGCTCAACCACAGAATGTTGTGGTTGATTCCCCGGCGTGAACTGATTTGCAGTCTACGGATTTGTTATAGGACCTGTGGTTCCAGTCTTTCCGATAGTGACCTAGAACGCGGTTCGCATGTCGAGGGTTACGGCGTACTCGGTTGAGCCGGTGGGGATCGTTGGTTCGGGAATCTCGATCACTCCGCCGGTCATGGTTCCGGCTTGGAAGCGTGATGCGCGTCGCGATTCGGCTTCGTTGGCGTTGATCGGGAATGCCGCGTGTGACAGTCCGCCAGGATGGACCGCGTGGTAGCGGCAGCCGCCGATCGACATTCCGCTGGATCGTTCGACGACGTCGAATTGCAGCGGTGTGTGGATCCCGATGGTTGGGTGCAGGCAGCGCGGTGGTTGCCAGGCGCGATACTTTACACCCGCGACCGCTTGCGACTGTGTTCCCGTGGGGTGCATTGGAATCGCAACTCCGTTGCACAGCACTGCCATCTTCGATGGATCGAAACCGTCGATCAGGACCTCCAGACGTTCCAGTGACGAATCGACATAGCGAGCTGTACCGCCTGCGGCAGGTTCTTCGCCCATCACGTACCAAGGTTCGATCGCGTTGCGAAGCTGCAGCTTGACGTCTTTCATCGACACCTCGCCGAGTTTCTGGAAACGAAACTCGTGGTGCGGAGCAAACCAGCTTGATTCCAACTCGACGCCTTCGCGATTAAGATCACCGATCAGCTTGCATAGGTCTTGCCAGATGAAATGCGGCAGCATGTAGCGGTCGTAAAGCGACGTGCCCCAGTTCGCCAAAGGTTCGCGATACGGTTTCTTCCAAAACACGGCCACTGCGGCTCGAATCAACAGCTGTTGTGCCAGGTTCATACGCGAATTTGGTGGCATCTCGAAGCCACGAAACTCGACCAATCCCAATCGTCCAGTTGATGAGTCGGGCGAATAGAGTTTGTCGACACAGATTTCAGCGCGGTGCGTATTGCCGGTCAAGTCCGTCAGCAGATCGCGGAACAATCGGTCGACCATCCAAGGCGGTTGGTAGGCACCAATTTTGTCCAATTGCTTCATCGCGATTTCCATCTCGTACACCGCGTCGCGGCGTGACTCGTCCATCCGTGGTGCTTGGCTGGTCGGTCCAATGAATCGGCTGCTGAACATGAACGACAGCGCCGGGTGGTTGTGCCAGAACCGGATGATACTGGCCAACAAGTCGGGGCGACGAATGAACGGGCTTTCCGATGGCGAAGCACCGCCAAGCACCACGTGGCTGCCACCGCCGGTCCCGGTGTGTCGTCCGTCCAGGTCGAACTTTTCGGCGCCCAAACGACTCATCCGAGCATCGTGGTACAGGGATTCCGTTTGGTCGACGAGGTCTTTCCACGTCGCCGTTGGCTGTGTGTTGACTTCGATTACGCCTGGGTCCGGCGTCACTTTGAAGTATTCGACGCGGTCGTCGGGTGGCGGCAAATAGCCTTCTAACACGACCGGCACCTTCAGGGCTTCGCATGTCGATTCGATCGCGTCGACGAGGTCGAGATAGTCCTCCAGACGCTGTGTTGGCGGCATGAAGATGTGCAAGCGTCCAAAGCGACATTCGACGCAAATGGCCGTTCCGACGATTTCTTCGCCGGATTCCAGATCGTCAGGTTTGCCTTCGTCGAGTTCCTGTTCGTTGATCACGCCACCGGGATCGCTGGCGTTATCGACCGAACCTGTTTGCCGAACCACTGGTTCGTTTCCACGAGGCATCGAGGGCAGCGGGTTACGCTGGGCAAACGGGTCGGCGGGTGCCGTATAGAAAGGAGCGTTGGCGGAATAGGACGCTGGTAGTGCGGCCAGAGGCAAACGCAATCCGATCGGCGATTCACCGGGAATCAAATACAGTTTGTCGCTGCGTACGGGCAACCGGCCGCTAATCCAACCCGCTTTGGCTTGCCACCATGCGCGGCGAACTGGCAGGACATAACCGACAGGTTTGCTAAGTCCGTTGGTGAACGTGCGCATCATCATCGCGCGTTCGTGCGGATCGTCCAACTTGGGATCGGTTGGATCGATGTCGACGGGCAGTCGGTCTTCACGCCACAGGTAATGAAAAACGTCTTCGTAGACCGGAACCGACATCTTGGCGTTGATGTTTAGTTCGGTTGCCAAGTGACTTACAAATTTCTTGGCATCGTCGGGCGTGTGACCGTAGTCGGTGCCTTCGTCGGCGATGTAGTCCTGGTTCTTCCAGATGGGTTCGCCGTCTTTTCGCCAGATGCAGGTCAGCGCCCAACGTGGCAGCGGTTCGCCGGGGTACCACTTTCCTTGCCCGTAGTGCAGCATCGACCCGGGAGCCAAGCGATCCCGCATGCGCAGCAACAGCACGTTGCTGAGCACGCGTTTTTCTTCGCCCACCGCTTCGCTGTTCCACTGGGGATCGTCCATGTTGTCGATCGACACAAATGTGGGTTCACCACCGACCGTCAAACGCACGTCGCCCTCTTCAAGCATCGCATCCACATCGTCGCCAACCGACATGATTCGGTTCCACTGTTCATCACAGTAAGGCTTCGTCACTCGCGGCGTCTCGTAGACTCGCGTGACCTTCATCTCGTGGTGGAACTCGACGTCGCAAGCTTCGTGGCCACCCGAAATCGGCGCGGCGCCTGTGTAAGACGGAGTACACGCAAGCGGAATGTGTCCTTCGCCAGCGAACAAACCGCTGGTGGGGTCCAGTCCGACCCAGCCTGCGCCCGGCAAGAAGACTTCGGTCCAAGCGTGCAAGTCACAGAAATCTTCGACTGGACCGGAGGGCGCCACACTGCCGTCCGCTTCGGGAATCGGTGGCTCATCAGCAGTCAATTGAATCAGATAACCCGACACGAACCGAGCGGCTAGTCCGGCTTGCCGGAACGATTCGACCAGCATCCACGCCGAGTCTCGACAAGAACCGCTGTTCTTGGTCAGTGTTTCTTCGGGCGTCTGCATGCCCGGCTCAAGGCGAATGTTGTATTTGACTCGTTTCTGCGCAAGGCCGTTGACTTCTACCAAATAGTCGATGATGCGATCGGTCTTTTTTGGCATCCCATCAACCCACTCAGCAAGCTTGGGCGTCATTGGTCCTTTGACCAAGTACGGCAACAACTGCTGCTTCAGATCGGGATCGTATTCAAAGGGCCAGCAATCGGCGGCGTCTTCGACAAAGAAATCGAACGGATTGATCACCGTCATGTCGGCGACTAGATCGACGGTCACCGAGAAGTGATCGGTTGGCTTTTCGAACACGTATCGCGCGATCGGGTTGGCAAACGGGTCCTGTTGCCAATTGCAAAAGTGCTCGTCGGGCGAGACACGGATGTCGTACGCTTCGATGCTAGTTCGACCGTGATAGGCCGGTTTCAAACGCACCAGTTGCGGCCCAACGGTGATCGGACGCGGGTATTGATAACGGGTTTCGTGATGCAGAGCGACGCGAATGGTCATGAAGGCCTAGCTACGTTGAAATAATCGTATGTAAGAGACTCGCCGATCTGGTTCAATTCGATCTGAACCAAGTCGATGAACTGGTGCATTCCGCCCGCCAGAACTTCTTTGACCTGGCTTTCGGTCAATCGATGCTTGAGTGCTTCGATTTGTTGGATCGCTTCGCCGCGAAGTTCGGTGCTGGAACACTTTTCGATTTCGCCAAGTGACCAGTGGGCGCCGGCCACACAGGATCTTGCTGATCGGGGGAACGTTTGGTGAAACAGAAAGAACGAAACCACTTTTTCGATGTTCATCAAGTGGTGTTCGCGGCGATAAGCTTCGAAGCCGCTGATCGCCAACAGCAGCGCGGACCACTGCAGATCATCGATCGCGGTTCCGACGTCCGAAACATTGGGCAACAGATTGAAGTACTTCACATCCAAAATTCGCGTCGTCTTATCGGCCCGTTCGAGCAGTCGTCCGACGTTGGCAAAGTGCCAGCACTGATCGTGCGACATCGTGCTATCCAGGATGCCTGACCACAACAACGAGTAGTCGCGGACATTGTCGAAGAATGCAGCGGTAGGGTCGGTGATTTGCGATGCGCTCGAATCGCAGACGAAGTGATAGAACTGGTTGATCTGTTCAAACGCCTCGCTCGACAGCGTTTCGCGAACGCTTTTTGCGTTTTCGCGTGCTGCACGAAGACATGTCAACATCGACGAATGGTAGTCCGTGTCGAACGCCAAGAAGTTCACGACGCTTTGCTGATTCGGCGTGCCATACTTGTCGTGGAACCACTCGTTGTCGCCGGTGATTTGCACCAGCGGCCCCCAAGGATCGACCAACGAATCGGGTTGGTCGAGCGTTAGGTGCAAGGTGACTTCCAAGAACCGAGCCAAGTTTTCGGCCCGTTCCATTTGGCGGCTCATCCAATAGATCGATTCGGCGACGCGACTTAACATAAGAAACTTGTTGTCGGATATTTGGGTGTCGGATATTGGGTGATTGGATGCACAGAGGAGATCGGAACGGCGATAACGCTCGGGCGGGAAAGCGAGCCGTCCCGAATCGGCATTGAATGCCGAAATGCCCGTCGCTATTCGTTCTGCCAATCGACGGCGACTTCTTGTCCTGCTTCGGCCGTGACCCAGGTGTCCTTGCTGCCTCCGCCTTGCGAAGAGTTGACGACGAGCGAGCCTTTCTTCAGAGCAACACGGGTCAAGCCACCTGGCATCACCCAGATGTCGTCCTGCCCGCTGCACAGAATGTACGGTCGCAAGTCGACATGTCGGCCTTCCAGAATGCCGTTGGCAAGCGTCGGGACGCGTGACAATTGAAGCGTTGGTTGAGCGATATAGTTACGTGGATCGAGACGAATCTTCTCAGCAAACTCGGCCCGCTCCTCAGGTGACGCATGAGGTCCGATCAGGATTCCGTAGCCACCCGATTCGCCTGCCGCTTTGACGACCAATTTGTCCAAATTCGCGAGGACGAACTTGCGGTCTTCATCACGCTGGCAAATGTAGGTGGGAACGTTCGCCAGGATCGCTTCTTCGCCCAGGTAGTACTTGATCATCGCCGGCACGTAGGCGTAGACAACCTTGTCGTCCGCGACGCCAGTACCGGGAGCGTTGGCAAGTGAAACGTTTCCGGCTCGGTACGCATCCATCAGGCCAGCGACGCCCAAGCATGAATCTTTGCGGAACGTTTTGGGATCGATGAACGTGTCGTCGACGCGTCGATAGATCACGTCGACCTTCTGCAAACCAACCGTCGTTAGCATGTAGACGTGTTTGTTTTTGACCACCAAATCGCGACCTTCGACAAGCTCGACGCCCATCTGTTGGGCTAGGTACGAGTGCTCGTAATAGGCGCTGTTGTAAACACCGGGTGTCAGCACAGCGATCGTCGGATTGGTGACTCCCGCCGGCGCGATCGCTTGCAGCATGCTGTACAAACGCGAAGGATAATCGTTGACCGGACGAACTCGAGATCCGCTAAACACTTGTGGGAAGTTTCTTTTCATGACGTGCCGGTTCTGCAGCACGTAAGAAACTCCCGATGGGCAACGCAGGTTGTCCTCGAGCACATAGACCGCGCCGGAATTGTCTCGCACCAAATCGGTACCCGTGATGTGGCACCATACGTCACGAGGCGGCTTCAACCCCATGCACTCCGGCAAAAACGAAGGCGCAGATTCAACGATGTCGCGAGGAATGATCCCGTCATTGATAATGTTTTGGTCACCGTAGACGTCTGACAAAAACATGTTGAGCGCTTTGATTCGCTGTTTCAAGCCAGCGTCAATGTGCTGCCAAAGCATTGCCGAGATCGTTCGCGGAACGACATCGAAGGGCATGATCTTTTCGGTTCCGGCTTCGTCGCTGTAAACCGTGAACGTGATCCCCATTTGATACAACGATCGCTCGATCGCATTTTGTCGCCGCAGCAGCTCGCCGGGCGGCATACGGTTGATCAGATCAACTAGTAATTCAGCGTCGGGGCGGGCCGTCGTTTGCTGGTCGACCATTTCGTCAAAGAAGCCATCGCACTGATACCCAGCCAGCTGGGGTGCATGGGTCGAGCCGCTTGTTGTGTTGGGAGACGCGTCAACTGGGTCGCTGTTCTGCGATTGCGATTGCGACTGTGAGTTTGAGGGCACCATAGAGACCGTTAACAGACGAAGAGATGGACCGCAATGACTACAAGAATCCAACGAAAGACCGGTAATTTACCAGCTAAATCGCATTGAAGGTGTAGATAGATCGCATCCAGTTCCGCCTTCTGGACAGATGGATTTTATCGTAATACCGGCAAATTGTTAGAGGCCGAGACGATTTGATTACTTTTAGGCAAGTACAAGCCCGCTGGGATGCGTGAAGGGGAAATCGACACCCTACGTAGCACTCGCGATACGGTGAACGAGCTGATTCGGTGAGCGTGAACTGTATAACAGCGATCATTTCGCGTTTCTTCAATCAGCGACAAAACACGCAGAGTCTTTTACTGGATCGATGAATCGGTACGCACCGCCGATGTGCTTCAATCGGTGGATTTGCGAGGATCGGCATCCTAGTGGCAACCACGCTGCTTGGCTGGACCGTCGCGTCAAGCTCGGCGGAGGTTAGACTGACCACTCTTCGCCCATCTGCCAAATTTTTTGCCATGTTTCCCGATAGCCCCAGTCAAGATCGATCGAGTGTCCGTTGGTTTGCCGTTGGTTTGGCAACCCTTAGCCTGATTGCGTTGTCGGTCACGTCATGGATTTTATGGACGGTCAAGCGTGAGCAAGAATTGGTCGCCGATTTGATCCGGCACCTGCCGCCGAGCGACATGGCGGCCGCTCAAGAGTTGTCTGGCGATCTGCGGTCGCAGCTTGGTCTGACCATTCTGTTGGTCGTCAACTTGGTCGCCACTGCGATCGCGTTCACATGGTTGGTGCGCGGCTACTTGAACAGCGAGCGTTCGCTGCGCGACGTGCGGGTGCTGTCAGCAGATATTTTGGCCAGTATGGATGCGGGCGTCATCACGACCGATCGCGACGGCAATCTAACCAGCATCAACCCCAGCGGACGCGAACTCGTCAATTTGGCGGGTGATGAAATGGGGCGTCCGCTCACTGATCTGGGCAGTGGCCACGAGTTATTGGCGAAAATTCAGGCAGAAGTTAGCGAGCATCATCAACGAATTCGCGATCGCGATTATGTCATCGTAGGCAATGGGCAATCAAAAACGTTGCGAGCTGGTTGTACGTTGCTGCGAAATCAAAGTGGCAGCGAAATCGGAACCGTGTTACACGTGCGAGATGTGACGCAAAAGTCGCTGATGGAGGACCAACTGCGGCGTATGGAGCGTTACATGGGATTGGGCGCGTTGGCCGCTGGATTGCAGCATGAAATCAAGAACCCGCTTAGCGCCATGTCGCTGCACATTCAATTGCTTTGCGAATGGCAAAGCGAAGGTGCGGCGGGGCCCGAGCGAGACAAGGACGTCAACGAAACGCTTGAGATCTTGCGATCGGAGATGAAGCGGATCAACGATGTGCTTGACGGATTTCGAAATTATGCCTCGACGACTCATTTGGGCCGAACCGAGGTCGACGTGCCCGCGATGATTGAAAAGCTTGTACGCTTGCTGCGTCCGCAAGCTGAATCGCAAAACGTCGCCATTGCCATGGATCTGCCCACCAAGTCGCTTGGTATCGTTCAAGGTGACTCGGTCCGATTGGAACAAGTCATACTGAATCTTGCCCTGAACGCGATCGCGGCGATGCCCAATGGCGGTGAATTGAAATTTAAAGTTGATCGTAGCGACGACTCGTTGCGGATCGCAGTGTCTGATACCGGACACGGAATCCCGCAAGAAATTCGTTCGCAGATTTTTGATCCCTACTTCACCACTCGCGGCGGCGGCACCGGAATGGGCCTCGCCCTGTGCGACAAGATTATCCAACAACACAGCGGCAGCATTGACGTGCGAACCGGTCCCGACGGAACCGAGTTCACCGTGTTTCTACCGATGGAGGAAGTTCTGTGAGCGGAGCTACGAATGACGAGCCGTTTCGGTTGCTAGTCGTCGACGACGAGCCCAACATTCGGTCGGGGTTGGCGAAAGGGCTGACCCGAGTGGTCGATGTGATCGAAACCGCCGCCGATGCCGATGAAGCACTCGACAAGTTTGCAAAGACAAACTTTCACCTCGTCATCGCAGACGTGCGATTGAACTGCAACATGTCGGGGATCGAGTTGGTGCAGAAGATGCTGCAGAAGCGTCCCCAGACGACTGTTATCGTGATCACGGCACATGGAACCGTCGAGACGGCCGTCGACGCAATGCGGGCTGGCGCATTCGACTTTATCGCCAAGCCACTGGACTTGAACCTGGTCCGGCAACAAGTCACCAAGGCTCGCGCGCACCACAATTTGCGAACCGAGAACGTGAGACTTCGAACCGAACTGGCTAGCGCCGGCGAAGTGTCGGGAATCATCGGCAGTAGCGCCGCAATGCAGTCGGTTTTCCAACAGATTCGCCAAGTCGCATCGACCGAAGCGACGGTGATGATCCAAGGTGAAAGCGGCACTGGCAAGGAATTGATCGCCCGCGCGGTGCACGATCTGTCGCCTCGCAGTAGCGGCCCGTTCATTGCCGTGAACTTGGGCGCTGTGTCGGAAACGTTGCTAGAAAGCGAACTTTTCGGTCACGAGAAAGGATCGTTCAGCGGCGCGTCTCGTCAAAAGCCTGGTTGTTTTGAACAGGCGGTTGGCGGAACCTTGTTTTTAGACGAAGTGACGGAAATGTCGCCCAAAAGCCAAGTGGACTTGTTGCGAGTCCTGGAATCGCAGCGTTACACGCGTGTTGGCGGCGAAGAAGTTCAAGTCGCGGACGCGCGGATCGTATCGGCCACCAACCGCACTGTTTCGATGTTGATCGACGACGGGACTTTCCGCGAGGATCTGTTTTATCGATTGAATGTGATTCCCATCGAAGTCCCTAGCCTTCGTGGTCGCCGCGAAGACATCCCGTTGTTGGTCGAACACTTTTTAAAACTGTTTTGCGATCGGCACGGTCGATCGCAAAAGCAATTGACGACCGACGCCGTGGAAGTGATGGCGTCCGCACGATGGCCTGGTAATGTTCGTCAACTTCGTAACGTTGTCGAACGCTTGGTCGTGACTCACACCGGTGACACGGTCACGGCGTCCGACTTGCCGTCCGAACTGACTTCCCTGGGCAGTTTTTCAACGATTGCCAACCAAACGTTGGCCGAAGCCGTCGAGAAGTGCGAGAAGGACGTGATCACGGCAGCTCTAGCGGAATGTAACTTTCATCGCGAGAAAACCGCTAAACAACTGGGGGTCAGCATTCGCACGTTGCATTACAAAATGGGCAGATACGGGCTGCACTAATGCGGCGAATCTCTGTGCGAACGTTTGCTGGGATAGATTAGCTGGGCTCGGACTGCCGCAGCGTTGGAAGCGCGGTCTTGATTGCGATCGTAAAGACCATCAAGCCGAACGCCCAGATGCCAATCGTGACTTTCCATTCCAGCATGCTGGGCACGTACTCGACGACTTCATGCAACGTGCTGGGGATGAATCCGGGAACGATCAGGCCCATTCCTTTTTCGATCCAAGCTCCGACAAATGCCATCAAACACGCTGACACTAGCAACCAACGAAACTTGGGGCCCAATAGTCCTGGCCACAAGAACAAGCACGCGGCAGTGATATTTAATCCAATCGCTGTCCAAGTCCACGGCACCAGCGCTGTTTTTCCGTGCAACCCAAAAAACAGATACTTGGCCGCACTGACATGCGATCCCCCGGTGTAGAACTCGGTGAACAATTCCGAGACGACCATCAACAGATTGATCAGGATCGTCACTCGAATGATTTTCGTCAGCGTCGCGATCGGCCGCTCGAGGCCTTTCACTTGGGTCAATCCGCGCATCATCGCCATCGTGACGATGATGAATGCTGGTCCCGATACAAACGCGGATGCAAGAAACCGAGGCGCCAGCAGCGCGGTGTTCCAAAACGGACGCCCGCCCAGACCACAGTACAGAAACGCGGTCACCGTGTGGATCGAGATTGCCCAGATGATCGACAGCATCACGAACGGCACGTACCAAACCGGATTGGGCTGACGTCCTAAGAATCGCATGTACAGTAGATAACCGCAGATGTGTAGATTCAGGATCAGATAGCCGTTTAGGACGATCACGTCCCAGGTCAGCATCGAAATTGGAAAGTTGAACTTTCCGATCCCCGGCACCATGTGCCAGAACCGATCCGGACGACCCAGGTCGGCGACGACAAACATTAGGCACATCACAATCGCGGCGATCGCTAGCAGTTCACCGATGATCACGACGTCATGCATTTTACGGTCGTGATACAAGTACGCCGGGATCACCATCATCACACCCCCGGCTGCCAATCCGACCATGAAAGTGAAGTTTGCGATGTACAGTCCCCAACTGACGTGGTCGGTCATGTGAGTGCTGATCATTCCGCCAGCGACTTGGTTGGCCCAGGCATTCGCGCCGACCAAGAACAGTGCGGTCAGCATGGTCATCCACGCATAAAACGCAAATGAGCCTTCGGTCGCCAACCACAACGAACGACCAATGAATCGGGGATAGCTGGTGATGTGAGAATCGGATTCGGTGGGCGTGACCGTGCTGCTGCTCATGTTATTCCTAGACCGATGACGTTCGCAATGGATATCGAGTGGGTGGACCATTTGGCGATCGCCAACGGCACATCGTTAACTAGTCAAAGTAGTAAAAGAATGCAGGTTTGGTGCCGAGTTCTTCTTTGAGGATGTAGACGCGTTTGTTTTCTAGGATCCAGCGGATGTTGGAATCTTTGTCCAATATGTTGCCGAAGACCCGAGCGCCGGTCGGGCATGCTTCGAGGCATGCCGGTAGCTTTCCACGCCGAGTGCGGTGTAAACAGTACGTGCATTTCTCGACGACACCGACGGGCCGAATCCGATTGCTCAGATAGCTCTGGTCCGGGTTGATTTCTTCGGCCGGTACTTCTGGTTTTTTCCAGTTGAATCGTCGCGCGTGATAGGGACACGCGGCCTCGCAGTAACGGCAACCGATGCACCAGTTGTAATCAACCACAACGATGCCATCTTCTTCCTTCCAGGTCGCCTTGACCGGGCAAACGTCGACGCACGGTGGCTCGTCACACTGTTGGCACTGGACCGGCAAATAGAACTTGCCGTCCTTTGGCACGATGCCTGTGTAAGTGGTGGATCCCTGCTCCATGTCCATCGTGCCTACCGGCATTTCTAGAACACGGATGTACGACTGGTTCGTGGCGCGGTCGTGGTTATTTTCTTTGTGACAGGCCTCGACGCATTTACCGTTGCCGTTACAGACACTTAAGTTGATTGCGTAGACAAACTTCGTGCCGGGAATCGGCCGGTCATCGCCGATCGTCACATCCGCGCCGTAGTTTTCTTTCGCCTCCGATTCCAACCGAGCCAGGACGTCGCTTTTCTGTTCGGGCGTCAGTTCGGTGTAGTGGTTTTGCATGAATTCGCCAGCCGACGAATTCTGGGCCGCATGACGAAGCGGAGATATCGCCGCCACGAATGATGCTGCACCCAAGGTCGCAAATCCACCTTTGACGGCAGCACGACGCGAGAAATTTTCGACGATCGGAAGCGATGGCTTGTTGGCGGTCATGCCGAATGTCTTGTGCGTGTGGTTAAAAGAATGAGTGTGCGCAAAATCAAGTTGTCCATGCGATCGAGCCTGTGCGACTCGCGCTTCATCGCGTTTTACTCATGCGTCGTCTCGCCGTGGTCGTGGACGACCGGTTCGTTGAAACGATCGCGAGGCTTGAAGTCAACGATCATTTTCGGAAATGCCGGTGCGTGTGGATCGTGGCAATCAATACAGTTGTTTTTGGTCTGTGGACCGCGTGACAAATCCCAAAAACCGTTCATCCCACCGTGAGCTCCATGGGCAAACGATTCGGCTTGTTTTGAATGACACTGCGAACACAGCGTCATCACGTCTGCGAAATCAATTTGCGTTCCATCGGCCATTCGCAGCGAATCAGTATTCTGCGAATGGTGGCATGAATAGCAGGCGATCGTGCCATGATTGAACTGGAGCCCTTGATGGAACTCGTCCAAAGTCGCGGCGGTGCGATTGTCGACGTTTGGTTTGCGAACACTGTGACAAGTCGAACAAGCAACGCTACCTGCGCGCCCTTGCGGATCGGCGCCTGCTAGCTCGACACGTGGAGGGCCACCTGGACGTCGAATCTCGACTTCAAAACATTTTGTGGGCGTGATGGTTTCGGATGCGAAACCTTGATTCTGTACCGACGAAATCATTTTGCCAGCCGGCTGGAACAATGCACCCTGCTTCCAATCCGTTTGGTCTGGTTCCGCATTGTCGCTGGCGTCCGATTTCGTCACAGACGTGGTCAAGGAAACGATCGTCATCGATGCGACTGTGCAAACCATCGCTGCGAAGAAAAGACTTGCAGTTCGCTTCATGCTCGGATATCGCCTTGAATGGGGTTTGACTGCCGACGGCAATACTATACAACACAGTGCAGATTAAACGCCACCCCTGTTTGAAAGAACAAACGAAGTGCCAATCAGCGGACTTGTCGTTACTTGTGATACGAGCAATGGGCCAATCGTGGATGCGGTTTCGATATTGGCCGCGCATCCGTCGGTCGATGTCGGTGAGGTTAGCACGCACCGGATTGCGATCGTTGTGGACACGGAATCAAAACAGCAAGATCAAGAAATCTGGCAGTGGATTCAAGGCTTGCCAGGTGTGATCGATGTCAACGTTGCCTTCGTGGGATTTGACGATGAAGGAGAAGTAGGCGTTGAAGTCGAAGTCGAAGTCGAAGTCGACGAAAAACACGATCACGAGCTGGTCGAATGATGTCCGTCGACGTGGCGTGTTGACGCGCGAACAACTCAATCGCTCTGTCTACAAAATCAAACAGCTAATTACGAACAGCGATAACCGAACAGCTACAACCGAACTGGGATCGACAATGGATACGAAACGCCGAAGATTCTTAAAGTCTGCTGCTATGGCTGCCGCGGGATCGATGGTGGCAAGTGACACGCGGTTGTCGTTGCCCGTGTTGGCAGCCGATGGCGGATTGCCGGACGGCGATGACGTCACCTGGAACAAGGCGCCGTGTCGTTTCTGTGGCACCGGATGTCATGTTCAAGTCGGTGTCGAATCTGGCCGTGTTGTTGCGATCGCTGGAGACAAGGCGGCAGACGTCAACAAGGGACTGCTGTGCGTGAAGGGCTATCACGTCGGCGGAATTCTTTACGGCAAAGATCGGTTGACTAAACCGTTGCTGCGGAAAGACGGCGAGCTGAGAGAGATTTCTTGGGACGAAGCGATCACGACGATTGCCGAGCGAATCATGAAAGCGCCCGAGCGGTTTGCGTTCTACGGTTCAGGCCAATGGACGATTCCCGAAGGCTACGCGGCGCAGAAATTCATGAAAGGCGGTCTTGGAAACAACCATATCGATCCTAACGCGCGGTTGTGCATGGCTTCGGCCGTGACTGGGTTCTTGGCGACTTATGGTGTTGATGAACCGGCGGGTTGTTATCAAGACCTCGACGAGTGTGACGTGCTGATAACGTGGGGAAACAACCCGGCCGAAATGCACCCGATTCTATTCTCGCGTGTTACCGACCGACGGTCGCGTGGCGAGAAGGTCACGCTGATCGACATCGGCACGCGGCGGACGCGAACGACCGACGCGGCAACTGAATACCTAGAAATGAAGCCGCACGGTGACGTGGCGATCTCGTTGGGGATCATGCATTTGCTGATTGCGAATGAGAACTACGACAAGTCTTTTGTGGAAAAGCACTGTAACTTTCGCGGTCCCGAGGCCGACACGCCGACGTTGCAGGGCGAGGCGATCAGTGAGGACGAGTTCCGCAAGCGGATCGCGAAGTACACGCCGGAACATGTCGAAGAACTTTCGGGTGTTCCGGCTGACAAGATTCGTATGTTGGCGGACCTGTTCGCGAATCGGGACATCCGAATCACGAGTTTGTGGTGCATGGGGATGAACCAGCACACGATGGGAACGGCCATCAATTCGCTGGTTCACGGCGTGCACCTGTTAAGCGGTCACTTTGGTCGCCCCGGCGATGCACCGACCAGCTTGACGGGCCAGCCATCGGCATGCGGTACCGTTCGTGAAGTCGGCACGTTGGCACACGCGCTTCCGGGCGGACGCGTCGTTGCCAAACCCGAGCATCGATCGCAATGTGAAGAGCTGTGGAATCTGAAACCGGGCAGCATCAACGAAGTTCCTGGTTATCACACGGTGAAAATGTTCGAACAGTTCACCAAGCCGACCGAGGACGGTGGCGACATCGACGTCATGCTCGTCCAGGTCACTAATCCGGGCCAGACGCTGCCAAACTTGAACGCATTGTTCAATGACAAAGAAGGATTGGAAAACAAGTTCTTGATTGTGTCGGACGTTTACCCGACCGCGACGACTCGACTGGCCGACTTGATTTTGCCTGCTGCAATGTGGGTCGAAAAGAACGGAATGTTCGGAAACAGCGAACGCAGGACTCAGCAGTGGTTCAAGATGGTTGATCCGCCGGGCGAAGCTCGTGACGATTGCTGGATGACGATCGCGATCGCTCACAAGTTGTTCGAACTTGGTCATGAAGGAATGAAGGACAAGGACGGCGAGTTTATCTTTGCGGTCAAAGATGACGAAGGTAAAGAAATTCCAGTTTGGGAATTCGAACACTACTACGACACGAACGTCGACAAGCACTTGTTCGAAGAGTATCGCGGCTTCACGACGATGAAGCACAAGAATTTGGCTCCTTACGAAGAGTACGTGAAGGCACGCGGGTTGCGATGGCCGGTTGTCGAACAGGAAGACGGTTCATGGCGCGAAACTAGGTTTCGATTCTCGGGTTTTGACGATCCGTTTGTCGCCGAGGGCCAGGAATTTGACTTTTACCATTCGTCGTCCAACGACGGACGCGCGCAGATTTGGTTTCACGAGTACACACCGCCACCGGAAATGCCCGATTCGGAATACCCATTCTGGCTTTGCACTGGCCGTGTGTTGGAGCACTGGCACACCGGCACGATGACTCGCCGAGTTGCGCCGCTGAACCGGGCGATGCCGACGGCGTATGTCGAAATGCATCTGGAAGACGCGAATGCCGCGAACATTCGGCAAGGCGAAACCGTGGTTGTTGAATCGCGGCGTGGCACGACGGAGTTGCCGGTTTGGATCGACGGTCGTGGTCGTCCACCGCGTGGCACGGTCTTCGTTCCGTTTTTCGATGAAACCAAGCTGATCAATAACGTGACTCTTGACGCTTGCGATCCGTTCTCGAAGCAGCCTGACTACAAAAAATGCGCTGTCCGAATCCGCAAACTCAGCGAGGTGAAGTCATGACGTGGAGCCGACTTTCCACCTTGTTTTTCGCTGGAGTGATCGGCATTGCCGTGATCGGATACTTTGTCGGCCTGGCCGATGGTGTGCCAAAGGCCACGGGGATCGGCGAAGGGATTGGCCGTCTCGGCGAGCACCCCACTTCGTTGTCGGCAGCCGTTAAGGTGATACCGGCACTGCGATATGCAGAAATCGCGGGTACGGCGATGGGACCGACCGACGCGTTTCAAGCAGCCGCCAAGGAATTGCCAACGTCGCCGTACAATCTGTTTGCCGAAATCAAACTCAGTGCGACCGACAAGGCATCTTCCAGCGAAATGCGTGCTTCACGCCGCGCCTTCAACGGCGCGCCACCAATCATTCCTCACGCCGTTCAAAACACGACCGACGCGGCATGCTATGCCTGCCATTCCAACGGGATGAGGATGGGCGAATTGAAAGCGAGTGTGATGTCGCACACGTTCTTGGCAAACTGTACCCAGTGTCATGCCCCGCCACCGCCGGTGCCATTTCAAGACGCCGATTTGAGCGTTGATTCGACGTTCGTCGGCTTGCCGGCGCCCACGTCGGGTAAACGGGCGTTTCCCGGTGCGCCGCCGACGATTCCCCACTCGCAGTGGATGCGTGAGAAATGCGAGGCCTGTCACGGCGGCCCGAACGGTTGGGCTGGGATGGAGTCGACGCACCCGTGGCGAACCAACTGTACCCAGTGCCATGCGCCATCAGCCAAGCTTGATCAAGCGACACCTGCAGACTTGATCCCAATGTTGCCACCGCTCGAGATTGTTGGAAGATAGCTTTTTATCGATTTAGTGAAACGAGCTCGCACCTTTTGCCTGACAAGAACGAACGACCGAAGATCAATCGCCGAGATTTGCTGAAGGGCAGATTGTGGAAGCTGATCAGTGTGCCGAAACTTGGGCCGTTGATCGCGCGATATCCCAAAGCCGATTCGCAAGATTCCGCGACGTCATCGGGTATGGCAGCAACCAAAAGTATCGGTGGGATATCGATCGAAGCAGTGGCGCCGACGAACCTTGCCGGTAAACCAGCGTCGCCATCTGTCCCCGTCTTTCGGCCTCCCGGTGCGATCGCCGAGCCACAGTTTTTGGCCGGCTGCACTCGATGTGGCGATTGTGTTTCGGCGTGCCCTTACGATGCGATCCGCAACGCTAGCGATCGACTTAGGCCAATCGCCGGCACGCCTATTATCGAAGCCGACACGTCGGCATGCATGATGTGCGAGGACTTTCCCTGCATCACGGCGTGTAAGCCCGGCGTTCTAGTCGACTCGATTCCTAAAGTCATGGGCACTGCTATGGTGACCCAGCATCTCTGTTTGGCTCACCACGGAACGACTTGCACCGCATGCAGTGAGCGCTGTCCGGTGGCGGACGCGATCAATGTCACCGAAGGAAAACCGACGGTTAATGAAGACACGTGTACGGGATGCGGTGTTTGCCGTTACGTCTGCCCGGCACCCGAGAACGCAATTTTGCTGATGCCGACGTTTTCTCGGCCCAGCGTTTAAGCAGAATGAAGTTTGATTGACCTCACGAAGTGCATTCCTAATGAATAGTGACCAGCCGATTCCGGAACTGTTGCAAGCCGAGTGGGGAAGCGACCAAGTGCTGCAGTTGTTTGATGACCTGCGAGATGGTGCAGTCATCGAGCATGTTCAGCTGAAAGCAAGTGGACGTGACACGACGGTCACGATTGGGCAAGCACGGGCGGCCTTCAGTGACGGGACGGCCGATGCAATTCAGGTCCGATACCTGTTCGAAGGCGAAACATGGTGTGACACGATCATGCCGGCAACGCCCACGACCAAGATCATTCGCAATCGTTTGCCCAGTTGATGTGACACCACTGATTCCGAAACGCATCGCCCCATTGATCCCACGACTTGATCCCTAATATCGAAGGCTCCGCATGCAACGCACCAGCTTCGCGATCGCCCTGGCATTTGCGGCGATAACCTCGCTCGGCCGCACAGTTGCCAATGATCATTGGCAAGCGTTTCGTGGTGACGGCAGCGGGATTTCTGAGACTGCTGACCTGCCTACCGAGTGGACACCTGACAAGAATATTGCCTGGCGTTCGGATATCCCAGGTTACGGCCAGTCGGCACCTGTGATTTGGGACGACGCGGTCTACGTGACATCAAGTGACGGCCCTTTTCAAGAGGACTGTGAAGTCCATTCGTATGATCTGACGACGGGAGAAAAACGTTGGTCGCAAGCGGTCAACGTGACCAGCAAAGTCGAGAATTACTTTCGCAACAGTCGGGCGGCACCAACATGCGTGGTCGACGAAAGCGGCGTGTACTCGTTCTTTGCCAGTGGTGATGTGACTGCGATGAAGCATGATGGCAGCACCCGTTGGTCGACCGCACTGACCAAAAGGTATGGCGAGTTTGACAACGAACGCGGCGTCGCAAGTTCACTAGCACAAGACAGTGATCATGTGTTTGTTGTGATCGATCATCATGGGCCGTCCTACGTCGTCGCTATCGACAAAACCGACGGTACGATCGGCTGGAAGACTGATCGAGGCGAGCGAGTGCCATCTTGGTCGTCGCCAATTGTGACCGAGCATCAAGGTCGCAGCCTTGTCATTGTCAGTTCCTCCGACACCGTCGATGCTTATGACGCAAAGAGCGGCGAACGATTGTGGCAAGTCGAAGGCATCAAAGGAAATCACATCCCGTCGGCAACGGTCGTGGGCGATCGGGTCTACGTGGGATCGACCACAATGTACGGCGGCGAATCGGATGAAGATATGGTCGCCGCGTCGAACTGCTGCATCGAGCTGACCGTGGACGATGGAAAACCCGGCTATACGATGCGCTGGGGGGCCGAGCGTGCGAACTCGTGCTATTCATCGCCGTTGGTGTTCGCTGGATACGTCTACTACGTCAACAAGATCGGCGTGCTGTACTGTGTCAGCGCCGAAACCGGCAAGCAACTGTTTGCCAAGCGTATCGGCAATCCCTGCTGGGCATCTGCCGTTGGCGTGACAAATTCGACCGGCGAACAACTCATCTATTTTGTCGCAAAGAACGGTTTCACAATCGTGCTGCGGCCCGGTGATGAGTACGACCAAGTCGCTCGCAACCAACTTTGGGATCGTGGTCAGATGATCGATGCGAAAGAAGCCGCCGCCAAGGCTCGCAAGGCCAACATGGTGCCAACAGATCAGGCCAAGCCTAAGACCGGCCCCGAGAAAGTGTTTGCCAACATGCCTGAATCGTCTTTGCACACGATGTTCTCGTACGACGATCCAACCGCCTACGCCGTCGCGGTAGCTGGCAACAGTTTGCTGGTCCGAACGGGGCAACATCTTTACTGCGTACGCGCACTTCCATAGTCATCGACGCGACTCGTTTGGAGAGACCGCCGTTTGTGCTGCCCACTCGCTTTCGGTGCCAGACACCATGATCTTCGGGGGCTTCCGTACAGCCTCGAGGAGTGGCCAAATCGATTTGCAAAAATATAGGTATTTTTCTCACATGGGCGTCGAGCTTGACCTAGGTTTCTCTTACGGTCGAACTAAATCGGTCGTTGGAGTCGGGGGGGCCCGAAAATCGCACGTGCAGTTTACTGCATCAAGGTGAGTCCCCATCCGATGACAATCTCCACAAGCATCTCGAGTTTTTCTGGTCGACCTCTGCCGGTCGAGAACCTGCAGCAGAGCGGTCGCACCCCGGCTGCCATTGAATCGTCGGCGGCCACACGGTTTTCGAGATCGAGCCAAGGTCTCTCTCGGATCAATGCGTTGGTAGAGAACATCCACTACCAACTTGGTCAAGCGAATCAAACCGATCCGTCGTTTCGTGATCACCAATCTTTGATCGATCGTTCGCTCGACGAAATCGGTGAATTGCTCGGGAAGCCGCGGTCCATTGGTGATGCCAATGATCCCGTTTTTGAAGGTCTTAATCTCAGTCAAATCGTGGCTGTCGAGGTATTGTCTCTGCCGGCAAATGCGCAAGCGATGTTTGCCGGCGATGTGTCCCAAGAGAACGCTCGTGCGCAGTCGTTCGTTGCCGATGCAGAACGATTACGAAGCGGTGGGTCGCTGAAAATTGATACGGGCGATCAGATTCGCAGCATCATGATTCGCCCTGGAACCTCACTCGCGGGCATAGCTGAACGCATCAATTCAGAGAATGTTGGTGTGCGGGCGGCGGCGTTCAGCGGCCACCTGAAGTTGACATCGGATAGCACGTCGTCGCTTGAGGCGGATGCAGAACATTCGAGCTTCTCTAAAGCGAATGAAGAGAACCAAACCAGTGATCTGAACGGATTGCAAACCACAGATGTTGGTATCAGCAGCTTGCAACCGGAAAAATCGCAAGTGGAATCGGGAGGTCACGATTCGCTGGCTACCGAAGCACCTCAGTCGCCTACGGCAAACGCGAGTGAGGAAGTAGAAGGTTCCGCAACCTTTGACGAAGGGATGGATCCGAACACGCTTCAATCAGGACAAGACAGCTTGCGGACATCGAGCGGCGATGGTCAAGGTCCCACGGTGACGATCGACGGCAACCTTTTGCAATCGGTCAGCAGCAGTCGATCGGTGAACGTCAACGGAGAATCAGTCCTCGAAAAGAACGGTCGATACGAATTCAACCAAAACGGTTTGCGGCTATCCGTCGAATTCGCAAAAGATTTCAGTGGCAAGTTCGATACCTTCGCTGTAAGCACCAGCGGGTCCGCCAAGCTGGGGAACGTGCCAACGCGTCCACTTGATAGTGCTTTCGATGAGCAGTCCGTTGTCATGATCCAGAAGGCACTCGGCGGCTTGTTCGAGATTGCTTCGGGAGGAGCCTACTCGAGCCGGAAGGCAAGTCCCAAAGCTGCCTATGCCATCACAATCGACGCACTTGAACATCTCAACTCGCTGACTGGCTACTCTACTCAGAGCGGTCGGGCACTCAGCGGAACTGCGTTTGACCGTTTTGCCTGATTTCGTTCCAATTCAGGCTTAGGTGGAACCCGCTAGAGGCCTACTCCGAATCGAGCATGTGGCGAGAGAATAAGAGTGCTTTTGAATTCTGCGATCCGTCGCATGTGCGACATGACCAACCTGCTTAAGCAAGATGCATATCACCAACCTGCAGACGGATGATTCAATGCCGCTGAACTTGGTTGTCTAACGCCGCACGGCACTCAATGGTTGCTTCACGCCAGTATCCTGACTTGGCGAGCCCCATTACTCTCGTGACTACTGCCCGAGAGTGTTTGGAAAGATTGCTTTCGGAACCAGCTTCAGCGAGCACTCGTTCGATCGCATCTAACGAGTTGGCATCTTTCTGATTGCAAGTTCGATAAAGTGCAATTGTTAGGTCGTAGCCATGCTCGTCAAGTTTGGCTTTTGGTGTCAACCAAAGATACAAAAAAAGCAACGCTGCTGCGAATGAAGCAGACGCCACGCCGATCGAAAACATTCGGCGTGATTTGGATTTTGGGGTTTCGCCGCGGATCATAGTTGCTCCCAGTCGACCGTCTCGCCTTCGTCCATGCTGGACAGTTCAGCCCAGAGGTAGAGATCAACGAAATTGCTGACGAAACGAACGGATCCATCCCCCATGCAAATCATCCCGCCCCCGAGATGCTCGGAAAACATTTGTCCGACGTGATAGGTTGGGAAATTGACTGGGTGAATGATTGGAAATCCGGTTATGTCAAGTTCTCCGCCGGATGGGCCAGCGTGAACAAGTGTTAATGTCGCGGCGGCGTCGGCACCGTTTTCGGGTGATGAAAAACGAGGTTGGACAACAGCGCTAGGCACTACGCCAACCCAGGTTTTGTCGCTTAAAGCCGAACTGTGTTCGCCGAAGAAGATCGTATTGGTTAGCCCGTCCAGCACGTCACGAAAACGCGTGCGTGAGTTCCGGAAAAATGGTCCATCCGCAACTCGGCCGGCGTCGCCCTCAATCGCAACGATCTTGGTCGTTGAAGTGTAAATGTTTGTGAAGACTTCACCTGTTGCGGCCGCTCCACATTCGCCCCAGCAGCTTTCCTGGCCGTGGCTGGCAACGTAGTGACTGCGTCCGACGCGTACCGGTCGCCCGTCAATCATCAACGGGGCACCGCTCTCCGTCTTGATCAAGAACGGTTCGTCGCCGCCGGTGGCACTAGGGCACAAGTAGGTAGAGACCGTCGCGGTTACGGCACTTTCGTTGCTCGATGACCAAATCGGTTGATCCATCCGCATGCGCTCGAACACCGAAGTCGCTTCAACGAACGGCAATAGTCCAGCCGCCCATCCCCAGCCAGGGCCGGCGTCCCATGTGACCGCGTCGATTCTAGCCTGTGGCGGAGCAGTTCCGTTGTTGGTAGCAAAGGAAACATAGCCGGACGGGAGACGGTTGAATGACGCGTGGTAGTTTTGGGCAGCTAACCCAATCTGCTTCATGTTGTTGCTACACGACATTCGCCGGGCGGATTCGCGGACTGCCTGTACTGCTGGCAGAAGCAACCCCACCAAGATGCTAATGATTGCAATCACGACTAACAATTCGACCAATGTAAAAGCGTTCTGGCGGCGAATTCGCCGAGACTTACAGGCCAGCATATTTTATACTCCGACATTTGGTGGGCGCGATAGTTAGCGCCGGCTAACTCTCGTGGCAAGTTTTGATGTCGCCGAGTTGGGGCGACTGCAGGATGAAAGTTAGCTCGAGCTAACTTTTGTCCTGCGAAGTTTGAGAGGAACGTCACGATTGTGCAAGTGGGTGCACGGAAATTGTTTCAGTTGCTAAAATGAAAAAACACTTGGCGGATACCCTTGAGGGTTGTTGGTCGCCATCGTTGAATGCATTGAGGCTGTTGATTTGGCTTCCAAGACTTATCAAAGAACTCGTTCCGATCACGCTAGTGAAATTGCCGAGGACTACGTCGAAGCGATTGCTGATGCAATTGCTGACAAGGGCGTTTGTCGCGCAATGGATCTGGTTGCGCACTTCGCTGTTACGCATGCCACGGTTAGCAACACCGTGGGGAGGTTGCAGCGAGACGGATTAGTCGAGACGGCACCGTACCAGCCGATTTCACTGACGTCGCAAGGAAAACGGCTCGCTACTAAGTCGCGGAAACGTCATGAAACGGTTATTGCTTTTTTGCGTCGAATAGGTGTTGCCGAATCGACAGCGATCGTGGACAGCGAAGGTATCGAGCATCACGTCAGTGACGAGACGCTGAAGGCGATGAAGGGGGTCTTGGAAAATGGGCTGCCGCCAGATTGATTTTCGTTGATGTTTGGAACTCAATCTGAGCTATCTGCATCTGCCATCGCCAGCAGTTTCTCGACGGTCCGGTAGTTGCGAGCGGTTGCTGTGACGCCAAGGATCTTTTCAGCTTTCTTGGCTAACTTGGATTGCCCAAATCCATCAGGAGTGTGCAGGTAGAAGACTCGATCGGTGAACGCATATGCTTCGGAATTGGTTTTTGTTTGGTCAAGCAAAACCGTGTTTCGCGATGCGGCGAGCGACTGCAGGAAGAAAAAATGTAAGGTCTTCGGTTCAGCAATCGCGTCGGCGAAAGGATTTGCGGCATCGGCAGCTTGCAGATCCGCGCGCGACAGAACTAGTACGTGGGGCTCGAAGCCGTGCTCGGCGCCGACCGCCGCTCGAATCTTTTTGACAAATGCTGCGGTGTTGGTCTGGCTGGACTGGAAAACGACGTTTCCGCTTTGGATGTAGGTGCGAACGCTCACGCACTTCAGCGACTCGAGTATTCGTTTTAGGCTCGCCATCGGCAACGCATTGTTTCCGCCAACGTTGATCCCGCGAAAGAGGGCAATCCAAGTTTGCATCGTTTCTTGGCTCGGCTAGTGGGTGGTGAAATGGCACAAGAATATTTCATTGAAGCTGCGGAGCGAGCCATCCGCTGTTTTAACGGGAAGTCGTCGAATGTAAGCGATCTTTTGTCCGTCCGTAGAAAAGACACATGCTTCGGGCCGCGGCGTCGTTTCATCGCGACTTGGCGACGTCAGCCGCTTCGTGTCACCGGTTTCAGTGTTGGTAACACATACGCTGGCGTCCATCACATGCGAGATCCATCGGCCGTTGGGGCTGAACGTGAACGCCGACGCAATGTCGTGTTGGTTCTTTGTCAGCATCGTTGTTTGCCCGTCGCTTGGGTTGACCGTCCAAAGCTGAACCACGCCGCTGTCATCGCGTTTTAGAAAAACGATCTGACTGCCGTCTGGTGAACTGCGCAGCCAGTGGCGTGGCCCCTCGATTCCCGGAAATTTGTGATTGGCCGTATAAGTCAGTCTGCGCTGGACGACACCAGCGGGTGGCATCGGCCGAGTGGTCGCGGTTCCTTCAAGTGGCCCTTTGCCGGTGCGAGTTGGGTCGTCAGGCAAGTCGACCACGAATACTTCGCGGATCACGGAATTATTTTCGGTGACGACTTCGCCTTGAAATGCGATCGCACGGCGTTGACAAGTTCCGTTGCTGTGAACGTAGCCATCGATACCGATCCAAGCATCTTCGATGGCACGGCAGATTTCGTCGGAACCTGGTCGTGGATGATCATGAAGTTCGGTTACAACCACTGAAAAGTGCGAGCCGTCATGGCTGCGATCATGCGACTTTGGGACCGAAACCATGCCGCCGGCAAAATTGTCGGCTGGAATGCTTATGCCAATAGCGCGTCGGTTCCGCTGGTGCGCGCCGACGTCACCTTGGCTAGCCAGCACATGGTCTTCGTAGGTAAATGCGATCCATTTTCCATCCGGTGAGAACGTATGGACGTGACTGCCGCCGCGTAGGGCCCCAGGGGTAAACGGCGGCGTCAGATCCCGAGCGTCGACAGTGGTTGCCTTGTTGCTCGCGGCATCCCGATGGCTTGGACGCACGATGACGCCGCGCCGGTGCGAGGCGCTGTAACGCCAATCGGCCGTGGGGTTCTCTGGACCGTGAATGAATACGACTTCATTCGCCACTGGGTTTGCCGTCACCACACCAACACACGCCTGGTGCCAAGACCGATAGATGACTTCAACCTCGCCCGTTGCAACGTGGATGCGTTCGATTCGAGTGCCGTCAAATTCTGAACCCGCCGCGTCGCTCCGCACGTCATAGTAGATCCATTGCCCGTCCGACGACCAAACATTTGCGTTGGACAAAATGTGGTTGGTCGTCCCGGACGTCAATTGCCGCTCGGTGCCTTCGGCGTCATCCATTTTGTTGTGCTCCCAGTACCCGACGAGTGAATGGGCCACGAACAACTTTTACCCGCCGAAATCGTAACATTCGTCGCGATGTTTGCGAGTGCCGCGTGTCCGAACTGTCATTTGTGCACGTTAGGGTGTATATTGCCGGAGGTTGCGGGGAAAGAGGCCGCGTCGGCGATAGACCAACTTACGCTTGAGACTTTGTCACGATCGCGTCAGCTGGTGCAGGCGATGCTGCTTTGACTGCATTTCACCGATTTGAAGCACGAGGAGTTCCGAACATGAAACGTCCAATTATCGGATATCACACTGACGAAGAATCGCACTGGGTTGCCGAACTGCAGTGCGGTCATAACCAACATGTTCGTCACGACCCGCCCTGGATGAACCGGCATTGGGTGACGACACCAAGTGGTCGGCGGTCGTTGATTGGCCATGAACTGGACTGCAAGAAATGCAACGAAGGAGCGGTGCGGGACTTTGAATTTGCAAGTATCGAAAGCGAAGTCCGTACGATCCCTCGGCAATTTCAAGAATGACGTTGATTGTGGGTTCCGGCACAGATAAACTCTAAATATACACCTTGGGGTGCAGGGACGCGTTGGTGCCGACACTCGCGATTGTTTTGCGTTCGACTAGAAATGGATTCCCATGCTTTCAAAAACCGCCGAGTACTCATTGCGCGCTGTCGCATGCTTGGCGGAAAAACTTGGAACACCTTTATCGGCGGACCACCTCGCGGAACAGACGAAGGTTCCTCGGCGGTATTTGACTCGAGTTCTGCAAGATCTTGCGGCGGCCGGGATGGTCCGGTCTCGTCCAGGACCGGGCGGCGGGTATGAGCTTTCTATTTTGCCTGAAGAGCTGACGATCCTTGACGTCGTCAACACGGTCTCGCCCATCCAACGAATTCACATTTGCCCGCTCGGATTGAAGTCTCATTCGAAACTTTGCCCGTTGCATGCCGAGCTGGATAAAGCTTACGCCGCAACTGAAAAATCGTTTGCCAACGTCACGATTCGGCAACTTGTCGATTCGACAAGTCCGATCATTCCTCTTTGTGAAAGTGTCTAGGTTGTCTGTGCACAAGTGGCTTGGAAATGGATCTTGGACGTGTTGGGCGGTGGTTGCGGTGGTTGCAATGACAGTTGGAAACGCTGTAGCGTTTGCTGATGATGTGCAGGGGAAATCAGGTACGACCGAGTCTGAGACGAGTAAGCCTGCGATTGCTGCGCCCGCCAATGTTGACGAAGCTCGCGACCGATCGAAACTGGTACACGAGATCTTTCGAGGGACATTGCAGGTGGTCCATCGTGACTTGTTCGACGAGGACAACGGTTTTGCGATCCCATCTCGTTCGCTCGAAGACGTCTTCTCGGAACTTGCTCGCAGCTACGACGTCGACTTGAAGTGGCTGATCGTCAATGCCGACGTCTTGAACATCGATCACGTCGCGGAAACCGATTTTGAAAAGCAGGCCGTCAAAGTGTTGGCCAAGGGGCAACCAGCGCTGGAGCAAGTGACTGAAAATCGGTTTCATTATGCCGGCGCGATCACATTGCATTCGCAATGCTTGAAGTGCCACGTCAAACGCCGCACGAGTAACGAGAATCGTACCGCAGGACTATTGATCTCGATGCCGATTGCGCCGGATTCATCGGCACCGTGATTGGTCGAAAAAACGCGTCTATGTCGATTCGTTCTTTTCGTCGTCGAGATCTGTTGTTGCTTCGTCCTTCGGCGAATCGGGTTTCGCCACGTCACTGCTAGACTGAATCAATTGCTTTGGCGGAATTCCGTAGACGCGTTTAAAGGCACGCGAAAACTGGAAGGCGTCGGAGAAGCCCATTCGTTCAGCGACCTCTTTGATCAGTAACCGTTCTTCCAACAACATCTCGGCGGCATGGTTCATCTTAATTCTCAGCAGGTATCGATACGCACCGACGCCGCCGAACCGACGAAATAGTCGCGACAAGTGAATGGGCGTTACGTCGCATTCCGATGCGACTTCTTCGATCGTATGGAGACGCAGGTACTCTGATTCAATGTGTTGTCGCACTCGTTCATACGTCGCGTACGCACGCGGCATCATGGGGCTGTCGGCTAGACAACACTGCCGAATCTTAATCAGCAGTAATCGCAGCAACTGGTTACAGACTTCGCCTGCCGTATCGCTGTCTGCACGAGCTTCGCGGTCAAGCATCTCGAAAACTTCGACCAACTCGTGCATTCGTGTCACTCGCAAGGGGCATGAATCCATCAAGCCCGCATCGCTCGCGAGTTGAAACGCTTCTTGCCCCACAAAGTCGACGTAGAACTTTCGCATTCGGCTGGGCGCCTGGTTGGCGATCCGGTGCGCTGTTTTGGGGCCGTAGGCGAACACGTTCCCTGGCGACAACGTGAACGACTCACCGTCCAACATCAACTCGCCGCGTCCTTCGGTCACCAACTCGATTCCGAAATAGGGGAACCTATCTCGATTGATCACGTAATCGGTCCGCATCCGCTCGACGCCTCCGCAAACAACGGTCAGCGGCGCAGATTCAGGTGGTTTCAGGTTCAGATAGTATCGTCGAGCCTGTGAGACTTGGTCAGATACAAATTCAGGATCAGCCTCGGATTTGGATTTCATTGAGCGTCTGAGGGGTTCAATTGGATGCTCTTTTAGGTTAACAATTGACATGCAGAAGTCAATCTCGGCTATGGGACGATCTCTTCGCCTGAGCCAGAATCATTGACGTTGTTTAACTCTAAGGACTGATGAATGCTCATACTTGAAAAATACACCTTTGGCGTCGGTGATCGTTTTGCCCATCAAGCTGCTGCTCAATTGCGCGCTTTTGTGCAGCTCGCCGACGCGGGTGTTGACGTTACCCCAGTTTGGAACAAGTCAAACCGTGAGCACACCTTCGTCGGGTCAAAACCGCAAAGCGTGTACGACGCGGGCAAAGCGGCAGTCGAAAAATTAGGTTGGGGCAAGCCATGGCATGTCGACGCGGACCACATCCAACTGAAAACCGTTGACCCGTTTTTGCCGTGTAGCGACTTTTTCACCATCGACGTTGCAGATTCGATCGGCAAGCCAGCCCCAGCAGACGAAGTTACGGCGTTTGTGGATCGTCATCCAGAACTTGTCGGCACGCTGAAGTTGGCCGGCCTTTCAGCGCCGCTAGAAGTGACTCGTGCGGATGTTCAAAAAGTGGCCGAACAGTATCTGCTTGCGGTGAAAGAAGCAGGAGAAATTTATCGTTACATTGCCGCCGCCAAGGGTGCCGACAACGTCGCCGCAGAAGTTTCGATGGACGAGACCGACACGCCTCAGACGCCTCCAGAATTACTGATTATCTTGGCGGCTCTTTCGGACGAGGAGATTCCGGTGCAAACGATTGCACCAAAGTTCACTGGCCGTTTCAACAAGGGCGTCGATTATGTCGGTGACTTGGATCAGTTCAAGCGAGAATTCAACGACGATGTTGCCGTGCTTGCTCACGCCGTCAAGGCATACGGGTTGCCCGAAACATTGAAGCTAAGCGTTCACTCGGGCAGCGACAAGTTCAGCCTGTATCCGATCATTCGCGAGTGCTTGCAGCGGACCGGTGCCGGGCTTCACTTGAAGACAGCTGGCACGACGTGGTTGGAAGAAATCATCGGCTTGGCCGAAGCAGGCGGCGACGGATTGGCGTTGGCAAAAGAAATCTATGCCTACGCGTTAGAACACGTCGAAGAGTTCTGTGCTCCCTACGCTAGCGTGATCGACATCGACCAAAGCAAGTTGCCATCGGCCGAGGAAGTAAACGGCTGGTCGGGGCCTCGCATGGCGAGCGCCATTCGGCACATTCAAGACAACGAGCACTTCAACGCTCATATGCGCCAATTGTTGCACGTCTCGTTCAAGGTCGCTGCAAAGCATGGCGCTCGGTACACCGACATGTTGACGGCGAATGAAGAAATCGTTGGCAACGAAGTCACCAAGAATATATACGATCGCCACCTGCGACCTCTATTCATCGGCAGCTAGGGTGCCGAATCAGTTCAGGATTCGGATACCGAAGCTTGTTAAAAGTTCGATTTGGTTGGCCGTTCTACAGATTTTACTGAACCAGAACTGACACAGACAGGCTGGAAGCCGGTGGTGTTTTGACACCGCCGGCCTTGCTGCGGCGAATCAGCGAAAAAAGAAAGAAAGTGGTGCGAGCAATTCACGCCTCTGAAGTTCCCACCAATGTCACCTCAATCGTCCGGATATCTATTCGATGAGAAGCTTTGTAATCGCAAGTATCTTGCTTGTTTCGGCTTGGGTAAACGCCGAGTCACCGCATCTGGCAACATTGCCTCATCCGGGCGTCCAGCCCGCCGTTGAGCAGATCGACGGTGTGATCCAAGCGGGGCCGTTTGCCGCCGATTGGGATTCGTTGTCGAAGTATGAAATTCCACAGTGGTACAAGGACGCCAAGTTCGGCATCTTCATTCACTGGGGGGCCTACAGCGTTCCGGCGTTTGGCAGCGAGTGGTATCCGCGGCAGATGTACATCAATCTTGATCGTCGCGGAGACAACTTTTTCAAGCACCACATCGATACCTACGGACCACAAAAAACGTTTGGTTACAAAGACTTCATTCCGTCCTTCAAAGCCGACAAGTTTGATGCTAAAGAGTGGGCCAAACTGTTCAAAGAGACGGGGGCCAAGTATGTAATCCCGGTTGCCGAGCACCACGACGGTTTTCCCATGTACGACTGCTCGTTTACTCGGTGGAACGCCAGCGAGATGGGACCGAAACGCGATGTGATCCAAGAACTGTCGGATTCGGTTCGTGGCGAAGGAATGAAGTTTGGCGTCAGCAGTCACCGTGCCTTCAATTGGATGTTTTACGTACGAAACGAAGCGTACGACAACGCGGATCCCCAGTATGCCGACCTGTACGGGCGTCCGATGCCGTTTTTGTTCCAAGACAATGCTTGGGATTATCAGAACTTCTTTCCACCTCAGGACCAACAGTTCAAGGACGATTGGTTGGCTCGGTCGTGCGAGTTGGTCGACAAGTACAAGCCAGACGTGTTCTGGTTCGACTTTGGAATCACTCCGGATCGAAAACTGACGTATGAGAACAACCACTATGCCGATCACCTGAAGAAGTTCGCATCTTACTACTACAATGCGTCTTCGAAGTGGTCCGATGGGCTCGGCATCATCAACTACAAGTTTGATGCGTTCCCCGAGAACGCTGCGGTCTTGGATAAAGAACGCTCGAAGATGGCGGAAATCCGTAAGCCTTTCTGGCAAACCGATACTGCGGTAAGTGCGAGTTCATGGGGCTACACCGAAAACCAGCGTTACAAGACTCCTGATCGTTTGGTCGACGATTTGGTCGACATCGTCAGCAAGAATGGATGTCTGCTGTTGAACGTAGGTCCGCGAGCTGACGGAACGATCCCGGAAGAAGATCAAGCGATCCTAAAAGCGATTGGCGGATGGTTGAAGATCAACGGTGAAGCGATTTACGACACGACTTATTGGAAGACCTTCGGCGAAGGATCGACGACGGTTTCAACCGGTCATGTCTCGGAGTCCAAGGATAAACCGTTCACATCCGACGACTTGCGATTCACCGCAAAGGGCGACACGCTTTACGTAACCGGCCTCGCCTGGCCCGAAAGCAACGAAGTGACTGTCAAAACGCTGGCGAGCGGCTCCGAGCACTATGCTGGCGAGATCGGCTCGGTCACGATGCTTGGCTCAAAGGAAACTTTAGAGTGGAATCGGACTGAGGATGGATTGAAGGTTAAGCTGCCGAGCGTCAAACCGTCCGAGTTTGCGTATGTCTTGAAGGTCACTCAGTAGTTTCAGTTTTGTCTCTCAAGCCTAGCCGGATCTCGATGCCATTGAGAACGACCACCTCTCCTTCGACGGTAGGGAAGCCTGTTTTGCAGCTTCCTCGGATCGTGTTTGGCACTAGCGCGCTGGGGAATCTGTATCAAGCGATCGATGACACTGCGAAACGAGAGATCGTTTCGCAGTGGTTCGAAAACGTCCCGGATGTTGTCGCTGCTGATTCGGCGGGGAAATACGGTGCGGGGCTGGCGCTGGAATCGATGGCAAAGGCGCTTTCGGATTTGGCAATTAACCCAGACCGGATTCTGATCAGCAACAAGTTGGGCTGGCGGCGTGTGCCGATGCGGACTCCCGAGCCAACGTTCGAACCGGGGGCGTGGGTCGATCTGAAACATGATGCCGTCCAAGACATCAGTTACGATGGGATTCTGCGATGCTACCACCAAGGTTGCGAACTTCTTGCGCCGTACCGACCCCAGATGGTGTCAGTTCATGATCCCGACGAATACCTTGCCGGAGCCGTCGACGATGCGGATCGCGAAAAGAGGTGGGACGACGTCGTCGGCGCGTATCAGGCTTTGACCGAATTGCGAGAGCGTGGTGAAGTGTCGGCAATTGGCGTCGGTTCCAAAGATTGGAAAACGTCGATGCGATTGACCAACGAGTGCAAACTTGACTGGGTGATGTTAGCGACCAGCTTGACGATCTATACGCATCCGCCGGAACTGTTGGCGTTTGTGCGGTCACTTTACGAGCGGGGGATTCCAGTCATCAATTCCGCGGTTTTCCACGCTGGATTTTTGACCGGCGGTGCCTTTTTTGACTACCGAAAGGTGACGGGCGAGTCGGCGGAAGATCAAGAACTGATCCATTGGCGGACTCGCTTTTACGAAGTCTGCGACCGTTACTCGGTCCGCCCCGCAGAGGCTTGCGTCGCCTTTGGCATGTCGCCGCCGGGCGTTGTCGCAACAGCGCTCAATAGCAGTCGCCCAGGTCGTATCGCTGAGAACGTTCATCTATGCAGAGCCACTCAATGCAACGAATTTTGGCTTGCGATGAAAGATGCAAAGCTGATCGACCGCAGCTATCCGTATCTGGGAACTGTCTGAGCTGGCGTTTCCGTCTTTGTCCTATCGAAATCATCCCAACGACACCAACGAGATCTCTCCATGGCGGAAACACCTCAAGACGACGGTGCTTACAACGATCCGAGCCTGAATCAATCGGGCAAAGCTCACGAAGTGATCCCCAAGCAATACTTGATGGCCTTTGTGCTGACGACATGCTGCTTTGCACTTTGGGGGTTCGCCAACGACATCACCAATCCGCTGGTGAAGGTGTTTAAAGAAGTCTTTCAGATCAGCAATACGCAAAGTTCGCTTGTGCAGTTTGCATTCTATGGCGGCTACTTCACCATGGCGCTTCCCGCAGCAATGTTCATCCGTAAATTTTCGTACAAGGGTGCGATCATGATCGGATTCGCGCTGTACGCAGTCGGCGCGTTGCTTAGCATCCCGGCCAGTCTCAATGCGAACTTTTGGATTTTTATTGCTGGATTTTACGTTTTGACGTTCGGGCTGGCGTTTCTGGAAACCAGTTGTAATCCCTACATCCTGGCGATGGGGCCACCCGAAACGGCGACCCAGCGTTTGAACCTTGCTCAGGCGTTCAACCCAATCGGCTCACTCACCGGAATGATCATCGCTTCAACGATCATCGCGCCGAACCTTGAGGTCGGTGACTTTCGGTCCAAGATGGAATCGAAGTCGGCCGAAGTGGTCACGTACGTTACAGCAGACTATCCCGAAGGCTTGCCAGATTTCGACCAAGAGTTTGGTGCTCTTGATGGTGCGGTCAGCAAAGGATTGGCAAACATGAAGAGCAAAACGCCCGAAACTTTTCTGGCGATGCAGCAGCACGATCTCGGTGTCGTGCGCACGCCCTATGTCGTGATCGCGGCAGTCGTGCTGGGCTTCCTAGCCTTGTTTGCATTCACCAAAATGCCAACCTTTGCGCAAGAAGTGCCCGATGCGCCGATGGGGGAATTGGCTGGTCGACTGCTCGGCAAAGCACACTACCGCGAAGGCGTCATTGCTCAGGCGTTTTATGTTGGAGCACAAATTACCTGCTGGACTTTCATCATTCACTACGGAATGGAGCAAGTCGGTTTGTCGTTGGCCGAAGCCCAAACGTGGAATATCGCGGCAATGGTAATCTTCTTGGTCAGCCGCTTTGTTTGCACGTTCCTGTTGAAGTACGTAAGCCCTGGGAAATTGCTGGCGGCGCTTTCGATTGTTGCGATCGCGTTCACTTTTGGTGCAATCACGTTGCCTGGCAAAACAGGCCTGTGCTGTTTGGTACTGATTTCCGCATGCATGTCACTGATGTTTCCGACGATTTATGGCATCGCGCTGAAAGGACTGCCTGCTGAAGAAGCCAAACTCGGTTCAGCTGGCTTGATCATGGCGATCGTCGGCGGTGCTCTGCTGCCGTTGCTTCAGGGCAAGTTCATTGACGAGCTTGGCGTGCGAAACTCGTTCTACTTGCCACTGGTCTGCTTCGTGGTGATTGCAATCTTTGGTGTTCGCACCTTTATGCGATACGAGAAAGAATCGGCTGTTGCTTAGGCGAACGTCGACGCGTGCACCTGTTCCGACATGCGTACCGCGAAACGCGGCATGCCAGAGATTTCATCGCATCGCATCGGTCTGGTGGGTGGGATCGACGGAGGTGTTCGTAAGCTGATAGATTGGGTCGCCAGAGTCGCGGGTCTTTCACGCTTGCTTGGTCTTTCACGCCGCAAATCAAGGGCATAATCTTGGATTTCATCAAACGACACCGCGTTGAGCCAGGAAAGGCCGCCAAGTTGAAGTCGATTTCGACAGACGACACAGGCGACGTTAAGAACAAGGCGGAAGCCAAGGAGATCACCGCTGATCTGACCAAGGAGATCCGTGACCTTCAGTACCGGATGTTTGTCGAACAGAAGCAATCGTTGTTGGTTGTTTTGCAGGCACCCGACGCGGCTGGCAAAGATGGTTTGATCCGAAAAGTTCTTGGCCAGATGAACCCACAGGGATGCCGAACCTATCCTTTCAAAGTGCCGTCCGAAATCGAACGGGCTCATGACTTCTTGTGGCGTATCCATAAGTGCACGCCGGCAAAGGGGATGGTGTCGATCTTCAATCGGTCGCACTATGAAGATGTCTTGGTGGTTCGTGTCGAAGACTTGGTTCCGAAAAGCGTATGGAGCAAACGATACAACATCATCAATCAATTCGAATCTAACTTGGCTGCCGCAGGCACTCGGATTCTGAAGTTTTATTTGCACATTAGTCCGGCTGAGCAGTTAGAGCGATTTAAGAAACGGCTCGATAACCCGGACAAACACTGGAAGCTGAACGCCGGCGACTACACCGCGCGAGACAAATGGGACGCGTATCGCGAGTCCTATGAAGACGCTATTGAAAAGTGTAATTCGGACGAGTCGCCATGGTTCGTGATCCCTGCGGACAACAAGTGGTACCGTGACGCTTCGGTTGCCGGGATCGTGCATCAAACGTTGACCGACATGAACCCTCAAATGCCGCCGGTCGATGTCGACTTGGATGAAATCCGAGCGTTGTATGATCGTGAAATCGCAGACCAACAAGAGTAGCGAGCATTCTTGCGATCGCATCGCACGCGAAATATCTTGAATTAGTATTCGTTATAAACTCTGTCCGTAGGTTTCCGGCATGTCGGTTCGCAGCGTCAAATGCCCTGGGTGTGGCACTTCATTGAACGTCCCAGTCGCGATGGCAAACGTGAAGTGCCCGTCCTGTGCGACGATTTGGAATGTTGATAATCCGGGCGCCGCTCAGATCAGTGCAGACGCAAAACAGCAGAAGCAATTGGCGGAAGCGGCCGTCGAAACAGATTCAGGCAACAAAGTAAACTTCGCCATCATTGGTGGGTTGGTCGCAGCGGGAATGGTGCTGTTGGGAATCATCGGAGTCAGCGTCATGCTGATCAGCCAAACTCCCGCGCCGTCCGAAATCGAATCGCCCGAAGCCGAAACGATCAAGCCGCGAATCCCTGAACCTTATCGCGAGGTCGATTTGCCGGAAAGCGAACGAATGGCGATCTACGCAGACTATCGCGCTGTCGCGAAAACGACGGTTGAGAAGGCTCTGATCTTGCCGCAGGGGACCCGCGTGCGGAAGAACTTGGAGGTTATGCTGGAAAAGACGTACGACCGCGAACTCGTTCATTTTTCATTGCTGCATAATATCGAAGTCGAAGATGTTCTTGAAATTATCAAGGAAGGTGATGCGAAAGTATGGGACGATTCACCTCGCAGTCATGCGGTGCGAGACGGCAAACGTGTTTATGCTGAAGAGATGAGTGAAGGGTGGAAGAAGAGTCCCAACTCGAATTGAGGTAAAAAATGAATCCGACCTTTCGTTGTCTGTGCTTGACCGTCGCTGTCGCGGTTTCAGGTTTTAGTCACGCAGCCGATCTGTATCGGTCTGCCCAGACGGGAAGCGTGCGTGACGTCGCTAAGGCGATCGCTGAGGGTGTCGCACCGGACACACCGAACACTTACGGCGTGACACCGCTCTCGGTTGCCTGCACGTATGGCCGCACAGAAGTCGCGAAAGTGTTGTTGGCCGCGGGAGCTGATCCGAACAAGGAAATCGCTGGCGGTGAGACTCCGCTGATGACCGCAGCAAGGACGGGTGACGTCACCATTGTTCAGATGCTGATTGACCATGGCGCGGTCATCGACGAGACCGAGCGGAGCGGACAAACCGCGTTGATGTGGGCTGCGGCGGAAGGCAACACAGACGTCGTCGACACGCTTGTGCGTGCCGGTGCGCAACTGGGGATTCGTACCAAACAAGGATTCACGGCAATGCTGTTTGCCGCTCGCGAAGGGCAAATCGAAACTTGTCAGCGACTGGTGCAGGCGGGTGTCGATGTCAACGATGTGATGGATCCCGACAATACGAACGGCCGAAATCCTCGAAAGGGATCGTCGGCCTTGCTGTTGGCGGTCGAGAGTGGCCATTTTGAATTGGCGTTGTGGTTGGTCGCCGGCGGCGCCGACCCGAACGACCAACGCAGTGGATACTCCCCGCTGCATGCGATCACTTGGGTGCGGAAAACTGACCGCGGTGACAATGTCCAGGGTGATCCTGAGCCGCGAGGATCGGGAAGTGTCCCCAGTCTGCAGTTTGTCCGAGCAATCGCTGACGCGGGCGCCGACGTGAATGCCAAGCTGAAAAAGGGAAGCGGCGGCAAAGCAAGACTGAACCATCGCGGTGCTACACCGTTTTTGCTGGCTGCAAAAACTGCCGATCTGCCTCTGATGAAATTGTTGTGGGAACTCGGAGCTGACCCGCAATTAACCAACGTGGATGATTGCAATGCCTTAATGGCGGCCGCGGGGATTGGGGTGGTTGCGGTGGGTGAGGAAGCTGGGACAGAGCCCGAAGTACTAGCGGTGATTGACTGGCTGATCAAACTGGGGCTGGATCCCAATCACGTGGATGCCAACGGCGAAACAGTGATGCACGGTGCAGCGTACCGGAACTACCCGCTTGCGGTAGCGCGACTTGCGGCGCGCGGTGCGGATCCGCTCGTTTGGGACCAGAAAAACAAGCATGGTTGGACGCCGACTATGATTGCATCGGGTAAACGCCCAGGAAGTTTCAAACCGTCGCCGGAAACGATCGCGGCGCTCGATCACGCTAAAAATCGTGTGAATGCGGCTCGCTAATTCGTTCTGCTACCCTGCTGGCTTTTACGCTGGTTCGATTGGTCACCGCAGAATCGCTTTAATTCTGTGTCCTCGGGCACGCTGCCCAGGATATTGGCACACTGATTGCTTCAAAGGCCTATCGCCTAGGAGTCGAAGTCAGATTTGCCGTGCTTCATGGATTTAAGCCGCGACACCAGTTTTAACGACAAACTGACAAGAACCGCGAAATTTACGTGAAAGTGGGATTGCCGGTAAAGTCCGTTGAGGGTGAAAATGAAACCGCATCGTGATATTTCTTCGAGAATGAACATGGCTTTAAACCAAGGATCGGTTTCGTGTCTTTCAAGCCGACCAAACTTCAATTTATCGAGGAAACGATGACCATCTCTAGCGCAGTGAGCTCGCTGGATGCAACGGCGGGGAACCGCAACGACGACGTTGTCCGAGGGGCAATTGATTCGGGCGAAGTAGCGAAGACTCGACTGGCAAGTCGACGGTCGCGAAAGTTGATGGCGACTGCCGATCGAATGGATGCGATTGCGATAGCGATTCAGGAAACCGGCATGCGGGAACTTAAGTTGGCGCGGTGCATCTGCACGGATTCCGAGCTGATCATCGAGGGAACCGTCAGTTCGTTTTATGTCAAGCAAGTTGCGACCGAGGCGGTTCGTCCTCTCGCCCAGGGCCTGCGAATTCATAATCATTTAGAAGTTGCCGACTGCTGAACTCGGATCGATGCCGTCCCGCTATACTTTGGGAATCATGTAGACCCAAACGGTTGACCGGAGTGATTGATGGATGCGGTAAAAGTACTCGGCAGTTTGTTGAGCCAACGAGCAGCGCGAACGGGCGGTAATGGCGCTGTATTGGGGCAAATTCTTAATGGCATCGCCGATGCTAACGCAGGCCGTGGACCCAACCCGGGGCATCGTCCAATTGATCCTCGATTTGATCAAAACCACCATTCGTCGTTTGAGCACATCGTTCGCGACTCAGTCGATCGGCACCACCGTAGTGGTGGTCGGCTTCCGGCACCAGCGAATCAATGGGTCCAGCAGTCGGGTTACGTCAATCCAAACTTTGATCCCCGCATCGCCCAGGCAAACGTCGGTCGGCCTCCCGTCGGGCTGAATCCACCGGTCGTGCGTCACGCGCCTCGCCCGCAACATCAACCGCATCATGATCATCACAGCGGGCTCGGATATGGCCGCCGCGCTGAAATTATGATCGAAGCGATGGTGATGGCCGCCCAATCCGACGGCAGGATTGACGCGCTCGAACAAGATCGTATTTTGGATCAGCTGCAACCTCTTGACCAAGACGAAGTCCAGTACCTGCGCCGCGAATTTGGCCGACGTCATGACGTCCACGCTTTCATTCACGCGTTGCCACAAGGAATGGAATACGAGGTGTATCAGGTCTCATTGATGGCGATCGATTTGGACAACCAACTGGAAGCCAGTTATCTGCGTGAGTTTGCGAAGTGCTTGCGAATCGATCCGCAGGTATGCAACCAAATTCACCAACGCTGCGGCGCGCCTTGCCTCTTCTAGGTCGTCAACTTGCTTCATCTCGGTCGATCGCGTGAAAGACAATTGCGAAGCCGTTCCACCGGTTGCGAAGTGGTTTCAAAATGGCTTCCATCGCTTTTTGAAACCGTACCTGCGTCGTCACTTTCATGCGATTGCCATTGAACGTGAATCTCGCTGCGGTGCAGCGGTTTGCTGCGACGGGCCGCTGATTGTTTACGGAAACCATCCGTCGTGGTGGGATCCGATGGTGGCGCACTTTTTGAACCTGACATTATTTCCTGGACGACAATTCCGAGCGCCGATTGCGGCCGAAGCACTCGCCCACTACAAGGTGCTCGCCAAACTGGGGTTCTATGGCGTTCAAATGGATTCGGTAGCCGGCACGGCGCGGTTCTTGAAACAGAGCAATCAGATTTTGGACTCGTCCACGTCGTCGATTTGGATGACCCCCGAAGGCCGCTTCGCCGACGCGCGTGATCATCGCGAAAAGCTGATGCCAGGTCTTGCCCATCTTTGTTCACGTCGATCCGACGGATGGGTGCTACCCTTGGCACTTGAGTATGTCTTCTGGGATGAACGGCTGCCGGTATGCTTGGCGCGACTGGGCGTTCCCATTCGAATTTCTGACCATGCGAGTTTATTGAAACCGCAGTGGAACGATCAGTTACAGCAAAGCTTGCGAGAAAATCAGTTTCGGCTGGCCGAACTTGCGATCGCTCGGTCGAGTGATCCATTCGATAACTTGCTGATGGGCAAACGCGGCGCCGGTGGCGTCTATGAATGGACGCGACGAATGAAATCCTTGGTAACGGGAAACAAGTTTCGGTCAGAACATGGAAGCCAATTTAAATGATCGTTGCTCTGTCGCTGATCGCGTTGGTGATCGCAATGATCCCGATGGCGATGTTTTCAAAGAATCTGCCACTATTCTGCGATAGGGCAGACGCGTTGCTAGACCGGTCCGCGTTGAACCCGGTTCAGGTATCCGTATTGATCCCGGCACGTGACGAGGAGGCTGCGATCGCGAAGTGCGTCTCGGCCGCACTGGCCAGTCGCGATGTCGCGATGGAAGTCATCGTGCTGGATGACCACTCGACCGATCGAACCGCCGAAGTGGTGCATGAATTGGGCGTTGCCGATGATCGCGTTCAATTGATTACTGGCAATCCGCTGCCATCAGGCTGGAACGGTAAACAACATGCATGTTTCCAACTGGCCGAATCGGCCAAGTTCGATCGTCTGGTATTCCTGGATGCTGACGTCCGTCTGTCGCCGGAGGCTATCGCGATTATGGCCGCCTATCAGGATAACAAGCGTGTTCATCTTCTCAGCGCATTTCCTCATCAAGAAACTCAGACTTGGTTGGAAAAGTTGATCATCCCAATGATGCACTTCATCTTGCTAGGTTTCTTGCCGCTGCATCGAATGCGTGCCAGCACGCATCCTTCGTACGCTGCTGGTTGTGGCCAACTATTCATGACCACCAAGGCGGCTTACCAACGTGCGGGCACTCATGAATCGATCAAGGGATCACGGCACGACGGAATCAAACTACCACGATCGTTCCGCGGCGTTGGGATGTGCACGGATGTGATTGACGGCACCAACCTTGCTGAGTGCCGAATGTACGGAAACGCGTACGAGGTGGTCCAGGGCGTGCTGAAGAATGCGAGCGAAGGGATTGCCAGTCCGACATTGATCGTGCCTTTTACGTTGCTGTTAATTGGCAGCAGTGTATTGCCAGTCGCAATGCTGATTGTTTCTCTGTTGACCCACAAGCCGATTGCGATTCTGATTTCGGTGTTTGCCGTAGTGATCGGCCACATGCCACGAGCGATGGCGGCTAAATCGTTTCGGCAGCCTGTTCTCGGCATATTCCTACATAGCTTCGCGACTTTGATATTTGTGTCTCTGCAGTGGGTGGCGTTTGGGAACTCGCTGCTAGGCCGCAAAGTCGCTTGGCGAGGGCGAGTTTAGAGTAGCGCATTCGTCGATCTTATATTCTTTTCACGGACGATAGATCATTGAATCCGAAAATCTGGTTTGCCGCCTTGTTCCTAGCGATTCCAGCACTCGGGCTGGGGTGGTGGTTCCTGCGCATGGAAACGAAGCTGCGTGTCGTGATGTCGACGGGATCCGAAAGCGGCGTTTACCATCAACTGGCAACCGAGTTAGGTAACGCGTTCGAGAATCATCGGCCTTCAGTCGAGTGGACGTTGCAATCGAGTGCTGGCAGCGCCGAAAATGTGGCTCGGCTTGAAAGCGGAGTTACGGATGTCGCAATCGTTCAAAACGACGCGATAGCCAATGCGGCGGTACGCAGCTTGGCGATGCTGTACACCGAGTCTTTGCATCTGGTTTGTCGCCGCGAAGCCAAAATCACATGCCTTAACGACCTCGCCAAACACAAAACGAATTTGGGATCAAAGGACGGAGGAACGTTCCAGTTGGTCCGTGAGCTATTGTCGTTTTCACGAATCGAACTACCCGCCGATAATCTGGATCACTTGGGTTTCCAGGACGCCGAAATTGGTTTGGAAAGCGGCGAGCTAGACGCAGCATTTTTCTTGGTCGGTGTTGGTGCTGAAGTGATCGGGCGATTACTCAGCGACGATCGTTTCGAGTTGGTACCGATCCATATTCAAGTCGGTTCCGATGTCGATTCGGTTGTTTCCGAGGAAGCGTTCATCGACGGATTTCGCACTCACTATCCGTACGCGACTTACACCGATATTCCGTTAATGGCGTACGAGGGAAAGCCAAGACGGCCGATCGCCGCCGTTGGCATTGCCGCTGTCTTAGCTTGCCGTGGCGACTGGGACGACGAGCTTGCTCGCGATTTGGTGCAAACGCTCTTCGCGCATAAAGCCGTGCTAGGACATCAAATCCCTCTGTTAAGCGGACTCGACGAAACTTCGAGCCGATCGAGTTTGCAATTTCCGCTTCATCAAGGTGCCGAATCGTATTATCGGCGCAACGAGCCAGGTTTTCTGGCCGAGAATGCCGAGTCGATCGGGCTTCTGATCACGCTGGCGCTTTTGACATTCAGCGGTCTGCATGGCGTCAAGAAGTGGATTGACCAGAACCGCAAGAATCGCGTCGATGTGTACTATCAACGCGTGCAGGAGTTGCAAACGAATGCAAATTTGTCGGCGGGCAATGTCGATCAAGCAAGTTGGTACCGGACGCTAAACGAGATCGAATCGCAGGCGTGCGAAGAACTGATCAGCGAACGACTTGACGCGGACCACTCCTACGTCATCTTGCAAAACATGATCGCCCGCTGTCGACGTGAACTAAAGCGAATCCACGAGAACGCGTGATCGGTTTCCTCGGTCCGGTTTCTTCAAATTGGCACCACGAATTGGACAACGGATCGGAACACGATCCGTTGTGCTTGCTTCTGCGATTCGCGATCTGCGGAGTCAGCGATTACCAGACGACTTAGCTAACCGCCATTGCGACTTCACGAGACTTTCGCGATAGCAGCTGGTTAGCTTGGTCGTCGTCGACGAACTGTTCCGATTTCGGATCCCACTGCAATTCTCGGCCCAGCATTAGCGAGATGTTGCAGAGGTGGCAGGACGTCATTGTGCGATGGTGCGAACGCACATCCGAAATCGGTTCGCCACCATCGGCAATGCACTCGAAGAAATTCTTCATGTGATTCCCTGGGCTTTTTCCTTTGCATAGTTTCACTATCAGGCCGTCAAGTTCGGCACGGTCAGCGTCCGTCAAGCTTTCGACGGGCTTACCTTCGAGTTTGCCGCGATTGACAAAGATGCGTCCCTTTTCACCTTCGAATAGAATGCCGTTGGGGAAGTCGACGTTTTCGTTTTCTCGCTTGTAGTGATCGTTGACGCTCATCGTGTTGCCGTTGGCGAAGGCCAGATCAATGCTGAACTTCGTTGCGGTGTTGAAACCGTTTGGCAGTGATGCTTCGCCGTTCAGGTACGCGTTCCAATTGAAATCCGTCGGTACGATTGCCGGAAACTCGCCTCTGCCCGAAATTTTTACGGGGCCATCTTCGCCTGGTGCCAACGCCCACTGAGCGATGTCGATGTGGTGAGCGCCCCAGTCAGTCATCTTGCCGCCCGAATAGTCAAAATACCATCGGAATTGCTTGCGGCGCTGTTCGCTGTAGTCGGCGTCCGGTGCAGGTCCAACCCACATTTCCCAGTCGAGATCGTCCGGTGCCGCAGTTGACTCGAACGGACCGTCCTCGGGTGCGCCGCCGATCGCAATGTAGGCGTTGACGTTTTTCCCGAGTCTGCCGCTCTGAACCATGGCCACAGCGGTCAAGAAGTTACCCTTTGAACTTCGCTGCTGAGTTCCGACCTGGAACGTCTTGCCAGTTTCTTCGACGACTTTGCGAATCTGTTTGCCTTCGTCGATCGTCAACGTCAGGGGCTTTTCGCAATAGACGTGCGCGCCGGATTTTAGGGCCGCGATTGCAATCGGCACATGCCAATGGTCGGGAGTGCCGATGGTGACGACATCGGGCTTTTCCTTTTCTAGCATTTCGCGATAATCGCGATACATGTTCAGCTTGCCGTCGAAGGCGTCGTTGAATTCCTGGGTGTGCAAATCGTCGACGTCGCAGACTGCGATCATCGTCGCGTGTTTGGCGGCGTCGCGAGCGATCTGGCCGCCTCGGTTGTACCGACCGCGACTTCCTCCGACGCCAATCGATGCCAGGCGAAGCTTTTGAGGTTCGTCAGCGGCGAGACCAGTTTTCGAAACGGTAAGCGCGGAAGTTGCGACGGCGGTGGCTTTCAAAAAACCACGGCGGGTAGCGTCCATCGGTAAAGATCCTTGGAAATCGGTGTCGTTTTTGAGGGGAACTGCGAGCCATTAGGATAGCCGATAAACAATTGCGTTGGGGAAATAGGAACCCTTCGGTTTTTTGGTTATAGTTGGGGTAGCCATTTGCAAGGCTCCCTGCCGCTCTTGAGTTCCCTCCCTAACCTTCTTACGACATCGGTCAGACCAACGATGAAGTTTGCCTCTATGCAATCAACCGCTCCATTCCTGCGCGCCGGCACTCTGGCGGCCTCCTGTTTCCTGCTCTCAATCGTTTGGCAGCCCGCCTTCGCTGATGAACCTACGCAAGTGGCGTTCAGCGATGGCAATCGAGTCGCGGCGGTCGGGAACTCGCTTGCCGAACGGATGAATCTGTACGGAAACTTCGAAACGCAGCTGCACCTGACTCTCCCTGACCAACAGATCAAGTTTCGCAACTTTGGTTGGCCAGCAGACGAAGTTGGAAACCGTCAGCGTCCCAACAGTTACACGACGATCGACGACCCGTTGAAGGTCTTTTCGCCGAACGTGTTTCTTTGCTTCTATGGTGCAAACGAGTCGTTTGCAGGCGATAGTGCGTCCGATGTCGAACAGTTTGTTGCCAATTATCGCAAATGGATCGCAGAACTTTCGTCAACATACGCTGGGACCGAAGGCCAAGCTCGTTTTGTGCTGGTCAGCCCTACGGCTTTCGAGTCGAGTGGCAATCCACTGCATCCCGATGCGGACAAACGCAATAAGAGTCTGGAAATCTACACCGACGCAATCAAACGATTGGCGACCGAAGACGGGCATCAATTTGTCGACCTGTTTTCCGAAACCGCAACCGCTTTCGCCCAGCAACCTGGTCTGCAATTCACAATCAATGGGGTTCACTTGAACGAGCGTGGTGATCAGTTGATGGCCAAGCAACTTGGCACCGTCCTGTTGGACGATAGCCCAATTCAGTCGGACGCTACACGCTATCAGAGAGTTCGTAAGTGGGTGAACGACAAGTCGTGGTTGCACCTGCAAGATTATCGAATGCTAAATGGTTGGTACGTCTATGGAGGACGGCGAACATTCGACACCGAGACGTTTCCAACCGAGTATCGCAAGATCCGTGCGATGAACGAAGTTCGTGACCGCTATATTTGGGACTTGGCAGCCGGACGTCCAGTCGCAGATGAGCCCGATGACTCGAACACTGGCGAAGTCTTCACGCCGGAAACGATGTTCGGCACCCGCGATGAAAATTTTCGCGCTGGTCGCGAACCCGACGAACTCATCTATCCCACACCCGAAGAATCGATCAAGTCGATGACGGTGCCGGATGGATTCAAGGTCGAGCTGTTTGCATCCGAGCGAGAGTTCCCCGAACTGGCGAATCCAAATCAAATTGCGTTTGATTCGAGAGGCCGGCTGTGGGTTTCGTGCATGCCTAACTATCCCCAGTGGCAACCAGGTGCGAAGCGTCCCAGTGACCGGTTGCTGATCTTGGAAGATACCGATGGTGACGGTAAGGCAGATAAGTCGACCACGTTTTACGACAAACTAATTTGTCCGACCGGGTTCGAGTTTTTTGACGGTGGCGTCTTGGTCGTCGACGAGCCTCGGATCTTGTTCTTGAAAGACACCGACGGCGACGACAAAGCAGACGAAGTCGACCAGGTGATTGATGGCATTGCTACCGATGACACTCACCACACGGTCGGAGCCTGGGAGTACTCGCACGGCGGCCAGTTGCACATGCTTGAGGGAATCTCGCTGTCGACGACTCTTGAAACGCCTTGGGGGCCATTCCGAAATCGCAATCGCGGTGGTGACTACATCTACGATCCCTTGTCGATGAGTTTCCGCCACTTTGTCACGCCGGGCTACGGCAACCCTTGGTGTTTGGTGTTCGACAACTGGGGCAATGGAATCGTGGGTGACGGCACCAACGCGAAACAACACTGGATCGCGCCGCTGTCCGGCAAAGAGGTTGACACACGAAAAACGCTGGAACCGGTCTTTGATAACGAAGGAATGCGACCAGCAGTTGGTAACGAGTTCCTGCTGTCGCGACATTTGCCCGATTCGATGCAGGGTCAATTTATCTATGCGTGTGTGATCAACATGCATGGCATGCCGCGATTTGAACTCGCCGACGATCCCGATTCTGCTGGCATGGTTGGCAAGCGGATTGACGATCTGTTGTCGTCCACCGACGCGACCTTCCGTCCGGTGGACCCAAAAATCGGTCCCGACGGTGCGATCTGGTTCGGCGATTGGTGCAATGCGCTGATCGGTCACATGCAATACTCTCAGCGTGACCCCAACCGCGACCATGTTCACGGACGTGTTTATCGGATGGTGAACACGAACAAGCCACTGCTAAAGACCGTGAATTTGGAAGCAGCGTCGATCGACGAATTGCTAGCCGAATTGCTGGTTCCCGAACTGCGAACACGGTACCGAGTGCGACGTGAACTGCGTGTGCGTTCCAAGGACGACGTTTTTTCAGCTCTCGATAAGTGGCTTGCTTACGAAGCGGATGCCCAGCGACTTTGCGAAGCGATGTGGATTCAAGAGAGTTTCCGTGACGTTGATCCCGGTTTGGTCTGGCGGGTCATGCAGAGTGACGATTTTCATGCTAGAGCTGCCGCCGTGCAAACAGTGTCAAGCGAACAGGATCGTTTTGAATCCGCACGTGAAGTATTCGAAACAGCGGTAAAAGACCCGCATCCACGAGTCCGATTGGAAGCGGTTCGTGCGATCAGTTTCCTGGAATCTGACGATGCGACCGAGTTGGCTTTGTCAGTGGTCGACTACCCGTTGGATTACTGGATCGATTACACACTCGAACACACCTTGCACGCACTGCAACCAATCTGGGGCCCCTCCGAAAAGTCAGCCACCTTTCTGGCGTCGGCGTCCGATAAGGCAAAGCTGCATTTCAAGCGGTACCGCAACATGAGCGGTCCCGGTGGCCATGCCGTTTTGCCTCTTGAAATTGCCGATGATGTGGATGCGTCGGTTGAAAAACGCAAAGCGGCAATCGGGCAACTTGTGGGGATCCGAGGCGGAAACGCTTCTCGCGGCGAAGGGGTTTTCAAACAAGTTTGTTCGGCGTGCCACATGATCGGCGACATTGGCAAAAAGTTTGGTCCCGAACTATCGGATATCGGTAGCCGCATGGACCCGCACAAGCTGATCACGTCGATCGTGTTGCCGAACGACGAAATCGCAAAGGGTTACGAGACGGTCCTGCTGCTGGACTACGACGGCGGTACCCACAACGGATTCATTTTGAAGGAAGACGATGATTCGATCACGTTGGGTATCGCAAATGGAAAGGAAGAGACGCTGCTGAAAGATGACATTGAGATTCGCAAGGAAATGAAAGCGAGTTCGATGCCCGAAGGTTTGGCCAAGACGATCGCGCCGATTGAGTTTCTTGATCTGGTCGAATACCTGAAGCAGCAAAACGGAATCAAAATTGAAAGTGTCGATGGCTGGGTTCGCGCCAAGTACAAGAATCCGACGCCCCTGCGGACGCACGCTGGCTCCGTTGAGATTTCGCGTGATGCGTGGTTGATGCCTGGACGCGGTTTTTCAGATTCAATACACAACGACGAATTGCATCTGTTTCTGTCGCCTCACAAACGCACCAAGTTTGACTTTGCGTTTCACTCACAGGAAAACACCAACAGTCCTTATGTCACGATTCGCTTGCCAGAAGTTCAAACGATCAGTCAACTTTGGCTCAGCAATCGAAAGGGCTTCGTCGAACGAGCCAAAGGATTGACGGTCTGGATCAGCGACAACGACACGGACTACAAGAAGGTTTGGTCGGCCGAAAAACCAAGGTCCGAATGGATGATCGATCTGCCAAAGAACACAAAGGCAAAGTTCATTCGCATCGGTTTGGAAGGCAAGGAAACCTTCCACTTGCTGCAAGGCGTTGTTTACGGTCCAAAATAGACTCGTTCGCAAAGCTCAGCGCTCGCTAGCACTGGAGCCCGTGGGGATTTAGTCAAGGACCGATTCTTGCGTGAACGCTTACGGGCCCCGCTAAGACTGAACGCGAAAACTGAGCTGACGCAGAATTTTTGTTCTGCGGTCGCTCAGTTCACTGGTCGCTCGACGCGGGCCACTGATTAGCGGCCAACTCTTGGCTCGCCGCGGTGCCCATGGCCCCCCAAACACCGTACGGGCTCTCGCGATCCGGCCCGACGTCATTGCCTAGATACACTGTCGGCTCGTGATCGTTTCCTGCATCGATACTGTCGGTGATGAAGTGAATCGCACCATCTCCGAAAGCAACGTGAGCACCACCCTGGTGCCGGCTGCTGGCTGGAAACACACCGCCTGATACATCTGAATCCGCTTGCAACACCAACTCGCGATTCGGGGGCAATATCGTGTTAAAAGAAGTATAAAGCGGCATTCCATCGGCCCAGCGGTGTCCGCGCCGAGCACTGGGGATTCCCGACACAGTGCTGACGATCGCCGCGTTGGTCCAGAATCGGGGCCGGTCCAAATCCACGTAGTCACTCATTCGAACCCAACCGGGGTCATTCATCAGAATTTTTGCATCGGGAACTTTGCTGACCATAGCGACGACCGGGTGAGTCGAAATGTAGGAGTCGCCTAAGTCCGTTGCCATCTCGCCAAGCATGATCGTATGGGAAAGCCCATCCGTTGCATCGGAGAAACGCGTCACAACGCGGGGGACAAATAAGCCTCGCATGGCAACCTTGGTGCGTTTCGCGAGATTGTCGTCGATGACGAAGACGCCGCCGACGTCTTTCATTGGGCCGGATTCACTGCAATCGATTCCATCGCCAATGCAGAAGGCATAGTTTGACCGTCCCATCGATGGACGGCCGACGCCTGGATCGCTGGGGCAGCGAAGTTCCTTGGGCTCGGTATACCACGGCGCATAGGCATCCGACGGGTCGGGGCCGCCAGCCGGCCAAGGTGATTCAGTTCCGTCATTGATCTTTTTACCATTCTCGTCTAACAGATCGCTTTCAAAATTTTGGTAGTCGTCCATCCCGATCCAAGCGTCAAAGCCGGCTTCATATTCCGTTTGACGTGCTAGCGGCTCTTGGATTTGATCCCACAGATTTGCAGCGTCCATGAACGGTAATAGGGCGACGAAAGCGCTGAGTCGCCGGTTGTTATCGTCCCCCGGTTTTGAACTTCCGTCGGTCCCCGATAGTTGGACCGGCAATTGTTTGAACGCGTCGTGATAGGCGCTCGTCGCAATCGCCACTTGTATCAAATTGCTCGAGCAACTGGTCCGTCTAGCGCTTTCGCGAGCCGATTGGACAGCTGGCAACAACAACCCGACCAAGACCCCGATGATGGCAACCACCGCCAACAGTTCAACCATCGTAAATCCGCGATTCATTTCGTGAATGGTTCGGGAAGTATGAATTGAGCGACTGGTAATTGAACAAATTTGGCACATCGCAGGGTTCCGACATCAAGGGCGGTTGAATCCACTACAGACATTCTGTCTGCAAGCGTTCGTGCCGTCAAGTTGGATCCGGTTCAAACAAGTTACCTGGACGAAAACCGCCATCCTGCATATGATGGTTGTAGTTGCAAATTGCGACCGAGTGTTTCGCATGAAGCACTTCCCAGACCTGGGGGTGATCTGGATTCGACCGGATGATTGGAAGCGATGGCTTGCGTGTCGTGGTTGATCAGTTGGCCACGTTAAAAGCTGATCACAAATTTTTAATTGCAAACGAAAGTTTCGCACTGGCCGCCTAATAACAGGTAGCCCGGGTTGATGGGGGCCGCCAGAGTCGCCTGAAAACCCGTCACAATTCTGGATCGTCCTCCGTCCTACTCGAGACGCGGAGGGCTAAAAAAGTTTCGAGTTAGCAGAGTGCGGAGCCTGTCAGGCAGCGCCGGACGAAGTGAAAAGCCTCTTCAATGAGGCACAAATAGTCAGACTACACACGTAGACGGTCTCGTGGACGCATCGCGGGACGCGGGTTCAATCCCCGCCGCCTCCACTAAAGCCGAGTTGTGAGAAATCGCATCTCGGCTTTTTTTATTGAACTTGCCGCACACGACCGCTTCCTCACGGGCAATTTGCCGTGCTGAGTAGCACCACAAGGGGTGCCACAGCGTTGCATCAAGGCCCAAGGACAGCTTTCGGTCAAGCACGGCGGTCGGTCGGACTGTCGAGTATTCAAATTCACTAGGCTAGTTTGGACAAGGAAGGTGGAGTCTGGGGCCATGCCGAGTTTCTTGAAGCCATCGCCAATTCGAAACATGAGGAACACGAACGGATATTGGAATGGGCAGGCGACTTCGACCCTGAAGAGTTCGACGCAAGCGAAACAACGAAGACGATGCGGCAGGGCCTGCCAGATTGGAGGCAGATGTGATTTCGCAGATTGTCGGACGTCTGCTGTGAATAAAATCGGCAAGATAAACTACAAAGGTATACTCATGAATCGAACGACAATCTTCGCAGCAATGCTCTTCGTAATTGCCGCTGTCTCCGTGGCCGAAGCCGAAGAACGTGTTCTCTTCGGGTTCGACCAACCGGAATCTGCCAAGGCATGGCAGACCGTCAACGATGGCGTGATGGGTGGCCGCTCGGATGGTCGCTTCAAGATCAATGAAGACAACAATATGGAATTCTTCGGCACATTGTCGCTGAAGAACAACGGCGGCTTTGCCTCGGTCAGAGCAAGAGATGGCAACCTCGCGCTGAAGCAAGACGATGTGATCGTCACCCGAGTGAAGGGAGATGGTCGGGAGTACAACATCAATCTCTATACAGAGAAAAATAGGTTCTCTTACCGACAGTCATTCAAGACGAAAAAGGATGAGTGGATCGAAGTCGAGTTTCCGTTAGACACGTTCTCCGCCACATGGCGAGGTCAGCGTTTCCCCAACGAAAAACTCGATCCAAGCACGCTGACTGGCCTCGGGTTTCTCCTCGGCGACAAGACGCCGGGACCATTCAAGCTAGAAGTCGAATGGATCAAGGTTGGAAAATCCCTTGGTGAGATGTTCAAAGTTCTGTGCGAAGGGACGTACAAGCATCACCTGCAAGGAGTTTGTACCGACGAAATCTCGATCTTTTGGTCGTTCACAACAACACTTGTGAAGACCGACATGGAAGGCAAGGTGTTGAACACGATCTCGGTCGCCAACCACCACGGCGATCTTTGCTTCCATGACGGCAAGCTGTACGTCGCTGTAAACCTCGGCAAGTTCAACGATCCAGAGGGCAACGCCGATTCATGGGTCTACGTCTACGACGCTGAGACCCTAACAGAACTTGCTCGGCATGAAACGCAGGAAGTCTTCCACGGAGCAGGCGGGATCGGCTATCGGGACGGCCACTTCGTTGTTGTGGGCGGATTGCCAGATGGAGTCGAGGAAAACTACGTCTACGAGTATGACAGCGAGTTCAAGTTCCTGAAAAAGTACATCATCAACAGCGGCCACACACGTCTGGGGATTCAGACGGCCACGTTCGCCAACGACCGCTGGTGGTTTGGCTGCTACGGCGATCCGAAAATTCTACTTGTCACCGACACTGACTTTCGGATGCAGGGGCGCTACGAAATTGACTGTTCGCTGGGGATCGAGGGTATGACTCATGGTCGCCTCCTTGTCGGCAGCGGACGATGCGAAAAAGACAACGGTTGCGCGGGGGGCGTACAGACGGCATTTCCAAACGAGAAGGCCGGACTCCAATTTCAGAGCAATACGTCGAAGTAGTCTAAGTCGCTGCTTTTTTGGAAACTTAGAATCTTGGAACGAGTAACGAATGGCTCTTAGGCGGGGAAGCCGTCCCTGATCAAGAGCTCACTGTCGTTTTGGATATAGATCTTGTTTAGATCAAAGCCGCAAAACGGACATGAATTCTTCTGACCAAGATAGTTTCCTTCAATTACCTACGGCATCCTCTGAGTTTCCTGCAGGCTTCACAACCAGCCGGTACGTCAGGTTGATCCGTTCTTCTGCCGGCTGCTTTGTCAAAGAGATTTCATGTTTCCAGAACTGTTGCATCGTTCCGGCCATGATGATGAGCAAGCCGTGACCAAGAAAGAAATGGTCATTGTTTCCGTTGTCTTGTTGTGTCTTATACGAAAGTTCCGAGTCGCTGCCAACGACAACGAGCCGATTACGTACCCCGTTTCAGGCTCGTCATGGGCGTGCATACCCATACTGTCCTGACCAGATCGGTAGCGGTTCAAGAGGCTGTAATTATACCGGACTCGAATCGCTTCGATCTTCCCCTCGATCTCAAGTAGCGTCGGTGTGCATGGCAGAGCGACGTTGAATGCGTTGTCATAGCAGTCACCAGCGCGACTCATGCTCTGTCGAATTGACGACCGCTTCAGAATCTGGCGAAAGCGATTGCTAGCGTACTGGCCACCGCGATCACTGTGATGGATCAAGTCACCGTCGGGCTATCGCATCTTAGTCGCATCTTTCAGACTTCCAATGACAAGTTACTCGGTCATCGTTACATCGATTTTCTATCCGACGACCATGCTATGGAGATGTAAATGCCGTCGGCGGACACCTGAGCGAAAAACTGTGCGTCCGTGCTCAATTCGGCAAATCGTTGCTATTTGCGTTTGGTTGATTGTCCTCGCAACCGCGGTATCCAGCTTTCGAGTTTTCTCGAGGACTAACACGAATTGATTGTCCATTACGGAACACTATTCGCTCGCATTTTCGTCAAGAAGATCATTTGAGGCCGAATCAGTTCGGTCCGAAAGTCTCGACGACTTCAACGAGGGAAACGCGAATTTGGTTCCGGTTGGTATGTGCATTGCAAATCGATTGTGACGAAGTTCAACCCTTTTCACCTAGGCGAGTAAATCCTATGTCAACGAAACTGGAAACCGCGACTCAGTTCCATGCCGACCATCGCCATTGGCAAAGCGACATAGCTTGCTGGAACGACGACATCGAGAGCTGGCGATCCGAGCATTCCCATGCAATTGTGCAGCTGCAGGCAGCGCTTCGTCAAATCAACGAGCACGGCCAATGCGTGAACGATCATGCCGATTCGATTGCATCACTAGAAAGCGGCTTGGAACATCATGAAAAGAGCCTCGCGGCCGACTTGCAGAACGAATCCACAGCCGGTTTGGATAAAACACAATGTGAGCATCACCAACGGGAGGCTGACCTCCACGCGAGACAACGTGCCGCCCACGAACGTATGAAGAAACACCACCACCAAGCGATGGCAAAGGTGGCGATGGTCGCGAGTGCTCTCGAAGAGGCCTGCTGACACATGAGTCCTCGCCCAATCATCCCGACGACCGGCGAACCTGACGCCAGATGCGGTAACCCATCGAAACCGCGACGCCACAGCCGGGGAATACGGGATGTAGATTCTTGGTAGGACTTGGTCGCTCCAAAGCGACGTTGAGTCGACAAACATCGCGACCGTCAGAATGCCGATGACAAGGCGGTTGGTGATGGGCTATAGCCAACGATGCTGTAGGTGGACGGGTACAGCGACGACGTTGCGGAATTGGTCTGCGTTGCGGCTGAGTTGCGGAACGTCACCAATGTCTATGATGTGTCGCTATCCGGTGGCTGAGATGGAGCGGCGAAACAGCCGGAGGCTACCTAGAAAGGCGGCCAGCCCCAACCCTACCATCGCAATGAATTCAGGCCAAACATTGTTAAAGCCGACACCTCGAAACGCGATCGCTTGAGCAAAACTCATGTATTGTCGCGATGGCAAGAACCAAGTGATTCGTTGCAACCAATCCGGTTGACTTTCCAATGGACTCATTCCACCAGAGAGCATCATCATCGGGATGATCGTAATCATGCAAAGCAGTCCGTATTGAGCCATGCTTCGCGCGATGGTAGCCAGCAAGATGCCTACCGCCGCAGCGGCAAACAGATAAACCACCGTACCACTAAGCAGCAGCATCCGCGAACCCGCAATCGGAACCCCAATTGCCCCCTCGACCACAAAGATCATCGACAGCACGAAAAACGCCAAAATCACGATCCCATTTGCCCACACCTTGGAGATCGCGATCTCAAACGAAGTTAGCGGCATCACGAGTAAGTGCTCAAGCGTGCCATGTTCGCGTTCACGCAGAATGGCTGCGCCGGTCAGGATGATGGTCAACATCGATAGTTGATCCAGCAATCCCGTGAAGGCGCGGTTCCAACTGTTCGTGCCGTTCGGATTGAAAGCTTTGCGTTTGACCAATTTGATCGGCTGAACGGCAACCGCATCAGTGCGGTTCGCGAAGCGACGGATTTCTTTTGTCAAGATCGACTGGATGTATCCGGCTCCCAGCGCGGCTTGTCGCACAGCGGTTGCGTCAATATTGACTTGAATTTCTGGCGATTTCCCGTCGCGAACGTCCGATTCAAAATTCGGCGGAATGACAACCACAAACAGGAACCGGGTCGCGTCCATGGATCCGTCGATTTCGTCGGCAGTGATCTCTACGGGGACTTTGAAGTAAGGCGGATACAACGCAGCACGCATATTACGCGACAACGTTGATTGGTCTTCGTCCACAAACGCCACCGACGCTCGATTGACGTCTTCGGGAACCCCTTCGCTTTGTTGGTAGACGCTGAAAGTGAACGAGTAAACCAAGAAACCCATCAAGGCGATGCTGCCCAGCAACGTCCGCAGTTCTTTCGTTCCTAACCAGAATATGTTGGCGAGTGAGTTCATTCTTACTTCTCCTGTTTCTTGAGAAGGAGAACACAAAGCAGCCAGAACACGGGCGAGAACATCGCGAGTTTGACCAGGTCGGGGATCAGCGAGACGGCACTGAGTCCTTTTGTAAACGTCCCTACACTGAGGTGCAGATAGTACGCGGCGGGCCATAGGGTTCCCATCACGCGGGCAGCGCCTTCGAGTGTGGAAACGGGTTGGAACATGCCCGAAAACTGCATGGTTGGCATCATGGACAGGATCGCCGCCAGCAACACCGCCGTCACTTGGCTGGAAGCGAGATTCGAGACCAACAAACCGTAACCCGTGGTTGCGGTAACGTAGAGAAACGCACCGAACGTGAGCGTTAGCAGGCTTCCCTTCATCGGAACTTGCAACAAGTAAACCACGACGACCGTCAGAATCGCGAAGTTAGCCATCCCGATACCGATGTAGGGAAGTTGTTTGCCGAGCAAGAACTCCATGCGTCGCGTCGGCGTGACATAGAAATTAGTGATCGTGCCAATCTCCTTCTCGCGAGAGACACTGACTGCCATCAGAATTGCCGGAAACAACAGCAGCATCATGGTTGGAATGGTTGGTCCCATCGCGTAGATGCTTTCAAACGTCGGGTTGTATCGGTAACGAAGTTCAAACGATGCAAGCTCGCTTTGAACTTGTGGCGAAGTACTCTCACGAGCGAACCGTTGGATCGATTTTCTGTGAGCGCCTTCGACATAGCCTTCGATCGTCGATGCCCGAGACGTTTCGGCTCCGTCGATCCACACGCTGACTTCAGGATTCCCATCACGTTTCAAGTCGCGTCCAAAAGAAGGCGGAATCTCGATCGCCATCGTGATTTTCCGAGTAGCGAGCCTCGCTTCAAGGTCGTCTTCGTTGAGCAGTTCCGGCTGTTCGGTGAAGTAGCGAGAACTCGAATACTCTTGCAGGTACGTTCGGCTCGCCGGAGTTTGATCTTGGTCGAGAACGGCGTAAGAGAGGTTTTCGACGTCCGAGGAAAGACCGTACGCGATCACCAACAACAGCAGCAGGCTGCCGCCGAATGCAAATGTCAGCCGAACCGGGTCACGCAGCACTTCCATGGTTTCGCGATAGCTGTAAGCAAGCAGTCGCGTGAGTCCCGCCAGTGGTCGATCGATCGGCTGAGTCGAGATCGCTCGTTGTGGGTTGTCGATTGTGGTCACGGCATCCACATCCGGGGACGTCGACGCACCGTTGGCTTTTTCAATGGAGCGGATGAATGCTTCCTCGAGTCCGTGGACTCCGCCACCCTCCGAATTCGCAATCGTTTGCGGATTGTCTTGCACCAACACTTTTCCTGCGTGCATCAGTGAAATTCGATCGCACCGCATGGCCTCGTTCATGAAGTGCGTTGAAATGAAGATCGTGACGTTTTGGCTTCGCGACAAGTCGATCAACAGTTCCCAGAATTGATCGCGAGCGACTGGATCAACGCCGGACGTCGGCTCGTCCAGAATCAACATCTCCGGTTCGTGAATGATGGCAACCGCAAGGGAAAGCCGCTGACGCAGCCCCAGTGGTAACGAATTCGCTTTCGCATTGGTGTATTGTGTCAAACCAAAACGGCCGACGAGCTTCTCGATTCGCTGTTGCGTCTTAGCAGCCGGCATGTGAAAAAGACGGGCATGCAGTTGCAGGTTCTGTCGGACCGTCAGTTCCCCGTATAGCGAGAAACCTTGCGACATAAAGCCAACGCGGTATCGCGTCGCCAAATCCTTTGCGTCCACTTCTTTGCCCCACAGCGACGCCTTGCCTTCGGTTGGCGGCAACAAGCCTGTCAGCATCTTCATCGTGGTCGTCTTGCCACAACCGTTTGAGCCCAGGAATCCAAAAATCTCTCCGGCCTCGATTCGGAAACTAACGTTGTCGACGGCAGTGAAGTCGCCAAAACGCTGCGTCAAACCCTCGGCGACGATTGCCGCATCGCCATCGGTTTTGGTTCTCGGCGGAATCGTCAGCACTTGCTTGCCACCTTGATTCTCAGGCGGCAATAACGCGACAAAAGCTTGCTCCAAATTGTCTGTTTTCGTGTTCGCCTTGATTTCGTCCGGTGTGCCGGTCGCTAGAACTTTTCCCGCGTTCATCGCGATCAGCCGATCGAATCGTTGAGCTTCGTCCATATAGGCGGTCGACACCAAGACGCTCATGCCCGATCGTTCGGCGCGAATGGAGTCGATCAGCTCCCAGAACTGGCGACGAGACAGAGGGTCAACTCCGGTCGTCGGTTCGTCAAGGATCAGGAAGTCGGGATCATGAATCAAGGCACAGCACAAGCCAAGTTTTTGTTTCATGCCACCAGAAAGTTTTCCCGCTGGTCGGTTCAGGAACGAAGCAAGCCCTGTCGCCGTCGTCAGTCGCTCGATACGTGCTTTGCGTTCGCCGCGTGATTGGCCGTAGAGCTTGCCAAAGAAGTCCAGATTCTCGTGAACGCTCAGCTCTTGGTAGAGATTTTTTCCCAGACCTTGTGGCATGTAGGCAATGCGCGTGCAGACGGCATTACGATGCTTCGTGCTGGCCATGTTTCCGTCAAACACGGTGACGGCGCCGGTTTGCATTTTGCGAGCACCCGAAAGCAAACCCAGCAATGTCGATTTTCCGACTCCATCGGGGCCGATCAAACCCAACGTCTTGCCGGACGGAATTTGCAACGACACATCGTCCAACGCCACCGTCGTGCCGTAGACGTGGGTCACGCCTGCTACTTCAGCGACGTTACCAACTTGCGAACTAGTCTCGACACGAACGGGAACGTTCATCGTTCGTATTTCATCTGCGAAAGGTCGTCGGGGAACAGGCGATTGAGTTCAGCCGGCCAGGCGACGGAATCGTCGAGCTTCACATATGCGACTCCGCGGATGCCCGATTTGATTTTCTCGATGTGCTTCACGACTTGGTCGTGCGGGACATGAACCTTGACGCGGAACATCAGCTTGTCACGTTCTTCCTGAGTCTCCACTTGCTTCGGCGTGAACTGGGCTTCCGGCGATACGAAGGTAACTTTGGCGACTCCCGCGTAACCAGGGGCAACATCAAGCACGATCCGAGCATCGGCGCCAATGGAAAGCCGAGTCGCGTCCTTTGCCGGCAGGAAGATTTCCATGTAGATATCGCTGAGATCCATCAAGGTCATCACCTTACCGCCAGCGGCGAGGACTTCGCCTTCTTCAGCAAGCCGATACAAAACGCGACCGATGGTAGGCGCCTTTAACTGGGCGTCGGCGATTTGGACTTCGATTTGGTTGACGGCTGCCTTGGCGGCATCTGCTGAACGTTTTGCAGTGTTGACCGAAGCTTTCGCAGCCGCCACCGACGCACTGGCGACTTCTCGCTGACTTTTCTTTTGGTCATATTCCTCTTGTGAAAGCGCCCGTTGAGGCAGTAGTTTTTCGGCGCGACGCAGAGTACTTTCAGCGAGATTGAGCTCACTTTCACGTTCAAGTAGGATCGCCTCTGACTGGGTGATCGCTTGTTCGGCTTCTGCAAATTGGGCTTGCGTCTGCGCCAAGGCGGCTTCCAATTCGAGTGTATCCATTCGCACCAGCAGCTGGCCCTTTTCAACCAGATCTCCTTCGCGTGCCAGAACGTCTTCGACACGACCGGCGTATTTGGTTGCAACATCGACCTGGACCGCTTCAATCCGCCCATTGCCAAACACGATTCCCTGCGGCAGCGGTTCAGGTTGTTGCGCGAGCCACCATTGCCAACCGAAATAACCTACCCCCGCAACGGCAACAACCAAGGCTAGACGAGCAATCACCCCAACAAGATTTTTCATGATGAGTGTAAACCTAGGTTTCGGGATGGCATGTGTAGCAATCCACGTGAAAGTGTGCGGTATTGTAGAGGCAAATCACATATCTGTCGGGTTGGCGGACAAAGCGTGTTTTAGTCCATTCTGGATGGCACTCCACCAAACTCCGTCCGCCCAAAGACGCTCAGTTAGCGAGAATGTCGCAGATTCGGCGGTTTACTCCGATGTTCGTCCGATAACGCCTCAAAGCCGGACACGACATCGAAAAGCTCTTCGTCGATGCTGCTTTGACGTAGACGGTGGAACTTGCTGTTGAGGTCTGCGAGCAATTCCTCGATGTTCTTTTCAGCTCGTTGCATCGCGGACAGACGACTGGCGTTTTCGCTGGCCAGTGATTCAGCGCAGGCTCGAAAGAGTGAGACGAACAGGTACTCGCGAATCAGGGTTCGCAGTGTCTTTGTGCGGTTTCCCATGACTTCCGGCGGGTGATGAGTTGGCCAGGGAGTTGTCGCCAGCCGACGCTGCCAGCTCTCATCGAGAGGCAATAGTTGCTGGTGAACCGGTTCGTAAACCACGGCGGACATGGGGCGGTTGTAAAATAGATGTAGCTCGACGGCATGGCCTTGAATGCGAAGTTCTTCAGCGGAAATAAGAATTTCGCCGATCAAAGGAGTAATTGCTTTGACGGAATTTGGCACATTGAAAAGCCCGAGTACCGGCAACCCGGTATCGGTTAGTCGTGAATGAGCACGCTCGCCGACGGCCCAGACTTTTGGTGTGCCGCGCATCTCCGCAAGAGCTTTACTAGCGTACTCCACGACGACTTCGTTGAACTGGCCCACCAACCCTTGATCGGAACCGAATACAACCGCAGCGATCAGGCGCGGGTTTGATTTTGTTGACGGAAGGCTATCTGTCGACATAGATAAAGCTTCCGCTTCGGCTGCTCGAAAGCACGCACCCAACCCCAGTTCGACCGTTCGAGCGTAGTCGCCCAGCGAACGTACGGATTGTTCATATTGGCCAATGCTCGAAGCAGCCATCGCCTTCATTGTCTTCACGACGGATTGCAGGTCTCCGGCACTATCGATTGTTCGGCGGAGCCCGGCGATGGTGTCGCTCATGGTTTCGGTCCTGTCGATGACGGGACCTGAAATGGTTCGAGCGCTTTGCGGGCGACTTCAATCACCGTTTGCCGGTCATCGTCGCTAAGTGAATCCGCTGTCTCGAATCGAGCACACAGATATGATGGTAGATCGGCCGCAGCGTCGGTCAGAGCACGCTCAGCTAAAACGATTTTGTCGAGCGGAATCGTATCGAAGAGCTTCGCCGTCAGCCCCAGCAGTACGGCTATCTGTGCCGCGACAGATACCGGAGACAGTTCAGGTTGCTTTAAACATGCTCGAATGCGTTTGCCGTGTTCGATCGTCTTCAGTGTCGGCTCATCCAGGCGAGCACCAAAGCGGGCGAAGCTTTCCAATTCCTCGAACTGTGCGTATCCGAGTTTCAGATCACCGGCCACTGCTCGATAGGCTGCATGTTGTGCTTTGCCACCCACGCGGGAAACTGATTTGCCCACGTCAACTGCTGGCAGAACGCCAAGCTCGAACAGCGATGGCGAGAGATAGATTTGCCCGTCTGTGATGGAAATCAGATTTGTCGGAATGTAAGCCGACATGTTTTGAGCCTCGGTTTCGATGATCGGCAAAGCCGTCAGTGAACCGCCGCCAAGTTCTGCTCGCAGGTGGGTGGATCGTTCCAGCAATCGTGAATGGATATAGAAAATATCACCAGGAAAGGCTTCGCGACCTGGCGGCCGGCGCAGCAACAGTGACAGTTCTCGGTAGGAACGAGCATGTTGTGTCAGGTCGTCGTAAACAATCAGCACATCGCGTCCTTCTTCCATGAAGTGCTCGGCGATGCTGGTCGCTGCGTATGGAGCGATATATGCCAGTCCGGGCGCGTCATTTCCTTCGGTGACGACGACCACCGTGTACTCCATCGCATGATTTTCACGCAAAGCTGCGACCACTTTGGCAACTCCGGATGCTCGCTGGCCGATCGCGCAGTAGACACAGACGACGTCTTTGCCTCGTTGGTTGAGGATGGTGTCGATCGCGATCGTCGTCTTCCCGGTTTGGCGGTCGCCAAGGATCAGCTCTCTTTGACCGCGGCCAATCGGTATCATCGCATCAACGACTTTCAATCCCGTTTGCAACGGTACGTTGACGGGCGAGCGATCCATGATTGCAGCGGATGGGCGTTCGATGGGAAGACGCCGGCGGGTGGCCACGGGGCCGCGATCGTCAAGCGGTCGGCCCAATGGATTGATGACGCGTCCCAGCAATTGACTTCCAACCCCCACATCCATGACTCGGCCAGTGCGTTGCACTTCGTCGCCGGCGTGCAGGTGCGCGTAATCGCCAAGCAGAACAACTCCAACCTCGGTCTCGTCCACGTTGAAGGCGATGCCATAGACATCACCAGGGAACTTCACTAATTCGTCAGAGCCCACTGCCGGCAGTCCGGAAACGCGTGCAATTCCTGTGGAGACTGCTGCAATTCTACCGACCTCGTGTGCAATTAATTCAGGCGCAAAACTTTCTCTCGCCTGACGGAGGTCGGCGAACGCCCTGTTAAAGCTGTTCAGCAGGCTGGTTGATTCCGAGTTCATCCAGTCTTCTTCTGGGGTTGGGGGTCGGACTTTGATACAGGCTGAGATTGGTCCTGAAGCAGCTCGCCAATGCGTTTTTCCATCGACGATAAATATTCCACGATGCTCCATGAAATCTTCCGCCCGCTGGATGTCAGTTCAATGCCGCTGATCACGTCTGGTACGGTTTCAAACGTCAGGGCGACTTCCATCGAAAACGCCCGATTGATCGCGTCCTGGAGCTTGGCTCGCTGAGCTGTGGGTAAATCAAACGCACTTCGCACGATCATCGAGTTGTCCTGTGCGTCGGATGGACCTGCAAAGTCTGCTTTCTCGTCATCATCGAGTTCCTGTAGTCGTCTGATGAACACGTCTGTTATTTGTTCTTCAAGGCTGAGATTGGCCAAGTCTGTCAAAGCTTTTCGCGCGATAGCAAAGACTTCCGTCTGAGTTCGGCAGGTGACCTCTTTGCTTAGTGCAACGTGTTCTCGGTGGAGCGCATCGTCGCGATTGGCTCGCATAGTTTCGGCCGCATTTTTGGCGTCTGCCAACAATCGCTGGCGTTCGCTATTTGCGTCATTGGCGGCTTTGGTCAACATTGACTGGCGTTGCTGATCGAACGCTCGATTCTTCTGCTGAAACTCCTCTCGTTCCTTGCTTGCCTCGACGCGTTTTGCGTCGGCATCTGCGAGTTCTGAAGCGATTCGCTTTTCTCTTGCATCAATGGCATCGAGGATCGGCTTGTAAAGAAATCGCTTCAGCAACCACACTAGAATAAGGAAGTTGACGGCTTGGGCGGCGACAGTGAACCAGTCGATTAGCATCAGACTAATTTCCTACCGTCTGCGTGATGAAGTGATTCCAGAACGGATTGGCAAAGATCAGAATCATCGACATCACGAAACAGTAAATCGCCGTAGATTCGATCATTGCCAGGCCAACAAACAGGGTGCGCGTTATGGTTGACGAGGCATCCGGCTGCTGCGCCAGCGACGTCAGCGCTGTTGCTACTGCTTTTCCCTCGGCAATTGCCGGCATCATGCAGCCGATGCTCGTTGCGAATGCAGCACAGATGATTGAGGTCACCCCGATAATGGTAATGCTGTCCATGATTTTTCCTTGATTGAGCGTAGTTGGTGTATGAGCTGCATCACGCGATTTTCGCAACTTGATTGTCGAGCTTGTTCTCGACATCCTGTTTGCGTTTTGTCGCTTGTGTAGCTGCCGCGATATAGACAGCTGCGAGTATGCTGAAAATGTATGCCTGGACCATTCCGGTCAATAAACCCAGCAGCGTCATCACGACGGGAAATATGAATGGCGTGATCGTCAGTAGGATTCCGATAATCATCGCACCGCTCATCATGTTGCCGAACAGTCGCACGGCCAGGGCCAGTGTGCGAGACACTTCGCTAATGATGTTGAACGGCAGCATGATGATCGTCGGTTCGACGTACGATTTCAGGTAGCCAAACAAGCCGCGTTCTTCGATACCGAACATTGGAATCGCCACAAACACACACAGGGCGAGAGCTGCCGTGGTGGAGAGTGATCCGGTGGGTGGTTCATAGACTGGAATGATGGTGCAGAGACTCGCGGCAGCAACAAATAGAAACAACGTTCCCAGGAACCCCAAATACTTCCTAGGATTGGAGATGCCTACTTGTTCGATCTGAGTTTCAATCGACGTCACAATGATTTCAAGAAAGTTCTGCCAACGAGACCGCGTGTGACTTGTGGAAAGATTCCGCGTAATCAACTTGGACCCGACGACCAGCAACAGCATGATCCCCCAGGTGTAGACAATCGTGGCGTTTAGCTTGAAGGCTGCATACTGCCAGAAGACCAGTTCGTCAGGACTAAGGTGCATGATGAACCTCCGTCGATGACGAAGCAGGATGTTGTAGCCGCGGACCAGTCAACCGCATCACCACAACTCGCGCGATGACGAACCCGAGCAAGCAGGCCAACATCATTTGCCAATTGTTATGTCCAATGCAATAAAAACCTGCGAGCGCGACGCCGACTCGTAGGATCAAACTTCCTGTAAACCAAAACGCGGCGTAGCGAGACGTCATGCCCTTGTTCACGGTCCACCACAGGCCCCCGAAGAAAATCATTCCAATCAAGACGCCTGCGACGGCGGCCAGTAGCGTTAGCAAAAGTAGAGTTTCATTCATCACTATTCTCCTGATCGTCATGCATGGCGGCTTCTTCTTTGGCGACCCAGTGCCACGCATTCAGGCAGCCAATGGCGAGTCCAGTAACCAGTAAAGCCAGTGTCCAGGAATGGCTTCCAGGATGGTGTTTGTCTAACCAAATTCCAAGTGCTGCACCAACTAGGGTTGGTACCGTCACGGACCAACCGATCAGTCCGATCATTCCCAATCCAAACCAAACGTTTGGTGCACGGTTTCTTCTGGCTTTCAACATGCGTTTCGCCTTCGCATCAATCTGCTTCGCAAGTGGCGAGGTCGGGTTCGTAGGTTGCAGTTGATTGTTTTCATCGTTCATGCTGAAACCCAGCGAAGCGTTGGAGGAAACCTGTCTCCAATTTCGCCATCACCGACCGCACGTTGCGTTCGGATTCGCTGAGTGTCAGAAACTCCTGTTCGACCGAATGACGAAGCCGTGACAGGTCTGCCCCACCAATTGCTTGCCGAACAGAAATCAACACGTCATAGCCTGTCTTGACCAGGACGCCTTCATCGACTGCTACAAAAACTTCACCGTCGGTGTCCGTTTCATAAACCAGAATCCCGGGCACTAACGAAGCGACGCAATCGAGCCGGTTTGGTAACAGCCCAAATGAACCCTCTCGTGACTCGGCAACAATCCGCAGTACATCGGTCTTTTGATCGAAGATACGAAATGGCAGCAGGACTTTGAGATTCATGTTTGATGGCGACATCGTTGTTTCCCTATGCCTTGACTTCCGAACTCGATTTGCTCTCCGCATCTGACTTGCGCTTGGCTTCGTCGATTGCCCCGATCATGTAGAGCGAGCTTTCGGAGAAGTCCTTGAACTCATCGCGTAAAATCCTCTCACAGCCGTCCAATGCATCATCCAGGCTGACAAGTTTTCCTTTTGTGCCAGTGAACTGTTCCGTTGTGAAAAACGGCTGAGTTAAGAATCGTTCCAGTCGACGAGCACGTGCGACGACGTTTCGGTCTTCGGGTGAAAGCTGTTCCAGCCCCAGCATGGCGATGATGTCCTTCAGCTCCGCGAACTGAGCCAACGTGTGACGAATCTCTTGAGCCAACTGATAGTGTCTCTCGCCGACGATTCCGGGCGTTGTCATTTTTGAACTGGATTGCAGTGGATCAATGGCTGGGAAGAGCCCTTCGCTCGCTCGTTTTCGAGACAAGACGATCGAAGCCGACAAATGCGAAAACGTGTGCACAGCCGCGGGGTCGGTGAAGTCATCCGCTGGTACATAGACAGCCTGGATCGATGTGATCGCACCGTTGTCTGTGTTGGCGATGCGTTCCTCAAGCTCAGACAACTCGGTGCCCATCGTCGGTTGATAGCCGAGCCGCGACGGCATTTGTCCCATCAGCCCCGAGATCTCCATTCCGGCTTGAATGAAGCGAAAGATGTTGTCAACCAAGAGCAAGACATCGCGATGTTCGTCGTCGCGAAAGTACTCAGCCATCGTCAGCGCCGCGTGACCGACCCGGAACCGGCTGCCCGGTGGTTCGTTCATTTGGCCGAAAACCATAACCATGTTGGGAAGCACTCCGGCTTCCTTCATCTCGCGATAAAGTTCTTCGCCTTCGCGACAACGTTCGCCAATGCCGCAGAAAATGCTGACGCCCTCTTGGTGTCCGATCATGTTGTGGATCATCTCGGTCAGCAGAACCGTCTTGCCGACGCCCGCACCGCCAAAGAGTCCCGTCTTACCGCCACGTTCGAGTGGGGCTAGAACGTCAATGACTTTGATGCCGGTTTCGAAAATCTCCGACTTTGTGCTGCGGCGGGCCAAAGGCGGTGGAGCGTGATGAACGCTGCGCCATTGGACGTCTTTCGGCTGCTCTTCGCGATCAATCGCATTGCCAAACACATCGAACATCCGCGACAGAATCTCTTTACCGACGGGGGCTTTCAGCGGGCCGCCTGAATCTGTCACCGCCATGCCGCGAGCCAAGCCCTGTGTCGGCGTCAACCCGATGCCACGAACATGATGTGCATCCCGCTGCGCCAGCACTTCGATCACGATTTTCTCGTCAGCTCCCGCGCGGAGCACAGAATGAATCGGCGGCAAACGATCGTCGAACCTTATATCGACAACACTTCCGCGAACGGAGGTGACCACGCCATAATTTTCGCCGTTTGGATTCTTGGTTTTCACGCTGTTGCCTCTGCTGGTAGAGGCACGACGGGAACAATCGCGTTCGGAGCATCGACTCTGGGTAACGTTGTTGTCGGAAGCTGCTGTGGGACTGTCATGCTCGCCACACCGATTCGGCTGTCGGCCATCCCGTAATAGATGTCGAAACGATCGGGTTGCCCGATATCGGTTCGGCAATCAATGCCAGTTGGAAAAACCACGTTTTCGACAACGCCATCGCGTTCGTGCGGATCAATTGGCGTCAAAATCGGCTCAGCGGAACGATACAAAATCGTCCGCGGATGCTCTTTCGACAGAATCATGACGCCGGCCGAATAACAGAGTCGTTTGCCGCTCGCGTCTGATGGCTCTTCCGCATGAACGCCGTGATACAGCATCATCCATCCGTGCCGGGTCATCACGGGAGGTGTTCCCCCGCCGATCTTGAGCGCTTCCCACGGTTCGACGGGTGTCGCTAAACGGTGGTGGGAATTGAACAGGCCAAGATGCTTCGGCTTAAGGCCGTCCAGCTCCATCGGACAATACGAAATCCAGATGCTTTCGTGATCGAGATCGACCAACCGGGCGCATTCATCACAGTCCGTTTCTTCCGGAAGCGTCCCCGGAAACAGCGGTCGATGAATCATTGCAAGTTGCAGTTTACCTCGGTGGTTCGGTATCGCGACTGGAAACAGACTCGCGTCCTTGTTGGCGACACCGACGAAGTCTGTACCGCGAAACGGCTCAAAGGTGGCAAGACCAAGACGCTTCCAATGAAACAAGTCCTCAGAGACTGCCAGTGCAATTCGAGGACCGCTCCTGGAGAACGCGGTGTAGGTCATCAAATAGCGATTGAAGCGCTCAACGTAGGTAATACGCGCGTCTTCACATCCGCCCCGTCCATTTTCTTGAAGCTCGTAATCCGCCTCAGGTTCCAACGCAACGCCCAATCGTTCAACGCCGCAAGGATCACCGGCTTCGTCAAATTGCACGCGAGCGATACCGATGCGAGAGTAGTTTTCCTTCCCGACTAACCGCGGAAACAAATACAGTTCCCCATCCGGCCCGCGCACCGCAGCTGGGTTCAGAACGCCCCCCACTTCGTGCGAATTGCCGGGCTCGGGTTCCATCAACAAGCCGAGACGCGTGAGTTCAAAATGGTTCATCGCAAGGTTTGGGGCAAGATGATGTTACGCGGTCGAGAGACAGAAGATTTTGTGAGCGAACTCACGCTGGGGTTTTGCTGACTTCACACTCTTTTGCCGCTTTCAACCAGCCTAACGCATCTTCATATTCGGATTCCGAGAAATGCTTGACGTGGGGATGGACGAGGTGAGCGGCGAATGTTGGCAAGGCAGTGAGTAGACCGTTGTCACTAACGATTGCGAGTCGTTGGATATTTGCGTGATAGTTTGCGACGAGCTGCAAGTGGCCAATCGCGGCTTCAAGATTCAACCAACCGGGAAACGCCTTTACGAAAATCATCACTCCAGCCAGCGAATCATGCTCGGCGAGATAGGGGTCAATGTCCTGAACCACTGCTTCAAAGTCAGTAGCTTCTAGCGTTTCGGAGGGTTCGAGAATCAGAATCCCCTCGTGTGAAAGCAATGTGTGTTTGAGCATGGGGTGTTTTCTTGGATTGTCGTTCGATATGACGATGGAAGTCTTAGTGACCTCGGCGACAGACTTGTAATGCACATGTTGTGCCGTGTCGGCTTGACATGGTTTTGTGTGCGAACGTGTGCGAATACGGCCAGTCTCTGTCGCATTGCCCTCCAACTTTCTCGTCGAAGCTTACGATCTTCGGACGATTCGACTCGTCTCTAGTCGTTCGAAGGGAGACCGGTTTTACGATTCCGTTTCGACTTGTTACCGAAGTGATTTTCGACGGGTCGCAGAATGACCAGAACGATGATCGTCATCACGGCACTGGTGACGGCCAACGGATACTGCCCCAAACCGCATGCGGTTCCAATGGCTGCTGACAGCCAGACCGTGCTAGCTGATGTTAAACCTAGCACGCCATGTTCGTGCTTCGTCTTCAAGATGGTGCCCGCGCCAATGAATCCGACTCCTGCCGCGATACCCTGTACAACTCGTGTCAAATCGACCGTGGATTGGGCGGTTAAGTCACGACATGCCAGGACGAACAAGGCCGAGGCAAGCGATACCAACATGTGCGTCCTTAAACCGGCAAAGTGACCGCTGATTTGTCGTTCCATCCCAATCACGCCGCCTAATCCAATGGCCGTTGCCGTTGGAATGAACGCTTCGATGTAGTTCATGCTGTTTACCTTGGTGATGATTGAGCAATAGTGTGCACAACCTGCGCGTAAACGCGCAGTGCATGAGGGAAAGCCGTTCTTTCTGCCTGTTTTTATCAGCGGCACAGTGATTGCATTTCTGAGACCAAACCGAATCTCCAAAGGCGATCAACAATGACGAAAACCATGAAAGCGTTTGTGATGCAAGGACTCGGCGAAGTCGAGTTCGTCGACAAGCCGATTCCTGAACCCGGGCCGAACGATGCGATCGTAAAAACAACTCGAGCGTTGGTCTGCACTTCCGATGTCCATACGCTCAAGGGAGCGATCGGTGATCGGCACAACATGACGCTTGGGCACGAAGCCGTTGGTGTTGTCGCAAAACTCGGAAGCGAAGTGCATGGATTCAAGGAGGGCGATCGTGTGGCCGTCAACGCGATCACGCCATGTTTCCACTGCGAGAATTGCCAGCGAGGTTACACGTCGCAATGCGGCACGATGCTCGGCGGCTGGAAATACGCCGACACAAAAGACGGCAACTTCGCGGAGTATTTCCATGTCAACGATGCAAACGCGAATCTGACGCACATTCCTGCGTCGATCTCCGACGACATCGCGGTCTATGCCTGTGACATGCTGTCGACCGGCTTCATGGGGGCCGAACACGCGAACATTCCGTTGGGTGGTACCGTGGCAGTCTTCGCACAGGGCCCTGTCGGATTGATGGCAACGGTCGGCGCTCGATTGCTCGGCGCGGGATTTGTCATTGGAATCGACGGAGTATCAAAACGCTTGGAAATGTCTCGGCATTTCGGAGCAGACGAAACGATCAACTACACGCAGGGCGACCCTGTGGAAGAGATTCGCAAACTGACCGGCGGAGTCGGCGTTGATTCGGCAATCGAGTGCCTGGGCGCTCAGTCAACATTTGAGGCTTGCGTGAAGGCGACTCGTCCTGGCGGCACTATCTCAGTCGCCGGCTACTTCGGCCACGGTGACAGCGTAGATATCCCACGAGTGGAATGGGGTGTCGGCATGAGCGACAAAGTCATTCGCACAGGTTTATGCCCGGGCGGAAACGTCCGCATGTCGCGTTTGCTGGGACTGATCGAACACGGCCGTGTCGATCCCTCGCCGCTGACGACCCACCGATTTGCTTTCGATGACGTCGACAAAGCGTTGCACATGATGGAAACCAAAGAAGACGGAATTCTCAAGCCGCTTGTCATCTTCAATGAGTAACTCGACGGCCCCGAGAGGCCAATGCAATCCTGAATTGAAAGAGGCGTCCACGTGTTTCGATTTCTGCCATGGAAACTAATCGTTCGGCGAGCGGCCCGAGCCTACGGGATCGCGGACCCCGCGTTGTGGCTGGCTCGGATTCGGAAGTTTTCGCAACCATCGGAAGTGCAGGAACCGATCGAACTGCTGCGCGCTGGTATTCACTTCCATGCTCGGGGACTGATCAACACGAAGGCGATTCAGCATAACCTGGACTGGGTCTGGCCCTATTGGGTCGAGCGACAGTTTGATCCGGCCGACGACTCGTTTCTGCCTCGAGCGTTCTCGTTCAGTCATATCAACTTGACGCACCGAAACTGGACGGCCGTTGGTCTGCCCGAATTGTCGTTGTCTCCGATCGTCGATCCTCGAGGGCTTGTGACTCCGCTATACGATGGCTGGTCGCTTGATTTTTGGCTGACCGATGCGGATGGTCATCAGCTTGTGCCAAGTCGCGTCAAGGACGACCACTGCAAGCAGTCGCTTACCAACGGAAATGAGCTCGCTATCGAGACAATCACTAGTGAGAGCGAACTGCATTTGCGAACGGTCACCGAAGTCGTGGTGGAAGATAACCAACCGGTGCTGAAAGTATCGGTCACTGCGACGTCAGTCGGTGGCGGTAACTTGGCGATGGGGATTCGTCCGTACAACCCAGAAGGAATCCAATTCATTGACGTTGTCGAATCGTTGCCTGACGCGATCGGCTGGTTGGTCAATGGAGCGACAAAAGTGCTGACGGACCGTTCGGCAGACCGCTTGCTGACGTCGCATTATGACGAAGGTGACGTGGTGTCCCAGATCAACGATGCCGACAGTATCGTCTCCTCTGCGGCGGTACCGGTCACCGAATTCTGTGATCAGGGAATGGCAACGGCAGCGTCCGTGTTTCACTTCGATGGCGACAAGCTGGCGTTAACGGTTCGAGTACCGTTGCAGGGCGAACTGAAGGCTCAGGGAAATCCCGCACAGTTTGCCCCCTCGGTGACATGGGGCGATATTCATGCGGAAGTTGCCACGTTATCCGTGCCCAACGTTCGGATTCAGAATTTGTACGACAGCGCCGTGAAGACGCTCGTGGTGCTGTCCGTCGACGACATCGTGCCCGGACCATACACCTATCGTCGTTTTTGGTTTCGCGACGCTTGCCTGATGATGAATCCGCTAATGTCGATCGGTTTGATCGAGCGATGTGAACGCATGTTACAGAAGTTCCCCGAGCGTCAGCAGCGCAACGGGTATTTTCGATCGCAGGATGGTGAGTGGGATTCGAATGGTCAGGTGCTGTGGGTATTGAATCGTTTCCGGAAAATTACCCATCGACCGCTTTCGAAGCCGTTGATGAAAACTCTCGACAAAGCTGTCCAGTGGATCGACAGGAAGCGTGTCGCCGGCGACGAGAACCTTCGGCACTCCGGCTTGCTGCCAGCAGGCTTCAGTGCAGAACATCTCGGACCAAACGACTTTTACTACTGGGACGACTTTTGGGCGGAAGCGGGAGCTCGCGCGGCAGCGGAGATTTGGCGTGAAGCGGGGGATGATTCGAAAGCTAGCAGAGCGAGCACTTTGGCGGACAATCTTCACGCGGCCATCTATCGCAGTTTATCCGATCTGCCGAAATCCAAAACGCTCGGTGGCGTTCCCGCTTCGCCGTATCGACGACTAGATTCCGGTGCGATTGGTTCGCTGGTTGCCGACTATCCACTGCAATTGACTTCTCCCAACGACCAGCGGATCACGGCGACGGTCGAAGCGATTCTGAAAAATCACTTTTTTCGAGGCGGTTTTTTTCAGGACATGATTCATTCGGGTATCAATGCGTACCTGACGCTCGATGTTGCTCAAACATTGTTGCGAAACGGTGACGATCGTTATCGTGACCTCATGGACACGGTCGCGGAGCTTGCCTCGCCGACGGGTCAGTGGCCAGAAGCCATTCATCCACGAACGCTCGGTGGCTGCATGGGAGACGGCCAGCATGGCTGGGCGGCTGGCGAATGGGTGATGATGATTCGCAACTGCTTCGTGCGAGAGGAACACGATCGACTGATCATTGGTTCTGGTCTGTTTCGTGAGTGGTTCAGTCAGGACACCGACATTGTCTTCGGTCCGACTCACACGCCGTGGGGACAAATCAGTGTCAGAATCATCACACCTCAGTCAAACCCGATGGTCATCATTGATGATCACTGGCACGCCTCTGCTCCACAGATCGATGTTCGCGTCCCAGGCTTTCAGCCAATGGAGAACGTGAAACTTGGGTCGGCCAAGCCACTGCAAAGACTGGTGCCCGACGGGTTGCCAATCGACGAGTCGGAATTTATTTCGACATCGGACGGTTAGCTCCGGTTGCACGGTTGAGCGAACCAGACACGATCGTCGTCATTGAGTCGTCATTGATAGGAACGAAACCATGAGAATTACAATGTTCACTAACACCTACCTTCCTCACGTTGGCGGGGTAGCACGCAGTGTGAACACGTACGAAGAAGAGTTTCGACGACGAGGATTCGATATCAACATCATCGCGCCCGAGTTCGAAGGGGCTGAAGAATCGACCGAGCATGTCTTCCGAGTGCCGGCGATTCAGAATTTTAACGGCAGCGATTTTTCGTTGAGACTACCGCAGCCGTACTTGTTGTCTGAGCATATCGATCAGCTTCGGCCGCAACTGATTCACAGTCACCACCCATTTCTGCTGGGCGATGCGGCGCTACGAACCGCCTACGAACGTCAGTTGCCGCTGGTATTTACTCATCACACCATGTACGAACAGTACACGCACTACGTACCGCTGGATTCGGATGCCATGAAACGCGTGGCCATTCAGATGGCGACGGAATATTGCAATCTGTGTCATCACGTGATTGCTCCCAGCGAAAGTATCGAAGCATTGCTGCGAAAACGCGGTGTTAACGTGCCGATTACGACCATTCCCACGGGCATTGACCTGAAATTCTTTGGCGGCGGAAACCAGCAACGTTTTCGAGAGAAAGTTGGTATCCCGCAGGATGCACTGGTGGTCGGGCATGTTGGCCGTTTGGCGGCTGAAAAGAATCTAACCTTCCTGACCAATGCCCTTGGCAAATATCTTGCGGACCATGAACACGCTGTGTTTGTGGTGGTAGGTGATGGGCCCGCACGCCGTGAAATGGTGCAGATTCTTGAATCGGTCGCTGCACCGAATCAGATTGTCTTCGTTGGTCGACAAACCGGTCAGGATCTCGCCGACGCATATGCCGCAATGGACGTCTTTGCATTCGCGTCGCAATCGGAGACACAGGGATTAGTGATTGCCGAAGCCATGGCCGCGAGCACTCCCGTGGTCGCCTTGGACGGGCCGGGCATTCGAGAAATTGTCGACGAACGTAATGGTCGACTGTTGGCAGGTGATGCGACGGAAGCCGATTTCGTTGAAGCGTTGACGCTGCTCTCCGAAAACAGACAACGCCTGCGACGGATCGCGGAGGACGCTCGGCTGTCGGTCGAGTCTTACGGACTGAAGTCCTGTGCCGATCGGCTAGCAGAATTGTACACGACGCTGATTGGTCAGTACGAATCCAAGCACGACCACGATCTCACGACGTGGGAGCTGATTCAAGGACGATTGGAAGCGGAATGGAATCTGATGGAAGAGAAAGCGTCGGCGTTGTCAGCAGCAGTCATCGAAACAGAAGCGACAAGAGCAACGCTGACGTAGAACTCCTTCTTTTACCCCACAAACCGAGTGTCACAGGTCAACCGACATAGCGCAAGCTCCAGAAATCCCGTCTACCATGCTCACCAAACTCGGAAAAACCTATCGCCGCCTTCGTCGCGGGCTCAGCCGAAGTCATTTGCTCAGTCGGTGGTTGGGGTATGGTGTCGCGAAATCCGAATCGCACAAACCCGGACTAATCATCCTGCAGCTCGATGGTCTATCGCGTCAACAATTCGAGGCCGCAATTGAAAAGAAGCGTTTGCCGTTTCTGAAGGAACTGATTGAGCGCCGCTATTTTCACCGTCTGAGTTTCTATTCGGGTATCCCGTCAACGACGCCAGCCGTGCAGGCGGAAGTCATGTACGGAGTGAAGGGAGCTGTACCGGCGTTTCAGTTTCTGCATCGGAAGTCTGGTAAAGTGTTTCGAATGTATGACCACGACGCCGTCAAAACGGTCGTCGAGGAGTTTCTGGACGATGCAAAGCCGTTGTTAGAGAGCGGAGCGAGCTATTCCAACATCTATTCCGGTGGAGCCAAGGAGGCTCGTTGCTGTTTCGAAACGACGGACGTCCCTCGCGTTTTAGAGGCGTTGAATCCCCTGCGATTGATGTCCATTTTCTTCCTCTACTTCTTCACGTTGTTGCGGATCGCTTTGTTGACCGGTGTCGAAGTGATCATCGGACTCGCCGATATGATCCAAGGAATTTTCGCGCGACGCGAATGGATCAGTGAGATCAAGTTCGTCCCCGCCCGGGTGCTCGTGTCAATCGTGCTTCGCGAATGGGTGCGAATCGCCGTCAAACTATCGGTGGCCCAAGGAACGATCGTCATCTATGCGAACCTGCTGGGCTACGACGAGCAGTCCCATCGCCGAGGCCCCTCATCCGCGTTCGCACACTGGGGTTTGAAGGGCATTGATAAGACGATTGAAGACATCTTCAAGACGGCCAAACTATCGGACGCGCGAGACTACGAAGTCGTTGTGTTTTCTGACCACGGTCAGGAAGAAACTCGTATTTACGAATTCGAAACTGGTCAGACCATTCAGAACGCGGTCGCGGACGCCTTGAGAGACGGACCGCTGGGCCATCATATGGTTCGAAGTCTCGATCCAACGAACGGTGAAAAACACCTGGACCAGCGGATGCGTCAACTGATGAAAATCAAACGGGGGCGAACAGAAGCTCCAAAGATCACAGAGAGCGAACTGGCAGAACAAGTCATCGTCACTGCTCAGGGACCGATCGGACATGTTTACTTTCCGGTGCTCGTCCCGGACGAGGCAAAGGCTACCTGTGCGGAAGATCTCGTGACGCGGGGACAAGTTCCGCTGGTTGTATATCGAACCGACGATGGCAAGGTGTTGGCGCGGAACGCTAGAGGCCTGTGGATATTGCCGGATGACATTCAGCAGGTTTGCGGTGATAGCCATCCATTCGCACATGAAGTGGCCGACGATCTGGCGGCGCTGACGGAAAACGAAAATTCAGGTGACGTGGTTATCTGTGGTTGGGATCCAAAACTGCCACCACTGACGTTTGTGCGGGAAAATGGAGCTCACGGCAGTATAGGAGCCCAAGAAACGCGAGGCTTCGCGTTGTTGCCCACGATGATGAAACACCATGCGAGAACGACCTTTGCAGGAGAAAAGTACATTCGTGGAGTGGATCTATATGACGGAGCGGGAAGATTTCTAAAAAAATGGGAATCCGATGAGGCCCAACTGAAGCATGATGCTAATCGCTCGGCGAAAGATCGGCACGTTGTTGCTGCGAAGAATGAACTGGATGGACAGAAAGAGTTTAGCCTTCGTGTAATGACGTACAACACGCACCATTGCATCGGCATGGATGGAAAATGTCGACCTCTTCGAATTGCGAATGTTATTTCCAGTGTTGACGCTGACATTATTGCGTTACAGGAGATGGACGTGAATCGACAACGATCCGGTTCGCAGGATCAAACGGCTTTCATCGCCGCTCACCTGGGAATGTCTCATTGCTTCTTTCCAGTCTGGTTATCGGATGCGGAGCAATACGGCCTTTCGATCATCAGCCGTTTTCCGATGTCTGTCGTGCAGCAGAAAGTTCTCACCGACTTTGATCATCGAGACAAACGAGAAGCCCGCGGAGCCATCTGGGTGTCGATTGAAACCAACGCGGGTCGCGTCCATGTTCTAAATACTCACCTGGGACTGACGCAGAAGGAACGCAGCAAACAAGTTGACGAGCTTCTCAGCGAACGGTGGCTGAGTGACCTGCCGAAGAAAGAACCCGTCATCTTTGCCGGTGACTTGAACGCTGGTCCGACGTCACAGACAATGAAGCGACTGACGAAACTGATGCATTGTGCTCAGACGCTGGCCGAAGACCATCAACCTCAAAAAACGTTTGCCTCCGTCATGCCGATGCGACGCATCGACCACATCTTGGTCAGTCACCATTTTCGAGTGGAACGCGTCAACGTACCAAAGACACATACGGCGGTCGTGGCGTCTGATCACCTGCCAGTGTGCGCGGAACTTGTCTTGTTTGGCGATGATTGTTCCCACCCAAAAACCATGAGAGTTGCTGGAAATCTCTTGTCAGGCGGCCTTACATCGGGAGAAGTCGTGACGAATGGTAGGTCCTAGCCGATCGATCGGTGGCGAGTGTGGCTTCTTCGAAACCAATCCTCGTACGGCGGGCGAGAACAGCTATCCGCCGAAATATGAGGAAGGATCTTTTTCGGCTTTACCCGCCGACGTCAATCCGAACGCAGCAATCGAAAAGTAAAACTGATGACAACTGCCGAGGCAGACACTTCGCTCGAACAAAAAGATGTTCAGGCACGAGAATCTGCTGATGCTAAACCGTCGCGTTCCGTCAACCGAAAATTGCGAATGCTCTTTGCAGGGAGCATTCTGACGCTGATGGCCTATTTGTATTGGCAAGACCAGTTGACTCAGGAGAGCCTAAAACAATTCGGGGCCGCGTTACCGACTTGGTTGTTTCTTCCCGCTTATCTCGTTCTGCCGCTGTTCGGATTTCCAATCAGTGTCGCCCTGCTGGCAAGTGGCCTGAAATACGGATTTGCGTTGTCCATCTTGATTGCTTTTGTGGGTATGGCGTTTCACACATTCGTTGCGTGGCATATTGCGCATGGAAATCATCGTCGACGCTTGGAAGCATGGCTTAGCCAGACTCGTTTCGAACTGCCGACAATTCCCGAGCGGCATCAGATCTGGTTCACCGCTTTGTTTGTGACCGTGCCGGGATTGCCGTATGCATTAAAGCTGTATTCTTTGGCACTGACAAACCTGCCGTTTCGGCGTTACATGTTCATTGTCTGGTTCTGCCATGTGATGAACTCTGTGGTCTTTATCGGACTCGGTGCCGCGGCGGCAAAAGTCGACCCGAAGCTGATGATCGGAGCGGCAGTCCTTGCTGTGCTGATGCTCGCCATTTCGACTTGGCTAAAGGCACTGCTGAATAAGCGATCCGCTAACAACGAAGTAACTTAGACTCGTCGGGCGCATCCACGGGACGCGGCATTTAGACCTATCGAATGAAGGTCGACCAAGATGACGTTTTGGAACGTGGGGCAACCGTGCACATATGGGCATAGGAGTGTGCGATGGATGACATCGTTTCCAGCAAGCAATTGGCTTGCATTGAATCAGAGAGCGAAATGCCCTCCAGCGTCAGCAAACGGTTGAAAGTAAGACATTCGATTCTTGGCACTTAACTTGCAAGAGTCTTCTGCAGCGTTCAAGCGGACGCAATCATTTGTCGCTAAGAAACGGAAGGTGTTGAGATGTCTGTCGAATTGAGCGAAGTCCAAAACGGAAACGTGTTGGAGATTCGAATTACCGGGAAGCTCGATACAGAAGCTTACAAATTGTTCTTGCCTTCGGTCGAACGCCAGATCGAAGAGTTCGGGAAGATTCGGATACTGTTTTCCATGCATGATTTTCATGGATGGGATGCAGGTGCGATGTGGCAAGACATCAAGTTTGATGCAAAGCACTTTAACGACATTGAACGTCTAGCGATCGTTGGTGAGACGAAGTGGGAACATGGCATGGCCGTTTTCTGTAAGCCATTCACGACTGCGAAAATCAAGTACTTTGACCAAAGCGACATCGAATCAGCTCGCCAATGGCTTGTGGAATAGTCATGACGGTTAACCCGCGTCATGTGCATCCGATCTATGATCTCTTTCCCATCGAAATTGACGGTGTCGATTCGCTGGCCGAGTTGGCGCTCGACTTGCGGTCATCATGGAATCACGCGACCGATGAAGTTTGGCGTCGATTGGATGCCGAATTGTGGAAGAATACGCACAATCCGTGGGTGGTGCTGCAAACGGTGTCACGTCAGCGACTGGAGCAAGTGCTTGGCGATGTTGATTTTCGTGCAAAGGTTGATGGATTGCTCAGCATTCGCCGACAAACGGCAGAGCAACCAGCTTGGTTTCAACAAACGCATGCTGACTCGCCGCTCAGTTGCGTCGCGTACTTTAGTATGGAGTTCATGCTCAGTGAAGCATTGCCAATCTATTCCGGTGGTCTTGGCAATGTCGCCGGCGATCAACTCAAAGCAGCCAGCGACCTGGGCGTGCCGGTTGTCGCGGTAGGGCTGCTCTATCAACAAGGCTACTTTCGGCAAACCATTGACATCGAAGGGCAACAGCACGCACTGTATCCCTACAACGATCCTGGCCAGTTGCCGATTCGTCCACTTCGGGGCGAGGACGGCGAATGGTTGCGTTTGAAAATTGAGTTGCCGGGCTACTCGGTGTGGCTAAGAGCTTGGCAAGTTCAGGTTGGTCGAGTGAAGCTGTATTTGCTAGACAGCAATGATGCCGCAAACTTCCCAGCACACCGAGGCATTACCAGCGAACTGTATGGTGGCGGACCAGAGTTACGTCTCAAACAAGAAATGATTCTCGGCATTGGCGGCTGGCGATTGCTGGCGGCACTTGGGATCGCACCGGAAGTATGTCACTTGAACGAAGGCCATGCCGCCTTTGCCATCTTGGAACGCGCACGCAGCTACATGGATGCATCGGGACAGTCATTCGAGGTGGCACTTGCGGTGACGCGAGCCGGAAATCTTTTCACAACGCATACTGCGGTGACGGCGGGTTTTGATCGGTTTTCTCCAAGCTTGATCAAGCAGTATCTCGGTCGGTACGCCGAGCAGAGGCTGGGTATTTCCGTCGATGAACTGCTCGCACTCGGTCGACAGAATCGCAACGACATTTCGGAGCCATTTAACATGGCCTACTTGGCGATCCGTGGCAGCGGTAGCGTTAATGGTGTCAGTCGTTTGCATGGACAAGTCAGCCGCCACATTTTTGAGCCTCTGTTCCCGAAATGGCCCGAAGAAGAAGTTCCTGTGCGGCACGTAACGAACGGCGTCCACATGCCAAGTTGGGATTCGGCGGCGGCGGATGCGCTTTGGACTCATTCGTGTGGAAAGAATCGTTGGCTTGGAATGAGCGAAACGCTCGAGTGCGATATCTATCGCGTATCCGACGAACAACTATGGCGGTTCCGCGTTGATTCATCGCACTCACTCGTCGAATACACCCGCGAACGATTGTCGGGGCAATTGGCGGCTTCGGGTTCATCGCCCGAAGAAGTCGAAGCAGCCAAGCATCTGCTTGACCCAAGCACCTTGACGCTCGGCTTTGCCCGTCGGTTCGCAACGTACAAACGCCCCAACCTGTTGTTGCATGACCCCGATCGGCTATTGCGTTTGCTCGCCAACTCCGAACGTCCTGTTCAACTTATCATCGCTGGCAAGGCTCATCCTGCGGACGTTGCCGGACAGGACTTGATTCGCAAGTGGATCGAATTCATCCGACACCCGATTGCGCGCAGTCACGTGATCTTCTTGAGCGATTATGACATGTTGCTGGCCGAACACTTGGTTCAAGGCGTCGACGTTTGGATCAACACGCCTCGTCGTCCTTGGGAGGCCAGCGGAACTAGCGGCATGAAAGTGCTCGTCAATGGCGGCATCAATTTGTCCGAGCTAGATGGTTGGTGGGCCGAAGCTTACACGCCCGAAGTTGGTTGGGCGATAGGCGATGGTCAAGAACACGGTGACGATCCAGCCTGGGATGCCTTCGAGGCCGAACAGCTCTATAGCCTGCTCGAAAACGAAGTCGTCTCCGAATTTTACGACCGCAACGAACAAGGAATCCCAGCTCGATGGCTCTCACGCATGCGGGCCAGTATGTCGCAATTGACGCCACTGTTCTCAGCCGTCCGCACAGTGCGTGAATACACCGACGAGCACTACCTACCTGCGGCCTTCGACTATCGCAACCGATCGGCACTCGGCGGCACCGTAGGGACCAATATTGTTCACTGGCAACATTCGCTTCGTGACAAGTGGTCCTCCCTGAAGTTCGGCGACGTGCGAGTAGAGTCCACCGATGAAGAGCATGTTTTTGAAGTCGATGTTTTCTTCGATGGGCTGGATCCGAACTCTGTGCGAGTGGAGATATACGCCAACGCAGTTTCTGACGAAGCATCCGTTCGACAAGCGATGTCTCGAACAGAAACGCCCGATGAAACAGAGTCACACTGGGCGACTTATCACGTATCCGTCAGAGCAACACGCCCGCCCGCCCACTTCACACCACGCATTGTACCGAACCATGACAGCGTTAGTGTTCCATTGGAACTCGATCTGATCCGGTGGCAGCGATGAGTGGCGAATTCTATCAACCGACAAAGCGTTGCACGACTCGAAACGAGTATCAGTCAACTGACGTCGAAAGTCACAACGAACTCCGGTATCAAAAACAGGGAACCTAACCATGGCTGCGCTGCAACAAGAACGAAAAATCACACCCGAACTGCTGCACAAGATGGATGCCTACTGGCGCGCGGCAAACTACTTGTCGGTTGGCCAGATCTATTTGTACGACAACCCGCTGCTGAAGCGACCGCTGGAGCGATCGCATGTAAAGCCAACACTGCTCGGCCACTGGGGGACGACGCCGGGCCAGAACTTCATTTATGTGCATTTGAATCGTGTGATTCAAGCGTTCGATTTAAACATGTTTTACGTCTCCGGTCCCGGGCATGGCGGGCCAGCAATCGTTGGGAACACGTATCTCGAAGGGACCTATAGCGAAGTCTACCCCGAGATCACGCGGGATGAAGCTGGACTGAAAAAACTGTTCAAACAGTTTTCATTTCCTGGTGGTATCCCCAGCCACGTTTCGCCCGAATGTCCTGGTTCGATCCATGAAGGTGGCGAACTTGGCTACTCGCTCAGCCATGCTTTTGGGGCGGTGTTTGATAATCCGGATTTGATCGCGGCCTGTGTGGTAGGAGACGGCGAAGCGGAAACTGGGCCGCTTGCCACGTCTTGGCACTCGAACAAATTCCTTAACCCGATCACCGATGGCGTTGTCCTGCCAATCTTGCATTTGAACGGATACAAGATCGCGAATCCAACGGTCTTTGCCCGCATCCCTCATAAGGAATTGAAACAGTTCTTCAAGGGCTGTGGGTGGAAGCCGTATTTCGTCGAAGGCGACGATCCTGAGACGATGCACAAGCAGATGGCACAGGTGATGGACAAGGTGATTGAAGAAATTCGCGACATTCAATCAAATGCACGCGATAACGACGATGCGTCCCGACCACGGTGGCCGATGATTGTGCTCAATTCGCCTAAGGGTTGGACCGGGCCAAAATTCGTTGATGGCTTGCAAGTCGAAGGAACCTTCCGGGCACATCAAGTGCCACTGCACATTGACGATGATCACCCGGGACATCTGGAACAACTTGAAGAATGGATGAAGAGCTACCGACCGGAAGAGCTATTCGATGAACAGGGGCGATTGTTTGAGGAGCTAGCCGAATTGGCTCCGGTTGGAGCGCGGCGGATGGGAGCCAATCCACACGCCAATGGCGGATTGCTGTTAAAGGATCTGATCATGCCAGATTTCAGGAAGCATGCGGTTGAGGTGCCGGCTCCTGGTGCTGTAGAAGCCGCTGACACGCACGTCCTGGGTGAGTTTCTTCGCGACGTCGTCAAGCTCAATCGCAAGCAACGAAACTTTCGCATCTTCGGGCCGGATGAAACTCTTTCCAATCGCTTGAACTCGGTCTTTGAAGTCACAGATCGGCAGTGGGAAGCTCGCACAAAAGACAATGACGAGTTCTTGGACAATGACGGGCGTGTCATGGAAATGCTCAGCGAGCATCAATGCGAAGGATGGCTTGAGGGCTACCTGCTGACGGGCAGACACGGGCTCTTCAACAGTTACGAAGCGTTCATTCACATCATTGATTCGATGTTCAACCAACACGCAAAGTGGCTCAAAATCACAGCCGAAATACCGTGGCGTGAAAAGATTGCGTCGCTGAACTATCTGCTCGCTTCGCACGTTTGGCAGCAAGCTCACAACGGCTTCACGCATCAAGACCCGGGATTCATCGACCACGTCGCGAACAAGAAAGCGTCAGTGGTTCGTATCTATCTGCCGCCCGACGCGAATTGTTTGCTGTCCGTGTGGGATCACTGTTTGCGGAGTCGAGACTATGTAAATGTGGTCGTTGCGGGTAAATACAAAGCACCTCAGTGGTTGTCAATGGAGGACGCGGTCAAGCACTGCACCGCTGGCATCGGCAAATGGGATTGGGCGAGCAACGATGGCGACGCCGAACCGGATGTCGTCATGGCTTGCTGTGGTGACGTGCCGACGCTTGAGACCTTGGCCGCGGTTTCTATTCTGCGGGAACACTTGCCCGACCTGAAAGTTCGCGTTGTGAACGTCGTTGACCTAATGAAGTTGCAACCGGCATCCGAACATCCACACGGGCTGAGTGATAAAGATTTTGACGCGTTGTTCACTTGCGACAAGCCGATCATCTTTGCCTTTCACGGTTATCCGTCATTGATTCACCAGCTGACCTACAGACGAACCAATCACACAAATTTACATGTTCGCGGCTACAAGGAAGAAGGGACGATCACGACGACCTTCGACATGACTGTTCTGAATGATCTCGACCGGTTTCATCTGGTGATGGACACCATCGACCGCTTGCCGCAGACCGGCAATGCGGGCGCTCGATTGAAAAAACAACTCATCGACAAGCTGCAAGAACACTACACGTATATCCGCAAACACGGCCTCGACATGCCGGAGATTCGCGAGTGGAAATGGAGCAAGGAAATTGCAATCAATGACTGTCAAACGGCGGATTGAAACCGCAAAAGCGATGTTCGCCGACGGCAAGGGAATGCTGGCGATGGATGAAAATGATGCGACTTGCAGCAAACGATTTTCGGCACAAGGCATCCCGCAAATGGAGAAACGCCGTCATGACTACCGCGATATGATCGTCACGACCCGGGGTTTGAGTGATTGCATTAGTGGCATGATCGTCGATGAATAAACCATCCGCCAGCTTTGACCGACGAAACTCCGTTTTGCCAAAGCCCTCGCCGTAACCGGCATCATTCCTGGCATTAAAGTGGACACGTGCACCAAAGACTTGGCTCGGCATTCGGGTGAGAAGATCACGGAACGGGTGGACGGTTAACGAAGACGGCTGGCAGTGTGCGCACAGACGAGGCTGGCATTGCCAAGTGGCTCGCGGTCATCACCATCGGCGATGGAAGATCCAACTACGGTTGCATCGAAGCGAAAGAGCATTGCGATGCGAAATTTGCAAAACGAAAATAGATGAAAGTTAAACTGGATGAATCGTTGCCTCAGTACTCTATCTGGCTCGGAGGCATCTCGTCCATTGACGTGACCAAGAAGGGCACCGACAAAGCGTATAGCATCCGGAAGATTCGCGAAATTTTTGGCGTTCAATTCAGCGAAATGATCTTCGTCGGCGATGCCCTGTTTCCAGACGCAAATGACTACCCAGCAAAATAGGCTGGTGTGGTATCGATCCAAGTCAAATACCCACAGCAAACCAAGCGGGTCGTCGAAGCGATCGTGGTTTGTTTGGAAGACAACAGGAATGAACAATGACACTACGACTATATTTCATGCGACACGGCGAGACGGAGTGGTCCAAGTCAGGTCAGCACACTGGCCGTGCTGATATTCCTTTGACCGCAAACGGCCAACAAGAGGCCCGGCGACTTGGTGAGCGAATTCGTTCGATCACGTTTGACCACGTATTAGTCAGTCCGCTTAAGCGAGCCCGCCAGACTTGCGAACTGGCTGCTTGCAGCGAAGGCGCCGAGACGGAGCCCGATCTGATTGAATGGGACAATGGCGACTATGAAGGGCAAACGCATGCAGATGTCGACACGCAACGGCCTGATTGGAATCTCTTTCGCGATGGATGTCCCGGTGGCGAAATGCCTGATGAAGTCTCTGCTCGTGCTGATCGGCTGATCAGGCGACTCAAGAAACTTGATGGCAACGTTGCCTTGTTTGCACACAGCCACATCGGGCGAGTGCTGGGGGCAAGATGGATCGAATTGCCTGTTCAAGTCGGCGAGCATCTGATTCTTAACACAGCATCGCTGAGCATCCTGTGTTACCAACACGAAGACAGCAACGTGCCAGCGATCGAGTCATGGAACGGTGGAAACGAATCATGAATGCCTAGCTACAACGAGAAGGAAATCCTTATCTGTTGAACCGCCGCAGTAGTCGACGTTTCCGATACGTCGCGAAGTACAGAAGAAGAGAAAGCAAATAGTTCAAAGGATCATCGAGCAGTAGACGTTTCGAACTGTCTTGTCTGTTGAACGCAAAACATTTCTTGTCCACGCATCAATTTCGTTTCACATGCCGGATAGTGGAAATTTTTTGCGACGGGTGCGCACAAGAGTCAGACATGCTAGTCACTCACGCTGCGGGGCAGGCCCGTAGGATGGCTGCTTTCAGGTCGGATAGGCTCACGGGCTTTTGAAGATAGTCGATGATGCCGGTGGTTTCTGTCTGTCCTTCGTCTTCGCAGCTCGGTCGTTCGTGGGACGACAAAATGATGACAGGAACGTTTTGCGTCTTATTGATTTCCACTGCCGCTTCGATACCCGACATCTCAGGCATCATCACGTCGGTGATGACGAGATCGGGCTTTTCACTAAGACAAAGTTTCACCAGCTCGAGACCGTTCTGCGCTTCACCAACCAACCGATAGCCGAGTCGAGGCAAGAGCCGACGAAAGTACTGCCGTATATCGGCTTCGTCGTCGGCAATGGCAATTCGTAAGGGAGGTATCACTTAAATATCCGTGGCAAAATGATCAGGAACTCGGCTCCGCCATCCTTGGCTTCTGTAACCGCAATTTTCCCCTGATGTGCTTGAACGATACGTTGAGCAATTGCCATGCCTAACCCAGTGCCTTTCGACTTTGTCTTGAAGAAGGCCTCAAATATCCGCTTTTTCTGTTCGTCCGATAATCCGGGACCGTTATCGCGCACGGTAATGCACACGTCCTGCGCACCTTCGAGATCTGAATCATGACAAGAAACGATGATTCGTGCCGGATCACTGCATGCGGCCAACGCGTTCTCGAAGAGATTGCGAAAAACTTGTTGGATACGAAACGCGTCAATACAACATGTCAAGTCAACATCGCACGACTCCTCAATAAGTTCTACGTTGCGGCCTGCGCGTGACACCTCCAGATTGGTCCAGGCTTGTTGCCATACTTCGGCGACGTTCGTTGGGCAAACGTCAAGTTGGATGGGCGCTGCATAGGTGCGAAGGTCTTCAAAGAGATGAAGCAAGTCATCCTTGGCGCGGTTGATTCGCTGGAGATCATCATGCGCGTCGGAGTCGTCACCAAACTCTAATTCAAGCATGTCGGTTCCGACTTGGATTCTCTGCAGCGCGTTACGGCTTTCGTGCGCGATGGCGGAAATCATTTGTCCGACTGCGGCGAGTCGACCAGACTGAACAAGTTGTTCGCGAGATTCATGCAGTTCGGTTACGTCGGAGATGAACCCTTCGATCGCCAACAATTCACCGTTGTCGTCGTATACACCTTGTCCCTTCGGCCAAACCCATCGGATTTCGCCGTTTCGATGACGAATTCGGTGGACATAATCAAAAGGTTTGCGTTCTTCTAGGCTGCGAGCGATCGTATCCGACACTTTGGGCATGTCCTCGGGAAGAATGACCATTCTTGCATTTGTCAGTTCGGATGCTGCGTATCCAAATACTTCCAAACATCCGTCACTCACGAACTCAAAAGTAAAGTCGCCATCGTTGGCGACGCGGAAAACCGCGCCCGGCAGACTGTTTAACAAAGTCGATAACTTGCGTTCATTCTCTCGAATGATTGCTTCAGAGCGTTTGCGATACGAGATGTCATTTTGAATTTCTACGACGTGCGACAAGTTTCCTGCGGAGTCCCGAACAGGCGAGATTGACGACGATACATGGATGCGGCGCCCATCCTTGGTCACGCGTACGGTTTCAAAGTGCTCGATTCTTTCGCCCTGCCGAAGCCGCTCGGCGTTTGCGTCGAGTTCGTAGGTTCGGTCTTCCGGTATAAGCATCTTGATCGACTGGCCAACGGCCTCGTCGTTCGAAAAGCCGTAGAGACGTTCGGCACCTTCGTTCCATTTCTCGATAACGCCGTCGAGATTCTTCAAAATGATGGCATCTTCGGTTGAATCGAGGATCGTCGCCATCTGACGTAGCATGTCGTCTGAGCATGCCCGTTCGATTGCGATCGCTGCCAGTTTCGCGGAGTCTAGGACGAAATCGAGATCGGTGGTGTCTGGCGTCCGAGGCTCGGTATAGTAAATGGCAAACGTACCGACAATCTTTTTGCTTGAATCAAATATCGGTTCCGACCAACACGCTCGCAAGTTCGCGCGTACGGCCAAATCACGATAATCTTCCCATAACGGATCGGTATTGATGTCTTCGACAATCACTCGCTGGCCGGTAAACGCTGACGTTCCGCACGAACCGACCTTTGGGCCGGGGACAATGCCGTCGATCGCTTCCAAATAGAATGCGGGCAGACGTCGTGACGCTCCATGCCGCAAACAGCCGGTTCGTTGATCCAGCACGTGAACGGAACCGATCAGATCTGGCCGCGATGCCCCGCCAACCTCGATCAAGTCGCCCAGCACTTCTTCCAGGGACTGGCCCTTCGCCAGATTCTCTAGTACGCGATTGCGACCACGCAGTTGACTCTGCAAGCGGTCGCGTTCGGTCAGGTCATGAACGATGCCTACATACAGTCTTCGACCACTGACACGAATCTCGCTGATCGAAAGTTTCATTGGAAAGGTGGTTCCATCTTTCTTTTGGCCGACCAGTTCGCGTCCAACGCCTATGATCTTCTTTTCCCCGGTACGCGCATAATCGGAGAGATGGCGATCGTGATCGACGGCGAAAGTCTTCGGCATCAAGCAACTCACGTTTTGACCGATCAGTTCCGAAGCCTCATAGCCGAACATGCAAAGGCCCGATGGATTACAGGATTCAATCATTCCTTGTTGATCAATCGTAATGATTCCATCGACGGCACCGTCGACGATCGCACGCATCATCGCCTCGGATGATTCGATGGAAGTGCGTTGGGGCTGACCAGGATCGTCGCCGAGTGAGTGCGGCTTCGGAGGTTGAGGATCAAAGGTGGAGATGGCTATGTCCTCGTGTGTGATTGGCAAATTGGTACTCGCTTAGCTGCATTCAAACAATCAACCGGTGCGTCGGCGCGAGGTTGGTCATAAAAGGCATCGAAACAATCGATTTCCGCGCGTCGATGGAATTCGTTTGCCTTAATTTGCACGATTGGTGCGCACATGCGGGCATCGCTACTGTAGCGTAAGGTGCCAAGACTTTCGTTGCGGTAAGGAAAGTCGCAGGTCTTGGTGACGTCAGCTTTCAGGAAAGCCACAATAATGTCCAAACCAATCGAGTTACTTTTTGTCGATGACGACATCGACTTCATCGAGGGGTGCTCTCGTTGGTTCGAAAAGAAGGGGCACCGGGTCTCGCAAACGACTAGCGGCCAAGACGGTATCGACCAATGCTCCAAGCATGACTTTGACGCCGTCATCTTGGACTGGAACCTGCCGGGACTTAGTGGAATCGAACTAGTCCAGCGGATGCGTGAATCGAATCCCGAAACGGAAGTCATCGTGCTGACCGGCGAAGGGACGATCAATAACGCTGTCGAGTCGATGAGGTTGGGCGTTTTCGACTTTCAGACGAAGCCCTTCGCGATGGGCGACTTAGAACGTCGTTGCATCGCCGCGATTGAACGACGGAGGCTAAGGAAGGAAAACTTACAACTTCGCGAAGTCATCACACGAAACAGAAAACAAGCCACGGCGATGATTGGTACTTCGGAACCAATGCAGCGTCTCGGACGGTTGATTGACCGAGTCGCACCAACGGACAAAGCGGTTCTGATCCAAGGTGAAAGCGGAACTGGAAAGGAACTGGTCGCCCAAGCGATTCATGCTGGTAGTTCTCGTAGCGAACGTCCGCTCGTCACGCTCAATTGTGCCGCCCTGCCCGAGAACCTTGTCGAAAGTGAACTGTTCGGTCACGAGAAAGGATCGTTCACGGGCGCAACGGCAATGAAACCTGGGCTGTTTGAAGTAGCCGACGGCAGCACATTGTTCATCGACGAAATTGGAGAATTGCCACTTGCACTTCAGCCGAAACTTTTGCGAGTGCTCGAAGACGGATCACTTCGCCGGATCGGATCGCACAAAGAACGCCGTGTTGACGTTCGCATTGTCGCAGCAACGAACCGCGACATGAAAACCGAGGTTGCCGAAGGCCGTTTCCGCGAAGACTTGTATTATCGAATCAACGTGATGGCCTTGGACTTGCCGCCACTTCGAGAGCGTAATGGTGACATCGAGCTTTTGCTCAACCATATTTTGGATAAAGACCACGAACTAGACGACGACGCTCGACAAGCTCTGGTCGCCTACATTTGGCCCGGAAACATTCGCCAACTCATCAACACGTTGGTACGAGCCAAGATACTCGCCGACGACGGGCACATTACAATTAGTGACCTTCCAGAAGAGGTCCGCACTCCGATGACACCGATGGCTGCCATCCCAATTCCATTTTTCGGCTCGCTAATCACGCTCGAGTGCCAACACATCGCCGAGGTCTTGCAGCGCGAGAACGGCAACAAATCCAAAGCCGCCAAAGCACTAGGCATCGAACGCCGCAAACTGTACCGCATGATCGAAAAGCACGGAATTTCCTGCTAAGACCTGATCCGTAACGAGGATACGAGTCAACGCAACGTAAGAGAATTGGAGCAGACTTTTGTCGGCATTTTCTAGGACGAAACGATCATGAAGAAGTGCAAATTGACCGGGTAGCAGGACGCCGATCGCAGAATTGTGACTGCTGCGTTCTCAACATTGCAGCGATGCAGGATTAGCCAACTTGAATTTGGCTACTGAGTGAAATGTTGTACGTCGAGATCCGATCTCGCAACTTGCCTCGGGTAATGCCGAGGATCCCAGCGGCTTGACTTCGGTTGATTTGAAACCTTCGGTAATGACGTATTTTTCCATTTGCTCGGTTGCTTGGGCATAGAGTTGCTTGGGCATAGAGATCCGTGGATTTTCCTGCGAGCAGTCGTTTAACGAGTTGCGGTAGATCCGTTCCTTCAATGCGTTCGGTGTCTTTATTGGTGGATGAGTCACTGACGGTTTTGCCTTTGGTGATCTCGTTCGGCAATTCACCGCGAGAAACGTTTCGTCACTCCGTTGGCTGTATTAAAAGAGAGCGCGGGCGACAAGTTCTTTTCCTGTTCCGCCTTCGCCCCTACTCAAGATCGGGACATCCTGCTTGCTGACTTTTCGATTGCTTTGAAAAGGTCCAGCATGGCCGGCGAGCGACCAATGAGTAGCTCTGCGTCTCCGCCCGACAAGTCTTCATCGGCACTGATCGCAACAGGCACGCTACTGACTTGTCGCTGCTCAGTAGCTTTCTCGATCAGGTGACGCAGCGGCTCGACCGACAGCGGTTTTCCAATGTAATCAAACGCACCCAATTGCATCGCTTCGATTGCCGTACTGCTCGCCGCCTCGATCGTCATGAAGACGTCGGGGATTCGGCGATCGTGCTCGCGTATCTCGCAATAGACGGCCAATCCGTTCTGATCGGGGAGCTGTATGTCTAGCAATACGGTGTCAAAATCATCATTGCGAAGCTTCTCAAGTCCCTCGCCAGCTGTCTCGGCTGTTTCGACACTGGCGATTGCCGACAGCGTTTTCTCAGCAAGCGTTAGGATGGAACGGTCATCATCGATGACGAGGACGCTTGGCACGGTTCTAGACCATTTGGATTGAGAAATGGTTTTTTGGCGAGCCATCAATGTTGAGGTTTCAGCTTTTCACGGATGGAATTGGCGTTGACGAATTGTCGGTATTTTTAATCGATGTGCAGAAATGGACGAATGTCGATCAGCCTGATGTCGGAACCGCCGTACCTTTCGCGTTTGTACGGGGTCGCGTTGGGACGGGGTCGGTCTGGTACGGGGTTTGCAAAACCCGATCCTGGCTTAAGCTTCCCGGCTGCGATCTTCACCGTCGCAGGCTGGAAGCCTGAGCCACGATATATCTCGACGCCCCACTCATAGGTCACACGCAATGTTTTGGATTCTCGGTTGGATTGTTTTCGGCTTCGTGGTTGGACTGATTGCTCGGGGAGTTGTTCCGGGCCAACAGCCGATGGGCTGTATGCGAACCATCATTCTCGGTATCTCAGGTTCGTTTGTCGGCGGGGCGATCGGCTACCTACTTCAAGGTGGATCGATCATCCAGTCCAGCGGTTGGATCGGGTCCATCTTGGGAGCGATCATCTTGCTCGCGATCTCAGTTCGTCGAGGGAAGTTCATCGACTAATCCATGGAGTAAATAGGCTTCCGGCTTGTGACCTTTATCCCGAGGCTGAACTCGATGACACCTTCTCCGAACCCGATCCGATAACAAGTGAACTTGTGCTTGACAACTCTAGCATCCTCGTCGTTTCCTATATCACCATTCGCCGGGCGATCGGGGTAAGCGGATTGCTATTGCCCGTGTTGTTATTGATTGGCGGTCTGCTTTCGGGAGTGCCCGTGCAAGACAACATGAGCAGCTACTATCACACAGGCATGCGCGACATCTTTGTTGGTACCCTGTGCGCGATCGGAATCTTCTTGTTTTGTTACCGTGGCTACGATCGCATCGAAAACTGGACGGCGAACCTTGGCTGCGTCTCTGCCCTTGGCGTCGCTCTTTTCCCGTTGGATTTCAATAGCGATCCGTTGTTTCAAAAATCGTTGACAGGTTATCTGCATACCTTCAGTGGCGGTGTGTTCTTCGTGACGCTCGCGTTCTACTCTCTCTATCACTTCCCGCGTGACTCCCGACGGGAAGAGGAGCCGCATCTGAGAGAACGAACGTGGATATATCGCCTCAGTGGAAGTGTGATTCTGTTAAGCCTCGTGTTGATGGGCGGCTACTTGTTTTTGCTTAGCGACGATTGGAAACGAATCTTCAATGACTACAACTTTTTATTTTGGATGGAATGGGTTGCGGTCTGGTCATTCGCTGCCGCCTGGTTAGCGAAGGGCCGAGCGATCGTCGCCGACATTGCTGTCGACGTTCTGGCGTATGCGGCGGAGTTGATTGTAAAAAAGGATGGGGAGTAATCAGCCTAGCGTGAATCGCTTAGCTTGCGGCCGAGTCGGAATTCTTATCACAGGCTGAAAACCGTTCGCGACAACGGTGCCTGAATTACAAGATTCTGGTGGTCGCTAACCCATCAGAAACTTGTTCGTCACATTTACTAGATTCTACGATCCGGCAAACGATCACCGAGATGTTGTCATTGCCGCCCGCATGGTTGGCTGCGTCGACTAGATCCTGCGTTGCCTTCTCGCTTGATGATGCATTGCCGATGATTGAGGCAATTTCCGAATCCGCGACCATTCCAGTCAAGCCATCGCTGCAAAGAACGATCACATCGTCGTCTTTAAGCTGACATCGTACCGCTTCCGGTCGGACTTGCTCTTCACCCCCGCCGACGCAATTCCATAGGACATGTCGCCAGTTTGAGAGAGCCGCGTCATCCGGGGTCATCCCGCCTGAGTCCACCAGCTGCTGAGCGATGGTGTGATCCGTTGTTAGCTGCTTGAGTTCACCATCTCGAAGCAGATAACAACGACTGTCGCCTGCATGAACGACGAACATTCTCGGCCACAACACGTAAGCCATTGTTACCGTCGTTCCCATTCGCCTGCCTCCGGCGACGCTGTTGTCCCAAATCTTCTGCTGAACGGACTTCAAGCAATCCGATAGCTCGTCCTCGAAGTCCTTTTCGCTTCCAGGGGCCAGTTTCAAGAACCATTGCATCATGTCCAAAACGTATTGAGCGCACGACTCAACCGCTGTCCGGCTAGCCTGTTCGCCTCCATGATGCCCACCCATACCATCGGCAATCACCAATAGCCGACCTTCCTGGCAACCATAGAGTTCTTCCTGTTGCTTGGCGGGGACATCCGTTTGATCGACAACCATCTGTCGCCGCAAACTTGCGACTAAAAAATGGTCTTGATTTTCAGCACGCTTCTGACCGATGTCACTCGTGCCAGCGGCGTCAAAACTATCTTGGGTATCCAATGGTCTGCTCTTCGTGGGGCACGCTTGCTCGGAATGCTTGAATTGGTTTTGGAAGTCGACTTCGGCGCGACCAAGCTGGCTCGGCAATGTGCTGGCCAAATCGATAAGCACTTCATCAATCTTGTCGTAAGCCAAATGGTCGAACTCGCGAGAAACAATTGTCGCATGGTGGTAACACCGTTTTCCGCGACCAGCGATCGTTTTCTGCTTAGGACTTTTAGTTCAGTTCGGACTGCGCTTTTCGAACGGTCACAGCCGTGACATTCTCAAGCGGCTGACCACAGCACTGGAAATCAGCTCGACAGTCTTTGCAATCGCAGCCTTGGGTAACGTGAATTTCTAACCCGCACTTGGCACAGCGAAACATGTCGCCGATCTTCAATGGTTTTCTAGTTTCGCTCATCTCTATACTCGCGTTTGGTGAAGGGCTTTAGACACAACCACGTGAAGCAAACGACATGCCGTTTCACGCAGTTTGGGGGGGCAATAACGTAAGTTTTAACGCGGCAGCACTACGGTAGACGTAGCACATCTCACGCGGCTTCGAATTCGACAAACCAAAACTGACGTTCGGCTTGCGGCCGCCCTGCAGAAACGGATCGACACTTTTCCGCGAAGTCCTAGTCGTGCAACGAAACGTTGCCTGTTATCGATCATTGCACGACAATCGCTTCCATGAATTCGTCGCTCACTAGACAGCGGTGTTCACGGCTACGAGGCACACCAATTAAATTTGGGAGCGTAAATTGTCAAGCTGAGGTTTGACAATCTTCGTAATTACGCCGGCGGCTGACTTGTTCATTCTGGTGTAAGTGCCGGAATTGCGACTGCGATTACCATGGTTCTGTTTGTCGTGTTCTTGGTGCTGTTCATCATCGGGTTGGTGCTGGGGCGCGGCGAACCTGTTATCTGACGTTCGCTGCAATGTCGCATTTAGTCACAACCCGCCAAGTTGCGGTTAAATCGCAACGTAGGTTTTTACCTTGTGCAGCAAGAGTCGTTTGTCGATCGGCTTGCTAAGGTAATCGTTGCAGCCTGATTCGATACAGCGATTCATATCGCCTTGCATTGCGTCGGCGGTCAGTGCGATGATCGGACCGGTGTAGCCGAGTCTACGCAAGGCTTTTGCCGTTTCATAACCGTCCAATTTCGGCATTTGCATGTCAAGCAGGATTAGGTCGTACGCCTTGCCTGCTTCCTGGGCCTTTTTTACTGCCTCGACCGCTAACTCGCCGTCCTCGGCCTCTGCTACGGTCGCGCCGGCAGCGGTTAGGAAACGCTTGCTGAGGAAACGAATGTCGCGTCGGTCGTCGACGACCAATACGTGACAACTGAGTCGGATTTCATCGTGAATCGAAACGGGGTGCTTTGCATCGATCTCGCTGGACTGATCGATCATGTCAATATGATCAAGGCTTCCTGTTCCAATTGTAACGACGAACGTGCTGCCCTCGCCAAGATTGCTTTCCAGGCTAATCTCACCGCTAAGCAATTCGGTCAATCGTTTACTGATCGCTAGCCCCAACCCGGTTCCGCCAAATTCTCGATTCACATTGCCATCGCCCTGAGAGAACGGCTGAAACAGGTTTTTTTGCTGCTCTTCACTCATTCCGATTCCCGTATCGACGATCGAGAATCGTATTTGACACTGCTGCGGTTCGCACTGAACGACCACCTTGACGCCACCTTCTTTGGTGAACTTAATCGCGTTGCCGACTAAATTGATCAGAACCTGCTTCAAGCGTTTGGCATCACTCTGAATCACTGACGGAATTTTTCCGTGATACTCCACATCCAAACGCAAATTTTCTTCGGTTGCACGGACCTCCATGATACTTCGCACGTCTTCGACCAGACGTTGTGGTGAAAAACGTTCCTCGCTGATGTCCAACTTGCCCGCTTCGATCTTTGACAAGTCGAGAATGTCATTGATGATATCCAACAGGAAGTCGCCATTGCGGCGAATGGTTCGCAAGTGCTCGAGAGCTTCCGGGTTGTCGACAAGATCGGAAACAAGATCTGCGTATCCTAGGATCGCTGTCATCGGCGTGCGAATTTCATGAGACATGTTTGCCAGAAACTCACTCTTCGATTCGTTCGCCGCTTCAGCCGCTTCGCGTGACTCATTGAGTGATTGCTCGAGCCATTTGGAGGCAGTAATGTCTTGCGCAGCAAGAATCCCATGGGTTGGAGTCGGTGGCTCGGTCGTGTTGTCCATATAGACCTGTTTGCGGACGTCCAGCCAACGAATGATTCCGTCCGCTAAGACGACACGGTGTTCGCAGGACATCAGGCCGTCATTTTGATTGGCAATACAAGCACTGATTGCATTGTTGACCATTGGCTTGTCGTCCTCGTGGAACGTGTCATGAAGTTCTTGGCGTGTGACGGTGACTGCCTCTTTGCCGATGCCGTACAGCAGGGCTGCCTCAGGACTTAGATGAATGGTTCCACTTTGATATTCAATTCGGGCCAACGCAAACTCGGCAACCGACATGCCTACGCGTAACACTTGCTCGCTTTCTTGCAGAGCAATCTCGGTCTGCTTGCGTTCGCTGATATCGACACCTGAAGGGATCAAATGCGTGATCCTGCCTTCCGCATCGCGTACCGGACGAATCATGAAATCAATCGCCGTTCTGGCATCGCCCGCGACACGAATGACTGCATCGTAGCGAACGTCTTCACCAGCCAAAGCTAGCTGGCAGGAGTCGTGCAGTCGTTTTGTGACGTCCTCGTCGTAGTTCCACCAATAACAGTCCCAGAATTTTTTTCCGATCACTTCGTCTCGGTTAAGGCCCGCTGCAAGCAGCGCGGTCGCATTGGCTTCCAGAAGCGTTCCATCCAAGTCCAGGACACCGACGAATCCGAGCTGGTTATCAATCACGCGGCGTAAGTGGGCTTCTCGTTCGGCAATGTCAAGTTCACGAACCTTTCGCTCGGTGATATCGAGCGCAACACCAAAAAAATCCTCGACCTCGCCTTGATGATTCGTGCGGACTCGACCTCGAGCGCGAACGTGGCGTTGTTCTCCGCTAGGCCAACGGACCGGGTACTCTTCGTCGTAGACTTCGCCGGTTTGCATCGAGCGTGCGATTGCCGCCGATACTCTTTCGCGGGCCGAATCGTCGATTCGGCCAAGGAAATCGTCCAACGCTGGATGAGCATTTTCTTCAAATCCATACAGCCGATTGAGCGTCGGATGAGGAGCTGGGCCACTTGTTTGAGCGTCCCAAACCCAGGGTGCCACATCGCTGACCTGCAAAGAAATTTCAAGGCGAGTTCTCGCGTCGGCCAGTTCCAACTCGGTCTTTTTTCGCGCCGAGATATCTAGGAACGTGATGACGCAACCAAGTACTTCTTCGTTGCGCATCTTGGGGGACGACCAATATTCTGCATCGAAGCAACTTCCGTCAGCTCGCCAAAAGACTTCGTCATCGACATGAACCCGCTCGCTTTTTAGACACGCCTTGTAGATCGGGCATTCCGTATGCGGATATCGCGATCCATCGGCATGAGTGTGATGAATCAGATCGTGCATCTGGCGTCCGATAAGTTCATCGGGGCTGTCGTAGCCAAGAAACTGCACGCAGGCTGGATTGGCAAAGGTGCAGTTTCCGTCCAAATCGATGCCGTAAATCCCCTCGGCGGTGGAGTTTAAGATCGAGGATAGCCGCGATTCTCGCTGAGCCAGTTGTTCTCTGCTCTGTTGCAACTCCGTGATATCGGTGAATGTAACAACGATGCCTTCGTGACCGCCCAAATGAGTTTGGTATGGCAAGACGCGACGGATGTAAGCTCTGCCGTTGTCCGCAATGATCGTGTCTTCGACCGGTTCGTCGCCGCTGAGCGACTTGCCTTGCGGCATCTCTGGAATTTCGTCCATATTGGGAACAATCTGCGTCAATGGCCGCCCCACATCCGTTGGGATCAATCCGTAGATTTCCGATGCGGTAGGCGTATAACTACGAATCGTTTGATCGTCGTCTAAAAATATCGTCGCAATACCGGTGCTGCGGAGCAGATTTTCCAGATCGTTATTGGCTCGCGCAATCGCATCACTCCCGCTGCGAATCTCTTCTTTGGATTTTTCAAGTTCTTCGTTCGCCGATTGGAGTTCTTCGTTCATCAACAACAACTCTTCGTTTGACGACTTTAGCTCTTCGTTCGCCGTCTCCATCGCCTGAATTGTGTTGTCAAGATCGTCTCGCGTGGTTGCCAGTTCTCGTTCAAGTTGTTCAAGCATCAACCCGGCTTGCCGGATGTTCGTTCCGTCTGCTGGCGATTCATCCTCTACACCTGGTGGATTGACGCTTAGATCTAGTGGCAAACCGACGTCATGAAAGACGACGATGAATAGCCCTGTGTCTTCCCCCAGTCGCATCATCGGCTGTACGGTCAGCATGACCCGCTGCCTGCCATCCTCGGTTTCGACCGAAACATTTTCATGAGTCACACGGCGGCGTTTCGTTTTCGCTTCCAACAGCGCCGCTCGCAAACCAATCCGTAATCCTCGTCGCGCCATCTTCACGATGCTGTTTTCGTAAGCTCCTTCGCCAGTCGAGAGGTACCTGTCGGTTTCGCCCGACAAACAGATCACTTTTCCGTCGTCGTCAACAACCGCCGACTTGGGCGCAAACTCGTCCAGAATGATCCGCTGCATGACTTGGACGACATCCGTCATGTCGTTGTCTATTGGCGAGCTTCCCGGTGTTTGAATCAATCGGCCTGCTGGAGTATGCAGAGAGAGAGGTTTGCTGCGTGGAATCGCTGTGCCTTTCCGCTGACTGATGCAATGCGTCGCGTCGACCGCGCGAAATAGCTCTCCGTGCGATGAGATACTCTCACTGGGACCAAGGAATAGATAACCGTTCGGCCTAAGCGAGTAGTGAAATAAAGGCACCAGCTTTTTTTGCAAGTGCGGACCTAGGTAGATCAGCAGATTGCGGCACGCGATCAGGTCCAGTCGCGAAAATGGGGGATCGCTAATCAGGTTGTGCGTCGAAAACAGCACCCTTTCGCGAATTTCCTTTTTTACGTGATAACGTTTGCTCTTCATAACGAAGAACTTTTCTAATCGCTCTTCGCTGACATTCTCAGAAATCCCAATGGGATAGATGCCTCTCCGAGCGATTGAAAGGGCATGCTCGTCAATGTCAGTGGCGAAAATTTGGAAGGTAGGCTTTGCACGGGTGCCGTTGACGCTAGAACCTGCATCTGCAGTTGACGGGCCACCCGCCGCCAACGCCGTCGGCTCGCAGGTATCGAGGAATTCTTGGCACAAGATGGCGATCGTGTAAGCTTCTTCGCCGGTCGCGCATCCCGATACCCAAATGTGCACCGGATCGTTAGGTCTGCGATTTTGGAACAGTCTCGGCAGAACTTCTTCAGCCAACCGCCTGAACGATATCGGATCACGAAAAAATGCAGTTACACCGATCAGCAGTTCGCGAAACAAGTTCTGGGGCTCGTCGTCTTCCGAATCAAGCAACTTGAGATAGTCAGCAATGCGAGTAATTCTAAGTACCTGCATGCGACGTTGGATGCGACGTCCAAGAGTGCTGAGCTTGTAATGCTGGAAATTGTGCCCCGACACTTTCAACAGTCGATCAGCAATTTCAGAGATTGCTTGCTCGACATGCTCCAGGATCGGCTTGCCCTGCTGTTGCATCGTCGCGGCATTCAGATAGACGGCGTATTTTAACAATTCGGCTGCGATCTCTGCCGGAGGCAAGACGTGGTCGGCGACGCCCGTCGTTGCTGCATTGCGAGGCATCGAATCGTATTTGGCTGAATCTGAATCCTGTGCGAACGTGATTCCTCCGCTATCACTGATCGCCTTCAATCCTAATGTCCCGTCACTCCCGGTTCCCGACAGAACGACGCCCAACCCACGGTCGGTTTGATTCTCGGCGATCGAATGAAAAAAATAGTCGATTGACGTTGTTTGGTGCTGTTTGCTTGGGGCGTCTTGGGAGACAAGCGAACCAGTATGTAGTGAAAGCAGTTTCGAGGAAGGGCAAACGTAAATCGTATTTGCTTCGACTTGCATGCGACCAACAACTTCGACGACCGCCATGGACGTTAAATCGGCAAGCGTCTCAGAAAGCACCGATTGTGTTCGCGAATCGAGATGGTGCACAAAAACGATCGCCAGCCCAGGTGCATCCTCGATAGCTTTGACGAATTCGGAGAACGCTTTTATTCCACCAGACGAGGCACCGACTGCAACAATCAGCGGAGAATGATTCATTGGTGTACCTCTGTAACAAGTGGCGTACGCTTCCAGGCTGCGATCGAAAGTAACACGCAGGCTGGATTCCTGTGGCACAGGTGGTCAAGGTTGCTAAGCATCGCCGCGTTCCTCCACGACCTTCTTGAAGAACCTTTCCAAGTCTTCTTGCTTGTAATACCTGTAGCCGGTGACCGGATTGCGTTTCGGCACCAGCTTTCCAGAGCGATCCCAGTTGCGAAGTGTTTCTTTGCACACGCCCAAAAAATCCGCCGCTTCGCCCACTCGCAGCATGTCTATGAAACGCGGCTTTGCTTGCCTTTCGTCGACTGACATACGTCCTCTCCGTGCTAACCTTACAAACAACCCAACACTCGTGATTGAACGCGACTTTCCTTTTATGGTCAATCAGACGTGCGGTCAGAATCCGTCGGGTAATGAGTGCTGGTTTCATGGTCACGCTTTCAAACCGTTACTCGAAAGAATTTTGTTGCAGTCGACTGAACGTCGATACAGGTTGCTGAACGTTTCGATCGTTGGCGTACGCGAAGGCGACGGCAACAGCGACGTGACTCTGACTGCAACGAAACGGGACAGATTTTTGCAATTGAGTACCACCGATCGCGTGCAAGGCAACTTTGCCTGGCGACATTTCCGCTGACGAGATGTCCGATTTCCAACATCGGATATGGAAACGTATTCACACTGCATGCATGCCGCTGGACACGCTTGTTTTTCAGATTGATGATCGTGACACCCATTGCAATCCGACCATTTGAAATGGTCACGGCATCTTTAATCGAACTCGAGCAAATTGCTACCGAGCAGGGCTGACACTCGTGACGCAATGAACGAGAAACTGCCGTCGCGGCTGCCAACCGACCACCCCGTTCCGAAGTCATTCGCAGTTGTAGCTAAGTACTTTGCCGCGCCGACTGCGAAAACTTCGATTTTTGATATCAGATTTCGCCAACTGATAGGCGTTGGCGCACCACTTGCTTCCTCAATTCTGCTGCAACGCTCACGAGAGCAAAAATCTTCTTACTTAAAGGAAACTGAACGATGAACTGGGATCAAATTCAAGGCAAGTGGAAGCAAGCCAAAGGTCAAGTCCAACAGAAATGGGGTGACCTCACCGATAGCGACCTTGATAAAGTCGACGGAAAGCGAGAAGAGCTCGTCGGAAAAGTCCAGGAACGATACGGCATCGCCAAGGATGAAGCTGAGAAACAGGTGAAAGAGTTTGAGTCGTCTTGCAACTGCTAAAACGTGTGAATAGGCAGGATGAAGAACAGACGTGGCCACAGGTTAGCAACTTGTGGCTACTGCAATTATATCGCGGAATTTAGTCATGTTTCAATTGCAAATTTGAATTGTCCGACCGCGAACACATCACAGAGAAGGAGACCACGTGGATATTCCCCAAGTCACATCGAAACTAGATGCGGAGACGGGCGAGATGGGCCAAGCTTATCTTGCAACTGGAAAGCAGGTTGCGCTGCGGAGGTGGGAAGAAGGCCCGGGTGATTTTGGCGATCCGCGGCGCCGCGACTACGAGACCGTCGGCTACTTATTAAGCGGCTTGATGGATGTCGATCTCAATGGCGAGTCGGTCACGCTTGCTCGCGGCGACTCTTGGCTAGTGCCGGCAGGCACGCTCCATCGCTACCGAATCGTTGAGCCGATCATTGCGATCGAGGCAACCAGCCCTCCGGCTCGATTTAACGATCGCGACGATTCCGTTTAGAAAGCAATCCTTAGGCTCATCGCCTGGTCTACGGATTCTGACAGATGTTGCTGCACAGCACCAAGATTCCTTCGCGGCGTCGTCGCCGTCGATGCGTAATGCATGCGTCTGTATGAGTTCCGCTGGATGTGCAACGGCTCATCGAGTATTAGTCGACCCACACGAAATTCATAGCCAGCAATAATGACAGACTAAATACCCACGTCATGCTTTCCGTCCAACACTCAGCGATTCCAAGGCTTGCGGCACGTCATCTAGAGTTCACGGCGTGCCCTATTCAAAGTGTCTGGTAAGACGTCCAACGGCGGTCCATTGCCAGCGTACCCCGCAATCTACTAAGGGGTATGACGTGACCTGCTTGTCGCCAAATAGTCGGCGAGCTGTAACGTGGCTTCGCAGACCTGCTCCATGCCCTCGCAGGTCGACTGGTCGCGTTCTCGGTCTTGCTATTTATCTGATCCACTTATCTGATCCACTTATCTGATCCACGAACCACACATCGCAAAACCCGTTCAAACGCACTTTGAAATATTCTCTCGATTGGCCAGCCTTCGAACGAAATAGACTAGAGGCCTCGCTGACGTCACTATCTTGCTAGCCAGTCGGTGATCCGGGACCTCTCTGTGCTTTCTTCTGGCCGATCCAACGAACGTGTACCACTTTCAACTCTGTCCTTGTTTCGTAACGCATTCGAATGCGTCCTGGTTTCAGGGAGTAGTCGACCAAAGATAGAGAGCAACAAGCCGGTGTCGTCGAATTGCCAAACGATGCGGATGATGGAAACGGTATGCGACTCTTAATCCAAGTTTCGCGTTCCGGCCGAGCGATCAATTTTCGTTCACGCTGATCGCAAAACTAGCAACTTGTGCCGGGCGAATTTTCAGTTGAATGCTTGCCGGCGAAAAATCAATTTTTCGGGATTGACGTGTTGACCAATGCCTACAGTTGAAGCAAGTAACACTTTCTCTCTCCCAAGGAACTTTCAGATGAACCGTTTCACATTTCTCACCTGTTTCGCCGTGCTCGCCTTCGCAGGTATGCCATTCGTCAACGCAGATCAGCACGACGAGAAAACGAAGGACATCGTCGACACGGCGGTCGCAGCGAAGTTCAACACGCTAGTAGCTGCCGTCAAGGCCGGCGACCTAGTCGAAACCTTGAAAAGCAAAGGACCTTTCACCGTGCTTGCGCCTACGGACGAGGCGTTTGCGGCTTTGCCAGAAGGAACGCTGGAAAGCTTGTTGAAGCCAGAGAACAAATCAAAACTGCAAGCGATTCTGAAGTACCATGTCATCCCGGGCAAAGTCGTCGCAAAGCAGGTCATGACAATCAGCGAAGCGAAAACCGTCGAAGGCAGCATGGTCAAGGTTAAGACCGAGGGCGGGACCGTGATGATCAATAGCGCAAAGGTTGTCAAGGCCGACGTCATGTGTAGCAACGGCGTTATTCACGTGATCGACAAGGTTTTGTTGCCAACCAACTAAAGTCTGTCTACTCGTGGCTTCGTGCCTAGAAAGTAAGGGCACGAGTTAGCAGTTGGGGCTATGACGACCGATCTGAATCGTTCAGATCGGTCGTTTTTTTGTGGGGCAGTTGTCATTTCCTAACTTGGTGCTACTTCGGAAATAACAAGCCAACAAGTCAAAGACAGTCGTGCGAAACTTAGGGCGTTGGCTTTGAAGTAAGATCTACCGTCACGTCGACAAGGGAGGCAGGCGTGATGGGTGAGGGATGATACTTTGCATGTGAAGAGAGTCGTCTCGGCATCAAGTGCCGCATCTACGGTGGTGCGGTTCGGTATTTGGTGGACGTGCGACCGAGTTGTTTTAGCGTTGGTCGCTAGTCGACCACGTTGACAGAGAAACTGTCGCCGCGATGGCCGCACCCGGTAATTCCGAAACAGAAATTGTTTCAACGGTATTCGGCACGCACTTTGCTGTAATATTTTGAACCGTTCGCATGCGTTAGTAGTAAAGCACCATCGCGTGGGCAGGATTTTCCGTACACACTTGCAGTTTGCTGATACAGCACAGGAATTGTCGCCCAAGTATCGGCGTCCAAGCATCGGCGGTGATGCTGATCGCGTAGGGAGTATTGGACGGTGCGGATGCTTCAATGGCATTCCGTACGGTCGCGAATTTGTCTATCCGCAATGTAGACGTCTTTCTCATCCAAGCTGCTTTAGTCCTGCGGTTTAGGTGGCTAGGCTGCAAGCCAAGATCAACTACTACCTTCATTCAGAAACTGAAAAATGCCTGAATCAACTCAATCCCCCAGACAGCTCAAGGGCGTCGCTAGAGATTTCGTCAGCGACACGACCGGCAACCTCTCCGTCGGTGCTCGTGATTTTAGAGACCACTACATCGCGGAGCCCGCTAAAGACTTGCTTACTCTGGCGAAAGACTACGCGAGGGACAATCCGGAAGTAGCCACGGTCTGGGCATTCGGGCTTGGAATGATCGTGGGCTGGAAGATCAAGCCTTGATAGCCTTGGATTATGATGAAGTCCAAACTTACGAGTAAATTATGGAGGAACAATCGGTGAATAAATCAGAAGAGCTCGCGTCTCGCTTCGGCGAGGCGATCGCGAGATTGGATGGGGACGAAAGCCTGCTTCGTGAGATGGCTGCGATTACTGCGGCGGACCTACCTGAGGTCATCGACGAGACTGATCAGGCGTTGCAGGTCGGTGACTCAGAACAAGCCGCATCTGGCTTGCATAAATTGAAAGGCATGCTAAGCACTTTCGAAACTGGTGGCGTAACCGTCGAAGTACATGAGATGCTCGAGATGGCTAGGCGAGACGGAGTTGTCGAGGCAAAGAGGAGCTTCGATCGCCATCGGTCGGAACTCAACGACTTAGTTGCCGAAATAACAGCGATCGCGGCAAAGTAAACAAGTGGGGTAGGCTTCCAACCTGCCATCTATATTCAGTGCAGGCTAGAAGCACACTACGATTGGTTGCCGATAGAATGGATGTGCGAGAAAAGTTGGCGATCCTGGCTGATGCGGCCAAGTATGATGCATCGTGTGCAAGCAGCGGTTCCAAGGGAACGCGAGCAGGTAGCAAGATTGGCAGCACTGAGGGAATGGGAATCTGTCACAGTTACACGCCCGACGGTCGGTGCGTGTCGTTGCTTAAGATTCTGCTGACGAACTATTGCATTTACGATTGTCAGTACTGTGTCAATCGAATTTCTAGCGACACGCCTCGCGCTCGCTTCACTATCGACGAAGTCGTCTCGTTGACGATGGAGTTCTACAAACGGAATTACGTTGAAGGGCTGTTTTTAAGTTCCGGCATCATCCAAACGTCGGATTACACGATGGAGCAATTGATCGCGGTCGCGAAGAAGTTGCGAATCGACCATCATTACGGCGGCTACATTCACCTGAAGACGATCCCCAACGCTTCGCAAGGTCTGATTGACGAAGCGGGCGGATGGGCGGATCGCTTGAGCGTCAACATCGAACTGCCGACCGACGCGGACCTCCACCAACTGGCTCCCGAAAAGAAGAAGCCTCAAATCGTCAAAGCGATGAGCGGTATCCGCGAGAAGATCGACGAGACTAAGCAGGAGCAAGCCGCAGGTTTCAAACCACCGCGTTTCGCGCCCGCCGGCCAGAGCACTCAGATGATCGTCGGTGCAACGCCGACTCCGGACCTGGACGTGCTGAAAACCGCATCGGAACTTTACATTGGGCAGCGGTTGCGACGTGTCTATTATTCGGCCTACAGCCCCATTCCCCACGCCGACGCTCGGTTGCCCGGACAGTCGCCGCCGTTAATCCGCGAACATCGTCTCTACCAAGCTGATTGGTTGATGCGTTTCTATGGGTTCTCTGCCGATGAAATCGTTGCCGAAAAGGACCACAATCTTTCACTTGAAATTGACCCGAAGCTCGCGTGGGCGATCGCGAACCGCCACTTTTTTCCCGTCGATATCAACCGCGCCAGCCGCGAGGAGTTGCTGCGAATTCCGGGCATCGGCGTGCGAAACGTTAAACGCATCTTGAGTCTCCGCAAGCACAATAACCTGCGTAGCGAAGATCTGCGTAAACTCCGTGTTGCCTGGAATCGAGCAAAGGTGTTTGTTTTAACCGCTGATCACAATCCCAGCCTAGCTGACTTGGACAAGCTCGATTTGGCGAAACGAGTGAAACCGAAGTCGCAGCAACGGATGTTGTTCGACGCGGCCAGTTCAGCGGCTAGTGGCGAGGTCTAATTGTTGGGGAAGGCTTCTAGCCCGCCAGTATCTGCAATTTCCACCGGTTGGAAGCCGACGCCATGAGAGTCGTATGACACACTTCCTAAATATCGAAACGTTTGACCAGTGGCGTACCGAGGCGCGGCTGTTGTTGGCCCAAGAGGTTGAACCTTTCGACATCAACTTCTTATCGTCGCGCGATCAACCTCTGTTGTTTGCAGACGATCGACAGGAAGCGTCACCGGCAAATACGACGCACAACGTTCCAAAGCTGTTCCTTGATTTGGCACGCAACGTTGCATGTCACCGGAAAGCGAACCGCTGGGAATTGCTTTACCGCACCTTGTGGCGATTGACCCATGGCGAGCGAAGCCTGCTACAGATCACAACAGACGACGACATTCACGAACTGTTGCAAATGCAGAAGGCGGTAAAACGCGATGTGCACAAGATGAAAGCGTTTGTGCGTTTCCGTAAAGTGGAGTCGGTGGACGAATCGGAAAACTACATTGCCTGGCACCGCCCCGATCATCACATCGTTCGCCTAGCTGCACCCTTTTTCGCTCGACGATTCAACGGCATGAACTGGACGATCCTGACGCCGGACGAATCGGTAGCCTGGGATCAGCACGAATTGCAGTACGGTGCTGGCGTTCCGGCGAGCGAAGCACCTGACGGAGACGTGTTGGAGGAACTTTGGAAAACCTACTATGCGTCAATCTTCAATCCCGCACGGGTCAAGGTCGCGATGATGAAGCGAGAAATGCCGGTTCGACACTGGCCAACGTTGCCCGAAGCTGAATTGATCGAAGGCTTGTTGCAGCAAGCCCCCAAACGCGTCAACGAAATGATCGAGCAGAACGAAGGTTTCGACCGTACGGCAACGCATTACATGCCACAACAGTCCGACTTGGACTCACTGCGTGAAGCAGCGAAGTGTTGCCACGCATGCGACTTGCACCAGTTCGCGACCCAGATGGTTTTCGGCGAAGGAGCAAAAGACGCTCGGATTGTGTTAGTTGGCGAACAACCCGGAGATCGAGAGGACATCGAAGGCAGGCCGTTCGTCGGACCTGCTGGCAAGCTGTTGGATAACGCATTGGCTCGTGCGGGCGTCAATCGAAACGAGGTCTACATCACCAACGTGGTCAAACACTTCAAGTTCACCGAGCGTGGTAAACGACGCTTGCACAAGAAACCTAATTCGAGAGAAATCTTCGCTTGCCGGCCATGGTTGGAAGCCGAACTGGCAGCGATCCAGCCAGAAGCAATCATTTGCCTGGGGGCAACGCCCGCTCAAGCACTTTTGGGGCGTGACTTTCGCATCTCCAAAAGTCGCGGCCAAGTCTTGGCGACCGATTGGTGCAAGCGAACCGTCGCGACTTGGCACCCGGCGGCAATCCTGCGGATGCCCGACGTATCAAGACGAGAGCAAATGGAGCAGCAACTAGTCGGCGATCTACGATTATCCGTCGCGTAGGCTTTCCGTCGCGTAGGCTTCCAGCCTGCGATGAATCCTCGGGCGGCATACGGGAAAAGCACCCCATGACATGAACGAACTTTTGCAAACGACCGCCCTCGGACTCTATTGTCCGGCCGGGGGTTTTTATGTCGATCCTCAGCGTCCCGTCGACCGGGCCGTGGTCACTCATGCGCACACCGATCACGCCCGCTGGGGTTGCAAGAATTACTTGGCCGCTGCACCAAGCGAACACTTGTTGCGAATGCGAATGAGTGATGACGCCGAGTTTCAGTTTTTAAAGTACGGCGACTCGATCTCGATCAACGGCGTTGAGGTCAGCTTTCACCCGGCTGGTCATATGCTCGGCTCGGCGCAAGTGCGACTGGAATATCGCGGCAAAGTTGCGGTGGTGACAGGTGACTACAAACTCGGGCCTGATCCGACGTGCGAGTCATGGCAGCCGGTAAAGTGTCATCTGCTTGTGACTGAATCAACGTTCGGACTGCCGGTTTACCGCTGGCAGCCCGAGCAAATGACGGCCGATTCGATCAACGATTGGTGGCGAGCGACACGCGACGAGGGTAAGTGTTGCGTGTTGTACGGCTACGCGGTCGGCAAAAGTCAACGGTTGCTCGCCGGACTCGATCCAAGCATCGGAACGATCTACACACATGGCGCGGTCGAGAAGGGAAATGAAGCTTATCGAAAGACGGGTGTCGAACTTCCTGAGACAACTTATGTCGGCTCGATCGAGGGCAAGCACGATTGGAGCGGCGCGATGGTGATTGCGGTTCCGAGCGCCCACGGGTCGCCTTGGATGCGTAAGTTCGGTTCGGTGCGAACAGCGATGGCCAGCGGTTGGATGGCAGTGCGCGGAGCACGTCGGCGTCGCAGTGTCGATCGCGGTTTCATTGTCAGCGATCACGTCGATTGGCCCTCGTTGATCGAAGCGGTCGAGTTGTGCGACCCAGAAACGGTTTGGGTTACACACGGCTACAGTGCGACCGTGGCACGCTACTTGCAAGAATGTGGTCGCGACGCTCAAGCGATCGACTCACGTGTTCGCAGCGAGGATGACGACGTGGGGTAGGCTTCCAGCCTGCCGACTGCACCGACAATCCCAGGCTGGAAGCCTACGCCACGAAGAAGCACAATGATTCGATTTGCTGAACTCTATATCGCGTTGGACTCGACAACCAAGACCAACGAAAAGATCGCTGCGATGGCGAGCTACTTTGGCGACGTGTCGACTGATGACGCGGCCTGGGCGACGTACTTCTTGTCTGGCAACAAACTCCGGCAACTTGTCCCCACCAAGCTATTGCGTGCCTGGGCGGCTGAGGAAGCTGGCGTTCCGGCCTGGCTTTTCGAGGAATCCTATCACGCGGTCGGTGATTTGGCCGAAACGCTCTCGCTCGTCGTGCCTCCCGGTGAGCTTGCTGAGGATGTTCCGCTGACGACTTGGGTCGAACAGCGATTGCTGCCACTGCGAAAGATGGAAGAGTCGCAGCAACGAGAGCACGTGATCGAAATCTGGCGGCAGACGCCTGCGTCGATGCGTTTCGTCATCATGAAGTTGGTGACCGGAGCATTCCGAGTCGGCGTCAGTCGGCGGTTGGTCACCCGTGCGATCGCTCAGACCTCGGGCATCAGTGCCGACGTGATCTCGCATCGACTGATGGGCAACTGGGAACCCAACTCGCACTTCTTCCAGCAATTGATCGACCCCGACATCCATGACGCGGTCGTTAGCCAGCCGTACCCTTTTTGCCTGGCCCACCCGCTCGACACCGAGAAAGGACCGGAGTCACTTGGGGATTGCAGCGACTACTTAGTCGAATGGAAATGGGATGGGATCCGCGGACAAGTGATTCGCCGATCCGATCAAACGTTCATTTGGTCGCGAGGCGAAGAGTTGATGGAAAATCGTTGGCCAGAAATTGAAGCTGCCGTCAAGACGATACCGAATGGGACTGTGATCGACGGAGAAATTCTCGCGTGTTCGGATGAGGGCGAAGTTTCACCGTTCGCTCAGTTGCAACGCCGGATTGGCAGGAAGACAGTCGGCAAAAAGCTGCTTACCGAAGTGCCCGTGGTCTTTCATGCTTTCGACTTGCTGGAGTGTGATGGAGAAGACATGCGGGCAATGCCGTTCGCCTACCGACGACAGCGACTCGAAGCACTGCTTTCCGTTCACGATCACGCGAATCTAGCTGCTACCGAACTGATTAACGGTGACAGCTGGGATTCCTTTGCGAAAATACGAGAGCGGTCGCGCGAGATGAATTCGGAAGGCTTGATGCTAAAACGAAAGGACGCTCCCTACGATGTAGGCCGCGTCCGAGGAACTTGGTGGAAGTGGAAGACTGCTCCATACACGATCGACGCCGTTTTGATTTACGCACAGAAAGGTCACGGTCGCCGCGCGAGTCTTTTCACCGACTACACGTTTGCATTGTGGGACGAAGACAAATTGGTTCCGTTCGCGAAAGCGTACAGTGGATTGGACGACAAAGAGATTCGGCAAGTCGATCGCTTCGTGCGTGAGAACACGAAGGAATCGTTCGGCCCCGTGCGAAGTGTCACGCCAACGCTGGTGATGGAACTCGCTTTCGAGGGATTGCAACGTTCCAAGCGACACAAGAGCGGCATTGCCACACGCTTCCCCCGAATCCTGCGTTGGCGTCATGACAAGCAAATCCAAGACGCCAATCGGTTGAGCGATCTGATGGAGTTGTTACCTAGTGAGTGATACAACACAAGTCGCAACGGAAGTTGGTTCCAAAGTGAAAACTTCCAAGCAGACCGTCGATAGGTACTTCTCCTCCATCGGTTGGAAACCGTTTCCTTTCCAGCGATCGGTTTGGCGTGCTTACTTGGACGGCAACAGCGGTTTGGTTCATTCGGCTACGGGGACCGGGAAAACTCTGGCTGTTTGGATGGGGCCGATCTTGAAGTGGCTGGAAGAGAACCCCGACCCATCGAAGTGGAATCCGAAGCGGCCACCGGCTTGTCGCGTGCTGTGGATCACCCCGCTACGAGCGCTCGCCGGTGACACCGAAGCTTCACTTCGGGCACCGATTGATGGCCTCGGGTTGCCTTGGCAATTGGAATCGCGAACGGGGGATAGCAAGCAGAGTGCAAAGACGCGGCAGCTCAAGAAACTGCCCACCGCGCTCGTGACGACACCCGAGAGTCTATCGTTGATGTTGACTCACGAAAAACTGCTCGATCAACTAGCGAATGTCGAAAGCGTGATTGTTGACGAGTGGCATGAATTACTGGGAACGAAACGTGGCATTCAAACGGAGTTGGCCTTGGCACGACTCCGGAAACTTAATCCGAATCTGCGGACTTGGGGTGTCTCGGCGACTCTTGGGAATCTGCCTGAAGCGATGGAGTCTCTTGTCGGTGTCGAACCGGTCGGTCCAACCTGTATCGTCGAGGGCTACAAGAAGAAACGACTGAAGCTAGAGTCGATCGTGCCGGCGATGATCGAACGATTTCCATGGTCGGGTCACATCGGCACGAAAATGGTACCGCAGGTTGTGGAACGGTTGGAACAAGTCAACAGTGCGTTGATCTTCGCCAATACCCGATCGCAAACCGAGATCTGGTACCAGCATCTATTAAAGCATCGTCCCGATTGGGCGGGCAAGATCGCGCTTCATCATGGATCACTCGACACGTCCGTTCGTCGCTGGGTGGAAGACGCCTTGCGAGACGGCTCACTCCGCGCTGTCGTTTGCACCAGCAGCCTCGATTTGGGAGTTGACTTCACTGCGGTTGACTTGGTTTTTCAAATTGGCAGTCCCAAGGGCGCGGCGAGATTGCTGCAGCGAGCCGGGAGAAGCGGTCACCAACCGGATGCGGAAAGCCGTTTGGCATTCGTTCCAACCAATGCATTGGAGCTGGTTGAATTGGCTGCCGCGCAGGATGCCATCCGTAGCGGACATTTGGAGGCGAGACCATTGCTGAACAAGCCGCTGGATGTTTTGGCCCAGCACACAGTCACGATCGCAATCGGCGGCGGCTTCGATTCAATCGAACTGCTAAACGAAGTTCGCACTTGTCGCTCTTATCAATCGCTGAGCGAGCAGGAATGGCAATGGGTATTGGACTTCGTGGTGCAAGGTGGCAGTTCGTTGGAGGCGTACCCTGAGTTCCATCGTGTTGAGATCGTCGATGGTCGCCACCAAGTCAGCTTGAGGCGGACTATCACGATGCACCGAATGAACATTGGCACGATTGTTTCGGACGCTTCGATGAAAGTGAAGTATTTGAAGGGGAAAACACTCGGATCGGCTGAAGAGCGGTTCTTATCAAAGTTGAATTCCGGCGACAAGTTTCTGTTTGCGGGAAAGCTAGTTTCGCTGGTACGCGTCAAGGACAACGTGGCCTACGTAAGACGGGCGACTGGGGCCCCCGATTCAGTGCCGCGATGGATGGGCGGGCGAATGCCGTTGTCGAGCGAACTGAGTGCGGCGTTGCGAAAGAAGTTGGAAGAAGCGGCCAATGGTAAACTAATTGGACGAGAAATGAAGTCACTGAAACGTCTGTTTGCGATCCAGTCGCGTTGGAGCAAACTGCCTCGCAGTAATCAACTTCTTATTGAGAAGATCGAGACGCGCGGAGGACATCAACTGTTTCTCTTCCCGTTTGAGGGACGCTTGGTTCACGAGGGACTGGCGGCTTTGCTCGCGTATCGAATTTCTCGATCGCAGAAGACAACGTTCACGATGGCCTGCAATGACTACGGGATCGTTTTGCAATCGCCGCATCAGGTTGACATCGAGAAACTCGCCGCCCAAAAACTTTTTTCGACCGAGAACTTAGTCGGCGACATCTTGGATAGCATGAATTCGACTGAGATGGCGAAACGCCAGTTTCGGCAGATCGCGCGGGTCGCGGGGCTGATTCATCCGGGATATCCTGGCCAGCGGAAGAGTGCCAGCCATGTGCAGGCGAGCAGTAATTTATTTTTCGACGTGTTTTGCGAATACGACCCCGACAATCTTTTGTTGCAACAGAGTCGCCGCGAAGTGCTGGAATTCCAATTGGAATCGCATCGAATGTTTGATGCGTTGGATCGAATTGAGAACAGCGAGATCGTAGTCACAAAACCGCCGAAGATCACACCACTGTCGTTCCCGCTGCTGGTGGATAAGCTTCGCGAAAGCGTGAGCAGTGAAACACTGGCAGACCGCATCAGACGAATGCAGCAACAGCTTGAAACGGCAGCAGACAACGTTGCGTAGGCGAACTATGAATCACATCTTGGACGTGACGCTTAGCGGAACCAAATTGCAACTGCATTCCGCGCGTGCCGTCTTTTGGCCCGATCGCGAAACGCTGTTTGTTGCTGACACGCATTTCGGCAAGGAGGCGACGTTTCGACGACACGGGATTCCCGTTCCGAGAGGCAGCACTGATGGAACGTTGCGATCGCTATCCACCCTCATATCGGACGTAAACGCAGTCCGTTTGGTTGTGCTTGGTGATCTATTTCATGCTCGTTCGTCACTGTCACGCGACGTCTGCGAGTCGATGGATGTCTTTTTCCGGAAGCATGCGTCGCTGAACATCACCCTGGTTCGAGGCAACCACGATGCTCATGTCGGTCAGCTTCCGCCGGCATGGCCGATCGACGTTGTGGAACCGGGGATCAGAATGGGGGCGTTCACGCTAACCCATGAACCTAGTGCGCCAACCAGCGATTCGACGCTGGTGTTGTGCGGTCACATTCACCCTGGAATCAATATCAGGATTGCGACGCAGTCGCTGGGACGAATGCCTTGTTTTTGGATGGACAACCGTTGCCTTGTCTTACCAGCCTTCGGTCAGTTCACCGGATTGCACTGCGTCAAGCCAAAGAAAGACTCTCGCGTTTGGATCGTTGCCGACGACGAGATCGTTGAGCACGTTGTGTAGGCTTGTATTCCGCCCGTTCCAACGAGCATCACACGCTGTGACGTGCACGACAATTCGTTCGACGATTCCGGCATGTTGCCATCGCAACTCTCAAGTACCCAGCTAGTGACAACCCAGCAGAACTTTCAACGCGTAACGACGATTCCTTGAAAATCCATAGGCCGAACTAACGTCACTGAACTCGAATTCCATTCCCATGCCAAAGAAGCTTCATGTCGTCTTCGCGCCAGATTTCAAGACCGACGGATGGATCGCCAATTAGGAATCCGCCATCCTCGGTTCGTCCAAGAGCGACAACCGAATGGCCCATTCCAGGAATCCATCCCCATTGATCGGCATAGCGACGGTCTTCGACTCCGAACGGTAATTCAACAGCGATCAGAACCGGCCAATCATCATCAGAGATCAGTCGTTGCAAACTTGGTTCTACGATTGTGACGGAGCGGCCATATTCTTTGGCGACTAGTCTCACGCCGCGGTACAATCCGAGCGTCGGGGTTCCGCTCGAATCGGTCAGGCAAAGTGGAATCAATTCGCGTTCACTAATCTCGATCCCTTCACCATGGAACAAAGTAGCGGCTGCCGCCGGACTACATGTCGCCCAAGACGTCTGTCTGGCCACACCGTTCTCCCAATCGTCGCCGCCATTCGGTGGTGGACGAACGGCGATCGAGAGTAGTGGCCAACACGTTGCTGCCAATGATGCGCCACAGAGCAGTAGGCTCAGTCCTGCTCGTCGCCACATCGGCGTCTCGGGTAGTCGCCACGCCCACCCAGCACCCATCGCCGCAAAGAAGGCTGCGAAGTTTGTGTAGACAATAGCGGCGGACGAAGGCACAATTCTCGCCAAGATCAACTGACCCGACCCGTAAAACAGGAAGTAGACCATCGCCAACACCGACATCGCCAATCCTAGCATCGTCCATTGGCCCTTGACGGTATAGAAGAACTTCGCCGTTAAGAGACCCAAGGTGAGCGAAATGGCGATCATCACAGCGATCGCGATCGTGATGTCCGTCATAATGAGAGTAGGTTTCTGGCCTGCGATATCGTGAATTCTTGGTTGAAGCTTGTTAGGCGAATATGAACGCGAGCATCTCGTGTGCCGTTTCCAGCCAATGATGGCTTTGGGCAAGTCGATACAGCCGGTGCGCTGCGATCGACCACTTTGGTTGACGATGCACCAGTTGGGCAAGTTTATATTCTTGTGTTGTCTGGATAGTGTAATCGCGGGAACTCTAAACTATCGCGAACGCAACTGGATGAACACACGACCTTCCGTTGGGTACAGTAGTTGCTCTGGTGTAAAAACGAGTCGCTCTTCTGTGGCGTAGGCTTCTAGCTTGGCAATACTGCGGCGTCCAGGCTGGAAGCCTGCGCCACATCGCAATACCCAAATCACTTGCCCAATGATCCAACCCTCCGAAACAGCAGACCCAGGATCGACTATGAAGGCAGGAAGGTCTCCCGATTGCATCATCGGAGTCGGCGCGTCCGCAGGGGGGCTGACCGCGCTGGAATGCTTGTTCGAGCAGGTGGCGGATGACACGGGTGCAGCCTTCGTGGTGATACAGCACCTTTCACCGGACTACCAAAGTCACATGGCCGAGTTATTAGGACGTCGGACCAAAATGGCTACGGTTCAGATGGCCGAAGGCGCGACGCTGATGCCGAACACCGTCTACTTAATGCCACCCGGTAAGCATGTAGAGCTAGAGGGTAATCGCTTGAAATTGCTAGAGCGATTCGACGATGGCGAATTGAACCTCCCCATCGATCGGTTCTTCAGTTCGCTCGCCCGGCAGTCCGGTCGGTCAATCGCGTCCGTAGTGTTGTCGGGGACAGGCAGTGATGGTAGCGTCGGGATTCAGGACGTTCGAAAGGCAGGTGGTTTGGTGCTCTGTCAAGATGAGGACTCTGCACAGTTCAACGGCATGCCACTGAACGCCATCAAGACTCAAGCTGTCCACATCGTCGCACCAGTTCCAGAAATAGCGGAGGCGTTGACATCTTACGCGGAGGGAACATCACTCGCCGAAGTGGTTGCGCACCGGGCCCCTTCGATCGAACGCAATGATCTCGAGCCGATCTACAAACGACTGGAGAGTTGTTGTGGCGTCGACTTCGGACAATACAAACATGGGACTTTTTCCCGGCGTTTGTCGCGACGAATGATGTTAAGCAAGAGAGACAATCTCGCCAGCTACATTGACTTGCTTGACGGTGATCTCAAGGAGGTTTCGCGGTTAGCCGATGATCTGATGATTGGTGTGACCCGTTTTTTTCGTGATCCAGACGGTTATCAAAGATTGTGTGGTCGTTGCATCCGCCCCTTGGTTGCATCGAAGAGTGAAGGCGACGAACTGAGAGTTTGGATCGCCGGTTGCGCGACCGGTCAGGAGGCGTACAGCATCGCGATGCAAATCCAGGACGAAAAGCAGAAACGCAACGTTAGCTTCGTCACAAAGATCTTCGCAACTGACGTGCACCCCGACGCGATTCGATATGCACAGCAGGGTGTCTATCCGGCGGAATCGATTAGCGAGATACCGAAACACCTCCGCGACCAATTCACCGTACAGCATCCTGACGGGTTCGAGATCGCCAAGAGCGTTCGTGAGTCGATCGTCTTTGCACGTCACGATGTGCTGCAGGACGCTCCGTTCACCAACCTGGACTTGGTCACCTGTCGCAATATGTTGATTTACCTGCTGGAGGACGCCCAAGAACGCGTTCTCTCTGCATTCACGCACGCCCTGCGGACACGGGGAGTTTTGTGGCTGGGTCCGAGCGAAACACCCGGCAATGTGGAAGAACAGTTTGCGACACTCGACAAACACTGGCGTCTGTTTCAAAAGGAACGCGAATCACGACTGCCACTGGACCTAAAGCTTCGCAAGCGGCCCCAGACCAACGCGCCTCTTTCGATTCGCCCCCGGTCATCGCGGTCACCGTCTCCCGCTCTCGTGATGTCTTACGACCGAATTCTGGAACAGTACGCGCCACCCGGAATCTTGTTCGATCAATCGTTGCATCCGTTGCAAGTCTTCGGCGACGTTACACGATACACCGTCCGCCAGACAGGACGGTTGACCGGAACCGTCGAAGACATGTTAGCCGAACCGCTGAGGTTGTTATTAACGGTTCTCATGCAACGACTGCAATCGAGCGAGAAGATTGCGGAAAGTGAGTCGACTGTTTTGGACGGTGAGCGAGTTGAGCTAACGCTCAAAATGTTCAATCACGTGAATGTCTCCGAAACCCATTGCTTGCTTAGTTTTAACTCAGTCGAGCCACCAATTAAGAAATCGTTGCTTTTGCCATCGGCGGCCGAGAAGTCGGAGAAAACGTCGGTTGCCGAGGTTTCGTCTTTAGCATCGAAGCTAACTGTCATCGATGGCAGCGAAGCGTCAACGATCGAGATGCTGCGAGAGCAGGTTCGAGTTCTCGAGCTGGAATTGGACTACACGCGTGAGAATCTGCAGGCCACCATTGAAGAAGTCGAAACGACCAACGAAGAGTTGCAGTCAAGCAACGAAGAGCTGACTAGCAGTAACGAAGAACTGCAAAGCACGAACGAAGAACTGCACAGCGTCAATGAAGAACTTCACACGACGCACTCGGAAAGCTCACGTCGTCTACAAATGCTGACTGAACTGACGAATGATTTAGAAAGCGTGATGCGTGAAAGCGACGTCGGAATGGTTCTTGTCGATCGGGAGATGCGCATTCGACGGGTTACTCCTGCCGCGGCAGACGTGCTGTTGATCCGCCGTAAGGATGCACAAGGGGAATCGCTAACGGATTACGCGCACGCCCTCGAAGGCATCGATCTGATCGAGATCGCTCAGCGCGTCCGCGATACCAATCACGCGATGGAGGTGGAGGCTTCCGATCGCAGAAGTGACCCAGTGTTGTTGCGAGCGACTCCGTATCGTGACCGCACTGGCGTGTTGCTAACCATCACAAACCTTAGGTCGGTCAAAGATACAGCCGAGAAGCTGCGCAAACTGAACTCGATCGTAGCCGACAGTACGGACGCGATCATTGGTGTCGAGTTGACCGGTCGCGTGACAAGTTGGAATCGAGGTGCAACCAAGCTGTTCGGGACCGAATTGGACGTCGAGAGGAATGTCGAGCTTGAGGATGTACTACCTGAGTCGGCATTCCAGTCCTGCGATGCGTTAGTTCGCGAACTCTCTCGCAAGGGAGAAGTTGCTCCGAAAGAAGTTGCCGTAACGATACGCGGAAAGAAGCTCACCTTGCTGATACGCGTCACGCCAGTACTGGATGATTACGAACGAGTCTCCGCCGCCGCGATCACGCTCTATGACGTCACAGTGATGCGAGCCGCAGAGGAACAACTACGGTTACGAACGCGAGCGATCGACGCGGCGAGCACGGGATTCATAATTGTTGACGCATTAGCAGAAGACATGCCAATCGTTTACGCAAATCAAGGTTTCTACAACCTGACCGGGTTTCATCCCGACGACATCGTTGGGCGGAACTGCCGTTTCTTGCAAGGTTCACGTACCGATCCAGATGACGTCCAGAAAATTCGCGACGCAATTTCCAAGCAACGAGAATGCCGGCTGACGATTCTGAATGTTCGCCGCGATGGGACAGAGTTCTACAACGATTTGGTCATCACACCCGTCGCCGACGAAGAAGGCCGAGTGACGCACTTCGTAGGAGCTCAAAACGATGTGACGCCAATCGTTCATGCGAAACGAATTTTGGAGACGAGCGAAAAGGAATATCGGAGCACGTTTGAAAACGCTGCATTCGGAATTGCTCACATCAGTCTCGATGGCGACTGGTTGCGAGTGAACGAGAAGCTATGCCAGATTGTCGGGTACACGCGAGAAGAACTGCTTTCGAAAACGTTCCAAGACATCACGCACGCAGAGGACTTGAACAAAGACTTGGTCCAGTTCACTCAAATGAAACGCCGCGAGATTCCTGGTTATTCGTTGGAAAAACGCTATCTTCATCGAGACGGTCACATCGTCTGGATCAATCTGACAACCTCGTTGCGGTTGGACGTTGATGGGAATCCGGATTGCTGCATTTCGCTGATCGAAGATATTTCGGCACGAAAGGAAACCGAACAGAGATTATCAGCATCACGCGCAATCATTTCGGAAGTGATCCAACGCAGTGATGATCCATTCATCAGTTTCAGCCAAGACGGCACGATTCAAGTGGCCAATCGAGCGGCCCACAATCTTACAAAACAGACCGGCGACTTAGTCGGTTGTTCTTATGAAGACCTGTTCGCGGATGAACTTGAATCCCCGTTGCTGTCGGCGCTCGACCGCGTTCGTCGCTCACAGCATGGGGAAGTGACGGAATACTACTCTCGGCACCTAAGCCGCTGGTATGACGCTCGGGTTTTCCCGGTCGAAGGCGGCGCGGCTCTTTACATGACCGACGTAACTGGACGTAAGGAGACCGAGACATATTTAGAAACAGCCCGTGCGGCGGCAGAGGAAGCCAGTTTGGCCAAGAGCAAATTTTTGACGAACATGAGTCACGAAATTCGTTCTCCGATGTCGGCCATCATTGGTTTCAGTGACATCGCGCTGCGAGACCTACGCGAAGGCAAGGCGGTGGAAGAGGAACATCTCGAAACAGTCATCCGCAACGGCCGATTTCTGCTGGGCATCATTAACGACATTTTGGATCTATCCAAAGTCGAAGCCGGCAAGTTAGCTGTCCGCAAATCACGTTTCGGCTTGGTTCCAATGTTGGCGGACATTAATGAACTGATGAGGCACCGTAGTGATACGAGTGGCATTCCCCTTACATTTGAATTTGCTGGCCCGGTCGTCGAAAGAATTCACAGTGATCGTTCGCGAGTCGAGCAGATATTGGTCAATTTGATTGGCAATGCAATTAAGTTCACGCCCAAGGGCAGCGTGAAGGTCGTCGTGGATACGGATCCATCTTCCGCTGAACAACTTCGCTTTCGCATCATTGATACTGGGATCGGAATCTCCCAACGGAACTTGTCGCGGTTGTTTCAAACGTTTAGCCAAGTCCATGACGACAAAATTGTAGGTGTCGAAGGCACCGGCCTGGGATTGGTTATCAGCAAACGTTTAGCGAAAATACTCGGAGGCGACATCACGGTCGAGAGTTTTGAGGGCAAAGGAAGTTGCTTCACATTGCTGTTGCCAGTGAAGAGTTCGGGGAATTTAATAACTCCCACTGCGACCGACCTGAAACCAGAAACGACCAGCTCCGGAAAACTTGAACAACTCAATTGTCGAGTTCTGGTCGCCGACGACGCTCGCGATGTGCGGATGGTCACCACGCGAATTCTCTCTCGTGCCGGGGCTGAAGTTGCCCAAGCACAAAACGGAGCTGAAGCTGTCAGGGCTGTTTTGAAAGCTGAAAGTGAGGAACGTCCGTTTGCATGTATCCTTATGGATATGCAAATGCCGGAATTGGATGGGCGAGCCGCAACCGAACAACTTCGAAGCCAAGGTTTTACCATGCCGATCATCGCGCTGACAGCCGGAGCGACATCGGAAGAGGTTGAAAACGCAATCGCCGTAGGCTGCACTGAGTTCATGGCTAAACCCGTCGAATCCGCCAACCTAGTGCGCCGTGTGGCGGCACTGACGAAGTAGAAACGGGATAAGAATGATTGGCATGTAGGTTTTTAGCTCGGCATCGAACGCGAGCACCAACCCTTCCGGTGCTTCTATCTTCCCCAAGTATCAACAGTTTTAGTCACTCATGGAGAACGACACCGATGACAATCAGAGCCTATGCAGCATTTGAACAAGGCAAACCACTCGAACCGTTCGAGTACGAACCCGGCGAACTGTCTGCCGATGAAGTCGAAATCAAGGTCGAGTTCTGCGGTATTTGTCATAGTGACCTCAGTATGCTCGACAACGATTGGGGAATGACTTCCTATCCGCTTGTACCCGGTCACGAAGTCGTCGGAACGATCTCGCAAGTTGGCTCAGCTGTGTCGCACTTAGGTCCAGGACAAAGAGTTGGACTGGGTTGGATGTGTCGGTCTTGTTTGGTTTGTGACCAGTGCATGAGTGGAAATCACAATCGATGCCAAGAAGTAGAAGCCGGTGGCGCGACGATCATCGGCCGACACGGAGGGTTCGCGGATCATGTTCGATGTCAAGCATCTTGGGCGATTCCGTTGCCAGAGGGAGTCGATCCGAAATCTGCTGGCCCTTTGTTTTGCGGCGGTTTGACCGTGTTCAATCCGTTCGTCAAGAACGAAATCAAGCCGACGCAGCGGGTGGGCATTGTAGGTATCGGCGGTCTCGGTCATATGGCCGTCAAATTCGCAAACAAATGGGGGTGCGAAGTCACGGCGTTTTCGACGAGTCCAGAAAAAGAATCCGAAGCACGTGAGTTGGGTGCTCATCGTTTCCTAAACTCGAAAGACGCCGAATCTCTCAAGTCGGCAACCGGATCGCTCGACATGGTGCTCGTCACCGTCAATGCGCCGCTTGATTGGGACGCTTATGTTAATACTCTGCGGCCGGGTGGAAAGATTCACATCGTTGGCGCTTTGCCGAGTGTCGAGGTGAGTTGGTTTCCAATGCTGATGGGAGAAAAGTCGCTCGGTGGTTCCCCGATCGGCAGTCCGCAGACGACACGTGACATGCTTGAATTTGCGGGGCGTCACAGCATCTCGCCTATAATCGAAGAGTTTCCGATGTCGAAGGTCAATGACGCGATGGAGAAGTTGCGAAGTGGGTCGCCGAGATACCGTTTGGTGCTAACAAACGATTTCGATTGAGTATCTTTGAGGCAACGGGTCAACGGGTGAACGGAATAAGTGCAGCTAACGGCAACAGGTTGATCCGAAATGGGGATCGGACAAGCTTGAGGATGCGAATTTTCGTTTTCCGTTTGTAGGGGCGGGTCTACGAGATGGCGGAAGCCGTCGTCGAAGATGCACTTGACGACGAAAGGACCGACGTCATACCAGCCAGCGCCAATTGATGGCGAGTCTCTGGAACGTAACTCAGGTTAGCTAAGGAAAATGGGAGCCGCTGAAGCTGGCAAGTCTTTTTGCAGCGTATTGGTGATCGATGCCATTAAACTAGGTAACGCAGACGCGTGGATTTTCGGAACATTCACACGACTTTGAAACATGTCTGGCCAAAATGCGTGTATTTCTCGACTTTTGCGGTCACATTTTCAAGTCACACGCCGAGATCGAAGAGGAAGGCTGACCGGTGGCTTCGAGCATAATTCAAGATGACCGCATCAAGCGGCTTAACGATAAAGACTGTGTGGAAGGTGCATACACGTTGTATTGGATGCAGCAGGCACAGCGATCGGAATGCAACCATGCGTTGGAGTTTGCGGTACAGCGAGCAAACGAAAACAAGAGCGGGCTGCTTGTCGCGTTCGGTTTGACGGAGGACTACCCAGACGCGAACCACCGACACTATCGTTTTATGCTAGAAGGTCTGGCAAATGTTGCGAATGCGTTAAACCGTCGTTCGATCGCCTTTGTCGTGCGGAATGGCAAAGTACCCGATCTCGTTTCCGATCTGGCGAGAGACGCATGCGAGTTGATTTGCGATCGCGGCTATTTACGGCATCAAGTCGAGTGGCGAGAAATCATTGCGAATGAAGCACCTTGTGCAGTGTGGCAGGTTGAATCCGATGTCATCGTTCCAGTTGAAATTGCGTCGGATAAACGAGAGTACGCCGCTCGGACAATCCGAACTCAAATTAACGAGACCGCAAAAGGATTTTTCACTGATTTATCGACGACTTCGCTTGAGAAAGATTCGACTAGGCTAAGCGTCAATGGACTCGATCTTACAAAAATTGATGACGTGCTCCTACAGCTATCGGTCGATGACAGCGTGCGGCCGGTCGATGATTTCAAGGGCGGGACGTCACAAGCGAAAGCGAAACTCAAGACATTTCTCAGCCGATCGCTCGGAAGCTACGACGATCCGATTTCGGTCCTCGATCCCGCAGTCTCGTTTCTTAGTCCATACTTGCATTTCGGTCAAATATCGCCGTTGGCAATCGCGATAGAGGTGCAGCAGAAGATGGGCGTTTCGACAGATGCCAAAGATGCTTTTCTAGAAGAACTACTTGTTCGCCGAGAGTTGGCGATCAACTTTGTCCACTACGAAAAGGAGTACGATAGCCTTAAGTGCTTGCCGAGTTGGGCGGCGGACACTCTCGACAAACACGAGAGCGATAAGCGGAATCACCATTACTCGGCGACTGAATTGGAGAACGCCGAGACACATGACCCGGCCTGGAACGCCGCAATGATTGAGATGAAGCATCGAGGCTATTTGCACAACCATTTAAGAATGTATTGGGGCAAGAAGATTATCCAATGGACCAACACGACCGCTCACGCGTACCGAACCGCGTTGGATCTGAATAACAAGTATTTCTTGGATGGACGCGATGCAAACTCCTACGCGAATGTCGCCTGGCTATTTGGTTTGCATGATCGAGCGCATCAGGAAAGGCCGATCTTTGGCAAGGTTCGTTACATGTCGGCAGACGGACTTAGGCGAAAAATTGACGTTGATACCTACGTCTCGCAGATCGAAAACGAGTTCGAATCGTTGTGATTAGAAGACCGAGATGCCACGATCCACTATCTATCTAGTTTGTTAATCTACTTTTGCCAGCAAAAGACTCGTAGTGGTGGCAAATTACGCCAAACGAACGAGATCGAGGCGGGCCCGAACAGAGGTTCGGCCAATTGACAGACTCGGTCTCGAAGTTGGTAGGCAATGAACGAGCCGCCGGGTTTAAGCGACGAATAGATGCCGTCAATCATCGCGTTGGAAGTAGCCGCGTCCATTGTCGAAAACGGTACACCGGATACGATCACGTCTGCCTGCGGTAAGTCGTTGTCCTCGATGATTTGCCGTAGGTCCGCTGCACTACGATGCACTACAGAAAGCCTGGCATCACCGAGTTGACTTAGATGTGCGACGAAAGTCTCGTTGGTCTCAACCGCGACAATTCGTGCTTGGTTGTTGCTCCACTGCAGCAGCGACCTAGTGGTGCCGCCAAGTCCGGGGCCAAGGTCAACGATATACTTCGCTGATTTAAGATTGGCTTGCCTCGCGATCTCTCGATGAAGAAACGAAGAACTTGGTAACAATGACGCAACTTCGGCGGGATTGCTGAAGAATTCGCGTACGAAATCCAAAACGGTCAGCGAACTGTCTGTGTCCACCAGTTGGCCGGTGGCGACCCCTTCGATTATGCTCATGGTTGGGCGTTCGCTGGCTCGAGTTTTTCCTTGAGATGTTCCTCAAGTAGACGGGCGTTCCGCAAATTCGATTTCCAATAGACGTCGAATAGGTCGCCCACCAGGGGAACACTTCCGATCGTGAGGTCGACAGCAATGTTGGCGGCCATTCGTGCGAGCTGACGCTTTCGCAAACCAGACTGGTGGGCTTGCAAGAGTATCCAACCGCCGACTGCCGCTGTACCAATGTCACCGACGCCTGGAATCAGTCCAAAAGCACTATCGAGTCCAAAGCGAATCGATGTACCCGGAATCGTCATCGACGAGTCCATTAAACGGGCGACACGTTGGACTCGTCGCAAGACAATTGCGTTCTCCGTCACCATGTTTCTGAGGCCCGGTTGAGTTACGGTAGAATTGGACGGTTCTTGTCGTTTTCGTCCTAGAAACCGTACACCGGACGTTCGTACTGTGGACATCGTCAATCTCAACGAAGGAGGTCGTGGAAACGTTCGTGATAAACCTTACAGCGAAATCGACGCGTTCGTGGACGCATCGGTCGATGGACGCTCGCCTTGCAAATAGGCCTTTCCAGCTTTCAGTAAATATTTCACTCCGGTCAATCCTGAGTTGTCCCAGTATTCAGCACGCGTTGGCTCGACCATCAAGAGCAGAATCGATTCGCTCGCTTTCCCTTCTGGGAACCAGACCTTCCAAGCTTCGCTCCAAAGTTCGTCTAGCTTCACGCGATCGTCCACAGGGTGGGCGATGCCAGAGAGCGAAACATATTTACTTGACCCTTGCATGGTCACAGCAACTTCCGAGTCAAACATCAAATCGGCGATTTTTCCCGAGCTGCGATCGGTGACAAACCAGATTTTACCGTCATCTTCTGCTTGAGCTACTGCCATTGGCCTAGCGTCTAGCGAGCCATCGTCGCTACGCGTCACCAGCATGGCAGTACTAAAGTCGTGAATCAAATCGATTAGTTTCTCTTGAATGTCCATCAGTTAGTCCCTTTGTACGTGATTGTGATTGCTGGAACGAAGACGCAGATTCCATGCCAAAGTTCTTCTTGCTGAAGAACCGCATCGGACGTCACTCGGATCAGTCGAAAGATCCCGTACAACTACTTCCCTTAACAAAACTCGCGAGAATGAAAGCGAGCTTTTTCGCATTAGCCAGTTCGACCACTTCGTTTTCTCAACTGAACCGTGCCTGACTGAACCGTGCCTGACTGCATCGGTGATCGACCACCGCTCAAGGCGACCGCGAATCCTTCAAACATGAAGATGTCTTCGGTTCACTAGGAAGATCATCGTGGCTTTATAGATTCCGCACTCGCAAAAGCTACCCTACGAAAAGGTGGATCCGAAATCGCCGATAGTCAATACTCGATACATGACATGGACAATTGTTTGCCGGAGCCGGATCTGCATCACTACAATCTATCGCTCGAGGAGGGCCCGGCATTGAGTCGGCGTCCGCGAAACCGTTCCAGTATCACGACGGTACCAGCGGGTGGTTGATGGCGGATGAAAACCTGAACCGCTAGCCGCTAATTTCGAAACCGGTTGTACGCCGACGACGTCGCGCGGCGGGAAGCGATTCGGGCTGCACCAACAATCGCTCCCGACATCACGCCCCAGAGCATTGCATCGCGCCAATCCACTTCGTGTGAAGCGGGGTTCCTCGGTGGCTCACTTCCTAATGCAGCCCGCCAGCCACCCTTCAGCAATTCGCGAGCAACCAGTGCCGTGCCCGCTGCGACAGCAAATGCCAACATGTTTTCCATGGGGGCGACACCGTCATTGGTTCCATTTGGTTCGTCTCTGAGGGGAGAATCGTATCGCCCGTTGCGAATATCTGCGTACCTGTCACTAAGTTCCTCGATCATTTCTTTGCCTTCGGTGAGTACCTTTCGTAAAGTGTCGCGGCAAAGTCGCAAGTCGCATGCCAAGCTCGTAACGTAGAGCAAACACATCGCTTCAGGTTTGAAACAGTACTAAAACATTTTGCGATGGTTGAAAATCATCCGCGCTGTCCAAAAATGTGCCGCGGGCTTCCGGTTTGCGGATACGCCCATGCCACTCTCGATGCCTGCGTCAAGTCGATGGAACGCAAAGTGCGTAGAACGACTGCTGTAAAGCAACACTCAGTGAGGGAGCTACCGCCTGTGACCGAAGCAGCATCAACGGAGATCGAAATTGGCCTCATCGTCGCGGGACCACTCGATAAAGTTGACCGCGATGCATTGCATATGGCGATCACGAAGACGCAACTGGCGTTGGAAAAGTGTTTCCCAAACTTTGCGTTTCGTTTTCGTGCGATTAAACGACCAGAGTTGACAGAGGGCAGCCGGGTCGAACCGAGTGTGCTGTTGCAGCAAGCCGCGGAGGACCGCGATGCAAAACATTGGGACTTCGTGTTCGTTATCACGGCATCCGAGCTGATCGGTATCTATTCGCCGTTTTGTTTCGCTGCGATCAGTCGCCCGCTCGATTCTGCGGTAATTTCGATGTCGCTCGTAGATCCGCAAGCCGGTGGGGCCGAGACGGTTGAGAATGAACGCGTCGACCGGATTGCATTGCGCGTATCTCGATTGATGCAACACTGTCTCGGTCACTTGCTCGGTCTTTCTCGCGACACACGACCGAATCATTTGCTGTTTCATCCCGCCTTGGCAGAAGATTTGGACGATATGACCGAGCTGGATGATGATCAGATTGCTCGCCAAACCGAGGCTCTCAGCGAGATAGCCGACCAACGTTTGGAGGAAGGCAGCGGGAAGAGCATGAGTTATCCCGTGTTTATCATTCGTGCCGTGTGGATCAACCGACGCGAAATCGCCGAAGCGATTTGGGCAGCTCGTCCGTGGCAGTTTCCTCGACGACTCAGTCGGCTAACTTTAGCGTCGGTCTCTACCGTCACGATTTTGTTAATGACCGCCGAGTCCTGGGATTTGGCTTTATCTCAGCCGTTATTCCGAGTCTGGGCTCTGGCGGCCACATCCTTGATTGCAACCACGCTGTATGTGATTGTCCGGCAACAACTACTGATCCGCCGGAACAGCAATCGCAGCGAGCAGACCGTCGTTACATCGGCGTCTGCTTTGGGTATCGTGCTAACCGGGATGACCGTAACTTGGTTGTCGCTGTTTATGCTAAGCATCGTTGTCAGTTCGCTGTTGTTTGATCGCCCGTTGATTGCAAGTTGGGCGGAATCGTCGGACTTGTCCAGTCGCGACATCGAGGTCTGGGACTATCTTCAAATGGCCGGTTTTAGCGGTTCGGTCGGACTGCTGATCGGAGCCCTCGGTGCAAGTTTCGAGTCACAGAACTACTTCCGCCACGTGATCTTCGTCGACGAAGAGATTTAGCATCCGTGGCACAGGCTTCCAGCCTACAACGGATCGGAAATTGGCGAATTGGCAGGTAGCCGCAGGGTTTGGCGCGGGATGTGCATCGCTGGTTGCCACTTCAACAATCTCGCCACCAACCGCTACGATATTGGCGTCGCCAGGGCACTTGCGACGTTAACGAAATGTTCAGCAACCATCTACCTTGCGAATCACACTTATGACTTTCTGTGTCGGTATCAAAGTGAATGAAGGAATCGTGGCGCTTGCCGACACGCGGATCGTTCGCGGCAGTGAGCAAGTCAACAAGCGAAAGCTCGCGGAATTTCAGCATGCAGGCCAGGCATTGTTCACGATGACCAGCGGGCTTCGCTCGGTTCGCGACAAAACGCTTACCTACGTCGATGAAGCTCTTCGCGGTGAGGATGTCGTACGTGATCGTTTGTATCAATTCACGAACCTGTTTGGCGACCAGTTGCGGCGAGTGAAGGCCGAAGATGGACCAGCCCTTGCGGCCACTAATCACACATTTAACCTGCATGCGATCATCGGCGGAAGACTTCCGGCCGACGAGAAACCGCAAATGTTTTACGTCTATCCCGAAGGTAACTGGGTTGAGGTTGCTATCGATTCGCCCTACTTCATTATCGGCCGCACTTATTACGGTAAACCGATACTTGATCGTTTGTTGACCAGCGATACACCGCTGTCCTCGGCCATCGCGCTAGCATTACTGGCCTTCGATGCAACTCGGACAAGCGTGACGGACGTGGATTACCCGATCGACGTGGCCGTACTTGGCAACAATGATTCATCGCCACGCTTTCATCGTTACACGGAAGCCGACTTGGCGGAAACCATTTCGAACTGGAACAGGTCATTATCCGATTCCGTTCACAATTTGCCCATGCAATGGGCATCACCACTTCTCAATGACTACCAGCAATAATCGAGGCGCATGACTCCAACCTGCGGTTTTCCCGATCGCAGACCGAAGGTTTTCGCCACTTCAAAGGACTTTCCATGACAAAAATTCAGATCGGTAGCAAACTCGTCTATCAAGTTCGTCAACCTACGATCTTTCTGCTCAAGATCGCTGCGGCATCCACGCAGCACCAAGTGCTAAGCGACGAAAGTTTGACATTTGATCCACAGATCGACGTCGAGCAATGCCAGGTCGGCTTGGAAGGCAATCGGCTGCACCGGCTAGTCGTTCAGCCATGTCAATTGTCGATTGCCTATCAGGCGACGGCAGAACTAACCCCAGAGATCGAACGCCCACGTGATGTTGGTGAATCCGAAGCAGCCCAGATGCCGCCTGAAGTTCTGACGTACATGAACCCAAGTCGATATTGCGAAAGCGATTTGTTGGCTAGATTCGCGTTCGAAGAATTTGGCCAACTCGATCCAGGCTTCGGCCGAGTCCAAGCCATTTGCGATTGGGTCAATCGTCACCTCGAATATTCGCCTGGAAGCACAACTGCGACGACGACCGCATCTGACGTGCTGCTGCAACGGACTGGTGTCTGCCGCGACTATGCTCACCTAGCGATCACTTTGTGCCGAGGCATCGGCATTCCGGCTCGTTACGTGTCCGGATACGCAGTTGATTTGCAGCCGCCGGACTACCACGGATTTATGGAGGCATTTCTGGATGGCCACTGGTACTTGTTTGATCCAACACGTTTGGCATCGACGCTCGGTTTGGTTCGCATCGGCGTTGGACGCGATGCCGCAGACGTAGCTTTCTCTACTCTAACCGGCACTGCCGCAATGCTAGAGAAGAATGTCTGGGCGACTTCATTAGGCAGCCAACTTCCATCTTCGCAGGATCCGGCGGTCTCAACGGCTTGACCGGTACGAATTGGATGATCATCTAACTCGTCCTCAAAACATCCGTCCGGTCAACAATCGCTGTGATTAAAGATTGACCGCCTGTGGGTACGCGGATGGTCGAAACAGCTAGCCTTCTTTACATCGACGTCGCGCGCAATGCAGATGTCACGGTTGGCTACTTGGTTATCCAAACTTTGTCTGATGAGATCATCACTTTGCCGCACGCCCTAATTTGTGGCAGGAACGCCAACCGATCATAACTGGCGAACATCTGCGTCGTCAGCGCCTGCCTCGGTGATCACAACAACACACGATCGCGAGACGCGTTGTACGGCGCGGCGAACACGAATTCTCATCTAGGTCCGACATGCCTATCACGGTGATGGTCGGCACAAGTCACGGTGATGTTCGGCACAAGTCTTTGGGCAACACACTGAAAGGTGTAGGCCTACTCGTTCGGTTTTTGAGGCTAACTCATTCTCATCAACGACCTCGAGTTCGCGGCAACGCATCGATTGACGATTGCGTTTCAAAAGAAATGCGGGCAATCTATTCCGGCAATGACGATTTCGACAGTTCGACGTCGAGAAGAGCTTTCAGCTTGTATCTAAACAGAGCATTTGCGATCTATCAGTGATCGGCTAAATTGCACACGTCTTTCCAATCAATCATCACTTCCATACTGATTTGAGTTAGCAATGGACTGGTTCGCAGTCGCTTCGATCATCATCACGCTCGCCGCTGTTTTCGGATTTGTCAATGCAAGGTTTCTGAAGCTTCCCAATACGATTGGGTTGATGGTGATCGCGATCGCATTCACGCTTTTGCTGCTGGCAAGTTCAGCCGTTGATAGCCGAGTTCTTGACGCGGCTCAGACATTCATGGGCTACATCGACTTTCAAGAAGTGTTGCTCGAGGTCATGCTCGGTTTTTTGTTGTTTGCCGGCGCGATGCACACAAACTTTGACCAGTTGAAGGTCCAGCGTTGGCCTGTGTTGCTTTTTTCGACGATTGGCGTGTTGGCGTCGACTGTTTTGGTTGGTGTTTCAACTTATTTTGCGTTCAGCTGGCTGGGTTTGGATGTGCTGTTTATTCACTGCCTGCTATTTGGGGCACTTATTTCCCCCACTGACCCGATCGCCGTGTTGGGGATTCTGAAACAAGCGAATGTGCCGAAGAAGCTGGAAACAAAGATTGTTGGCGAGTCGCTATTCAACGATGGTGTGGGCGTTGTCGTGTTCCTGACAATCTTCAGCATCGCTGCCGGTGGGCAACAGCCCGATAACGCGGGACCGGATCTAGAAATCCATTCAGCGGACGTTCAAGATTCCGTAGCGGTTGGCAGTGCGTCGAATGAAACCACGACGAAAGAAGACACAAACGGGAAAACGACCTTGCAAGACATTGCAAAGCTTTTTGGTGTCGAGGTTCTTGGCGGCATATTCCTGGGCCTTGTCTTAGGAACGATCACCTACCTATCTCTGCGATCCATTGATGACTACGAAATTGAAGTGATGATGACGCTGGCCTGCGTGATGGGTGGATACTCGCTGGCCTCATACTTGCACCTGTCCGCTCCGCTGGCGATAGTCGTCGCTGGATTGATTGTCGGTAACGACACCATGCGAGGAACTGCGATGTCGAAACAGACGGAGCAGTATGTCGACCGATTCTGGGAAATGCTGGACGTCCTGCTCAACGCGATCTTGTTCGTGCTGATTGGACTCGAAGTCCTCGTTTTGAAGGTAGAGCCAGCGTACGTGTACGCATCGTTGATTGCAATTCTATTGGTCTTGGCCTCGCGATATATGTCATTACTCGCGCCCGTGCGTTTCTTTTCCAAACGCCTCGATTTTGTTCCGCATACGCTCCCGATCATGACCTGGGGCGGTCTACGAGGCGGCATTTCAATCGCGCTAGCTCTTCAGTTGACCGCGAATATGAATCGCGACCTATTTCTTACGGTGACGTATGGCGTCGTTGTCTTCTCGATCATTGTTCAAGGCTTGACCGTTGGCACGCTCGCTCGGCGATTGATTGGTGCGGAGGCTTTGACGGTTGGGCAAGAACCGAATTCAGCCACGCACTAAGTCGAGCTTTGGCAGGAGAGGTGCCTTCCCGTCTCTTTACGATTCGTCGATAAAGAAATGGTTCATGCCTAACTGACCTGCTCCCCTTTTCGGTATCAAGCACAGTGAGAAAAACCGGGCTTCATCTGGCCGGGCTAGCCCGGCCAGATGAAGCGAAATCTTTGGGGGCCAGGTTGCCCAGCGCGCTGTGGGGTCGATGTTCGTTGTAGTCAACTCGCCAAGCTTCGATCTTCTCCTTTGCGTCGCCCGAGCGACAAGAACCAATTTTCGTTGAGACATTCGGCTCGGACGCTTCCGTTGAACGATTCGATGAAAGCGTTATCCGTTGGTTTTCCGGGCCTACTAAAGTCCAGCGTCACACGGTTGGCGTACGCCCATTGATCCAGAACTTTCGAAGTGAACTCCGGGCCGTTATCGACGCGAATCGAATTTGGCAACGCGCGGTCACATGCAAGACGTTCTAGTGCAGCGACCACGTCTTTGCCTCGCATCCGCTGTCCGAGACATCCCAACCTTCGCGGCGAAGCAAAATATGCAATCGCCGATAGCCGTAGTGGACTCTGGTGGCGGCGAGTTCTTTCAAACGCATTCGTAGTGCGGCCTGATCATCCTTCGTGGACTGGTAGCGATGACTCGAGCGAGCCAAGCCAACTAAACCGCAAGCTCGACGCTCGCTAATTCGGTAACAAGACTTCGCTCCCCCGACGCATTCACGAAGGCGAGCAGGCCTCAGAGCTTTTTTGGCAGGACATCCTGCAGGATCTGTTGTCCAAGCTCAAGTCCGCTACTAACGACTTCAATCGCTTATTCTCCTCTTCAAGCTGCTTCAGACGCCGAAGTTCTTCGGTGCCAAGTCCAGCGAACTTTTCTTCCACCTGTCGAACGTCTGCTGGCTAATCCCAAGCTCGCGGCACACCTCATCAGTCGGTGTTCCGGTTTCCGGTCTCGGCCTGCTTGAGCGCGAAGGCAATCTGCTGGTCTGTGAATTTCGACTTCTTCATCGGCGGTTTCTCCTTGGAAACGCCGACTAGATTTTACTCCGATTTCCCCACTTTGCTTGGCCCAGTTTTTTGGGTGCAGGTCACCAACTAGTCGAACATCACGATGCTCGGCGTTGGCGACGAAGAAGGGGCAAGGGTAATGCAGTTTGATGATGATAGAGAGCTAAGAGACCTACGGAATTTCCGCAGTCATTTATGATCATTACGCGGTCCTCTAGCCTGCGTTCCGCATTAACGCAGGCTAGAAGCCTCAGCTACGGAATTATTCTTGTGAGAAGATTAGCGCGGTGTACGGCGGAATTACGATTTCGGCCGACGCAGGATAGCCGTCGTAAGCAATTGATTCTGTCTGAGCATCGGCTGATTCGGTGTTCGCGAAGTCGGTACTATAAATCCCGCTGTCTCCGTTGAATCTCAGCTTCCAGACGCCTGCTGAGGGGAAGCCAACTCTATAATTGCTTCTCGGCTGCGAGCAGAAGTTTGCCACGACGACAACGTCGCTCGATTGTTCGCCGCCATCACTGCGACAGAACCCGATCACCTTATCGTCATCGTTGAGGTGGAAGACATGGATTCGCTGACCGGTCAGCCCCTTCGAGATGCCATCGGAATTTAGGCGTAAAGCGATTAGGTCACGAAACATACGCACGATGCCACTAAATTCTTCCGTATTGTCCCAATCAAGCTCCTCGGTGTCTTCAAACCATCCGGCTTGCAAAAACTCTTGCCCTTGGAACAGCATCGGAATTCCCGGTGCGGTCATCACCAGGGCTGCCCCAAGTGTTGAGCGTTTCTGCGCATACCAACTGGTCTCGTCCCACTCCGAGACCTCGCTAGGAATACGCGACTTGCCGTTGGCAACTTCGTCATGAGATTCGGTGTAGACGACTCGCTGAAATGCGTCTCCGTTATATTCGTGATACAGGGCGTCACGAACCATCGCCATCGACCGGTGGTTATCTTCTGCCGCAGTAAGCACCTCGCGGATTGGATGCACAAAGCCTGCGTCCCACTGAGTCGAGAATCCCGCACCGCCTTCCTGGTCGCACTTAGTCAGATACGCGTCGTTCTGTAGGTCTTCTGCAATCGTGATTGCATCAGGTTTGAAAGCGTGGATGTCGCGATTGACCCACTGCGTCAGTCCCCATCCTTCAGGGATCGAACTTGAAGGCGTTCCATCGATCGAACGAATGTAGAGCGTCATGTCGTACCGCAATCCGTCGACATGAAAGTCTTCCAACCACATCATCGCATTGTCGCGAATGTAAGATCGCACTTCCTGTCGACCGTAGTCCGGTCGTGTGTCACCCCACGGCGTCGAACTGCGGTGGTCGTTGTAAAAATAGACTCCGCCCTTATTGTGCTCACTCCATCCATCGAATTGCCAGATGTCCAGATCGGATGGGCCGAAGTGGTTGTAGACGACGTCTAGGATCACAGCCAAGCCCGCTGCGTGAGCTTCCTTGACGAATTGCTTAAATGCCGCCGGACCGCCGTAAGCACTTTCGACGGCGTAGATGTGAGCGGGGTTGTAGCCCCATGAAACGTCGCCTGCAAACTCGGCAATGGGCATGATTTGGACTGCATTGATGCCAAGTCGCCGCAAATGCTGAAACTTCGTCGCGAAGTCATAGAAACCGCCGGGTTGATCAGAATTCGCGCGATGGAAAGTCCCGATGTGGGCTTCGTAGATGACCAACTCGTTCCAGTTTGGCATTTGAAAATCGTCCCCTCCCCAATCGAAGTTCGGGTCGTGAACGATGCCAACTCCGACCGAGTTCGTCACTTCGCGAACTCGTGGATCGATGCGGTCGAAAGTATTCACGCCGTTGGTGATTCGGAATTTATATTCATCGCCAATTTTCGCATGATCAACATTTACAAACCAATGGCCATTGGGTTCACGTTGCATCGGGTGGGTGTCCGCGTTCCAGTCGTTGAACGATCCAACTAAACTAACGGCGTCGGCGTGTGGCGCCCAAACGCGAAATGCAACTCCCGACGCATGGTGGATTGGGCCCATGCCTTGCGGACGAGTGTGGGAGTCGTGACTTTCCAGAACAGCGGAGTTTTCGTTCATGTGGTTCTCTGTTTATTGATTCGTATCTTGGATTCGTCTTGGCATAGCACAATCTGACATAGCACAACGCATGCCCAATTTAAAAAAACGACTGCGAAAATCTTTCGACGATTCCAAAGGATGTGTAGTGGTCTTCCAGGCTTCGGTTTCCGAACTCTCAAAGAACGATAGACACGAGTTCTATCTTCCGTCTCAATCACCGTAGCCATAATCGCCCAGCGTGTTTTCATAGTACGACTTGTAAGCTGGATGCTCGCGCCGCGGCGCTGCGATCGAACAGCTTGGTCGTTTTCCCATCAGCGACCAGTCCGGGGTGATCGGTTGGTTTATCTCTCTATCACGAATCACATGAAGTAATCCGAGGCGAACTTACCGGCACGACAGTTGCTTAGACCGGTTCAGAGGTTTAATGCAAGACGATCGAGGAACTGGATATGCACCAAGGGTATGACTGCGTCGCCAGCAACGTGCTTGACGCGATAGGGAACACACCGCTGATTCGGTTTGAGCGATTTCTTGCCAACCCCAGCGTCGAACTGCTGGTAAAGCTAGAGGCGGCGAATCCTGGTGGCAGCGCAAAAGATCGCCCTGCTCGATTCATGCTAGAAGAGGCGTTGCGTCGCGGTGATCTTCATCGCGATTCAACGGTGATCGAGTCCTCGTCCGGAAACATGGGCATCGGTCTCGCTCAAGCTTGTCGTTACCATGGGCTGAAGTTTATCTGTGTTGTGGATCCACGTGCTCAGCAACAGAATCTAGAGGTGATCAAAGCATTTGGCGGCAAGGTCGTGATGGTTGCCGAACCGCTTGGTGGAGACTTCCTTGCGGCACGGATCGCCAAAGTGTGCGAGTTGCTAGAACACAATGCCAACAGCTTCTGGCCCAACCAGTACGCTAATCCTGACAATCCGCAGTCGCACTACGAAGGCACGATTCGTGAAATTGACGAGGCACTCCACGGGAACTTCGACGTATTGTTGGTAGCCACCAGCAGCACGGGTACGGCACAGGGATGTCGAGATTACTTGCGTGCGCGAGGCCGGGAAGTCCGTGTGGTCGCAGTCGACGCGGAGGGAAGCGTATTGTTCGGAGGCTCCGCAGGTCCTCGGCACATTCCTGGGCTCGGTGCAGGCAAAGAGCCAAAGCTCGCGACGGGGCAGCGGTTCGATGACGTCGTTCGCGTGTCCGACCTCGATTGTGTCGTTGGTTGCCGGCGGGCGGCGCAACGCGAAGCAGTGCTCGTCGGTGGCTCGGCGGGTGGCGTTCTGATGACCGCATCACGGATGCAGGCGGAACTCGATGGAAAACGTTGTGTTGCGATCCTTCACGATTCCGGAACGCGATATCTACGAACCGTATTCAACGACCAGTGGATTGAAGAATCGCTTGGTTGCGATCCGGCAGCACTTCAAACACTGATCAATTTTGACAGAGACGCACAAACCTTCGGGTGCCGATCATGAGTAATCTTCTTGATATTCATAGGACATCGAAACGTCTTGATCACTCTGGTGTCGGGGGAGATTTGACTCGGTTGGCTGTCATTGGGTGTGGACCACGCGGGCTTCAGTGTCTTGATGCTGTGTGTCGGAATCTACCAGAAGATATGCTCGCTCGGCTTGATATCACCGTTTATGAGCCTTGCAAGACCTTAGGAGCGGGATGTGTTTACGATCCGCAGCAGCCGCACGTATTGCGGATGAATTTCGCTTCGCAGAACATCGATTTTTGGAAGACAGACGCCGACTCAACTACGCTTGCGTCGACTTCGCTGATCGGTTGGCTGCGCGATCACTACCCAAAACTTGCGGCAGACGATCAATACGTCCCGCGGGCGATTGTGGGCGAGTATTTGAACGAATGTTACGCATCAGTTGAGAGAAAGCTCGGGGGTGCGAAGTCTTACGAAGTCGTTAACGAGCAAGTTGGTGGCGTTCAGCGCTTGAACTCATGCTGGGAGGTCACGACGGAAATCGGGGCAAATCGGTATGACCTAGTCGTTGTCACAACGGGGCACGAGGGTTTTCGTCGATCGGAAAGTCTTAACCGAAACGGGGCAGCCCGATTTGTGTTTCCCGTGCAGACGAACCTCTCGGAAAAAAATTTTCCGCCCAAGTCGCGTGTCTTCGTGCGAGGATTCGGGCTAACAGCCATCGACGCGGTCCTGGCGATGACGGAAGGACGAGGCGGCTCGTTCTCGAACTCGCCATCGCGGACCTATCAACCCAGCGGTCGGGAACCCGCGAAACTGGTTCTCCACAGTCGAAGTGGTCGCCCGATGCTCGCCAAGCCGACCGCTGCGATTGAACAGGTGTCGGATCATTTCTGGAATAAGTTCCGCGTGCGATTAGCACCACTCGACCGCTTGTCAGGTTCAATCAATTTCCAAAGTGACATTTGGAGTGTCGTTCATCAAGCGGCTGCGGAACTGCTTAGCCACTCTGGTGATTCGGTCTCGGCACGAGACGTTGCCCAGTGGTATCGCGGTTGGGCTCGCTATCGGATGAGTTTGACCGAAGCATTGGATGCGATGCAACAATCTTTCTTAGTGTCGATTGGCGAACGACCGCGTGACATTGCCAGCGCACTCGGTGAGGCGTGGCGAAAACTGTATCCAGAGATCGTCGCAGCGATTAGCTATGGCGGTTTGTCCAAATCGCAATGGCCAAGATTTCTAAGCGTTGCTTCCGAGATGGAACGAATCGCGTTCGGACCTCCTTCCCAGTCGGTACGTCAAGTACTATCGCTTGTTGACGCTGGAATCGTGGTGTTGACGAACCAGGACGAAGACGTTGCCGCGAGTCAATTCGATTTGCACATCGACGCAGTGATTGCCGCGCCGCATCAACCTTCGTCAAACGGTCCACTTGCGTCGTTGATCTCCCAAGGGCTGGTGGAACTTGATGACACGACGGGAGCGGTTAAGGTCGATGCAACAGGTGAGGCTATCCAATCTCGGACAAACAACGCAAATTCCGGGCTTTACATTTTTGGGCGAGCGACCGAGGGATGGGTCGTTGGCAATGATACCCTCTCGCGAACACTGCACGATCATATCGAACAATGGTCGCATTCGCTCGCAACCCGAATGGTGAAATTGAGTAGAAATGAATAGTTCATCCAGCGTGACAATAGCTGATGAAGCTGCGCTACGAGCGAATTGTGCGGGCGACCCGCCACTATCTGCTCGACTAGAACCTTGGATGTGCGAGTTCCTTGGTAGCGAGATGATTGCTCAAGCCGTTACCGAATTCGATTCGCCACTGAACATCATTTGCACTTCGCCCATGGTGCGAAACATTGGAGAGATTCGATCCAAGGCGGATTCTCATGGGCTTCGATCTAAGATCTTTTTCGCTCGCAAATCGAACAAGTGCTTGGTGTTCATTGACGAAGCGATACGTTGTGATGCAGGGCTGGATACTGCGAGCGAAAACGAATTGCGTCAGTGCCTAGATCGCGGTGTCTCTCCAGCTAACATCATTTGCACGGCAGCGGTCAAATCTGATTCTCTGATTGACTGCTGCGTTAGTCATCAGGTTTGCATCGCGATCGACAACCGTGATGAACTCAATGCCGTTGTTAACCGAAGTCGGTCGCTTGGTAAGACGGCGAAGATCGCCCTACGTATCGGCGGGTTCATGCACGAGGATACGTGCCGGAGGATTCCAGTGTCCAATGCTGAGCACTCGCAAGTTGGAAGCCAACGCCACATCAAGAAACTGGCCACGCGATTCGGCTTCGACGCGGTGACTGACACTGATATTGTTGAAAGTTTGAGCGGATTACCTGTTGACGTTCAGGGCATTCATTTTCATCTGGATGGTTATGACGCGGGGCAGCGGGGGACTGGAATCGTCAACGCTTTACAGTGGATTGCATTGCTTCGAGCCGCGGGCCATACTCCGACGTTCATCGACATCGGTGGCGGGTTTCCAATCAGCTATCTCGAAGACGCTCACCAATGGGAATCGTTTTGGCAGCAGCATGAGCAGGCTTTGCTCGGTGAACGCAATCCGATCACCTATCGGAATCATGGTCTCGGACTCCTGGTCCATGAAGGACAAGTCCTCGGTAAGCGGAATAGTTATCCCTATTATCGAGCGACTGTGCGAGGTGATTGGCTTGCAACCATTCTCGACAACTCCTTTAACGGTAAATCAATCGCGGACCTCATCCGAAATGCAGACGTCGAACTTCGATGCGAGCCAGGCCGGTGTTTGATGGATGGCTGCGGCATGACGGTCGCCCGCGTCGAATTCTGCAAACGAAACGCCGACGGCGATTGGCTAATCGGACTGTCGATGAACCGTACCCAGTGTCGAACGTCGAGCGATGACTTTCTCGTTGACCCGATTCACATCCCGACGAGTCGCGGCACCAGCGAATCGAAGACTGGATTTTTGGTCGGGGCATATTGCACGGAATCCGAGATGATTTCCCTTCGTAAACTAACCTTCCCCAACGGCGTTGAACGAGGTGACCTGATCGCATTTCCCAACACAGCCGGATATCTGATGCACTTCCTAGAAAGCAGGTCACATCAACTTCCGCTGGCAAAGAACGTAGTCATCGGCGAAGGCCAACAATCGGTTTCCCTCGACGGGATCGACTGTTAGGTGCGTGCTGCTTGCACGTGATTTCAAGTTTGACTTAGCCTGCGATTTCCAACTGATGAACGATCGCGGGCATGACGCGTACGTCACGCTTATCGACCAAGACCAAGCAATTTCGTGATTACTAACCTCGGTGACCGCGAATGGAAAGTGCCAATCATCCCGCGATTCCCAGCGTTTCTCTCGTCTGCGCGTTTTCATCGTCCGCGAAGACGCTCGACTTTAGGTCAGCGTCGAATACGATGTCGCAGACCAGCGCTCGAAGCATCGACTGTGCGCGCAGTGCGGCTTGACGACGCGTTCGTAGTTCATCTGCAGACCAAGCTGCGCGAATTTCCGCCATGGATTGATTGAGTTCTGATGGTGCCATGAAAGATTCCTAGTGAATGAGCGTCTTGACTGTTGCCGCCAACATTTAGCAACCTGCGTGCCAATTGCGCGAGCCGCGGTTCTTTCGCGTTCCGGAAGAATCAGCCGCAATGTGATCGTCTTTAGGCGGGGGCTCCGTGGATGCGGAAATATCGGAAAAGATGCTCGACCGGACAAACCTCCCACCATGGCAGTCACGATAAAAAAACGATTCTCAGAATTCGCTCAGCCAGAAGTGACGTTTGTGCTTGGACCACCCGGGTGGTCGCTAATCGACCTGCTTGGCCGTTGGGGCTTCAGTTTGCCGCTCGCCAAGCCGGCTCGATTGCTGACACGCTGCGCATGCGGATCCACGGCGATGGTGTCGATTCCAAATGCGATCTTTAGAACGACGTCGGCGCAGCTACGCCCCAGGCCCCGCAACTTCGCTTTTTTTCGGAAGTTTGCAACAACACCTCTGTGACCATCCGAGAGCGACTCCCAGACCTTTCAGATGTTCCGCGCTTTGATGCTGTATAGCCCACACGGCCTGATTGCCGTCTCAACCTTTTGATCGGTGGGTATATGGATGATCTTTGGAGTTGGGGCAGTTAGAACTATGCATCGCTATCGGCTGCAGCGTTCTCGCCGCGGAACTGAGCCGACAACATGCAGGGAAGATTCGATCGAAATGGGTGGCGTTTTGACATTGGGCTCCTCGCGTCATCACTGCGGCCGGGAATGCAGTGGGACAAGAAAACGGAAAGCCCCTCGATCTCATGAGCTTCGAGGGTACCGAAATCAGTGTCGTCGGTTTTCGGCAGGATTTTGAAAAACGCTGATACGTGATTCAGCTATCCTGCCTGACACTCGTGGTCAGAAGCTGTTTCGCCAGCTGAAAGCCTTCACCACCGACTCGCAGTATCCTTCCCACGAGTTTTTGGCTCGCGACTACGGTCAGCGACGAACCTTTCGTTCGCGATCCCAGATGCGGTGTTTCTTTGCCGCGGACGTGAATTTCTCAAACACACTGCCGGTCACGTTGACTAACCCCTCGTCGGCATCAGTATCGACAGCGGCTTTCTTGAACAACGGTTTCGACACGTCAGTGAACCCGATCACTTTCAGGTGTGCGAAGGCATCGCGAATCCAGTCAACGGCGGCTGCTTCGCCAGCCAATAACTCGACATTCGATTCGGCTGGAGCAATCACGACTGCGTCAAACAGGGCTGATGGAGCACCGGATAGAAAGTGGTCTGGCGTGATCTCCTTGCCGTGGTCTGTTTTGATCGGGCCGGCTTTCGGTGTAATGACTTTTAACATCGCACCTTCATCTTTGACTAGCTTTGCCAGTGCGTTGTAGATCGAAGACTTCACCTGGTCCGTCGTGAGCAAACCGATCGTCTTTCCTCGCAGTGATTTGGGGGCCTTGTCGTATTGCGACAGCGACGGTGATGGCTCCGGGTCGCCAACGGCTACGAATGGCTTGATCGCGTCCGCCTTGCCTTCCATACCGAGCGACTCAGCAACCTTCTTTGCGAGATCCGAATCGATATTTTCCAGGTGGCCGAGCATCCGGGTACGAATTTTGACCTTATCGCATTTACCTAGCTCGAAGGAAAATGCTCCGACAATGTGACGCTGTTCTGCTTCAGTCATCGAAACCCAGAACAAGCGTGCTTGCGTGTAGTGATCGGCGAAACTCTTCGGACGAATACGCAGTTTCTCGCCACTTTCTTCCGAGGAAAAGCTGGTGAATCCAGTCTCGGGACATTCGCGTGGGCTGCCATCATCAAGTGAGTTTGGTTCGTTGGCGACGTGTCCGGTTGGCACTTCCATCTGCATGTGACCATCACGCTGGAAATTTGCGAAGGGACACTTCGGCTTGTTGACCGGGATTTGATGGAAGTTCGGGCTGCCGAGTCTAGAAAGCTGAGTGTCCAGGTACGAGAATAGTCGACCCTGCAGCAGCGGATCATTCGAGAAGTCGATGCCGGGCACGACATGCGACGGACAGAATGCGACCTGCTCAGTCTCGGCAAAGAAGTTATCGACGTTGCGGTCCAAGACCATTTTGCCAATTGGAGTTAGCGGTACCAATTCTTCTGGGACAAGTTTGGTTGGATCGAGAACATCAAAGTCGAACTCGTTGGCCTCCGCTTCGGAGAATGCTTGCACAGACAGTTCCCACTCGGGATAGTCGCCGGACGTGATCGAGTTCCATAGGTCGCGGCGGTGGAAGTCGGGGTCGGCTCCGGAAACTTGGACGGCTTCGGGCCAGATCAGTGAGAACGTGCCGCACCGGGGTCGCCAATGGAATTTGACAAACTTTGACTCTCCAGCCACGTTAACCATACGGAAAGTGTGGACGCCGAAACCTTCCATCATTCGGAACGAACGCGGGATCCCTCGATCCGACATGACCCACATCAGTGTGTGCATTGTCTCTGGATTGAGAGAGACAAAATCCCAGAACGTGTTGTGCGCAGACTGGGCTTGGGGAAAGCCACGGTCGGGTTCAGGCTTGACGCTGTGGATCAGATCAGGAAATTTGATCGCATCTTGAATGAAGAACACAGGAATGTTGTTGCCGACCAAATCGTAGTTTCCGGCATCGGTGTAGAACTTTACCGAAAATCCTCGGACGTCGCGTGCGGTGTCGGGTGAACCGGCGCTACCCGCAACAGTTGAGAATCGGCAAAAGACCGGCGTCTTTTCCGACGGGTTCTGCAAGAACGCAGCTTTCGTCAACTTCGCGTTACCTTCGTAAGCTTGGAAGTAACCGTGTGCGGCGTATCCACGCGCGTGAACAACCCGCTCGGGAATCCGCTCGTGATCGAAATGGGTGATTTTCTCACGAAGAATAAAATCCTCCAGCAACTGCGGTCCACGCGGACCGACGGTCAAGGTGTTCTGATCGTCGGAAATGACGACACCTTGATTGGTTGTTAGACGCGGGTCTTGACCAGTTGCGGTTTGATGAAGTTCACCGCCGTGGCCTGCGGTCTCACTACCGGAAGATTTCTTTCTGTTTGCCATGTTCAATTTTGGAAAGGGGTTATGAAAGAGTGGCGTACACGTCCAACCTGCGAGTAAGGTGTCTCGAAAACCGGATGCCGAGGCCACGATAGAGGTACCGCTAGTAGCGCTGGGTACTAAATTCGTTTGGCTAAGTAGATGATTGCTAGGATGACCAGAATTGTGCCGAGGATTCCGCCGCCGATGTACATAACGATCTCTCACTGAAGGGGGATTCTTTTCGCGACCCGCGAGAATGACGCGGATTCTTTCAAACCGTTTCACGCAACTGGTGTGCCGAAAGAAAGACGTGGCGTAGGCTTCAAACCTGTGATTGATGTTTCGCCAGGTTTAATCGCAGGCTGGAAGCCTATGCGACGATTTTTGGCCCGCATCGTGCTATGAAGACCAACATGAACGCGAAAGAACCAATCGAGTCGGCAAACGAACAGTTATTTCTAAAGCGATCGGCTTGGGGGATCGCATGTTTATTGGCTACTGGCTTGATCCTCTCCGCCTACATTCCCCTCTTGCCTGTTGATACGTGGTGGGTGCGGATCGGCGACTTTCCTCGAGTCCAGCTTTTGGTGTTCTACCTGATCGGGATTGTTGTGATACTGGCTTTTTACCAACGCCGGCTGGCGAAGGTGCTTGCCGTACTTCTGGTTGGCGGGGTTCTGACGCAACTCTATTGGATCTTTCCTTACCTCCCCGTCGCTCCCCATCAAGTTCAGGCAGCCAAGTCGTCGGATTCTGATGCGCGGCTAAGAATCCTATCGGCCAACGTTTTGCAGGATAACGAAGATGCCGATGCCCTGTTGCGGCTGATTGCATCGGAGCAACCCGACGTTGTCGTGTTGCTGGAAATAAACTCGCGTTGGGTCAACGACCTGACGGTCCTCGATGATTCATTTGAATTTCAAGTCCTACATCCGCTAGAAAATAAGTATGGAATCGCCATCTATTCCAAATTTCCGATCGAACGATCGAAAGTGCGGGCGTTCGTAAAAGAATCGATCCCTTCGATTGACGGGGTCATCCGCCTTCGGAGCGGTCATCCCGTGCGGTTGCTCGCTGTGCATCCGAATCCACCACGGCCAGGTGAAGACACGACAAAACGGGATGCTGAGTTAGTCCTGGTCGGGCGCGAGGTGAAGGATGGCGAGAGCACGGTCGTCCTCGGCGACATGAACGATGTCGGCTGGTCGCGAACCACAGACTTGTTTCAAGAGGTCAGTGGGTTACTCGACCCACGAAAAGGACGCGGTCTCTATCCTACGTTCAATGCGCGCTCCTCGATTTGGCGATATCCGCTCGATCATCTCTTCCACTCCGATGACTTCCGCGTCGCCGAGATTCGCACACTTCCACCAATCGGGTCGGATCACTTCCCGCTGCTGGTGGAAATTAGCCACGAACCTGCCGCAAAGCTCACACAGGAAGGTCCGCAGCTGGATGTCGGTGACCAAGAAGATGCGCAAGACGCGGTCGAGGCGGTTCGTGATCCAGAGGCGTTGAAGGAGCCAGAGTAGGCGGCGTAGGCGTTTAGTCAGCGATTACTTCTTGCTCATGGTCTCGAAGCCTCCCCAACGCTTGGCTTTATCGCATGGACGGCGAGCAACCAGGTGGGTCGATTGCCTGCCACTCGCATCGGCCGTTCACTCATCGACTCGATTTGTTGGGATCTGCGGATGCTTTGTCGGCGTGATACCGCCAGGATGTTCGACGTAGATCTTTTCGCCGCAGTTGGGGCAAGCCGGAGCCCGGTCATCGACGTGTTTCCCACAACTGGGGCAGGGAATTTTGTTCAATGGAGCTGTATCGATTTTCGTTTTTGACATGTTTACCTTCTCTATTTTAAACAGCGGAAATTGCTTACGCAGAAGCGTTCGGTCAAGTGTGTGCAATCGCCAAGCCAAAGCAACGTCATGAGTTTGGCCCAATGTTTGCAATTTGACTCAGACCTAAAGTCATTGCACTCAGGCATCGAAGGAGCCAATCGTGAGCCAGAAATTCCAAGCCAATCAGTACGTTCAGTGGAACTTTGGCGGCGGTACTGCCAAAGGGCAGATCAAGGAATCGTTCAAGCAAAAAGTAACTAGAACGATTAAGGGCACCGAAGTGACTCGGAACGCGACTGACGAAGAACCTGCCTATTTGGTCGAGCAGGAAAACGGCGATCAGGTGCTAAAGAGTGAGACCGAACTAAGCGATGCTTGATCAAAACCGCATTAAATCCTCGGAAAGGAATACCATGAGACGTAAAGCAATTATCACTGGCGGCAGCACCGGTATTGGTCGTGCGACGGCGATCGCGCTGGCACGATCAGGTCACGATGTCGCCATTACCTATGCCTCTAGCGAAACAAAGGCAGCGGAAACCGCAGAGTTGGTTCGAGCGGAAGGCGTAAGCTGTGTCGTTAAACAACTTGATTTGTCCGATCCCGATGCAGCAAAACATTGCGTCGACGAAATGGTTGACGAGCTGGGTGGCTTGGATGTCGCCATCAGCAATGCGGGTTTGATGGTCAAGAAGAAGATGCCGAACATTGACCTTGAGTCAACGCACAAAATTTTCAACGTCAACACTTTCGGCGCGATGATGGTGCTTCAGCGTGCTGTTCACCACATGCTGCCCGGTGGAATGGATGGCAAGCCTCGTGAAACGCCTGGACGTATCATCGTGGTGACGAGTGTTCACGAAGAAATCGCAAGTCCTGTTGACACGCTCTACACGATGACCAAGCACGCGCTCGGCGGATTAGTGAAATGCCTGGCTTTGGATTTGTCGCCGCTAAACATCACGGTCAATGCGGTGGCTCCGGGTGAGATCGCAACGCCGATGAATGACATGGATCCGGGCGACTTCGATGACACGGATCGTCCGGCAATGCCGGTGCGCCGAACGGGGCATCCCGACGAGGTCGCCGCAGTAATTGACTTTTTAGCGGGCGACAAGGCCGGCTTTGTAACGGGCGTGCGGTGGCCGGTAGACGGTGGCTTTGAAGTCGCGACGCCTCTCGCCGCGTCCGCGTACCGAGAAGCATATCTAAAACAGTAGTGTTCTGAATTCAATTCAAAGAAACTTCCCAAGAAACGGAGAGACAAGATGGCAACTGCCACCAAAAATCAATTCAAGCGTGAAATCCTAAAAGCTGAAACGAACGAAAAAGTTACTGGAATTCTGCAAGGAAATCTGACCAATCTCATCGACCTCGCTTTGCTGATGAAGCAAGCCCATTGGAATGTCGTCGGTCCAAACTTTCGCAGTATTCATTTACATTTAGACGAAATCATCGCGACGGTTCGGGATGCCAGCGACGAGGTGGCTGAACGAATTGCCGCCCTCGGTATTCCTGCGGACGGCCGGTCATCGACGGTAGCAGAAGCGAGCGAATTGGAAAGTTATCCGCGAGATTTTGTTAACGTGAAAGAAACCATTACCCGAGTGGCTGACGCCACTAAGACGACGATTGACTCGTTGCGAGACGCGATTGCAAAACTTGGTGACCTCGATCCTATCAGCGAAGATATGCTGATCGCGATTTCTGGGCCGATGGAAAAGCATTTGTGGATGTTGCAAGCGCAAGAAGGCTAAACGCCTTGTTGATTCGCCAGTAGAAGAGACGACCAGCCTTCCAGTTTAGATCTGCGGGGCTTGATGGCTCGGTACTATATCGCGGCAGCATCAGTGTGCTGTGTCTGATTTTATCAAGACTTCAAGGAAATGGGTTTACCATGAACAGCGTTAAAGAAACGAACACTTGGCCCGAACTGGCTGCGGGACTTTATGATGCCCTAACTGGGCGAAATGCAGAGATTACTTACGACTTTCAGCAGATGGAAGTTTACGTGCCTGCCAGTACTGGCGGTGAAAACGTAAACCACGCTCACTGGAAGCTGAACGGAGTGTTGAAGATTCGGACGCGAGATGTTGGTCAGTCCAATGGCTGAGCGGCCTTTGCCAGGACTTGAGGCTTTAGCCGTCGACGTTGATATGAAGGTGACACGGACACGGCGTCACTCCCCTAGTCAATCTTTTTCGATCTCTACCGAGAGTAACGGGACAGTTAGAATTTCGTCGGATGCCGGATTTCCTCGAGTGAGCTGGCGCGAGCTGAGGGAGGCGCGAATTATGTCGAGACATTTCGTTTCCTCTACTGGACAAAGCATCGTGGTCGAGCATTCCGGAAACGAGCTCGCGAAATTGAGTCCAGGACGAACGCGTTCCCCTCAGTGGTCTATTCACTGGTTGACGATTCTTCGTGGGTGGATTCTTGGGGTCTAATTTATCCCGAAACCGCAGTCGTGGCATGACCAGCAATGCTGCGTGCTTGCAGGTCACGCATTGAAGCGTCAACCACGCTGTGATTCGCAGCGAAATTGTCGAGTTCTCTTTTCATCACTTGGAAGTACGAAAATCGTGCCTCGCTTTGCTAGTCGTCCGCGAATCCTATGCCGCCATAGTTTAAACGAGCGTGCGGTTGTATCGGATCGCTTCAGCTTGGCTAACCGCCGGAAGAGAGATCATGCCGCATGCGAATGCAATCAAGTCTTAATCGGTTGTCTCACGCCATCATGATGGTGCGATCAACATCAGCTCGTCCGAAAGTTCGGTGCTCATTGGATTTTTTCTCCAAAGCGATTTCGCTCTGCGGTGCTGGTCGTCTGGAGGATCGGTTACGTCGTATGATGGCCAGCGTTAACTTTCCGGGACACTAACAGAGCAGGCGCTGCCGGTAGGCTCTGCTCGGAGTCGCTCCCCACCGAAATCTTGGACCGTATGACGAAATCAATACCATCTTCCCGTCGTGTTTTCGTTTGTGGTGCAACCGGTTATGTCGGAGGTAGACTGATCCGACGCCTGCTCGAGCGTGACTATTCGGTGAACTGTCTGGTCCGCAGCCCGGAAAAGCTTACAAAGTTCGCTTGGAGCCGCGATGCACGGGTAACGATCGTGCCGGGGGAACTTGAGGACGCGACAGCAATCGGTCGAGCGCTGAAAGATGTTGACATTGCGTTCTATCTTGTCCATTCGATGAAGTCAGCGAAGGGACAGTATGCGAAGCGAGATCGAGAGCTCGCTACGAGTTTCCGAGAAGCGGTTGAGCAGTCATCTTGCCAGCGAATCGTCTACTTGGGCGGCCTTGGCGAGTTGGGGCCTGACCTTTCAGAACATCTCGATAGTCGACATGAGGTCGCAGAAATACTTCAAGCCGGTCCCGTTCCGGCGACGGTTTTTCGAGCGGCGATGATTATCGGGTCAGGCTCGGCTTCATTTGAGACGTTGCGTTATCTGGTGGAGAGGCTGCCGATCATGGTGACGCCAAAGTGGGTGAACACGGAGACTCAGCCGATTGCGATTCGCGATGTACTTCGGTATCTCGTTGAGTGTATTGAGGTTCATGAAACGGCAGGCCGGACCATCGACATTGGTGGCCCCGATGTTATGAGTTATCAGAGCGTTATGCAGGTGATGGCGGAGAAGCTGAAACTTCGACGGCGAATCATTTTTCCGGTTCCAGTCCTGACTCCGCGTTTGAGCAGTCTATGGATCGGTTTGGTGACTCCGGTCAGTAGTAGCATTGCGCGGCCGCTGGCGGAAGGATTGAAAAACCGAACGGTTTGCCGCAATGACGATGCGGTTCACCTGATGCCAGGAGAATGCCTTGGAATTGAGGAAGCGATCGAGGCCGCACTTGGTCGCACTCAGAGTGGTGACATCGAAACTCGGTGGTCGACGGCAGGAAAGATCCCTGGCGATCCTGATTGGGCGGGTGGGACAACGTTTGTGGATCGACGAGAAATTATCTCGCACGGATCAGCGGAGCAGACGTTCGCGGAAATTCGATCCATTGGCGGAGCAAAGGGTTATTGGGGAGCCGGTTATCTGTGGCGTATTCGCGGCTGGATGGACCAAGCGGTCGGTGGCCCCGGTCTGCGTCGTGGCCGCCGGCACCCGCGCGACCTCCACTACGGCGAACCGGTGGATTTTTGGCGAGTCACAAAGTTGGTTGAAAATGAAAAGCTGACTCTTCGTGCGGAAATGAAGTTGCCGGGCGTGGCCGAACTCGAATTTCAGTTGGAGGAAGAATCTCATGACAGAACGAAGATTGTCATGACTGCTCGATTTCGCCCGCGAGGTCTCTTGGGGCTCGCCTACTGGTACGCTGTCTTGCCGTTGCATGGACTCGTCTTCCCCGTGATGCTTAAGGGGATCGCCAGAAACGTACAGGCAAATCGCCCTCTGGATGACGCGGCCAAGGTTTCAGCGATGACAAAGCCGCTCGCTTGATCGAATAGAAAACAACGAGTTGTTAAAACGCGAGTCTGTATATAGTGACGCTCGGCGTAGACGAAAATCAGTCTCGGCACCGTCGCCACGGCCATCGTATCAAAATCCTAACGAAGTATTCGGTCGAGGGTTGCCTTGGTGAACCCCGCCGGCGAAAGATTGCGTGAATTCGTTTGAATCATGCCCTGCAATGGAGATGGCAATGCTTTCGCAAGTCGATGTGTTTCATGACTGCTTTGATCAAGTCGATGCCCCGCGTGTTTCAGGTCGAACGATACACCCTCTGAGTTCAATTTTGTTTCTAGTCGTTGCCGCGACGATCGCGGATGCTGATGGCCCCGAAGAGATCGAATGCTTCGGAAACGAACGGCTCGACGGGCTCGGTCGCTTTGCTGACTTTCCCGAAGGAATCCCGTCGCACGACACGATTGGACGTGTCTTATCGCTGATCAAACCGGACCAATTTCAACAAGCGTTACTCTACTGGCATACGCAACTTTGTCGGACGCATCACGATGCCGAAAACCAGGCCGATGAAGCGGGCGACTCCGACGACCAGCCAGTTCACGTCGCCATTGATGGAAAGACCTCACGGGGTTCCTATACCAACGCCGAAAAATCCAACGCGATTCACTTCGTATCGGCTTGGGCATCCAAGCATGGTGTCACGCTGGGACAAACCGAAGTCGATTCGAAAACCAACGAAATCACGGCGATTGATGAGCTGCTCGATTTTATCGATGTTCGCGGGACGATCATCACGCTCGATGCCATCGGTGCTCAGAAGTCGATCGCCAAGAAGATTCATGACGAGGGTGGCGACTACATCTTGGCGATCAAAGACAACCATCCCAAGCTGGCCGAAGCGATCCGCGATCACTTCGAGTTGGTGCATGAGATGGGACTGACAAAACACGGCGTGAAATCGAAGAAGACGATCGATGAGAAACGAGCTCGTCGCGAAGAGCGTTTCTATGCGGTGTGTGCGATTCCGTCGGAGATGAAGGCGATGACAGATCTGTGGGCAGGGGCCACGAGCATTGGCCAAGCGATCACCCAAATCGAAGAAGGTGACAAGTGCAACGTGGAGGTTCGTTACTTTCTGATCAGCCGACCGGCGAAGGTCAGTGAGTTCGCCACGAGCGTGCGAAGCCACTGGAGTGTGGAGTCGATGCATTGGGTTATGGACGTTGTGTTCCACGACGATGCAAGCCGCATCCGCACGAAAAACGCGACGGCCAATTTCACGTTTACCCGTCGGTATGTCACGACGCTTCTGAAGCGGGACACTACCAAGCGAAGTCTCAAGCAGAAGCGTAAAAAGGCAGGCTGGAACACCGACTTTCTCGAAAAACTATTGTTCGCAGCCTAAATTTGATGCGATGGCCGTGGGTAGAGTCCCGTCATCAACGACGCACGAGTCGGACAACAGCGGCCTGTGTTGTAGAACTGAGTGAACCGCAACCCGCCATCGGCCAGCGCATCAATGTGCGGGGTGCTGATTTCACCGCCGTAGCACCCGACATCCGAATAGCCCATGTCGTCAGCCATGATCAGGACGATGTTGGGGCGTTCCGCTTGAGCCAGCGAGGGAACGACCGTCAAAACGGCGACCAGGATAAAACAAGGTGATCTCATGCGGAAATGATTCGTATGATGGGGGAGTTGGAGATAATTTCGTGAGTGCAGCAAAAGTGTCGCTCAGTCGCCTTGCACCAGCACTCGCAAGTGGTCTTTGCCGGCACCAACGCTGAGATGAAAGAAGAGTCGATGGCCGCTCGGGTCAATCGAGATCGTGTCGGCAGGCAGTTCGCCTCGCTCCGAATCCCGCTCTTCCAAATACCGGTAGGCCAGCTTTCCATTGTCGATCGTCTTCAGGCCGAATGGTTCATCGGTGGACTCAAGCTGTGATCGAGTTGCCGCGACACCGAGAATCGGTCGCTCGAACTCCACACTGCCGCTCAATGAAATTCGTTTCCCAAAGCGACTGCTTTGCGGCTGGTATACCAGCAGGTAGCTACGGATGTTCTCTCGGGAAGGTAGCTTTACCGGCGACACGGACGCTTGAGGCCAAGTCTGTCCTGGCCGGATGAGAGACAGTTCGACAGGGCGGTCGAGCCGGCAATTCAGCTGTTCTGGAATCAAGAAGAGTTTGTGATCATCTGTCAAATCGCCAAGTGGATTCGTGGCACCAGGGACGACGAAATCAATGACGTTCGACAGTTCGTTGATTCCAACGGTAAGAGGCCAGATGTCCTGATACCGTTCAGGCTCGAAGGGCATTTTGTTGCGAACAGAGTTTTCGGCTGACGCTGAAAAGGCCTCGCCTTCGACAAAAATCTGCTCCTGCGGTCGCGGCGACTCCGAACGTTTCGTGACCGCGACCTTGCCGTCGAGTACCGCGAAATCGACGCGACCCTCGGGAGCGGCGGTCACACCAAAGGACGTGCCCAAGTCACGCAATTCGAAGTCACTGACTTGGACCGTCAGAGCGCTTTGTTCATTCGGCAATCGCACGGCCATTTTTCCGGAGTCGAGCTGTTTTCATGACCGTTGACCAAAGTGAAGGCTGCCGGACCGGTCATGGAAACAACTGCACCATCGCTCATCTTGATTCGAGTGATGCCTGAACGGAGCATGTAGTTGGTGGCTGGCTGCAGATAAGTCAACTCGCGAATGGACTTGTCGCTAGAAGCCGTTTGCCAAACAGCTTGTTTTTCGTAAGTGACTTCAGCCACCTGCCCCGAAAACGCGTCGTCGTGAATGGCCCACCAAAAGAAGCCTATCAAGAGAAAAAGTACGATTCCGCTTGCAAGTAGGAGCGTCGAGCGGCGAGGCGAAAACGAAACACCAGGAACCAATCCCGATCCAGTAGCACTGCTTTCCTCGCTCGCCACGAACCGTGCTCGCAGCACCTCCATCACTCCAATCGTCGGTTCATGCACTGAGATAAAAATGGCACGTTTCTGCTCATCCGCTTGAAGTGCTTGATCAAACTCCCGCAGTTGTTCATTGCTAAGCGAACCATCTTGATAAGCGGCGATTTGTTCGAGCCATCGCTGATACGACTGATCATCCATCAAGATTGGTACTCCGGTTGTTCTCGCAGGCACTCAGCCAATGCTTTATGGACACGCGCGATGGTCTGGTAGACAGAGGTCACTTTCGTACCGGTCATCCCGGCAATCTCGACCCCCGATCGATCTTGAAAGTATCGCAGCGACATCATTTCGCGACTTCGAGGAGTCAACACGTCCAGACAGCGAGATAGCGCATCAATCAGATCAGCACGGCGAGAATTCTCTCGCGAGTCCCAATCCTCTTCCAAGATCGCCAAAGTCTGATCCGAGAGTTGCATCACGTTCTCACCACGCGCTCGCAGAATGTCGATGGCTCGATTTCGGGCCACCTTGTGAAACCACCGCAGCAGGTGTTGTTTGGATTCGACAGCCCCCGCCTGTTCCAGCGCTTTGATGCAGGTTTCTTGGTACACGTCCTCGGCAAGATGTTAATTTCTTGTCACCGTATAAATGAACGCGGTCAGCCCGACCCGTTCTCGCAACATGCACGTCGTGATTTCTTTTGCGTCTAACATCTCACCGTTGATCTAAATTGACTCAGCCGTCCATCTTGTCCGATCTTTGGACACTGAGATCGAAACCAAGATTTCGTTCGACACCTTGTGTACAGACAGCTTCGCCGCGATTAAGTCCCGTCTCCGTCTCCGTCTGCTCTCGATGCTCGCACTTGCCTGATTCTGGTCGAGACAAAGGACTCGATGAACCATAAGCTGACCGCAATCGCGAAAGATCAGCTTTTGTACGTCTTATTATCTCTACGAAGTCGCGAGTTCTTTCTATACAACCAACTCACCAAAATTTGGGAGACACCCGGAAAACAACGCCATCAAATGCATTGGCAAGAAGTCTCCGAGCCGTCAGTGTCGCGATCGTGTGAATGAATCTCCGATTGACTTCCTTTTGCACAAGTCAGCGTTCTGCTGAAATCGTGAGAATGCCGGCCTCGATATTGAGCCATGAAATCGCCGTATCGCGTAGTGTGCAACCATTCAGTAGAGGGCTGTTTTCGCCTGGCATTGACGACGTTTTTGCGTGAGGGCAGTCAGTGTTCCAAAGTGGATAAACTGTGCGAAGAGAGCTTTTGAAACGGGTTCGGCTTCCGCGGGTTTGGAAAGGAGCTATCGAAATTGTCGCCCGCCAGGAACAAGTGCTACCCGCGCTAATGGTCCTGAAACGTCGAATTCGTCGGGAACAAATTGCGTTTCGTGGAAGAACGTTGCTGTAGGACACATGGACTCGGAGTGACTGAGCCATGTCACTGTCGTTCCGTCGAAACCAAGGTGGCGAAGCGACACGAAATGGGCGGGAACAAAAATATCTTTTATTTTGTTGGCGGGTTGGAAAGTGCGAATGTCACACGGTGGGTAGAGCCTCGTTGCTCGAGGCCTTGATCCGCGTCCCATTTCCAGCCAGATCGATGTTGAATCGTCAAGAACGAGCGAGAATCTCGAAACTCCGCACTCCTGGGCGTCGCAGGCGAACTCTGAGGCAATTCGAGACGCTTGAAAAAAGGCGGTTGCTGGCGGCCGATTTCGTCGTCAATCGGCCCGATTTGGCGCTGGAGCTTTGGCGAGACAACGATGAAATCGTCGTTGCGACAGATGTCGTCGCTGGGCAAATCCCACAGGAAATTCAGCGAACTCCGATTTATGAAATTGAAGAGCTGATCGACATTCGTGCCGGCTCGCTGCTAGTGGATTCCGATATCGATCTGGGCAGCAAACGACTTGAGGTCTTGGCGGCTTCGATCGTGATCGATGGGGCACGTTTGATGTCCGACAGCTTGATTGCCTTTAGCGCCGCGGACCGTCCAGACCTCGTTGACTATCTCTTCAGCGAAGGAAGTTCTCCGGCGACGGTTGCCAATAGTGATGCATCGATCGTAATGCGGGGTTCGATGATTTCGGGCAGCGAAGTTCTGATCACCGCGGACGGTAGCACAAACTCCCGATGGGACGAACTGGCCGGCTATCAAGACGTGATTGCAGGGGAACTCTTGAATCAGCTGCAATCGATTCCGCAAGTCGGCATCAGCTCCATTAGCCCGTTGTCGGGACAAGCGAAGGTGCATGCCGCAACCGCGCACATTTTAGTCGACAACACTTTGATCGTGAGTTCGGGTGACGTCACGATCGATGCTCAAGCAGTAGCCGATGCTTCGTTCAATGCACTTGCGATCAATGCAAATGACGCTTCCGTATTGGTGTCCGTCGGATTTAGTCATTCGGATTCGTCGGCGACCATCGAGTTGATGTCGGGATCAATGGTTCACGCTGGTGGAGCGGTCAACATCTTTACCGATGCCACTAGCACCGCTGAAGTTACTTCACGAACCGAAGCAAACTCGCGCGCGACACCATCCAATCGCGTCAAGACAGCCTTCAACATGGCACTCGCGCTCACGGATGAGACTTCGGTGATCACGGTGGACTCGTCGGTTGAGATCGTGGCTGCGGACGTCACGATCGACGCTCATGCAGAAGTCGTCAACCAAGTGAAGTCGACGGCGGCTGTCTTTGACGATGGGACGCTGGGCTTTTCAGCCGTCGTAGGTGTGGACAACGCGAGAGTAACCGCCGAAGTCGCTGGTGCGATCACCAGCAACTCGGAAAGCGGCGACCACATTCTTTCGTTGGACGCCGCGATTGTGAATGCAAGCACTGATGAACTAACGTTAACGTCGCCGATCGAACGCCCGCTGAAAGTCGGTGAACAACTGACGTATACGGCCGATGCAGCAAGCAGTTTTGGGCTCATTGACGGCGTCACGTATCTCGTTCATGGCGTGTCCGATCCCATCGACAATCTGGATGGGACCGTCGATCAAAGAGTTCGCTTGATCCAAGCGAGCAGCCTTTCGATCGACGCGAGGCAGGTTCCCGCCGATAGCGTGCATTCACTCAGTCGTCCCATGGTTGCTTCGGTTGCAACCACCTCCATCGCAAGCGAGTTGGGAAGCGGCGACGGATTGATCACCATGTCGCTGCCGAGCGGTATTGCGCGAGTGATCTATCTGGGGCCGGAGAGTCCGGATGTCGAGGCCGATGAAGAGGAACCGATGCTAGAAGGCATCACGGGCCTAACACAGAACCAGGAATACGAAGTGGTGGCGGTTGGTGATCAATACAAACTGCGGCTTCCGGGTGATTCGGCATTCATCGATTTCATCACTCCAAGTCATACGGAGAACCACGGATTCTATTATGAAGAGCCGGGCGTAAACTTCGTTCCTGCTAGTGATGGCGTGGTGGATCGGCACAGTGATTCAATCGAACTGTCACCTGGACATGGATTCGTGACCGGTGATCTCGTTTTCTACGACACCGATCCCAATCGCAGTATCACTATTGAAAGCGAGTTGCTTGGTGAGATCATGTTGCCAGACGCGCCGATTCGCGGTCTGCAAACGCGTACCGGTTACTACGTGGTCGTCGACTCGCACGATCCGGATCGGATTCGTTTGGCAACGTCCAAAGCGGGGGCGCTGCAAGCTCAGGTCGTTGACCTGGTCACCGGCAGTGGAGATGCCTCATTCCTACGAGCAGACCCGGCGGGCATTTCGATCAACGCATCGCTCGACGCGACCAATAGGGTCGATGCGGGCGTCAATTTGACCAGCGGCAAACAGCCGTGGACTGCTGTGATCTCGGGAGCCGTTCAGGGCCAAGTCGATTCCATCGGTGCTGCGGGCTATGGTTTCATCGACGAATTACGCACGAAGCTCAACACGAACTCGATTGCCCCAGCGAAGCAGTCGACTGAAACCGATGCGGACTCTGACGAAGGTGTGGATGTCGCGAGCAGCATCGCCGTCGCGTACTTCGATCACAAAGTTCATGCGACCGTGACCAAGACAGCAGTTCTGAGATCACAGGGCGATATCGAAGTCGATGCCGAGATCGTGCAACGGGCTCGGCTGTCGACCGTTGCCGAATCGACTCGCAACGCGCTAAACGAAGAAAGCGACGATCGAGAGTACGCTTCGTCGATCGGCGTTGGTGTCTACAAGAACGAAGCGATCGCGATCATGGCCAGCGAAAGTACCAACGCGTCTGGGCAGACCGCGGTTCGCTCGAACGTCAGTTATCCGATCTTGGTCGGCAACCGTGGCGACGGGGTCAACTTTGCTTCGACCGTCGGCGCGGGCGGCATGTCCACGGTCCAGGCATTGATCGATGGCACGCTTGGCTTGTCGAACTTGCTGAACGTGCAGACGCGAACGCTGGCCGATGGCAGCAAGAGTCCACTGTCGCTTGCGGTCGGTGTGGTCGTGACCGACTACACGAATCGTTCGATCGCTCGGATCGAAAGTGGTGCCTCACTGAATCAAGAAAGCATGGGGCAATCGGTGCTGGTCGATGCTGGCTTGGACGCTTTCCTGTTGGAGGCCGGCCAAATGGCATCACTGAATCTCAGCTTGCCGGGACTGGCCGAGGCGATCCAGCGAAACCAACTTCGTACGGAATCCAGCTTCACCGACTTTCTGACCGATCTGGTGAATCCGCTTGGGGTGTCAGGCAAAGATGCAGCAGGCGGGACGCTGCTTATCACGTCAGCGGACAACACCACGTCAGCCACGATTGGAGAAAACGCACGCGTCGACGCGTGGAGCGAGATCGATGTCATCGCCGAGTCGGACTTTTACAACTTCGCTTTTGTGCAAACCGGAACCGGATCAACACGGCTGGGGTTTTCAGCCGCGATCGCCAACTCCAATCTCTTGACAAGTACTACGGCCGCAATCAACGATGGTGCCATCATCGAGGCAGCATCGCTGAACGTCGATGCCTTGGATCGTGTCGATCGAGTGGCGTATGCAGGTGCGATCCTGAAGGGCAAACAAGCTGGGGTCGGAACTTCGGTTGCCGTCAATTATGTCGATCAAAACGTCGCGGCGTTCATCGGACGTGAGAACGGCATCGACCAAGAGGCACTCACTGCACCATTGGACGCGACCATCCAAGTAACCGACGATGTGTCTGTCCATGCAATCGCTGCGGGTGAGGTTTCTGCGCTCACGATCTCGGGTGCATTGCAGGGTATCGGTGAAGCGGAACCGGAGAACGGAAAAGGCGGAGCGACGACTCGCAAAGCCAATGGCGGACGATCGATTGGCGCGATCGCGTTAACTGTTCCCGTTGCCATCAACACGGTGTCATCCGATGTCCAAGCCCTCGTTGACCATCAAAATGTGACTGCTGAGTCGATTTCCGTGCATGCGGGTGATGAAGACTCGGATGCTTCGTTGCAAGTCAACGCGATGGTGATCGGCGGATCGTTTGCCTTGCAATTGGCAACCAATGCAAAGTTGAATCTTGCCGCCGCGGGAGCGGTCGTCGTCAATGATGTCGATCTGAATACGGTTGCCATGATTCGTGACAGCGAGATCAAGGCCATCGGCGACGCGCAAGTGAAGGCAGTCGAATCCGCTTCGGTCAAAGCAGACGCTGGTGGCTTGGCCGTCTCGGCAGGCATTGGTAGTAAAGTCGCACTATCGTTTGGCGTTAGTGTCGGGATCAACGACGTCGACTCCGACGTGTTGGCTCGATTGGACAACAGTCGGATTCACAATGGTTCGAGCACAGCAGGTGATGTCCAGGCGATCGCACTGACGGGAACGACGATTCAAAGCGATGCACTGGCCGGCGCAGCGTCGCTGCGCAGTGGTGCTACACCGGGTGGATCGCTGGGAGGGGCCGGCGCGGCGGCACGCAATTGGGTAGAGCAAGATGTGATCGCTGATGTAATGAATAGTGACATCAACGCGGCGGCCTTGACTGTCTCCGCTCAGAACCAAAGCACGGTCATCGCCAATTCGACCGGCTTCGGAATTGGCGTGACTTCAAATCCTGGAATCGCTGCCGGGGTTTCGCTTGGCATCGGTTTGAGTTTCAACGAGGTGCGGGGGCAAACGTTCGCAAGCGTCTCGGATTCGGCGTTGACGATCAGTGGCGATTTAGAAGTAAACGCTACGGACTCTACGAATTTGACGGCCTATGCAGACAGCGTCTCTGGCGGCGCGGCCGTTGGCGCCGGCGTTAGCGTTGCACTGGCGGGTGCTGGGTCGGGAACACATAACGACATGGAAAGGGCAATCACTGCGCATATTGAATCGAGTCAGGTGGAATCAGCGAACGTTGGCGTGAAAGCCAATGACGAATCATCACTCTCCGCCAGAACACTCGGAACCACCGTCGGCGCGGTGGGGGCTGGGGGTGCCGGAGTCACGGTTCCGATCGGAATCACCATTGCTAAGAACGAGAACCGCAACACGGTGGAAGCTGCGGTGACAAACGCAAACGACATTGCGACCTTCATCAACGCGCGCGAAAGCGTGTTGGTGAAGGCGTTCAGCGATACCGATCTTGTTGCCGAAGCGGTTGCGGCATCTTATGCCGCCGGGATCGCCGCTGGCGCAGGAATCGCGGTTTCGGGTGCGGGGACGGCCGCAGAGAATTGGTTGTCCGCATCGACAGCGGCTCGCGTGAGTAACAGCACCGTCATCGCCGGCGGCGATGCCACCGTCGATGCGAGGCGAGACGCTACCGTTCGAGCGGATATTTTGTCACAAGCGACTTCTTTGGCAGGCGGCAACATCGGTGGTGGGGCGGCCATCGGCATCTCGATCGCCACGAACAAAGTTGTGTCATTGGACCCGATTGACGACGCTCCGGAATATCGTTCCGAAATCCAGGCGTTTGTTCGTGACAGCCGGATCGATGCCGGTTCGGTGTTCTCCGTTCTTTCAACTAGCAACGATGACGTCGACGCTGTTGTACAGTCCGATGCCATGGCCGGGGCACTAGGCAACATTGGTGTCGCCGGTGCGGGTGCGGGTGGTGGCGCATTCAACGAACTTCGCAGTGACGTATCGGCGTTTGTCGACGGCGAACGCGCTGTTGGTGGTGTGCGCGGTATCACGGCCGACCGTGCGATTGTCAGCGCAGACGATACGAGCGACGTGGTTGCCCGGGTTGACTCGTTGGCCTTGACCGCATCAGCGGGGGCCGGCGGTGCGGCTGCGATTTCCATTGCCGTCTCCCGAGCGGTGACCGAAATTCAAAACAACGTTTCGGCCTCGCTTAGCGACACGTCGCTATCGGAATTGGCAGACGGTCAGTCGTTAAGCGTGGTTGCAAGTGAAAACGCAACTTCAAAGGCGGACGCTCACGCAGGAGCTGTAGGTTTGGCGTTATCGTTTGCCTCTTTTTCAGTCTCAGGAGGCGGCGCGGAAAGTCACAGTGTCATCGCGTCGACCACGCGGGCAGCCGTGACGTCGAGCGACCTGAACCTTCCCGATTCCGCCTTAGAAGTCCTCTCAACCAACACCTCGATTTCCGATGCTGAAACGCACGCGTGGAATGGCTCGTTGGCGATCCTCTCCCTGGCTGCTGGTGGGTCCGTGGCGGTCAGCAACATCACTCCCAACGCCACCGCGGAAATTGTTCACAGCGATGTGTCAGCGGGTCAGGTGGATATCATCGCGACCGCCAATCCGACGGCCTTCGCGCGGGCTTCCGGGTGGTCGGTCAACATTGGAATCGGAGCCGCCGTCGGGGTTTCATCCGCCCGCGTGAATCTGTCCGGCTCCGTGACCGCTTTGCTTGATTCCGACGGGAAGCGATTCGAGGCGGGCACACTGCGGCAACGGGCCGACCTGAACCAAGCTGTCGCGTCCAAAGCGATGGCACAGGGCTCAAGTGGTGGTTTGCTATTGGGCGTGGACGCAAGCACTGCATTTGTTGAAAACACCATCGACGTGCTGGCCGAGATCGCGGATGGATCGACGCTGATGGTGGACGACATCGACATGTTCGCACGCCGAAGCTCACAACACTATGCCGAGGCGAGCGGTTTGGCGCTGGGAAGCGTAGCGGTTGGTTCGACTAGAGCGAGCACGACCGACCGTGGCAGCGACATCGCGCGAGTTGGTTCCAATGTGGTGATTACAGGCGACCAGCTTTCAATCAATGCGGCTTCGATCGATCGTAGTTTTGCCGATTCGGTCGCAGGTGGCGGAGGCATCGGATCGGCAGCGTCGGCGACCGCGAAAACGACCAGCGATACCGAAACCATTTCGAGTATCGGTGACGCAGCGGAATTGACGTTGTCCGGTGATTTTCGGATGCGTGCGAATCACCTTGCCAATTTCGACACCGTGCTTTCGGCGACGGGTATTGGGTTTGTTTCGGGAGCTGGCGGAAGATTGGACAATCTGGCCAGCGCGGTCGTGCGCAGCGAGTTCGGTGAAGGCGCCGTCGTGTCGGCAGGCAAAGTGGATGCCACTGCCATCAACCGGATCGAAAAATCAACTTCGAGTTTTCTTTCGCAGGACCGCGATAACGTCAATGCGACCGTTGGTGCGATCGTTGGCGGTTTGGGCGTCACCAGCCAAACGGTATTGGATTTGACGACCGAGGTGCTGGTGAACGATTCCGCTGATGTGGATGCGACCGGAGAGGTAAACTTGCACGCTTTGAACCAAGTCGATGCGAGAGACAGTCTGACGGTACGCAGTGGCGGGCTGGCCAGTGGCGCGGGCGTACGATCGTCGATTGCCTCCGGTCTGTTCCCTGATTTGTTTCCTGGTTTAAGCGATCACACCGCGCGCATCACGATCGCTCCCAACGCGACTGTCGATACGCTGGCTGCTCTGACCATTTCGGCACGCAGCGTGGGCAATGCACACGTTCAGGCAAGTACCGAAGTCTTTGGAGCTTTGTCGGTCGAAGTCGGAGATGCGACCGTGCAGTTGCGACCGATCAACACCTTGGCAATTGACGGACGCTTAACTGCGGCGGGCAATATTCGCTTGTTGGCTGGAACGAACTTGGCAGGCCACGCGGATCGTCACGACATCACTTCGCGATTGGACGCGTTCGCGGCCAGCTTGATCCCCATTCAAGATTCGACCGCCATGGCAACGCTCGTCACGACCAACCGTATCGAAATCGGATCGGGGGCGGTCACTGAAAGCGGGGGCGACATTGTTTTGGATGCGGAAGACTCCGAGCGGAATGATCCGAAAGCCACGGCGAAGTCGGTCAGTTGGGTCAGCGGCGCAGTCGATTTTGTGGAGGGTCTGTTTAGCGAAGGGGGCCAAGAGCAAACAGCCGGAAATGCGATCGAGTCGACTCTGAGCGAAGTGATTGTCGACGGAACGGTGCGAACCGGGCTGGACCGAGTCAAACGCCTAGAAATTCTATCGGTCCAACCGGACGAACTTGCCGACGCCGGTTTTGCGTTGACTCTGTCGGATGATTCGGCTGGCGACATTAGCTACCAGCTTCAGTTGTCAGATGTTACGTCGCCGTTGATCGCGGAAATCCGCCGCTTGAGGTCGTTGATGGTCGATCACCAGCACAACCAGACGTTGGTCGATCAATACCAAAACGAAATCGATCGCATGGAAGAGCAATTGGCCGCTCAAGGACTGTCAGAGACACCGACGGGAGCTTCCGCGCCACAGCGGATCGAACAAACAAAGTTGACCGTAGTGCTCGATCCGATCCAAGCGCGTGCGGGATCGATCACAATCACCGCTGGCGAGTTTCTCGGCACTGGCGACTTGGACGCACCAGGCGACGCGGGAATTGAGATCATCAACCACTCGGGCGTCTTCATTGAAACCACCGGGCTGTTCATTCCCCAGCGGAACGGCGGCGTGACGATCAATGGCGACGAAACCCCGTCATCAACCGCCGGCCCGGTGATCCTGATTGAGAATCGGGCCTTGGCACAAGACCTGCGAGTTGGCGTTGCACCTGTTCTGTGGCCGTCGATCACGGTCAGTGGTCCCATCGAAAGCCTGGGCGGTAACCTGACCCTGATGAATCCGGCTTCCGGAGCTGGAGATATCATTATCAACGCACCGATCGAAGTGTTCTCGCAAACGATTACGGCGGGCAACCAAGGCACGTTGACGATCGATTTGTCCAGCGGACGAGCCACGTTCGAGGGCGCCACCGAGCATGCGAGGATTCAGCCGATCCTTGACGGGATCACCGAGCAATTGCCTGCGGGCTGCATCACCAACCTATTTGTTCCCTGCGAGACGCGGCAATGGCTCCGACCAGCCGAGTACAACGCCTTCATCGAGACGGGCTACCCCGAAAGTCGGCTGTACGCAAATCGCATTTTTATCTCCGCCCAGTACGTGAATATCAACAGCCTGATCGAAAGCGGCCAACAGGATTACCAATTGACGCTTGGCGACGATGTGGCGAGCGCTATTGCGGCGAACACGTTGAACCAACGGATTGACTTTGATCCGAACGATCATCTCGGCGGGTCAGAAGATTTTGGGGTTTGGTACGACCCCGAAAGCGGCCGAATCGTTGTCGAAGAACTACGGGCCGGGGGCGGGTTCGTGGAGATTAACGGCCACATTGCCAATACGCACAGCGGGGAAATCCGTGTGCTGGGCGGATACTCGCATCTCGAAATTGACAACCAAACCGAATACCCGATTGAGATACGACGGCTCGACGTCGGTGATCGCGGCGCCGGGACGATCATCTTGAACGATCAGACCAAGGGGCCAATGCCGGAAAGGTGTGTCACCGGATTGTTTGGTGACATTTGTATCCCTGGCACGCCTTTGAACAGCCCCGAATTATCTCAAACGACCATTTATCGCCAGGAGGGAAATGTCGTGGTGAAAGATGTCGAAGGCACCGAGACGATCTACGAAGATCTTTCCGACATCGCTTATCAACCCGCCGATGGATTGCGGTACGAATGGTCCATCGCCGAGAACACGGGCACTCGAACGGATCGAGTTTATCAAACCTCCAGTTGGCTGGGCGCAATTGATGCTTTTGCTCCCGACGGCGAAAACAACACCGTCAATACCACGGTAAGGAATTACGACGCGGAAGTCGTCGATGCGGGCAGCTACTTTACTTTCGATGATAGTACCGCCAACTACCTGCATTCGGGTCGGAAGCTTACAACGACCAGCGGCGAGAAAGTGGTCGACCGATGGACGGATTGGTCTGGGTTCCTAAATTGGAACAAAGACTATTACACGCGTACTGTCGAGGAGAGTCTGACTCAGCGAATCAGCACGCATTCGATCGAAGCTGACCGTGACATTCAAATCCGTTTCGTCGGCTACCAGGAAGGCTCTGTCGTCATTGAATCTGCAGGCGACGTGTTTTTTGCAGGTCGGGTGGTCAATCCGACGGGCTTGACCAGAGTAAATTCGACCGAAAGTACTGGTGGAACGATTCAAGGAGATCGCTTCGGAATCATTGGCGGTCGCCGTGTCATTCTCAATGGACATTCGGAGCTCGGTTCGGAGGCTGATCCGCTTAGGATCGAACAGACAAACGACGCAGTGTTTGATCACACCTCGGGCGATGCCGTCGTTTACGGGGGGCAGACTGTGATGGTCGCACCCGAGCACCAAGGGGGCGGAGTGGTCGGTCAGCGCTATCGATTCCGCGGTACACGCTTGGAAATCGATTCGCAAACCGATTTCGCGAATGGCGATTTGTGGCAACCCGACCGTTTCATTCCATCGCTCGATATCGACGCTGCGTCAGCAAACGTTCGCGAGGTGACTGGCGACCTGTTCGTCTATAGCGTTGGGACGGGTTCGGGCAGTCTAAAGCTGGAAGCCCCCGATTCAATTTTGCCCTCGTACCTGCCTTCTGGCGAAGAAACTGTTTTCGGCTCTGCTGTCGGAACCCGTGTGGAATTAATCGCTGGTGGTGGAAGCATTGGTACAGCGGAAAGTCCACTTCTGATTGCCGCAATCGATGCTTTCAATGGGTCAGCGCGGGACGACATTTTTCTGGAAGTCCGCTACACCGACCTTCCCGTTGACGCGATCCAGGCAGGCGGTCTGGTTTCGATTGAAACGTTTGGCGGCTCCAGCGTTGTCGACAAACGGACTTCGGACGATCTCGATGATCGTGACGCCTTTGAACTACGGGAGGTTTGGCAGTCTCTGCAATTGACCAGTGATGACGCGATCAGTAACGACATTGGCTTTGAAAACAAGCGAACTGCTCGGATTGAGACGCTGGAAAATGCCAAAACACTGGAATACAACGCCTATTGGAGATTGCGAAATACGCAAGAAAACCCAACTCTCTACGACCCAACGCACTCGATCGAACTAAGCCCTATTGAACGTCCGTTTTATGACGATCCGCAGGTCATCGCGACGCTCGAAACTTCACGCACGACTCAGTACCACGTGCTGCAGGATGAGTACGGATCATTGGGCGATACGTTCGATCCAAATTTCCGATATACCGCCACGGGCGATGACCTAGCGCAGATCGACGCGACGATGCGCAAGTGGACGATCGACGAACTGCAAAATACCTTCAACTTTGTGGAGGTGACTGACACCGAATTTGTCGTGGAGCAACCCAATATCATCGCATCGGAAATCCGACTGAGCGCAGGATTAGACTCGCCTGGCGAAAACGCCAGCATTGGCTTGCAAGGGGAACCCCATTTTGTCGAATTGCCCAGCGAAGGCGGAACACGAACCATCTCCATCGAACAGCAAGCGTTGCTTGCCGCGGCCCGCCAGTCGGATCTGCTGTACCTGTCGACCGCCCCGATTGACGTAACGGGATCAAGCCGAGGTTATCAGGATGGCAATGATGCAACTGTCGTCGCGCTCCGGCTGACCAATGACGCCAACGGCACATGGAGCGAGCGCGGTGTTGTCGCCGGTCAAGAAGTGTACCTGGACTTGTCGAACGACTTTGCCGATCGGTATTACGAAGGTCTGTACCGAGTGCGCCGGATGGAAGACAGCGGCCGCACGCTGATCTTCGAGACGTTTTCAGAATCAGGTACCGAAGTTAGCTATCGCGATTTGGGCCAAGGAACGCTCTCGCCAAAGATCGATCGCGAGGACGCGACGCATATCCGAGTGGCTCGCCGCGAGGACATCGACGTCCAAACCGACGGTGCGATCCATGCGATCGCCAGTGGCGACATTTACCTGGGGTCGATGGACGATCTAACGATTGGCCGCGTGCATAGTCTTCGGGACGACGGGGTTGGCAGCCTGCGGATCAAGATCGACGGCAACCTGCTCGGTGAACCGAACCAAGTCGATGTCGCTCATGTCCGCGGTCAAAATCTGCTGCTGGAATCGGCGGAGGGAAACGTTGGTACAACAGGTGCTCCGCTTCTCTTTGACGTCACGAGAAACAACACACTGACCGTGCGTGCCGAAGGTGCAATCGTTCTCCAGCAAGAACAATCCGATCCGGTACCGTTCCTCGGACGCGAAGATTTATTCATCGACCAACTCTTTTCGGCGACGTCGCTGATCGACGTGACGACCGAATTTGGAATCGCGGACGCTTGGGATTCTCCGCAAACCAACATCAAAGCCGCGGGCGATCTGTTCTTGAGATCTGGTGGTGGAATCGGCGAAATGGGTGACGGCATCAGTGGCTTTGTCGTGGGCGAGAACTATCTGGATATTGAAGTCGGCGGCAGTGTGACGGCGATCGCGGACAACGGCATCTTGCTCTCGGAGAACAACGGGGACTTGAACGTCCGTCAGATCAGCACCGTGACCAATCCGAATGCAAGCAACGGTCGTCCAGTTCATTTGCGTGCCGATGGGTCAATTATCGATGCGGTTGACGTTGTCGATCCGATGGATCCGACCGCTGTCGATGCTCCCGGTATTGCGGGCAACCCGGTGGCCGACATCGTTGGTTCGTGGATCAAGCTACAGTCGTTGGGCGGAACGATTGGGCAAGCTGCTAATGAATTGGATATCAATCAAATCGGCACGAATTCCGGTGGCGAAGGCTCAGTCTTTATTCTCGACTATCTTATGCCGCGCTTGGAGGTCGCGAGTCTACTGAACACGTACGTCAATGAAACCGAAGGTGACCTCTATCTTGGCGGCGCTCAAACCGGGCAAACCACTTTCTTCGCTGCTCTGACCGGGGGCATTCTGACACCTATGATTGGTCAGGAAGCGATCGAAACTGAAAAGCTTTGGTTATTCGCTCGTGATCGGATTGGAACGCAAGACAATCCGATTGAAATGACTGCCGGATCGTTGGAAGGTGCATCCGTGACCGGTGGTGTTTATCTGCAAAACACAGGTGACCTGACGATCGGTGGCGTTGTCGACTCGCCCGCGATAGCTGAAGGCGAAGAGGCCGGGGCTGGTGCGAGTCCGACGCGTGCGGAAGGCGCTAGCGGATTGGCTGCAGGGGGCAACTTGTCGATCTATTCGAGTCAATCGATTGCGATCGCCGAAGAACTTACCGCCAACGACATACTACTGAGCGGAGCAGCGGCAATTCATTTGCCAGAGGGAGTTTCCATTCGATCAGCGCAATTGCTCCGGTTCGTTTCTCAGCGTTCCGAGATTCTGGGCACAGTGGACGCTGCCGAGACGGTCGTGGCTGGTACCGTCGGTGACGACACCGTCATTGCCAAGCCGAAATCTTTGTCCGGATTGTTGCGAGTGGAAACCCACGAAGGCGATGACAGGATTGTCGTCGAAGGAGGTTGCTTTACCATCGACGCCGGGTCTGGAAACAATGAAATCTCGCGAGTCGAGTTGTGCAATGTCATCGTATCCACGTCCGGTCCCGGCGAAACTACCCATCGAATAAAGACGATTGCGGATGAGAACATCAGCGGCCTCCCAGTCAGCACGCTACGTCTTCACGGTGTCGATGCTCCAGAAGCTTCAATCAGTGATCCGCGATTTGAGTATGCCGATGGTACGCTCGGATTGAAATCGGGCGAATTCCTGAGCACGGACGAGGGAGAATCGGTAGAGATCCAAGTCATTTTGACTGATCCACAATCACGGCAACACGAGGTGACGCATTTGATTGACATTGCGATCGAATCCAACGATCTCGTCTGGCAGAACCCAGGGTCGATTTATGACGTCAACCAGAGCGATTCCGTTTCTGCAATCGACGCATTGGTTGTGATTAACGAGCTCGCACGACGAAATTCGGATCGGCTTGGTGCGCGACCGTATCGGTCGACATTGCCTTTTTATGATGTGACGGGCGACGGACGACTTTCCGCTCTGGATGCTTTGCGGGTGATCAATCATTTAGCAAGGCAAGCATCCAGTTCGGGTGAACACGTGAAAACGAACACACTTCCGGAAGGCGAGCGCGAGACTGATGCCCTGGGATGGTGGATGGGCGGCATCGAGGACAACGACGACGAGGATGACGAAAGTTGTTACGACCTCATTGCTCGCGACTTGAATGGTTTGAGCTGAACAGCGGTGCAGGAATCTTTCCATGCAGTTTCCCGACCCCTCACTGATGCGATTTACGCGTCGCGGTGAACGCGAGCAGAAGAAGCGAATCGACATGCTGGGATTGCGATATACTGCGACGGTAACATTCTCTCCCGTCGCGACTTATTCGGCATGTCCAACCTTTCCGATTCGCCAGAAAACGTCAGTCGCTGCCTTCGCGCAGTGGAGGAGGGCGACGAAACCGCGACGACCGAGCTATGGGAGTACGTTTATCCTCGGCTGCTTGCGTACTCCCGCCAGAAATTGCCCCGCCACCTGCGACGGGTACTGGATGAGGAAGACGTTGCGCTCAGCGCATTCAAAAGCTTTTGTGCCGGTGCGACGCGAGGCTCACTTGGCGAGATTTTGGGTGAAGACGAGCTATGGCGGCTTCTGTTTTGTATTTCGTCACGCAAGGCCAGCGGCTACCGACGGGAACAGTCCAGCCAAAAACGCGGCGGTGGCAAGGTCAGTGGTGAATCCGCGTTCGCCGACACAGGGAGCCGTGGTCTTGACCAGATGCCGGATACCGGACGATCGCTGGCACAGTTTTCTGCGGACTGCCAACACTTAATGGATACACTCGAAGACGACGTTTTGCAAACAATCGCACTACTAAGAATCGAAGGCTACTCAGTGGATGAGATCGCCGCACGAATTGACTTGTCAAAACGAAGCGTTGAACGAAGGCTCAATTTGATTCGGCAGATCTGGTCGGCCGAAGGGGAAAGTGAATGACGACGGTACACGAACCTGATCTGCCATCCAACATCGGTCGCTACGTCATCCGATCGCGTTTGGGGCAAGGTGCCTTCGGGTCCGTTTACCTTGCCTTCGATTTGGATGGCGAGCGAGAGGTGGCTCTCAAGTTGCCCCGAGTCGACCGAAATCAACAGCCTGATGTTTTGAACGAAGCACGCTCGCTTGGCCAGCTTTCCCACTCGGGGATCGTGTCGATACAGGATGTCGGAACAAACAACGGAAATTGCTACATCGTTTCCGAATATCTCAAAGGGCCAAGCTTGCGAGAGTACTTGCAGGGCAATCGGCCAACGGTCACCGAATCGATTCGGATCGCGATTGCTTTGGCTGACGCGCTGGCTCACGCCCATGCACACCGAGTCGTTCATCGTGATTTGAAACCTGAAAATGTCATTCTTGTTGGCGGACGGTCCCCCGTCATCATCGACTTTAATCTTGCCATCAATGATGTGCCTCATGAATTGCAGCGGCGTCAAAAAGGCGTCGTTGCCGGTACACATGCTTACATGGCTCCCGAGCAGGTCATCGGTGAAGGGCATCGTATCGACGGAAGGACGGACATCTACGCCTTGGGCGTCATTCTTTACGAAATGTTGACCGGTCAGACTCCTTTCCGGTCCAATCCGTCGAGCACGTTGATGAAGCAGATTCGTGAAGACGATCCTCAACCGCCCCGACAATTGATGCGAGCATTACCGCCGCTGCTTGAGGCGATTTGCATGAAGTCGATGGCCAAGGACTTTCCCGATCGCTACACCACGGCGGATGATTTTGCATCGCATCTTCGGCAAGCACTGCAGAATCCGAATCAAGAATTGCACAAAACCATTCCGCCTCCCGAACTCATTACGACGCATTCGCTTCGCACTGATTCGTCCGCTTCTCGATCGCATCGAGCGACACGCCGACGTGTCACCGTCGTGCAGCTCAACAGTAACGTGTTTGACTCAAACGAGATCTTCCAGCGTTTGGAACTGGGTGAGCAAATTCAGATTCTGGAAGCATTCCAAGCACTCTGTCGTGACATCGTGTCGCGTCAATTGGGGCAGGTCGTCCAGATGACTGATCAAGGACTACTGGCGTGCTTTGGATTCCCAGTGTCCGTTGAAGATTCGACACAGCGCGCCGTTCGCGCGGGGATCGAGCTTCAACAAGAAATCACAGCGTTCAGTGCAAAACTTCATCGAAAGAAGGGTGTCCGGCTCTCGGCTTCTGTGGTGATTCACACCGACCAAGCGATCCTGCGAACCATCGATGACGAAACCGTTTCATTGTCCGGTCGCATACTTACAGTCGTTAATCAAATGGGCGTGACTGCGGGGGCTGGCGCGATCGTGGCAACCGAGGACACGCACCGGTTGGTGAAGGGATTCTTTGATTTTCAGTCTACCGAGTCACTCCGACTCAGAGACGGCGAAGAGATGCTCTTGCATCATGTCGCTTCCGAACGCATCCGCAGCAGGTTTGATGTTGCGCGAGTGCACGGACGACTGACACGACTGGTCGGTCGTGCATCCGAAACGAACATGCTTTCCGAGACTTGGTCGAGTGTTTGCAGCGGTCGAGGGAAAGCGGTTTTTATTCAAGGCGAAGCGGGAATCGGAAAATCACGACTGATTTTTGAGTTAAAGCAACATGTTCACAGAGCATCGCCGCATGCGATGATTCTTGACTGGTCTGCTGATCCGCAGCGTCAATCCACCAGTCTGTATCCGGCCGTCCGCTCCTTGAAGCTCTTGCTTGGATTTAGCGAAGAAATTCCACCTATCAAACAACTAAGCAAGCTCGTCCGTCATTTGGATGATTTGGGGATCGAGGGCGACGAGGAAGTTGCACTGATGGCCTCGCTGCTATCGATACCGCTTGCCGGGTGTTATCCACCACTCGAATCGTCTCCCCAACAGAAGAAGGAGAAGACACTTGAATTGGTGCTGAAGTGGTTTTCGCGAGTTGCACAGAGGTCAACTCTTTTTTTTGCCGTCGAAGACCTGCACTGGATCGATCCATCCAGTCTGGAGCTGCTCGACCGATTGATTTCGACTGGACTGGACGATCGAATTCTTCTCGTGGCGACCTTTCGCCCTGAGTTCCAGAAGCAATGGCAAGCTGACTCGCAAGTCAACTGGATTGAGCTAGGTGGACTAGAACAGCAGGATATCAGCGAAATGATTCTGCAATGTTCGTCGATGGAGGCGATCCCCGCCGAGATGGAAAGTTTGTTGGCGCAGCGTACCGATGGCGTCCCATTGTTCATTGAAGAATTCGCGTCGATGATCCTGTCTGGCTCGGCGACCATTAGCGACGTGCCCGAGACGCTGCAAGAATTGTTGATGGCACGGTTGGACCAAGTGGAAAGCAACATGGAAGTCGTCCAGCTTGGTGCAGCAATCGGGCGAGAGTTTCGACTCGATTTGGCAACCGCAGTGTCGGGAATCCCAGAGTCGGAATTTCAAAGCGAACTCGACCGCCTGCTACGAGCTGATTTGGTCTATCGTTATGGACATGGGAAATCGACGAGATACGTATTTAAACATGCGTTAATTCAAGACGTTGCCTATCGAGCGATGATCAAGAAGGATCGGCGAAACGTGCATCTGAAGATCGCGACTGTCTGCGAAGAACAGTTTCCTGAACTGTGTAACCATAGCCCCGAATTGCTTTCCCATCACTTCGCTCAGGCACGCTGCTGGGAAAAGTCAGTGGATTACTCACGGCAGGCTGCTGTCAATGCAACGAGTCGCGCTGCGCACCAGGAGGCGAAAAGACACCTGCGATCTGCTCTGGAAAGCCTGGCGAATCTGGAGGGGTCCGTTGCACGTGCAAAAAATGAGGTGCAGATACGAAGCTTGCTTGGTGTTCACCTACAGTCGATCCATGGCTACATCGCTCCCGAGGTGCGCGAGAACTATGAACGGGCGTTGGAGCTGTGCGAAATACTGAATGACCCACTGGAGAAGTTTCCAGTACTGTATGGATTATTTCGCTACTTCATGTTGCAGTCACAACTGGACAAAGCCAACGAACTGGCAAGCCAACTGCTAGCACTCTCCTCGCAGACAGGTCGTGCAAGTCACATTGTCGTTGCCCATCGTGCGATTGGTTCGACACTCGTCTACCAGGGAGAACTACTTCGCGCCCGTAAGCATCTTGAGCAGGTCTTATCCATGGAGGCGACTGCCGACTTGAGAGCAGAAGTTGCCAAAATCGATGTCGTGGATCTCTGGGTAACGAGCCGAAGCTATTTGGCCTGGGCGTTATGGCTGATGGGGGACACCGAACGATCTTTGGCGGAGAGCGAGCGAGCAATCGCTGAAGGTCAGCAGTTAAAACATCCTACGGCCTACATACTTCCGGTAGGCTTCTCGCAATGGCTGCACCAATTCAGAAACGATGTGGATCGTACCGAGCAGACGTGTGACCTCTCGGATCAACTTGGGGAGAAATACGGTTTTCCATTTTGGAATGCATGGACGCTGGCAATCCGTGGTTGGGTTCAAGACGCGCGCGGTGATTCTTTGGCGGCGACAACGACCATGCGCGAAGGAATCCGGCAATGGCGAGCGTCCGGGAACGCCGCAGGCTGTCACTACCTGTTTGCACTGCTCGCGCAAGCCTGGATCAACGCGTGTGACACCGACCGCGCCGCCGAAGCGCTTAACGAAGCACAGCAGTTTTCCGACGAGACGGGGGAACGATTCTACGAGTCAGAAATTGCCAGACTTCGCGGAGAGGTTGCCATGCGAAATGGAGACGGAGAAAACGTCTCGATAACGTGGTTTCGCCGGGCTGTCGAAATCGCCAAGAAGCAGAATGCCAAGTCGCTCGAACTACGAGCAGTCGAGTCCCTCGCAAAAATTAAGTGCCCGAGAGAATAGCGAGCGATTTCGCAGGAAAGACCGCGGACTCATCCACCGTCCGTTACATGATTCGCCTGGTTGCATGATCCCGATCGCCGTTGACGGGCGGCGGGCCAATAGCACCATGCATGCAATGTCCGTCGTCGATGACGTTGATGCCAGCTACGCGTGCGGACTGGCTAGCCTGCTCGTCCTCGGCTCCGGGCTGCATCCAGATGCGCTTCAATCCGGCTGCGATGGCATCCGTGATGACTTGCAGGGTGACTTCTGGTGGCGTGATGAATGAAAGCGATTCGCGGACGATGGGAAGGTCTGCGATTTCCGGATAATTCATTATCCGCGAGCGGTTGAAAGGATCGCATTCGCAAAGCCAACGCCATATTGATCACGGAACCGAGTTTTGAGTCATGGTTGATGCCGACGGAATCAACGAAACGTACGTGTTTAAAGGCGAAGTCGAAATGATTTTGAACAACAATCAAACCCAACGCTTGACCGAATCGATGCGCACTCGAATCCAAAACGAATAAAGATCAACGGCCGAATCAATTCCTGCCAATCCCCAAAAATTTATTCGCATTCTGGATCGAGCCAAGGATCTGGTTGCCAAGCCCGATTCAATGACAGAACTTCCGAAGCAGGAAAATCTGGCCATGTGGTTCGAATCGAGCCAAGGCGTTCAACTCGATGGCGACTCTCGTGTTGTCTCCTGGCAAAACTTGGCAGAAGCGCTGCCATCAGCCGGCTCCAGGGGCTCAGCGACGTGGCAAGCTAATGCTGAATATCGCCCGCTGTGGGAGTCGAACAGTTTCGGTAACGCGGATGCCAAAACAGGACTTCCTACAATCAAATTCCATGGCAAATCGGAATAGCGGTGTTACGCTCGACTTGCTCTCTGTCGTTCGGTGCATCATTCGACAACCACAGATCGGACGATCGAGGATGTCTTTCAACCATTGGCTCGACTGACTAGTCGTCTGTGCTGTCGCCGGGTTAATGCAGGTCGCGTCGTTGTTTGGAACCGACGTGGGGCCTGCTCGCCGCCGATAGCGGCTTAGCTATTTAAGAATGCAACGCTGGAAGAAGAGCTCGACGCTATCGAGAGACATGCCTTTCGTATCGATCACTCCAAGCGAAGTAAGAGCACGGTATGGCCGTCCATCGTCAGATCAAAATGCCTCTGGCCTGAGGAGTCGCGAGTCGGTTTCGGGAGCGGATCAAGCGAATGCAGATTGCTCATCAACTCATACTCGTTTCGGTTGACTGCCATGGCTCTTCTCAAGGCAACCGCATCAGGCCTTCGCTGGTCCCTATATTTGGAGAGAGTTTTCTTCACGTCAGAATCTCGCTTGCCAATAAACTCGGCATGATCGCCGTCGATAAGGTTGGCCCGCGTGAGAGTCCAGTCTTTGCTCGCTAGCGATTTTTGATCGAGCGTGAGTTGGACGGGTACGCTTTCACCGATGATTCGTTTACCGCCTTCGCTCAGGATTCCGAACTCCTGAATCTCGATGGGAATGCCTGAAGATTCCGGACGGCTGTCGAGCCTGTTGCGCAAAAACCTAAATATGTATTCAAAGTTCTTGTCGGTCCTTCCCACCGTCGTGTAGCAGAACGACCCGAAGAAATCGAGCGGAGATCCAGTCTGGCCCGAAACATGATTGGTACCGCTGGCACAGTGGTTAATGATTGCCGGAGCCCACGACTCTTGCCTGTGTGCCTTCAGCGTTGCAACGACGTTCCCTGGACCGATCTCCGCGCCGGGCAACACGCTTCGGACCGCCGCGACTGTGTAGTCGTAGTGTTTCAGCCATTGCTCTTTGGTGCCCGTCCATTGGCCTGGGTTCAAATCTCGTTCGGTTCCAATCCACGGCGTGAATCCGCATTTCCGAATCCCGGTAAGTATCGCGATTGCTTCGGATAAATCGCAGACTGCTTCTCCCCGGTCATCGACACCACGAAAGTAGTTGTTTTTCGTCCTGTCTATTCCGCCTAGTAACCGGACACAATTGATGTACTTCGCATACCGGTTTTTGTTGCAATTGATCGAATTGTTGCTCGTCGAGAAAAGGCGACTAGTCGGTGACGGGATCGACATTCCAGAATGTTGTACATTTCGCCAACCTCGGTATCGAGATCGACAACGATTTCAAATTTGCCCGTCGGCTATCTGCCTGATTCTTCAGCGTTGCTTGAGAATGACGCAAAGATGGATGTCGCGATCGCGGCAGTGAACCCAATGTTGAAATTTTTCAAACGGTTCATACAAACCAAGCTTGTTTTGTGAAGCATGAAAAAGGACAAGACGCCCATTGGAGACGATCATCTTCTCCGAGCCTTCAAGGGCTTTACAGATTGCAATGGGATCGAATTTTAGACGTGTCTACAGGTTCTTCTTGATCACGCTGTCAATTTTATCCTGCATTGACTGCTCGCGGTCCGTGCGTGTTCCGACTTTGATGCTGGTGGTGATTCGCGGCGCTCCGATTGCGTGAACACGTTCATGGCAGCGTTTGATGGCAGCAAACACTTCGTCCCAATCACCTTCGATGTTGGTGCCATACGCGTGAAGCTGGTGCTTCAGTCCTGCTTCCTGCAATACTTTTTGGCACTCAGCGACGTACTTGCTCACCGAAACGCCAACACCAATCGGGACGACACATAAATCGACGATCACTTTCATGCTGTTTGCATCCTTCATTTTTCACTGCGTGCGTAATTCAACGTCCGAGTGTAAGCGATTGCTTTCCGGCAAACAGCTCCACTGGAAAGTTGGAATCACGGACTCTGACGCTTGCCAAACTGATCGTCCTTGACCTCTACATCACGCTTTGGGACTGCGGATGCACTCGGTGTGATTGTCTCTCGCCGCGGTTTCGCAAGCTTGATGATTGATTCTATGACCTCGGCTATCGGCAGGTTACGCTCTAATCGGAAAGACTCATGATTTTAAACTTTTGCGATGCTCATGAGGTGACTGTGGCTTTGGCATCGTGAACCGATCAGACAGCTTGGGTGAGACCGTTTCTCAACTTGCTGCAGTCAAGCTATCGTTTTGCATTCGCAGAAATCTGTCTTCCGTCGAAGTGGCAACACTTCTCCGCATTCCGGCACACGAACGGACTTGACTACGAGGCGATGATTTTCTTCGACGAAACAAAACGGAATATCACCGAAGTAATTCGGTTGAAGGTGGCAAACGTTTTTATCGAGAACGGGATTTCTTTGGCGTTAAAACAATCTGGTCTTTCTGCGGGACGCAGCGAGGTCCACTGGTGTCATTTAAGCCAAGAAACCTTTTTTTGCAATCGATCTCCATTGTATTCCAACACCGATTCAACATCGGCTATACTGTCAGCCCCTCCTCCTCGATCCCACCTTCCTACCGACCCACCATGTGCGATCGCCTTCTAGTCAGGTTGTCGAGCTTTAGCGTTGCTGTTGCGACGGTGTTGACGGTGGTGCTTTGCCAAAACGGTTTCGATCGATGTATCGCATTCGCTGAAGAGACGGCACCTGATCGTCGGGTGAGTTTTGAGACGCCAGTCAGTTTCGAGTTAGACGTTCAGCCGATCTTGGCTGCTCAGGGATGCAACGCTGGGGCTTGCCATGGAAAGCAGCGTGGCCAGAACGGCTTCCAACTCTCGTTGCTCGGTTTTGATTCGGACTTCGATTATGACGCGATCGCGAGACAAGCTCGGGGCCGTCGGCTAACCATCCGATCTCCCGAATCCAGCTTATTGGTCCAAAAAGCAACGGCAGAATTGCCTCATGGTGGCGGTCGAAAATTTGATGTCGGTTCCGCGGCGCACGAGACACTCCTCGCTTGGATTCGCCAAGGTGCTCCACGACGCGTGCCTGATGAACCGACTCTGAATTCTGTTGAGCTTGCAAAGAACGAATTTCTGTTGAAACCTTCGGAAGATGCCACACTGTCGGTCATGGCGCATTACAGCGACGGAACCACGCGTGATGTCACTTCGCTGACCGGATACCTTTCCAATGATTCAGCGATTGTCTCGGTTGATGCCTCGGGAGTGCTTAGCGCGGGGCCGATCCCAGGTGAGACCGCGGTTATGGCTCGCTACATGAATCACATTTGTGTCGCAAACGTCAGCATTCCGCGAGTGGTGATGCTGCCCGAGGGATACTATGACCAAAAGCCACGTGCGAACTTCATTGATGATCTCGTCTACGAGCGACTTAGCCAACTGCAAATTCGAGTTTCTGACCCGGCCAGTGAGTCGACTTTTTTGCGTCGAGTTTACACCGATGTGATCGGACGCCTTCCGTCTGCGGAAGAAGTTCGCAGGTTTCTCAAGTCCCAGGATCCGCGCAAGCGTGAGTTGTTGGTCGATCGTCTGCTGGATCAACCCGAGTACATCGACCACTGGGCAAACCAGTGGGCCGATTTACTGCGTCCAAATCCGTATCGAGTTGGCATCAAGGCGGTCCTGAACTATGACAATTGGATTCGCCAACAGTATCGTGAGAATATCCCCTATGATGAATTCGCACGTCGCCTGATCACGGCCAAGGGCAGCACTTGGCAGAACGGTGCAGCGACGATGTATCGTGATCGACGCACGCCCGATGAGCTTGCGACGATGGTCAGCCAGCTTTTTCTCGGCGTCCGATTGGAGTGCGCGAAGTGCCACCATCATCCCTTTGAAAAGTGGAGTCAGCATGACTTCTATTCTTTCGCAGCGTACTTTGGGAAAGTCGGCCGGAAAGGAACCGGTTTGTCGCCACCAATCTCCGGTGGCGAAGAAATTGTCTTCGCGTCAACAAGCGGCGATGTCAAACATCCTGTGACCGATGAAGTGCTCGCCCCAGCGCCTTTGTTTGGTCAAGCCGTCGTGGCCGTGGATTCGGATCCCCGCGAGGCTCTGGCCGACTGGATCACTTCTGCCGAGAACGAGTTCTTTGCGAAAGTCCAAGTCAATCGAGTTTGGGCTCAATTGATGGGACGGGGAATCGTCGATCCGGTGGACGATCTGCGGAGCACGAATCCGCCCAGCAATCCGGCGTTGCTGGACGCGTTGGCCGCTCACTTTCAACAATCCGGATACGATCAAAAAGACATGATCAAAGCGATCGTGCTCTCCAATGTTTACTCACTCAGTTCCCAGCCCAACGAAACCAACGTAGGCGATCGACTGAACTATTCTCGTCACTATCGCCATCGGTTGCGTGCCGAGGTGCTGGCCGACGCGGTCGCGGATGTCACCGAAACGTCTGAGTCGTTTTCGGCACTTGCACCGGATTCGCGAGCCAACCAAGTTTGGACGCACCGGATCGATTCGGTCTTTCTGGATACGTTTGGTCGACCAGATGAAAACAAGGATCCGCCATGTGAGAGAGTCGCGGATTCTTCAGTAACGCAAACCTTGCACTTGATGAACTCTCGCGAGATTGACGGACGCATTCGTAGTGATTCGAGTCGTGCAGCGCGGTTGGCAAAGAGCGACTTGCCGGCGGCTGATCTCGTAACGGAATTGTACCTAGCGATTTTTTCCCGAGTGCCGACCACCGACGAGCAAAATTACTCCGAGGCACTGATCAGTGCATCCGCGGATCATCGGCGCGATGTTATCGAAGATTTGATATGGGCGATGATCAATTCGCCCGAGTTCATTATTCAGAATTGAATTGCCATGACGAAAACCTGGACAAATTGCGAAGGACTGACGCGCCGCGACGGTCTGAAATTGGGCCTCGGCGGACTGATCGCCGGAGGGCTTTCGGGTGCACTCGGGGCAAAAGCAAGAGCCTCGGAGAAATCCGTTTCGCATCGTGGTCATGCACAAGCGGATGCATGCATCCTGGTTTGGCTGGACGGTGGTCCGAGTCACTATGAGACATTTGACCCAAAGCCTGACGCACCCGTCGAGATTCGCGGGGCCTATCAACCAATCGCGACCCAGACGCCTGGTGTCCAGTTCGCGCAACCGATGACGAAGTTGGCGGCGATCAGCAATGACCTGGCAATCGTGCGTTCGATTCGGCATGACCAAGGAAATCACGGTGCCGGCAATCACTACATGATGACAGGCGCTCCGCCGCGCATTCCCGTGGGTTGCGGTGCCTTCGTCAGTTTTCACCCTAGTATGGGAAGTGTGGTTTCCAAAGAAATCGGCGCGCCGCACGGCATACCCGCCTACTTTTCGTTGCCGAGCATGTCTCGCTCTGGCGGGCCAAATTTCCTGGGCAGCAAGTATGCTCCGTTCGTTGTTCCCGATAGCCCGAACAGTTCCAGTTTTCGTGTTCGTGATGTCACGGTTCCTGGTGGCCTCACCGAAGGTCGATTCGGTTCACGGCAAGAGATTCGCCAACAGATTGATACGATGCTGCGATTCAACGACGCATCTGTCGCCGACCCGACGTTGGCGGTGGACGAGTTCTACCGGCAAAGCATGCAGATCATCCGCAGCAAAGAAGCACAGGCGGCTTTCGATGTACATCAAGAGTCCGACGCCGTTCGTGATGCATATGGCCGGAACACGTTTGGACAGCAAGCGTTGTTGGCCAGACGCTTGGTCGGTGCCGGCGTTCCGTTCGTAACGCTTTATCACGGCGGCTGGGATCATCACGCCGATATTTTCAAGTCCCTAGACACAAAGTTGCCGCCATTCGAAGCCACGATCGCTGCGTTGATTTCTGACCTAAAACAACAAGGAATGCTGGAACGTACCCTAGTCGTTGTTTTGGGCGAGTTTGGCCGGACTCCGAAGATTAATGATCGCGGGGGGCGCGACCATTGGTCCAATGCGATGAGTGTCCTGTTTGCCGGCGGCCAGACACGCGGCGGACAAATCGTCGGTGCCACCGACCGGCAAGGCTATGCGGCAATTGAACGCGTGCTTTCGCCAGAGAATTTTGTTTCGACAATTTACCGAAAACTGGGAATCGATCCTGGGCAAGTGATGTATTCAGGTGAAGGGCGTCCCGTTCACCTCGTCAGCGATGCGAACCCGATCGAAGAGTTGATGAGCTAGTGAAAGACTCTTTGAGACCATCGATGAACCATGTGACGAAACACGCAGTCGAGTGTTTCGAGCAGGTGAGTTTCATCAGCGTTTGTAGACGATGGTTTTGCATGCTGATTCTGTGGTGTGGCTTGGCACATGGGGCGCACGCTCAAATCAATCTAGAGCGTTTGTTCCCGCCAGTGGTTGTTGCCGGTAGGGAGACGGAAGTTACCGCGGAAGGCAAATTTCCAAATTGGCCGCCCAGTGTCGACTGTGATTCTGAGAGAGTGTCTATTTTGCTCGGGAAAGAGTCCGGGAAATTAACGGTGAAGGTCGCCGAGGACGCCTCGCCAGGCGTCGCTTGGGTTCGATTCTTCGATGATCAATCGGCCAGTGCGCTGGTGCCACTTGTCCTTTCGTCTGTCGACGTGTTCCCTGAAACGGAACCCAACGACAAACGGTCTGAAGCCATTTCGATCACCATTCCCGCTGTGGTCGTTGGACGCCTTGCCAAGAACGGCGATAGCGATGCTTACGGAGTGTCGATCAAGGCTGGCCAGACGCTGGTGGTCTCGGCGACGGCAAATCAATTGCTGAAGTCTCCGATGGACGCCGTCTTGCAGTTGGCTGACCGACGTGGAAACGTGCTCGCGCAGTCCGACGACGCACGCGGGTTGGATCCTCAGATCATTTTCACCGCCGATGCTGATCAAGACGTTTTGATACGGATCTTTGCCTTTCCCGAGACGCCCAACAGCACCATTGGCTTTGCCGGTTCGGCCGCGTTCATCTACTCGTTAGCGGTGACCACGGGTCCCTTTGTCGATCACATCGCTAGCGACGGGAAAACGATCGTACCGTTTGGTTACAACCTAGACCCGCAAAATCATTGGGCGGCAGTCCTGTCGGAGCCTGAAAAGGGGAAGGCACTATCGCCGCCGGTTGCAACGTTTCGAGACGCGATGGGATGGTCTTGGCTTTCGCCTGTCGAGAATGTTGTGAATCAGGTTTTACCCGGCAAGCCGTTTGACGGCAGACTGCCAGCAGTTCTATTCGGGCACTTTACCAAACCCGATGAATCGCACAGCTACGCGTTTTCTGCAAGTAAAGGAATCAAGTATCGTGCGGAGGTCAATTCAAAGTCGGGTGGGTTCCTGGTCGATTCAAAATTGGCCGTCATCGATCAGAAGTCCGGGAAATCACTCGCAAGTAACGATGATGTTTCGCGTGGAATCTACGACGCGGGAGTCGACTTTACCATGACAAACGATGGTCTCGTCGAAGTCGTTGTGACTGAAACGCTGGGCGGTTTTGGTCCGCGGCATTTTTATCAACTGTCGATTTATCCCTCCGAACCGCAATGTAGTCTTTCGGTTTCAGAAGAGCATTTCGTGGTCAAGAAAGACAAGCCGCTTGAGTTAACGGTCACGGTGACTCGCACATCCGGCTTCGATGAAAAGGTGCAAGTTGCCGCAACGGGTTTACCGAAGGGCATCACATGCGAACCCGTACTTTCCGAACCCAAGGGCGACACGTCGAAATCGGTCAAACTAAAGTTGATCGCTGGGGAAAGTACACCTGGGCACGGGAGCTTTCGAATTGTTGGGGCAGAGATCGATGCCGACGGGAATCCCTCGGCAGACACGACTGCCGCACGTTTCGAACTGCGACCCGCCGTTTCTATCACTGAATTCTGGTTAACCATTCCACCGATATCGACGGAAGAACCAAAACCATGATGGACAAGGTAGGGACAACGTTGGTGGTCTTTCTGGCCCTTGGCATTTGGACGCAGACGCGTGCAGACACGCTGCCGATTGACGAATTACCAATCGACCGTGAAGTGCTTTTCAGCCGCGATGTTGCGCCGGTATTGAAGACGAACTGCGTTGCTTGTCATAACGCACGCAATGCAGAAGGCGGTGTGAACTTGGAATCCGCTGAGCAAATGAAGTCCTCGGACGTTGAAGATCTTTTGGTTCCCGGAAAACCAGACACAAGCCGACTTTTCCTGCTGGCATCGCACGCCGATGAGCCCGTGATGCCTCCAGATGACAATGATGTCTCGGCATCCAATTTGAATGCAATGGAACTTGCTTTGCTTCGACGTTGGATCGAGTCGGGGGCCGTGGTAGATCAAGCATCCATCGAGGCAACGGATCACGCGTGGCAGCCACTTCCCTCTGCCTTGCAGACCGTCTACGGATCGGCAATGACCGCGGACGGGCGATTGTCAGCGATCAGTTTCGGAAACCGGATTCAGATGTTTGGTGCAAAGTCGGGCCAGTCCGTCGGGGCATTGGAAATCGAGGCCGACAATCAAACGAAACCGGCTCATGAGGATTTCGTGCAAGACCTTTGGATCGATTCAACGGGACACCACGTCGTCTCTGCTGGCTTTCGCAATGTCAAGTTTTGGGAACTGGTCCCGTTCGAATCCGCATTGCTTCCCCAGTTTAGTCTTGATGACGTGCTGGCAATCGCGATCAATGGGTGCGGCGATCAGCTGGCGGTGTTGTCGCGTCGAGGTGAATTGAGTGTCGGCGAAATTGGAACCGATCGTTGGAAATGGATGAAAAGTTTTGACATCCCCTTGGAATTGGTTAGCGGCGATCAATCAATGGTTCAATTGTCCGTTGGCGTAGCCGGTCATCAGGCCGCGATTGCGTGGGGTAACACGATTCGCATTGTACGTATCGATGGAAAAGAACCTCAGGCGATCGATGCAGATGACGCGATCACTTCAATGATTTGGCGCGGCCAAGATCAACTCGCGACGGCGGACACGACAGGACACGTCTTGCTTTGGAAACGAGATGGAAACGAATGGAAGAAAACGAAATTCGCTGTTTTTGATCAAGCAGTCCTGGGACTCTATTCGGCGACACAAGACCCAAGTCGCCTGGTTGCGATCGACGTGTCAGGCAGGGTTGCCAATTGGAATGAGACGACCGGCGCCTTTGACAAAGCCGGGAAGCTGCCCTCACCTGCCGTATCGGCTTCGCTCTCACCAACGGGCACCACACTTTGGATGACATCCAAAACGGGAACTTTGGGGCACTATCGTATTGCCGACCAAAAGTATGTCGAAGTCGCTAAGTCTGATCCAATCGCAGAGGCTCAATTGGCGAGGGACAACTGGGAAACACTCGTCGGAGAAAAGCTAGTCACCATGCATGACAAAGACGTCAAGCAGGCTGAGGCAAATGTGATAGCGGAAACGAAGAGTATCGAGACGTTCGCCAAAGAGATCGAATCGAAAACGAAGCAACGAGACGAAAAGCAAGCGAGTATCGTCGAAGCCAAGAGATCGGCTGAAGCGGCGGCCGCGAAACTTGCCGAAGCGAAGTCTGCTGAGCAAACCAGCAACCTACAACGAATTGAGTTGGCGGAGTCCGTCAAACAACTTGGGGCAAAAGTATCGGAACTGGAAAAGCAGCTCGAAAAGCTAAAGCAAGAACAGACCGATGCCAAGAAACAGTTGGCCGCGATTCCTGACGCGAAGAAACTTGCCGATGCCATTAAAGCAGCGACGGAGGCGGCGACCAAAGCGGATCAAGTCGCGAATAAGGCGGACAGCGAATTTGAAAGTGCTGTTGCTGCCCTGCGTTTGGCAGAGGCAACCAAGGTTCGCGGCGAGTCTCGATTAAAGGATCTGAATGCCGAGCAGCAGCGTCACAAACAAGTACTCGAGCAAATCAAAGCGGATCATGAAACCCGCAAGTCGAACGAGGCCGCCTCCAAATTGTTGCGAGATCAATCGCTCGCCGCCGATCAAACCCTTGCTGTCATGTCGGCGGGCACACGTATCGTCACCCGTGGTGCCCGTTCGGATGGCGGCACGACCGACACATGGAGTCTTTGGTCCAGCGCCGGAGATTGGTTGGCCGCGATGCCAGGAATGCCTGCCGGCGGAAAACTAATTGCCGCTGGTGACAACTGTCTCATTATCGAAGGAGCCGACGGCAACACTCACGCGCTGAATAGTTCGGATCGTCTTTGGCAACATCGAAAAGCGATCGGAACATCGACCGGTAAGAGTCCATTTGCCGATCGCGTTTTGTGTGTGGACATTAATCCCACAGGAAACGTACTGGCCACCGGCGGTGGCGATCCCTCTCGGTCAGGGGAACTGATGCTCTGGAAAGTTTCCGACGGTTCGTTGATTCGCAAAATTGAGAACTCGCATAGCGACACGGTCTTTTGTGTCCGTTTTTCGCCCGACGGAAAAACGCTGGCCACCGGAGGTGCCGACCGGATGATCAAGTTGTGGGATGTCGAAACTGGAAAATTGATCAAGGCGTTTGAAGGGCACACGCATCACGTCACCGCAATCGCTTGGAACGTGAATCTTCGCCAACTTGCAAGTGGTTCGGCGGATGCGACGGTCAAAGTTTGGGATATCGGTTCTGGGCAGTCCACACAAACAATCAGTGGCTTGAAGTCCGAGGTCACTGGGCTAGTCTTTGTTGGGCGTGAGGATCGAATTGGCGTCGTGGGCGGTGACGGATACTTCCGTGTCTATCGAACTGACAACGGAGCCAGAGAGACCAATTCGAAGGTCCCGGGCGGATATCTGTATGCATTGGATTCCAATCGTGACGGCAGTCAATTCATTGTTGGCGGCGCTGACGGTGTCGCGGTTATTGTCGACAAGGCGGGCAAGCAACTGCTTGAGTACAGCGGCAAGGCGGATTGACGTCTGGCGAACGCCCCAAACCGACTTCCTAGCGGGCGGGAATTTGTTTGCGAATCGCGTCAAACCCTGAATCGTTTGAGGGATTTCGAGTTGCGGTATATCACTCGCGTGATCAACGGTTGGCGAGCAACCGTTGGCCGAAGACCGGAAATCGTTCATGAAAACGTTTCTGGAACAGTCCATGCGTGAGAACGGCGAAATTGCCCGACGTTCTCAGTGCCGCTTCTTACTCTTCCAGGTGCCGCCGTATTGAAAGTGTGGGTTGGCTGGCTTGACCATTTCTAGGCAGGCCGGGCAGACGAAGATCCAGTCGCCGTCTTCCTCGATGCGAACGCGGTAGAGCACGTCGTTCCTCTCGATGCATTTTGAACACGGTTTGGTGCGAATGCGTTTGATCTTCGCCATCGCATTAGCCTCGCTGCGATTTGCCTCGGAAACGGCGTGACTCTTCACCAGCATTGGTTTCAGCGAACTTGGCCTCGCGTGAGTTCGTCGCTGGATTCGACGGGTTTGGGATTGGACGTCATTCAGTTTGGTTTGAGTTTGCCTCGCCATAACCGACTTTCGCGGTTCCAGCGAGCCAGTGTTTCGGTGTCGCCGGCCAGAAAGGTTTCGGCCATTGCGATTGCTTGGGTGAGGTTTTCGTCGTTCAGTTGTGTGTGGGCGACAAGGCGTTGATCGAGAGGTTGGTACCATCAGCCCTGAAACCACTGATCGTAGATAATTCGCATGACGCAATGATCGTACTTCACGATCCAACCGCCGAGTCTTGCCTGGGCAGGTAGCTCCATTCGGGTCAGTTCGAGATAACGATCTTGAAGTTCATAGCGATGCAGATCTCCAATCGCGTCTTCCGTACTAATCCGAGATGATTGTCGGCGGTCAAATGATCGCTTCGTTTCGATTCGTTGTTTGGTTCTGGGCTCGAGCAACTTTTCTCGATCGACCAGAATCACGGCATCTAACTTATGGGCCAACAACTGGAAACAACATGAGTGACAATCCTTGCAACTTTGACGTTAAGATCACCGAGACGCTGGCTTTCTTGCCTTGGCACATTATTTCGCAGTTGGACTTCGGCAAGTCGAAGCGTCTACGAATCGACGGCGAAATCAATGGCGTTCGCATCGAATGCGGTTTAATGCCATCGTGTTTCGGCGTCAGAGAACCTGGACATGCAAGCGGGGCCAATCACTGCTGTCGTGAGTCTTCCCAAGGCGCATGTCTGCGTACAAGGTCACGGCCGACTTCGGTCCAGAGTTTGGTACCAAACGCACAAGTACCCAGATCGCCGCGAATGACATCAAGGACTAGCCAAGGGAACGGCAAACCATTGTCAAACGATTCACAATGGCAATGTAAAACTTGGGATTGATGAAACATGGTGAGTGAACGCGACAAGATGCTGGCAGGCGACCTGTACGATCCCATAATCCAGAGTTGGTGGAAGCCATCGGATGATGGCAAGGCAGCATTGCCATATGGTCAACACAACTGAGCCCCGTGCGGCGAAGCTACGGTGCAGCATTTTGAAAGAGCTGTTCGGCAGCGGTGGAGACTCCGTCTGGCTCGAACCACCTTTTCGCTGCGATAACGGGACCAATATCTATCTGGGCGAGAAAGTGTACTTCAACTTCGATTGCGTAATTTTGGACGTTTGCGAAGTGCGGATCGGGAACAAGGTGTTTATCGCGCCCGGCGTTCACATCTATGCCGCTACGCATCCGCTCGACGCGAACTAGCGCCGTACGCATGAGTTCGGTAGGCCGGTCAGGATCGGCGGCAAGGCGGTCATCAGACCTGTCGTTGCGATCGGCGATCGCAGCGTCGTCGGTGTCGGCAGCGTGATAACAAAGGACGTGCCATTCGGAACAGTTGTGGCTGGCAATCTAGCGAAGATAATTCGCAAGCTCGCGTAGCCACGCGCGAGTTAAAATTGAGGCCAATGCTCTCATTTTGACAACGCTGATCATCCCTCAGTCAGAATCGGATTGGTAGGCACCGGCTGAATACGTCAGTTCATAGCTGTGTGAATAGATCTCGATGAGATTCCCGAAAGGGTCCTCACAGTAGACCATGCGATAAGGTTTCTCGCCGGGATAGTACTCGCGAACTGGCATCCGTTGCTTGCCCCCATTCGCGACAATTCTTTTTGCGAGGCCCTCGACATCAGGGTCTTGAACGCAAAAGTGAAATACCCCTGTCTTCCAATATTCAAAATTGTCCGCAGGCTTTTCGGCGTTTCTAAACTCGAACAACTCCACGCCGACTCGGTCGCCGGTTGCTAGATGAGCAATTCGGAATCGCTCCCAGTCCTTTCCGAAGACATCATCGCACATGACTCCAATCGCCGAGTCATCCGATACGATTTCGGTCGGGGGCATGATGACGTACCATCCCAGCGTTTTCGTGTAGAAGTCGACTGCCTGGTCCAGGTCAGTGACGGAAATTCCGATGTGGGAAAAAGTTCGCGGATAGGTCATGTTTGGCTCTTCTTTCGAGTGTCGAATTGGTGAACGCGTTGTCTCTAAACTTCAGCCCAATCGTACCTGCAGACACGACCGGTGACAGTGGACATAGTACCGCTACTCCCGCAGCTCGCGGGCGACAGTGAGGTAGTAGTTGCGGGCGGTTGCGTTGACCATGTTACTGGCGAGATTGGTTAGCGAGTTTGCTTTGACTTGTTTCGCGTTTTTGTCATCAGCATTGATTGCAAGCAGGTGATCGGCGAGCTGCGCAGCCCATTGATTGTCGTCTGACGCTAGCGCATCGCGGGCAGATTTCAAAAGCTTGTCTGTTCCTCCGGCCAGTTTCGCGACACGTTCCGCTTCTGGTTTTAGTGAGAGTCGAAACAGATTCGATGGATTGCCGTCGAACCAGCCGAGGTAGCCGCTAAATACGCTGCGCACTCCCCATTCCGGATGTCCGTAGAACGGTTGCAAGTAATCTTTGCTGGCCAGGTCGTCAGGAAGTTGCACGTATTCGACCAATTTATCGGGCGTGAGACCTTTGTTCATTCCTTCGACGGTCTTGTCGTGAATGTACAGAACGACAGCGTGGTAGTCGGTCAGAACTTGCTTGACTTTGGCAGCACCCATGATGGGATTCGTATGTCCGCCTACCAGAGCCTCCGCCCCACAAACGGCTAGCTTTCCGAGACTCTCGGCCCATAAACGAACGCTACGGTTGGGCGTGCCACGAATGGCGTACAAGTTTGGAAACGACCGATAGAAGTTGTCGCCGGCGAAGAGCACCTTTCCGCTTGGGTACCAAGCAAAGATCTGGTCGTTGGTTTCGCCGTGTGATAAGACAAGTTCCAACTCGATGCCGGCAACTCTAATTGTTTGCCGTTTGCTTCTAAGAAAATGTGTTGGATTGGTGGCGTGAGATGCTGCGAAAACTGCGCCGCCGCGTTTGGGATATCGAACCGGTGCGATGCCATTATTGATTCGTTGTTCGGAGGGTAATTTGAATCCCGCGTGCCTCGCGCCCCGCGAGTTTTGAACAGTCAGGTTGCCAGACGTCCACGAACGAGCCTCGCTGCCATAATTCGCATGCGCCCAAATTTGCGGACGTTCGTCGCCGAGAAATGCCGCCGCTCCGCCAGTGTGGTCACCGTGCGCGTGCGTGAAGACGATCGCCTTGACCGGTTTGTCCGTGACTTTGCGAAATTCCGTCGCGATTCGCTCGGAATCATCGAGCATCATCCCGGTGTCGATAATCACCACACTGTCATCACCAACGATCATCGAGACGTTCGAGACGCTGAACCCAACCGCGACATAGACACTGTCGGCAACCTTGATGATCTGCTCGGTAAACTGGCTGCTCTGATTTCTCAACTGCTGGGTAGCATTGTTCGTTTGCTGGCCTTGGCTCAATCTCGCACCGAGCGTCAGAAAGCAGAGAGCAGTGATGAGTATTTCCGTGAGACTCACCCTTTGAAATGTGTTCGGTTAGGTTCTTCTGCATCTTCCGCAAAACGTTTTGCGTCGCTTCCAGCTTAGACTTTGAAATACCTTTGAGCGCCGTTTTTCGCATGTCGTCCAATAGCGAGAGCACGGTTCTAAGTTTCTGTTTGCCGCGACAAGTCAATCCGATCATCACGATACGAGCGTCCTCACTCGATACGCTCCGCACAACAAACTTATGCTGGACGAGTCGATCCAATTGGCGTTTCACCGTCGTTGGATCACGAATCATCGACGATGCCAACTCGTTCATGCTCAGCGGTGCGTTCGCGTCCGACACGGTTATCAGTGTCTGCGTTTCCTCCGGCGAAAACGGGCAAGCGGCACCCTTCAGCACAGCGGCCATTCCGGAACGAATCTGATAAGCAACGCGACCAATTGCGAATCCCGGCGATGATTAATAATCAAAGTGCATTTTCGTCTCTAAGCAATTTCTGAGTCGAGTTTGGCGTCGGCCCAGCAAAGACAGGGTGGTACCAATCAAAGTAGCAGTAAATCAGCAGAGCACACGCTGCAAAATCAAGAAGCCCGATGACGAGGTACCGATGAGCGAAGAAGATCACGTACAGCAGGATGTTGAACGCATAGGGCAGCGTCATCAGGATCACGAGTGGCGCAGTCCGAGGGAAGAACATTAGCCCGCCAGCGACTGTCTTGAGAAAGCCGACCCAAAAGATCAGATAGGCTGTTTTCTAAAGAGCAGTCATGAATTGGTCGAGCTCACTCGGCGGACCGCCAACCGGACCCCCATTCACGGCAAAGCCCATCGTCATGATCCCCATGCCAAACAGAAAGAGTGCAAAAAGAAGCCGCGTCGCAAAGGCGAGACGTGGAAGTCAGACGCTGCGTGTTTCAAATGGAAGCATAGAAATTGGTATATGCGAGTTGAGGTTGCATGTCTGTTCATCTGATTCGTGGGATGGATGCAAGTACTCAAATGCCTGTGTATTTCAGGCATTTGCCGGCGGGTCAATGCTTGCGAATGAACTATCGGGCACGTTCTTCGCTTAATCCAGTATTTCGCATGGTCGAAGACTTTTGAGCAGCGAACGATTCCTCTGTAGTTCTCAATTGTTCCGGGATTCTGTCTCATCGGCCATGTCGTCTTTCGATTCAATCGACTACTTGATTGACGGTGCATCGACTCCTTGTTCCGCGAGAATCACGAGATACTTGGTTGGTTCTGATGCGATCCTTTTTGCACAACCGGGACAGCAGATGTAGATCGCTTTGCCGGCCGCGTTGACCTTGAAGGGGCCGCCCATCGCATCAAGCGGCTCGTCCATGACGGGGCACTTCTTTTGCGCAGCAATGAATGGTGCATCGACTGTCGTGACCTTGAAGACGCCCTCGCGTACCTGTTCTGTCCCAGCACTAACACTTGCAGTTTTTCCAGCTGGGTAGACCATGGCCAGGTACTTTGCTGGTTCAGCTTGAATCTTCTTGATGCAGCCTTTGCAGCACAGATAGATCGGCTTGTTGCCAACCATCACCTTGATCGGCGTGCCCATGCCACCGAGCGGTTCGTCCATGACTGGGCAAACTTTCTGCGCGGCGATTGCTGCCGCGTCGGCCAGAGTGGATGTGGTGACCGTGATCTGTGCCCGACCAGCAGCGTATTTTGTAGGATCGGCTTTAACGGTGGCAACGCATCCGGCACAGCAAACGAAGACTTTCTGGCCGTCGAAATCGACGGCGATCGGATCGCCCATGCTGCCCAGTGGCTTGCCACTGACCGGACAGATCTTTTGGCGTGCGATCGCGTCGGCGTCGAGTTGGTTTTTGTTGAGTGGTACGCTTGCGACTTCTTGGAACTCGAGATTACCAGAATCGGAAGTCACCAGGCCAACTAGCTGGATTTCAATTCGCAACTGTCTTCCGGCCAACTTGGATAGATCAACACTTGCTGTAATGCCGCCTCGTTCGTTTGGCATTAAATCGTAGCGATAGCGTTTTGCGTTTCCTGCCAGTCGCACGGACGCGGTGCCTCGTGCCGAACCAACGGCGACAGCCTTGCCGCTGAGGTCGAAGACATAGCATTCGATTCCTGCTTGCGTCACGAACGCTTCCACCTGCAACGAATCAACTTGGCGAAGCGCTCCGCCGTGTGGTCCCTGTTTGAGTGTGATTTTGTCGGTGTCTGGTTGTGTGATCGCCTCTGTGCCCGACGTTTCCTGGGCGGCAACCGGGTGTGCCATTAAAAGCAACCCAAACAGCCTGATGACAAGTGCCAGTGGTAGATTTCGATCCATTCTAATTCTCCAAAGAGTAACGGGTTCTTTCACAGTCTTCTAAGCTACTTCGAGTTGTGTTTTTTCGGGCATCTCTTCGGTGCCCTTCCAGAGTTCGTCTTGCACGCCAAATCGCATCTTCAGTTCGAGATAGCCGCAGTACAGCGTTGGCACTATGAACGAGGTGAATGGTTCGGCCAGCATTCCGCCAAAGACTGGGATCGCCATCGCCCTCGCCACGTCGGCGCCGCGTCCGGTTGCGATCAACACGGGAACCAGAGCGGCGAGTGTCGTGACGGTCGTCATCATGCAGGGACGGATACGTTTCAGGCCGGCTTCGTAGACCGTGTTGCGGATGTCTTCAACGGTGCTGATCTTGCGGCGTTGCAAGAGTTGATGAATGTAAGTCGCCATCACGACGCCGTCGTCAACCGCCAAACCGAACAGAGCGATGAAGCCAACCCAAACGGCGGTATTGAGTTCAACTTCCATCCACGCCACCGCGATCATTCCGCCCGCGAATGCAACGGGAATTCCTGAGAAGACCGCCAACGAGATCGGCAGGTTGCGAAATTCGAGGTAGATCAGTAGCAAGTTGATCACCATCACGACGGGAATGATCCACATCAATCGCAGGTTGGCTTCGATCTGGTTGCGAAAGCTGCCGACAGCTTCAAGCGAGTAACCGGTGGGAAGGGAAAGTCGATTAGGGTCCATTTCTGGCAATGCCTGAGCTTGACGAAGCTGTTCTTCGACTGCCGCGACCGATTCGAGAGCTCCCACCGTACCATTCGTCATGAACGCGACATGCGCGATCAAGCGACCATTCTCGCTATTGATTGCACCAGGCCCCCAAGTCGTTTCAAGCTTCGCAAGTTTCTCCAACGGCACGATCGCGCCGCTGTGAGTGACCACCGGCAAGCGACCGAGGCTTTCGATATGCTCGCGGATGTCGCGACTGTAACGCAAGCGGACTGGGTATCGCTCGCGACCTTCGACCGTCTTGATAAGGTTCATTCCACCAAGCGCGGTTTCGATCACTTGATTGACCATCGACGCACTCATGCCATAACGAGATGCGGCTTCGCGATCGACCGTGAATTCGATGTAGGGTTTGCCGAGCACGATGTCGGGATTGACGGTGCCCGAATTAACGTAGGGAGATGTCTTCAGGACGGCGGACACATACATTGCCGCCGAAGCGAGTATTTCCAAGTCATCGCCATAAATACGAATCGCCATCGGTGCTTTGATTCCCGACTGCAGCATTACGACGCGGCCTTCGATCGGTTGCAACGCTGACGCTGGCGTGACGCCCGGCAGCGTCGCCACACGATTGATCTCGTCCCAAACATCGCGTGCGGTCACGCCATCTCGCCACTCCGATTCGGGCTTGAGCATGACATAGGTTTCAATCATCGAGGCTGGCGCGGGGTCAAGTGCTGATTCGACGCGGCCGATCTTTCCGAGCACGTCTTTGACTTCGGGAATCTGGCCGATCAATACGTCTTGCGTTTGCAGAACCTGCATCGCTTGCGAAAAGCTGGCTGCCGGGTATAGCGTCGGCATGTAAAACCAACTGCCTTCGTCCAGCGCGATCCAATCATCGCTTTGCAATCCCGTAAAGACATGCTTGGCGTTAACGTAGCCTGGCAATGAATTGAGGTCGGCGCCGACATAGCCTGCTGCCGTTTCGATGGGCTTCAGCACGGTTGGCAACCCGACATACGCGCCTAATCCAAGCACTAGCAGCATCGCCGGAAACGATAACGCGAATAATTTGTGACTGAGTGCCTGCCGAAGCCGAGCGGCGTAGATCCAATGCACAAAACGGCTGGTCGGGATCTCTTCGATCGGACGGATACGTTCTCGTAGGAGTTGCCAGCCGACAACAAAGCCGACCAGTGCCGCAACACAAGTCACGACCCATTGTTGGATCTGAAAGTGGCCGGCCAGATCATCGCCCCACAGGAAATGCGAGGTCGCGGCCAGCAAAGTCGTCAGTGCGAGGGCGGCCACCAATGCGGACCGCTTGCGATAGCCCGCACTTCTTAGGAGTAGTCGACTGAGTGCTGGAACGAGAGTGATCGCGGTCAGCATGGCCATCGCGATCGCAAACGTTTTCGTGTACGCCAGTGGCGAAAAGAGCCGGTAGTCGCGACCCGTCAGGAAAAAGACCGGTAGGAAACTAACGATCGTCGTTGCAACGGCAGTAATGACGGCGGGAGCGACTTCGATCGTGGCTTCATAGATGACCTCGTTTCGCGTCTTCTTACGCTCACCGTTCTCCCACTCTGCCAGCCCCTGGTAAATGTTCTCCGAAACAATGATTGCCATGTCGACCATCGTGCCAATCGCGATCGCGATTCCGGCCAGTGACATGATGTTGGAACCAACGCCAACGAAGTGCATGGCGATGAACGACATCAGCACCGCCGCCGGTAAACAAATCGCCACGACGATGCTGCTGCGGATGTGAAGCAAGAACAACAAGATGATGATGGCCGTGATAATGATCTCATCACGCAGTGAATGCGTTAGCGTCGCCATCGTTTCATCAATCAGACCGCTGCGATCGTAGACGCCATGAATTTTGACGCCGTCGAGTGCGGGTTCGATTTGAGTGATCTTTGCTTTGACGCGGTCGATCACCTCGCGAGGATTCTCGCCGTATCGCATCACCACCACGCCACCAACCGCTTCGGCGCCGTTGTAATCGAGAGCTCCACGGCGGAAGTCGGGACCAAGTTGCACACTGGCAACGTCGCGAACATGAACTGGGACACCGTCTCGTTGCATGATGACGGTTTGTTCGATGTCGCGAATCGCTTCGCCGTGGTCGCCTCCGCTGCCCAGAAATCCTTTGCCACGAACGATGTATTCCATTCCCGTTGTTTCAACCGTCTTGGCACCGACGTCCAGGTTCGAGCCTTTGATGGCCATCGCCAATTTGTCGAGCGATACGCCATGAAATCGAAGCTTGTCGGGGTCTACGTCGATCTGGTACTGGCGAACATAGCCGCCGATTGACGCAACTTCGCTGACGCCTTCGACAGCTTGTAGTTCGTATTTGACGACGAAGTCCTGCAAGCTTCGCAATTCGTCCAAACCCATGCCTTCGGCCGGTGGCGTCAAAACGTAGTAGTAGACTTGGCCTAAACCAGTCGCGTCGGGGCCAAGCTGGGGCACAACGCCATCAGGCAATTGAGATGCCGCGGTACCAAGTTGTTCCGAGACGCGGCTGCGAGCCCAGTAGAAGTCGATTTCGTCCTTAAAAGTCACTTGCACAAAGCTGTATCCAAACATGCTTTTGCCGCGAACCGACTCGGCCCCCGGAACGGCCAACAACGAAACGCTTAGCGGATACGTGACCTGGTCTTCGATGTCCTTGGGTGAACGCCCTGGCCAAGGCGTTAGTACGATCACTTGGTTTTCGCCCACGTTGGGAATCGCGTCGATCGGAACGGCTTTGAAAGCAAACCAACCGCCGATGGACAGCGCTAGCGAGAGCAACGCCACCAACAGTGGTTCTTTGACACAGAATCGAATCAGAGCATTCAGCATGGCTAGCGAGGCTCCGAATAATCGGGCTGCGCGTCCATTGCTATGTCCACTGCCATGTCACTCACCGTCTCGCCGCAGGACAGCATTTCACTGCCCCAATACGGATTGACGAGATCGCCGCCGGGCTGCATCCAATCACCACCGCCTCCGGGAACCATTGGGCAAAACATGTGAACGAGTTTGTTCGCCGTGTTTGGACCACGAACGGAATTGGCGGTCTTGAGCAACGAATGACTAAGCGGCCGAAATCCCTCGCGAGTCTGTTCCAGCGAACCCGCAAGCCGATCGACACTCCGCTTTGCACGCTGGAGGTGCGTCTGAGCTTCATCGGGAACGGTCGGCAGCAACAGCAATTGAGAGAGTGAGTCATCGAGCGTGTTGACTGCTGCTGGTGGCGGCGTTTGATCCGCCGCAAGTGCTTCTTGGATCGTAAAGTAGGCTTGATAGGCACGGTCAAACTGTTCGCCTGCATCACCCGCCAAGACGATCGCCTGCTGCTTGGGCAAATCGAGTGGTCCTGGTGGATACGTCGACGCCTTGCTGGGGTCCATCAACGACGGATTCCCGGCGAGTTGCATTTGCGAGTCGATCAGGAAGTTTCCACCCGTCGCCACAGTCTCGCCGACGGCGATGCCTTCCGAGATGATCGCGTCTTCGTTTGTCATCGGGCCAACGACCACGCGACGAATTTCGAATCGCCCGGGATCCGTTTCGACGTACACGACGCTGTTCTTGCCGGTCATCAGCACAGCGTCGCGTGGCACCGTGACAACGTCTTGTCTGGGAAGTGGACGAGACGAATATCCGAGTTTCGATGTCGGGATCAGTGCCATCCCACAAATCGGACAGTCACCGGGGTTGTCGCGAATGATTTGGGGGTGCATCGGGCTGATGTATCTGCCCGCAAGCGACGGATCGTAGACGCGGTCCTGCCGAAGTGCCGGGACATAGACACGTGCCGTGGCGTAGTCGCCGGGACGCAAAGCACCATCCGCGTTCAGCATTTCCACACGAACGCTAACCGTCCTGGTTTGCTCGCTCACGGTGGGATCAATGAAGGCGACCCGCCCAGTGAAGACATCGCCGGGCACCGATGACACTTCGGCCTCGACCTGCTGTCCAAATCGAATTCGTGACGCGTCATCGGGATACAGATTGAGCATCAGCCACACCGTCGAAAGATCAGCGATGCGATAAACCGGGTCTCCGGTTTTCAAATAGTCTCCTTCGACGGCGAACTTATCAATCACAGTTCCCTTGATCGGCGAACGTAGTCGAATACGGCTTTCGGCTTGTCCACGCTGAGATAGATTGTTGAATTGGTCCTCGGTAAACCCAAGCTCAATCAGTTTCTGTTTGGAAAGCTCGGCAAAATCAGAGGAGCCGCCAAGTCGCTTCAGGCCGCCGCCGTTGCGCGCGGTCAAGAATTCCACTTGTGCGGAATACAGATCGGGACTGTAAATCAACGCGAGATCGTCGTCTTTTTCGACCGGCACGCCAACGTAGTTTGCGTACAATTTTTCAATCCGACCGCCGACGTACGCTGAGATCGTCGCGAGCTTGCTTTCGTCGTAGTCGATCGAACCGATGGTGCGAATCGTTTGCGAGACAGGACCAAGTTTTGCGGTTGCCGTCTTGATTCCGATCAGACGACGTGCCACCGGTTCGATCGTCACCGATTGACCGTCTCCACTGCCGCCACCCGTTGCCTTGACCAATTCCATTGCACACACCGGGCAACGCCCCGGATCGCTCGATGGTGGCGTACACATCATCGGACAGATGAATCGTTCGTCCGACGCGACTGCCGTTTCTTGCTTCCCAGTGCCGGCCGCTGGCACCAATTTCATCGCACAGATCGGACAGTTGCCCGGTTCGCTTTGTCGAATCTGCGGATGCATCGGGCATGTGTAAACTGTTTCGCCGGTCACCGTCTCCGATGACACCACCCCATCGCTGCTGCGAATCCAACCCAATCGCTGAGCCACGCCGATCAAGGCGATGCCGCCGATGAAGGTGGTGATCAAAACGAGCGCATGCACCAGCGTCTTGCCCAGCCATTTCAAACCGGTAAGCCGCTCAAGTAGCTTCTTTTTGGGACTAGGATTGTCCATGCTTTCGCTCTTTGTCTCACTCATACTGGCTCCAGGCCGGATCGCCCGCCGCGACACCATTGACTTGCATCAAAGGTGCCGCCGAACATGCTTTGCCGATGTTGCGTTGAGGCGGGACTATTCGTCCGAGTGATCTGAATGATCGTGGTCGCCAGCAGCGGATTCGCCGGCCGCGTGATCATGTGCAGCATGAGCGTTGACCTTGGCGAACTTTTCCGCTTTGTCCTCGTCGGTCAGTGCGGCCCATTTTTCTGGGCAACCGTCACAGCAAAAGCCAATCGTCTTGCCGTCATACTCAGTTGTCAGTTCCGCCGAAGGTTTGCCGCCCATGATTGGGCACTTTGCATTTGCAAAATTCACGGCGGTCGCTTCAACGGCTTCAGGAGTTGGTGAAGTCGTCGCGGTGTCAGCGGATTTATTGCATCCGGCAACGGTAGCAAAGACCAGCAGCAATCCTGCTGTGGATGAAATGAAATAGCGCATATTGATTTCTCTTTTGATGACGGAAAATCGTCCGTCTAATTGGATGGGGAAACTAAAAAATCTCGTTCAGTGAGCGCGCACGCTCTCCGTTGAGACTCCCTAAATCCGCCAAACGCAGAGCATGCGTTGAGAGAAATCCGCTCGGCTTCCCGGCGTCGTGTCGATCACGCGGGGTGCGGCGGGCAGTGGATGGGCGTCTTCCAGGACCACAAAAACCAGGGAAGCCAGACGCAACGTCAACTCGCGAACCAATTGGTCTCGCGGGTTGGTGCGATTCATCGGAGGTACCGTCAGGCCACAGGTGCAATGACCGATAGCGGTTTCTGGTGCTCTCGAAACGGCAGCAAACGGCAGTTCAACGGATTCCCGCGGCTCTTCGCATGCCGGGGCAAACTCCTTCTCCGAATGGCCACAGCAACAGCATTTCACGCTCGACTCGGCTACTTCACAGCAACCACAGCCCTGGCACATCAGATTCTGCTCGCAACCCTGATCCGCGCAGTTCCCCCCGAACGCCAACGCCGACATCGGCTGAATCATCGTTGCGACGATCAGGCAAAGTGTGACGGCGGTGCGGATTGTTCGGTGGTTCATGGTAGTTAGCAAGACGGAATGCAGCCGAATGACCAGCCTTGATTGTCGTCGTATGCCGAAGCAAGTACAAGCCGAATCACCGTCAAGATAAGAATCTTAGGTTCATTTCGCATGATCGAAACACGACCAAGTCCAGGAAAGCCGACGGCGATTGCAAAGCGAAGAGCTTTGCTTTTGTGCATTTTATTGGCTTCGGGCTGTCATGCGGGGAGCGAGCGGTTCGCGAGCACGCCAATATCTGCCTCGCAGCCCAAAAAACCAACCATTAAAGCACCCGCAAGGCCTTTGGTCTCGCTAGTGGGATTTCGTGAAGACGATCAATCGAAAGGTGGGGAGTCAGGGCGAGTGGGAGTCGGGGAGAATAACGACACGAATAGCATCGATAGCAAAATGGCAATCAGCGATCTACGCGCTGCCAATCTTCCAACTCCCCTTCTTCCGATCTCCGTGACTTCCCCTCGCCCAGACTTACTCCCCGAGCTCATCGCGACAGCCCTCTCGACTCATCCGTCCATTGCTGCGGCTCGCCAAAGAGTTGCCGCAGCCCAGCATCGCATCCCACAAGCAACGGCTCTGGAAGACCCGATGGTCGGCAACACATTCTGGCCCATCCACGATCAAGCGTTGCAGACGGCCGGCGGACGTGTCGCCCATCAGTTCGCTCTCACACAGAAACTGCCTTGGCCTGCCAAGCTGGATGCTCGGGGAGCGGTCGCTGCTCGTGAAGTTCAAGTGGCGCTGGCTGAAATCGCAGATAAGGAAAGTGAAATCGTCGAAGCGGTTCGACTTGCCTACTATGAACTTTGGCTCGCCAGCGAACTGATTCGCATCGTCGACGATAACAACGAACTAGTCCAAGACCTGATCACCGTTGCAGAAGCTCGTTACAAAACCGGTGGCAGCCAACAAGATATCCTGCGCGCCGAACTCGAAGGCGATCGACTTGCCCAGCAGTTAATCTCGCTGCGTCGACAGCAAGAGCAAGCCCGTGCGGACCTGGGCACGCTCGTTCGCATGCCGCTTGATTACATGCCTACTGCCGTTACCGACTTGGATGTTGACGAAGCCGTGCCACAACTCGACCTGCTCGTCGCCCAAGCCGAGCGATGCAACCCGACTCTACGAGGGCTTGCCGCCGAAATCGCTCGAGATCGTGCGAAAGAATCCCTTGCCTGTTTGCAGCAATACCCTGACTTTCAACTTGGGCTTGGATATTCGATTATCAGCGACAACCAGGACGTTATCAGTCCCGTCGCCAACGGTCACGACAACATCAACTTTACCGTCGGTGTGACACTTCCGATTTGGCGTGACAAGATTAACGCGGGTGTCAGCGAAGCCGCTCACAATCGAAGTAGCACAACGCTGCGTCAAGAAGCCGAGCGAGACCGTTTGCGTGGAACACTGCGCCGCCAAGTCGCGTCCGCCTATGCTGCAATTGAACAACATAAACTCTTTCGAGAGCGTTTGATTCCTCGCACCGAGCAAACCCTCGAAATCACCACGGCCGACTACCAAGGCAAGAAAGCCGACTTCACCGACTTGATCGCCACGTACCGCGAACTCTTGTCACTGCAAGTCCAAGTCGCCAGAACAGAAGCAACGCTCGCCAGCACGCTTGCCGGCATCGAGCGAACGGTTGGATGTCAGTAGACGGAAAGCGTTTCATCGACCAATCATTGATCGACTCTATATACGTTAGCTCTGGAAAAGCAGAGTATGAAGCGCAACCGTCATCACTGACGCAGATGCGTATGTCCCGTCTTGTTGTGATAAATAGTCCGCATCGAAGAACTAAGACGCCCTCACTCAATCTAGTAGTTCGAGTGGTCTATGGCTTCCGAGCAGCGAACGATTCCCTTGCAATTCTCATCCCTTGCAATTCTCAATCGTTACGGGATTCAGTTTGTTCTCCATTCAGGCGTCTGCGTCTTGCAGTGGGATTGGATACGTTTCTTCGAGAACCTGTACAGTTGCGGGCTTGAACTTGAATCGCGAGTAGTAGTCGAGATAGCCGACAACAAACATAAGGTTCACGGCAGCTCCCTCCAACTGACGAAACCCCGCTTGACTCAAACGTCTGCCAATTCCCAAACGTTGTCGATTTTGAACAACAGCCAGCGGTGCGAAAATCCTTGCTCTGACTTGTCTGTAGTGCGGCTCCATTCTGACGGACGTAAATAGAAGGTGGCCAACCAGTCCGGTACTAGGCTCAGTGACGAGCGATAGCGTTGGCTCGCCAGAAGGATCATCGAGCATCTCATCAACGAGTTTTGCGAACACCGGACCTTCGACGAAGGCATTCATGTGGGCTGCCAGAATCGCATCGCTATCCTGCTCCGTGGCGATGCGAATTTCGACTGTTCTAACCGTCATGATTGAAGAAATTGTTGATGCCAGCTTCTCTTACGGAGTCGATGGCCTAGTCGTCGTCGGCTCTGGGTTGCACACCGAAATGTTTTACTGCGATCGTGATTGGTCAGGCGACAGCTTCGCGTCAACCGACAGTCGGCCTGGGCCGGTTACGAACAGTACCACGTAGTCAGTAAGATATATCGCAGCGAGTTCTTTCACTTTCCACGGATCGCCAACATGAACGAAAAAGCGGGCGATGATCATGGTAAATGCAAGTGGAAGCAAGACAAGTCATGTTCGCAAACCCGCGATCAACAGCACGGAGCATCCGACTTCAGCACCGATCGCCAGAATCAGGCTGAGTCGGTTTCCGATTCCGATTGGGTCTAAGAACACCACGGCCATCTCGCAAAAACCAATCGTTTTTGAAGACCGTGGACGAGTATAAAGCCGCCCAGAGCAATCCGCAGAAGCAGCAAGCCAATGTCGATCGGTTTCTGTGTTGCAAAAAGCATTCATCGTTCTGGGTCAATGGGTTCGGTATTGAGAACCGGCGGATCGCTAAAACTTCAAAGCAAGGTTTCTGGCTAGGTCAATCGCTGTCGACTCCGTCTCGGCGACAGCATCGGGTGCAGCTAGTGTTGGTTCGATCACCACGGGATGAACGTTGGTGAACCCAAAGAAGCCGAGCATCTGCTGGATGTAGGGCTGCTGATGATCCATTCCAGAAGCTTCGCCCTCATAAGCTCCGCCGCGAGCGTAAACCACGACTGCGGGTTTTCCCTTTACGAGACCACTGTATCCGGTCGCAGGATCGAATGAAAAAGTCTGTCCCGGCTGAGCGATCACGTCGATGTAGTGCTTTAACTTGTAAGGAACGCCAAAGTTCCACATCGGGACGCTAAACAAGTACTTGTCGGCGGATTTGAATTCATCGCACACCTCGACCACCCCTTGCCAAGCTTTGGCTTGGTCGTCGTCGAAGCTATCACCATGAAGCACTTGATACTTGGCGTCGATCGTGAAACCATCGAACTCGGGAAGCTGTTTTTCCCAAAGGTCGATCGTGACGACTTCATCATTGGGATTGGCGGACTTGTAAGCGGCTAAAAACGCATTCGCAACGTTGATGGATTTCGAGCGTGCTTTGCGAGGAGACGATTCAATGTAGAGAAGTCGAGCCATGGTTAGGATTCCTTTAATAAAGAAGTTGAAAGTACGGTTGTGGTTAGTTCGGATTCAGGCAAGATCGAACAACAGCACATCGGCGTCCATCGCGGACGTGATGTGCAAATCTGTTGCGCGGCTGGACGCTACCGCGTCACCTGATTTCAAAGTCGTACCGTTGACGATGATTTCGCCGGTCGCGACTTGCAGCCACACGTGGCGGCTTCGCTCAAGCGTGTAGTCGAGGCTTTGACCGTTTTGCAACTTGCTGGCGAAGATGTTCGCGTCCTGATAGATGCCGACCGATGCACCTGAGCCGTCAGGTCCAGCGATAAACTTCCACTCATTCGTTTTCTGATCCGCAGTGACCTTGTTGTCGCTATACCGAGGTTGCAAACCGCGAAGGGCGGGCTGAATCCAAATTTGCAGGAAGTGGTTCGGCTGAGTCGGTGATGGGTTGTACTCGCTGTGAGTGATACCCAAACCGGCGGACATCATTTGAATATCGTCAGGAGTAATAGTCGCTCCCTTGCCCGTGCTGTCTTTATGTTGCAGCGAACCGTCAAGCACGTAGGAAATGATTTCCATGTCGCGGTGCGGGTGAGTGGGGAAACCATGCCCGGCTGCGATCTTGTCGTCGTTGATAACCCGTAGGCTGCGAAAACCCATATTCTGCTGGTCGTAGTAGCCGCCAAACGAGAACGAGTGATAGCTCTTCAACCAGCCCAAGTCCGTGTGACCTCGCTCGGCAGCTTGTCGAATGAGCAACCCGGTTTCGACCGACTCTTCTGCGACGGCGAGTGGTGGGTTGGCCGTGACGTGGATGAGTCCAGCGGCAGTAAGGGACACCATGTTTCGGCGAGGTTTGGTCACCGTTGCTCCAATTTGGGGAAGGGGTTGAATGAGTTAAAAGTTTACATGTAAACAAATGTTGCAAAAAAATTCAGTTCTTCACACTGTTACGAACACGTTCTAGGATTTCGATCAGTGTTCCGAGTTGATTTTTGGGCACTCCATCGAGCAAATTCGCATGCAGGTTCAAAATCGGACCATCGAGTTTCTTCAGGAGGCGTTTCGCCGCCGCCGTCAATTCAATATAAAACACTCGGCGATCGGCTTGCGACTGTGTTTTAACAATCAGTTCCAGTCCGATCAGTTGATCGACAACACGCGTGATCGCGGGGGCAACTTGAATCATGCGGTCGGCGACTTCCAAGCACGGCATTGCCTTGCCTTCTCCCCGAAGGATTCGTAACACGTTGTACTGCGACAGTGTCAAGCCACTTTCCCTCAGCAATCGTGCAAAGCGGTTTTCGAGCAAATCACTCGTCCGCATCAATGCCAGCGTCGCTTCCTGCTCGACCGAATCGAACGGGGCACGTTTTCTCAGTTCGTTTTGCAGCGAAGAAGTCACGGGGGCACCTAGGGAAACGCACGACAGATCTTTAAACTTTACATGTAATGTATCGGCATGTCAACTGAAGGACTCAAGACGGCCGGATCAGGGTGCATGACTGGGTTTGCAGCTTCGATCGGGGGCGACGTGGATTTGCGTAGGGTTTACAATTCCGGGCGTGCAGCCGGGATGGCTGGGGGATTTGGAGAATTCTCTTAAGGAAAAGTGCCATGGATCAGGCAGAAACAGCACCCACCGCCGAAGAAATCGCCAGCCTCGTCGCCCAGCGGCTGATTTCCGAAGGTGGCCTGGAAGACTTAGCGGGCGCCAATCTGATGACCATTGAAGATCGGACCATCGAAGAGGTCGATCGAGTCACGCGTTTGGTGATGGATGAACTGCTCGCCAAGCAGGCCCAGCAAGCTCCCGCAGTCACCGCCTGCCCGAAATGCGGCGGCCCGATGCACGACAGGCCCGCCCAGCACCGCGCGCTGCAAAGCAGACGCGGCAAAGTGAATTTCAAAACCGAAGTGTTGCACTGCGAGGCTTGCCGCCTCGATTTTTTCCCTCAGATGAGAACTCTTCAGTGTGATGTCGATCACCTGCACACGCCCGCTGTGCTTCGCAAGATCAGCATCGCAGTGGCACGTGATTCTTCTTACACCGCAGCCAGCAGCAACCTGGAAGACCTGGCCGAATTGAAGGTCTCCGCCAAGCAGTGCCAACGCATCGCCATTCGCATTGGCAACGAGCGCATCGACGAACAGCAAGAGCGCATCGACGCCTACACCGCCGCCAGCATTCCCGATCAGCAACACGGCCAAAGCGATGGCGCACCGGCCAATGGTTGGGAAGGCCGCGTGGCCGTCATTCAGTGCGATGGCGGTCGCGTTCAGGTACGAGACGACTGTTGGGGCAACGACAAACCCGAAGGGAAGAAACACCGTTGGTGGCGAGAAACTCAGACCGGTGTGCTGCAAACTTACCAAGCCAAGCCCACCGGCGAAGACCCGACACCGGGCGTGCCGCAGTGTTTGAAAGATTCTCTGTGGGTCGTCCCCAAACTCAACGAAATCCACCGCGGGCACGTTCCCGTGGACAGTTCTGAGAAAGAAGAATCACAGTCAAACGCTACGAGGCCAGAGGATTCTCAAGAAACAACCTGTGATGCCAAAGGCGAATTGGACACGACCGCAAAGTCATCACGGACACCTCGTTGGAGCGGCGGTGATCCGTTGGTGAAAACGATCGTCGCGACCCGCCGTGGTTACGACCATTTGGGTTTAACGCTTGCCGGTGAAGCGTTCGGACGAGGGTTCAACAAGGCCGAGTCCAAAGCGTTTATGGGAGACGGTTTGAAAGTGAACTGGTCGATCTGGTCGACGCACTTTTCGCACTACACACCGATCGTGGATTTAATGCACGCGCTATCGTACGTTTATGCCGCTGCGATCGCTTCGCGTGGCCGGATCGACGAGGGTTGGTCGTTGTATCTGGATTGGCTTGACAGGATATGGGCCGGAGATGTTCGGCGGGGCATCGACGCACTCCAGCAGATCGCGTCGTCCCAGGACGAAGTTCCCGAACCGATCCGCCGCGCGATCATTTACCTGAGTAACAACGCCGAGCGGATGAAGTACGACCGGTATCGGTGCTCAGGTCTTCCGATCACGACGTCGCCGGTGGAGTCAACGCAATAGCAAATCAACAAGCGGATCAAAGGTACGGAGAAGTTCTGGCGTGATGATTCCCTCGATCCACTGCTGCAGCTCAAGTCCGACGACCTGAGCGAGACTCACGACCGGGAGGCGTTCTGGAGTCGCCGAGGCGAAAGAAACGACGGCTTCCGCCATCGCCGCCGCAAGACCAAAGTCAAAGAAACCTAGCAAACCCGGTCATGCACCAAGCGTGACGGGGACGGCAACGTACTCAAAGGTGCACAGACCTACCGTCTTCGCGTCCCGGCGAATGCTCCTGCAGAACAGTTTTGGGCAGTAACACTTTATGCTGAGCACTCGCGCCGGTTTGTCATTTCCGCGCAAAAGAACGCGAACCTCGACTCTCGCAACGAGAAGCTGCGGACGAACGCTGACGGGTCCGTAGACATCTATTTTGGTCCGGATACAACCAAACTTCCCGTTGAGATGAAGAACAACTGGATTCAGACCAATTCTGGCGAAGGCTGGTTCCCGTACTTCCGGCTGTATGCACCGACGCAAGAGTTCTTCGACAAAACTTGGACAATGGGTGATATCCAGCAGATCACCAATTGAACCTGCGCTCTGGACGGGCCGTGAGAACAGCCAACGGCTGCGCGCAGCCTTGCTCGACCGAATCAAAGTTGCGGCGGCAGTTTGCTGCGAATTTGCGTGTTGGCGATGCAGCACTTTACGCAACATGCATTCTTTTCGTCTTGGCTGTCGGGCAGCTCAGAGATTTAGCGGTTGCCAGGATAGAGGAGCACGTCTGTCGGGCATCGTGTTTCAGCGTCAGTGTGCAGGCAGCCCTCTACGAGTGGTGGTTCCCTTCGATCGAAAGGAATCCTGAGACGCTGACCGTCAACCGAATCGAGGAATATCATGCGAAATACACCGGCCCGCGCAGAGCATTCGTCTCAGTCGTCCCCTGAAATTGGTCTCTGGTTGTGGCGTTGGTTCTGGCGCGTCACGCTAGTCGTTTCTCTAGGTTATGCATGGCACTGCTTCTACGTCCCGAAAAACGGAATCGCCTGGGTCGCCGATTATCCATCGGCGAAGCAAGTCGCGGTGCAATCGGGAAAACCCATGATCCTTTTCTTCACGGGCGAGTGGTGTGTTCCCTGTCGGATCATGAAACGCACAGTATGGGCCGACAAGGAGGTCGCGTCGGTGGTTGAGGCAAGATTCATACCGCTATTGATCGACGTCAATGAACCCGGTGCATCTTTGGAGGCGTTAGATCGCTACAAGGTCCTTGCTACGCCCACCACCATCATCGCCGATGCGGAAGGAAACATTCTCGAGCAAGTTCAAGGATCGATGAGCCAATCAGAGTTCCTCGCATTTCTAGGGGCCACGGATTCACAAGATTCTTCACGGATTGTGGCCTTGGATTTATCGGAATGAATCCGTGGCATCTCTCTGATTGCTTCCCTTGATACTGGCGATAGGACGAGTTGCCGTCTTCGGTACGAAGAGTGTTCTACTTCACTTCACAGGTTTTGGCAGTACAGCGGCCGGTGAGGCGCAGGCGATTCTTGGCGAAGACTTGGTAACCGAAATTCAAGACGTGCGAGATACCGGGGAGTCGAGTTGGCCCAACGAGAAAGCCGAGGCCGACGGCGGCGTAGAGTTGCCGGAAGACTTCGACACCGATGATCCACTGCGCGGGCTGGCTCCCCTTGGCGGGAAGGCGTCCGTGGATTTCGTCCATGAATTGGACCGGCGTCCTTTCGTATTCTGCCGCGTTAAAATCGGGTGCTGCGATGTTCGTGAATTGAATGCGGTCTTTGCGATCGAGCCATTTCAGTAGCTGGATTTCACGCACGCATAGTGGACACTCGCCATCGTAAAAGACTTCGACCGTGTGGTTCGTTGTTAAGAGTTGGTTGGTCATGAACTACTTCAAGCGAATGAGAACTTCGTTACGACGCAGTGGGCCGGGGGTGAAGGGTGGATCATAAGATGCGGATTCGACCCCGCTGCCCGAGTTGTCTGACGTTGCGGGCGAGTCTTGCGGAACTAGGCCTTTTGATTCCATCCAGGCTCGCAATTTGGTTTCCGATTCTTTGGCGAGCTTGGCGCTGAGCCGGCCGGAGAATCGGATCACGGCAAAACGGCCGCCGGCTCTTTTACGCACATCGACATCGGCACCGGTAGGAGACGGCACGCCTTCAACGGCCACTTCCTTCGGCATCACGAAACCCATTTGGACTTCTGCGTCCGCTTTGTCGTTTTCCATGAACACAGGAGTCGTCATCGAGATTTTCTGCTCGGACTCGTTCGCACCACTGATGTAACGGAACAGTTTCATGAAACTGCCGTCGCGACCTTGAGCGTCAATCTTTGTGGACGTGGCGACCAGCATCAGGTCGGGATATTCGCGGACTTCAAAGTTTCCGTCGGATTCGATCACCTTGTATTCGGCTGATTCGTAACCCGCTCGTGTGGACTTGTTAAACACAAGAACACCGATCACAGCCAAGACCGCGATTGTCGAGATATAGACCATTGGATTTCGCTTCATTCGATTTACCTGATGAGAAGACCTCGGAACCCCGTGGAGTGTAGCGAAGCGACTAGTTGTCTGTATTGTCACGGACGGAATTGTCTCAGGCGGATGCTCCTGAAATCGCTTCCTGTTGACGGCCGTTCACAATCTAACGATTACCATTAGTTCAAAACTACGGAGAACATTGCAATGTTTGGATCGGGAAATAGCAAAGAGAAGTTGCAGGAAAAATACAATAAGCTGATGCAGGAATCTTTTGATCTGTCCACGGTCAATCGAAAGAAGAGCGACATGAAACGAGCCGAGGCGGAAGAGATCGGCAAGCAGCTCGGCGAGTTGGAAAAGACGTCTTAGCGTGGCTTTGCGGCGGTCTGCCGTTTTGAGTTTCAATCTCTCGTTGGAGTAGTAGCGATTACTTACGCACGTTCTCGATTGTGGCTAGGGATTTCTGGCGTAGGGTTGATCGTGGTGATCAGCTCGTACTTGCTTGCCTCCGGGTTACCGCTCCAACTGCTGCCAGACGCGCAGTCGTGGAGCGGCGAAGATCTGTTTGGTTTGGTGGCCTTGATCAGCTGCTTGGTTGGCGTGATGCTGCCCCTGGATATTCTGGGCGGTTACTTGTTGCCCAATCGCTCAAGCCCACGCAAAATCACGATCTGGGCTTTCGTGAAGGGATGGATTCGCGGCGTGATGGTTCAGGCGTGCTTCTTTTTGATCGCGAGTCTGCTGATTCTGGCGATGGGACGAGAGGTCGGCTTGGTCGGGGCTGGTTTGGTGATCCTGGCGATTGGAGTCGTCCAGGTTGCGTTTCAATTCCGAATCGCTCGGCTTACGGCATCCTTGCCCGACAGGGGCGATGTGCAGGCCGAGGCGAAGGTCGCTGTCAGTGCCGCGCTCGAGCGGGCTTCGCAGTGGGGCTGGAAGCCACGCCCGGTCATGGTGGTCGAGCACGATGACGTCGGTTTCACTGGCGGTATCGTTGGTTTGCCAAGGATGGAATGGATCGTTGTGCCTTCGTCTTCGCTGTCAAAGTTGTCCCCCGACCAGTTGGCGATCACGATTGCAAGACGTTTGGAAGCGATCGAAAGTGGAAGCCGGACGCGCGGGGTGATGCTTGCGTTTGCGTGGGTTTTGACCGGTTTTGTTCTGTCGGCCATGTTGCCTGGTGCGGGCGTGACCAGCGTGGGTGAGTTAGCGTTGACGTGCTGCGGATTCACTCTTTGGAGCTTCCTTGGATTGCTGACGCTGCCAACGCTTAGCCGGCAAGCGTCCTACGCGATTGACCGCCAGCTGATGGAGCGGGGCGTGAAACCGCAAACGTTCTATGAGACCCTGCAAACGCTCGATCGTTTGCAGGATGATGAGCCAAAGCGTTCGGCTGTGATTGAAACGATATTCCACCCAGTTCCTAGCGTGGACAACCGGCGACGCGAATCCGCAAGTACATTTCCCATCGCTTGGCATGCGGCTCGAATGACGCTGTTCGTGTCGTGGGCGTGCATGGGGATGCTAGTGCGAGCGGTTCACTGCAACGTCGGTCGACCCGAACTGTGGGTGATGCTTCCGACCGACTAGGAGAACGGAACCGTTGGCATGTTCAACGACGGGATCGATAGCGAGATTGTCGGATAGAGAATTTGCCAGAGCAGTCAAATTGTCGACGGCTCCCGGGAGCCAAGTCGGTAGGTGGAGGGCGACGGGCTATTCTCGCCGAGTCATGGTGGGAAGTTTGGGGGTAGTTTGGGGGTAGTTTGAAGGGTGTGGTCTTAAATAATGCCGGTCACAATTACCTAGTTATGTATTCTTAGGGTCGCGTGGTGTGCAGCCACATCGCAGGGGGCTGAGCGGGGTTGCGGTGTCAACCACTGACGGTCACATGGCAAGGGCCGCATCGGTCTGTCGGTCAAAACGATCAGAGCATGGTTGAGGGACCGCTGGTCTGTGCTATGCAGCGAGGAAGCCGGGTTTGCCGCGATTGTTCAGGTCTTGTTCAGGTCTTGTTCTGTCGCTGTGCAAGTGGATTTGCTTGGCGACTGCCTTGATTGGCTTGGAATTGCAATCAAGCCTCTTGCATAACGCATGTGACGCAATTCGATAGGGAGGGCTGCTCGTTTGGCCGTTTCCTGGGCATGACACCGAGGTCCATTCTGTCCGTCACAGCATTGCGTCCTTGGTGATGCTTGGAGCTAACATCCACTGGTTAGGACTCTTCGCTCAGCTACAAGGTTTCCAAAAACGTCTTTGGGGTACGAGTAGTTACTCTCTGCGTCCCCCAGAGGTGCCGAGAACGGCGTCGCATTGAAAGGTGCCCGATCTCTTGCGGGACCATTCCATCCTACAGCCAAAACTTGGTGCCTAGACATGGTCATTCTATCTTTTAGTCGCTGTGTTGATTGATGAACCGTATCAACAGAGGAAAGGCTGGCGCGGCCATGCCGCCGTGGTCATAGCCGTCGAGTTCGAACAGCTCGACGTCTTCATCACCGACCGCTTTTAACATTCGCCAAAAGTAGGCGTTTTCCTCGTACCGACCAAGCATTTCCTTTTCACGATCGCCGGTGATTAGCAGAATCGGTGGTGCATCGGCGCGAACGTGAAAGATCGGTGCCATCTCGTCAACGATTGCTTGGGTGGACTTGATGCCGCGTTCTTTGCGAACCGTGAAGTGAGTGATCGTGTGACCGCTGAACGGAATCAGGCCGGCAAGATCGTTGGCTTCCAAATCGTGAGCGGCAAGGTAATGTCGGTCCAAACCAATCATGCTAGTCAGGTATCCGCCGGCGGAATGACCGCTGACGAAAACTTTAGACTTTGATCCGCCGAAACGCTCAATGTTCTTGATTGTCCAAGCAACCGCTGCCGCGGCATCTTCGACGTAGGTTGGCGACTTGACGTCTGGGTGCAAGCGATAGTTTGCGGCCACGACTGCTACGCCTTGGTTCTTCAATTCCTTCGGGATCGACTTGTTCCCGCCGGTAAGTCCACCGCCGTGGAACCACACGACCGTAGGAAAGCCTTTCTTGTCGGCCGGGTAATAGACGTCCAACCGGCAGCGTTTATTGGCGAGGTCGGATATTCCATCCTCGTCACGGTACAAGACGTCTTCTTCGACGGTGTAAGTCTGCCTGACCGGCTTATTGTCTTGGGCGTGTGACGTTGCGGTCATCATCAACAGGCACAGAACGCCCATCAATCCGTGTGTTGGAAACGATCTCATCAAACGGTACTCGATCATTAGGAAAGGGGTGGTTTTCGGCTATGATTCCGGCTGATTGTAATCGAGTCGTTCGACAACCGTGGGAATTCAGTTTATGAAGATCGTTCAGGCTGCTATCACAATGGCATTCGTCATTTGCTGGATTTTTGGTTTCGCTGCAATTGCGCAATCGCCGGACGATTCTAGACCTCCACGTCCCTTGATGCTTGCTCACTATATGCCTTGGTTTGTCGCCAAACCCGTCAACCAAGCGTGGGGATTCCACTGGACGATGAACCAATTCAATCCCGACGAATTCGAACCCAACGCGGTGGGCAAGGGAACTCAGTCTGTGCGTCAGCGGTCAATCGCTTCCGAGTATTATCCGTCGATTGGGCCGTACGATTCCAGTGATGTCGATGTGATCGAGTATCACTTGTTGCTGATGAAAGTCGCTGGGATCGATGGAGTGATCGTCGACTGGTATGGCATCCAGCCCTGCTACGATTATCCGATCCTGCATCGAAACACAACGACGCTAATCGATCAAGCCAACAAGATGGGAATGAAGTTTGCGATTTGCTACGAGGACCAAACGCTTGGACCACTCATTGAACAAGGGCTCGTCAAGGAATCCGAAAGAGTTGAGCACGTGGCGTCGGAGATTGCGTGGCTGAATAAGAATTGGTTCTCGCTTGACAACTATGTTCGACTTGGTGGCAAGCCAGCGATGTTGTCGTTCGGTAACGCGGGACTTTCAAACGAGCAGTGGACCGAGTGCATTGGCAGGCTGACATTTCCGATCGCGTACTTCAGCGAGCATCATCGACGTGATGGGGCAACCGGTGCGTTTGATTGGCCGATCCCTGGTCCAGGGATGGATGCGGTCGATCGTTTCTATCGAGACTCGCCCGAATGGGAAGCTGCGATTCCGGTTGTCTTCCCCCGGTTTGTAGACTTCTATGGCGAAGCCAAGGTGCGTGAAAGCTACCCCGACATTGAAGACGCTGATGGCGAAACGTTTCGCGTCACGCTTGCCCGCGCACTGGCCAGTAAGGCAGCCTTTGCGCAAATTGCTACCTGGAACGACTGGGGCGAAGGAACTGTGATCGAGCCAAGCGTTGAATTTGGCGATCGTGACTTGAAACATTTGCAAACTCAATTGCTCGGTCAGCAGGCTGATCCGACGGCGCTGGCATTGCCGGGCAAATTGCTAGAGTTTCGTAAGAGCAACGGTGCGACCAAAGACGAACTGGACCGTGTTGCCGATTGGATTGGTACGGGTGAGTATGCGAAGGCGAAGTCTTGGCTGCGTCAGCGATAGAGTGGATTCCGCGGCGTGAACCTTTCGGCGACGCCAAGCGTCGATCAGTCATCACAGTCGTGTACGACGAATCCATCCGCCATTCACTCTTTCGAAACTCGACTCAATTGACCGATTCAACGACCAGCGAAGCGGCACAAGAGAGCGATTCAGTCGTGCAATTCCGGTCGGGCATGTCGTTGGCGATCTTAGGAACGTTTCTATTTGCGTTGAAGTCGATCTTTATCAAACTTGCGTTTGCCGAAGGCGTCGGCGCCACGTTCCTTTTGACGCTGCGAATGTCATTGGCACTTCCATTCTACGTCCTCGTATTTTGGAAGCTGCGTAGCCGTAGCGATGAACAACCTATCAGTCGATCCGACGTCGTGCGCTCCTTGGGACTTGGCTTCCTAGGTTACTATTTGGCGTCGTACCTGGACCTTTCCGGTCTCGAACTGATCTCGGCCCAGCTTGAACGATTGACCTTGTTCACGTACCCCGCGATGGTCGCGTTGTTGGCTTGGATGTTTCTAGGTGAGACGATTGACCGGCGAATCATCGCATCGATCGTGCTTTGCTACCTTGGCGTGCTGTTGATGTACGGCCAAGAAAAGACGTTGACCGATGGCAGTGACGTTCGCCAGGGTGTCGCGTTGGTGATCGGGGCAGCGCTGAGCTATTCGTTGTACATCTTGTTCGCGAAACCCACGATGCAGCGAATCGGCAGTCGCGAATTCACCAGCATGGCGATGATTGGTTCGACATTTTTCATTGGTGTGCACTTCGTCATTACCGAGCCAGTCCAGAGTCTGGTCCAAGCAAAACCGATCGTTTATGTCTACGGTTTGCTGTTGGCGTTTGTGTGCACCGTGTTGCCAAGCTTCATGATCAATGAAGCGATCGTTCGCATCGGTGCGACACGCACGACCGTGATCGGATCGATCGGGCCAGTCCTGACGATGGGACTGGCGATCGCGGTACTGGGCGAACCCACGTCAATCCAGCACATCGCCGGAATGGCGATCGCGATCGTCGGCGTCAGCTTGGTGGCGAAAAAGTAGAACGCCAGCGATAAGCACGCAGGCAGTCGGCTAAGCGAGATTAACGGTCTGCCCGGTTCGGGCACTCTCGTAAATTGCTCGAATCAACTCGACGCTGCGGCGGCCTTCGTGACCGTCGAGCACGGATGGGCGATTTTCGTTGATCGCTGCAATCACTTCTTCGAACAGCATCGTGTGTCCGTGATGTCCGATCGCGGACGGGTCGGCCGCACCACCACCAGTTTCTGTCTTGCCAGCCATTCGTTGTCGCAGTGCTTCGTCGTCCGCTGTTTCATCGGCGAACTGCCACTGTTTAATGTCTTCTTCTTCCAGGATCGCCGTTCCGTGACTGCCGCTGATTTCGATCCGTTTTAGCGAACCGGGGTACGCCGTCGTGGTGGCCTCGATAACGCCGAGAGCACCGTTTGCGAATTTCAAAGTTGCAACCGCGATGTCTTCGACTTCGATCCGCTCGTGAGTCATCGTGGCTGTCATCGCGCTGACTTCGGCGACTGGTCCCATCAACCACAGCAATAGGTCGACCGAGTGGATCGCTTGGTTCATCAATGCTCCGCCACCGTCGAGAGCCCACGTGCCTCGCCACGCACCGCTGTCGTAGTATTCCTGGCTGCGAAACCATTTCACGTAGGCATCACCCATTGTGATCTTGCCAAAACGGCCCGAGTCGACGGCCTTTTTCATCAAACGGCTAGACTCGTGGAATCGACTTTGAAAGGTGACTGCCAGACGCACGCCGGCATCATCACAAGCTTTGATGATTTGGTCGCATCGTTCTGTCGTGACTTCCAGTGGCTTTTCAACGATCACATGCTTTCCCGCCTTAGCCGCGGCGACCGCCGGGTCCAAGTGAGCACCGCTTGGGGCACAGATTGACACAGCCTGGACTTCGGGATCGGCTAGCATCGCTTCCAAAGAATCAAACGGCTTGCAGTCGTGCTTCGCCGCAAACGCTGCGGTTGGTTCAGGCCGGCGACTGGTCGCACCAACCAAATGGGCGCCTTTGGCGTCCGCGATCGCACGAGCGTGAAAGTTGGCAATCATGCCAACACCAACAATACCGATACCAATGCTCATTTGATGCTCTGTTAGGGTTTTCGAAAGTACACCTGCGACGCTAATTGGGCAGGCTAATTTGCGGCAGTTTACTTCACGACCAAGTTGACCAAACGTCCGGGAACGATGATCTGTTTGACGATCGTTTTGCCGTCGATCAATTCTTTGACCTTTGGATCGCTGAGTGCCAACTCGGCAAGTGCTTCTTTCGATGCATCCGGCGCGATGTTGACTTTGGCTTTGATCTTTCCGTTGATTTGGACAGGCACTTCGATGCTGGATTCGACGAGGGCAGCTTCATCGAACGTTGGCCAAGCTTCCTTGGCGATCGATTCGGTTCCTCCGAGACGTCGGTACAGTTCTTCGCAGAGGTGCGGCGCATAGGGCGCGAGCAAAATCAGGAACGTTTTGATCGCTTCGGTCGGACGTGTTTCGGAGCGGGTGAAGAAGTTGGTGAACTCCATCATCCTCGCGATCGCTGTATTGAACTGCATGTTTTCGGTGTCTTCGGTGACACGTTTGATCGTCAAGTTCAACATGCGGTTTTGTTCGTCGTCACACTTGGCATCCGTCAATCCGGGGGCAAGCACGTCGTCGTCCGAATCTTGATCGACGACCATTCGCCAAACTCGGTCCAAGAAATTGCGGACGCCGCCGACACCGGTCATCGCCCAAGGCTTGGTGGCTTCGAGCGGCCCCATGAACATCTCGTACAGTCGCAGCGAGTCTGCACCGTACTCCCGCACAACCACGTCCGGGTTGACCACGTTCCCGCGGCTCTTGGACATCTTGTGAGCGCGGCTCTCGATGCGAACCTTCGCGTCCGACTTCAAGACGAAACCGTCACCCTTTTTGTCGACTTCCTCTTCGCTGATCGACTTCGCGACAACCTTTTCGCCATTCGTGCCTGTCAAGTTGCCGTCGGCATCTCGGCGAACATCGCTGGCTGAAACAGGTGTTCCTGATTCACTTTCGTAGCCCGTGTATTCGACTTCGCCCAAGATCATGCCTTGGTTGACCAGGCGTCCAAACGGTTCGGGACACGACACGTGGCCGCGGTCGTACAGCAGTTTGTGCCAGAAACGCGAGTACAACAGGTGCAGCACCGCATGTTCGGCGCCGCCCACGTACAAGTCGACCGGCATCCAAGCCTTTTCTTTTGCGGGATCGACCAACGCCACGTCGTTCTTGTTGTCGATGTATCGCAAGTAGTACCAGCACGAACCGGCCCACTGGGGCATCGTGTTCGTTTCGCGGCGATAGCGTTTTCCATCCAGATTGACATACAACCAATCGTCAGCCGCCTTAGCGAGTGGCGGTTCGGGACGCCCGTGAGGCTTAAAATCTTCCAGTTCTGGCAATCGAACGGGAAGCTGGTCTACCGGAACGCCACGTTTGACGCCCGTTGGGTTTCCGTCCGCGTCGACCTCGTGCAAGATCGGAAACGGTTCGCCCCAGAATCGTTGGCGACTGAACAACCAGTCACGCAGCTTGTAGTTGACCGCTTCGGCGCCGGTGCCTTGCTCGGTCAACCAAGCGGTTACTGCGGCCTTGACTTGTTCGGTCGTTTGTCCGTCAAATTTTTCGCTGTTGATGGCGACGCCGTGTCCGGCGAAACACTTCTCGCCGGACATGAAGTCGTCATAATTCGGATCCGACTTTGGCGGCTCAACGACTTGGATGATCGGCAAATTGTATTGTTTGGCGAACTCGAAATCACGGATGTCGTGTGCTGGTACCGCCATAATCGCACCGGTGCCGTAGCCCGCCAGCACGTAGTCGGCGATCCAGATCGGAATCGGTTTTCCGGTGACTGGGTTCACGGCATGGCTGCCGGTGAAGACACCCGTCTTGGCCTTGTCGCCTTCGGTTCGTTCGCGATCGCTTTTGAACGACGCTTTCTCGCAATACGCTTTCACGGCCGCCGACTGATCGGCTGTCGTCAACGAATCGACCATGGTGTGTTCGGGTGAGATCACCATGTAGGTCGCGCCGAACAACGTGTCGGGTCGAGTCGTGTAGACACGCAATTTTTGATCGCCAACGGCGAAGTCGACTTCCGCGCCGGTACTGCGTCCGATCCAATCTTGCTGCAGTTTCTTGATACCGATCGGCCACTGCAATTCATCGAGTCCGTCGAGTAAACGTTCTGCGTAAGCTGTGATTCGCAGCATCCATTGTCTCAGCGGGATACGTTTGACAGGATGACCACCAACTTCGCTTTTGCCGTCTTGGACTTCTTCATTGGCAAGCACGGTGCCCAACTTCGGACACCAATTCACCAGCGCATCGCTTTCGTACGCGAGTCGTTGTGAATCCCGATAAGTTTCTACTGCCGCGTCACCTTGGGCGGCCACGTCGGCCGGAATCGGCAGTTCGGCGATCGGGCGACCCTTCTGTTGTTCGACGTCGAACCAGGTGTCGTACAGTTCCAAAAAGATGAACTGAGTCCATTTGAAATAGTCCTCGTCCGTCGTCGCCAAGACTCGGTCCCAGTCGTAACTGAAACCCAACATTTTCAACTGGCGAGTGAACGTGTCGATGTTCCGCTGAGTTTGGATGCGCGGATGTTCACCGGTTTTGATGGCGTGTTCTTCGGCTGGCAAACCGAACGCGTCAAACCCCATCGGGTGCAAGACGCTCTCACCGCGAGCGCGACAAAAGCGAGACGTTATGTCGGTGGCCGTGTATCCTTCGGGGTGGCCGACGTGCAGCCCATCGCCGCTGGGGTAGGGAAACATGTCCAGAATGTATCGCTTCTTGAATGTCCCGTCAGCAGCTTGGGTCGGCAGTTCTGGAGTGACGAACGTGCGATCCGATTCCCAGAAAGATTGCCAGCGAGGTTCGATTTCGGCGGGGTTGTAGCGAGGCATAAGGTCGAGGCCAAAAAAAATTTAGAGCGAAGCCCAAAGGGGACAGTCCATCGGATGACAGGCGCGGTGGCCCATCGCTGGAAGCAGATTCTAAGGAATCGGCGGGGGCTGGTAAGGTGGACCAATCCGAGTCGGAGGTTCACTTTGTCGACTGCGGACCGACATCACGACTGTTGGCGTCTTTCAAAATACAGGCGTACAGTTCAACGCTTGAAAAAGATTAGGGGGTTTACGTTCCGTCCGCTAAAGTGAGGTGGTCCGTCGCAGGATTGTGCTGGAATCAAATTGACCTCACTTTGTGGCAACTGAGAGGTCGATCAAACGCTAGAAATCCCTGCACAACACCAATGGTACAAATAAATGAGTGAACCAATCGACCGCGAAACACAGCCCACCAACGGCGGCGATTCAATCTCCGATCCCGATATCAGCCTGTGCGAAAAAATCGTTGCTGCGCTTCGTCGTAATGATTTGATGGACGTGCACTGCAGCATGGACGAGAAAGGCCCATGCTTGACGGGCCACGTGAATTCCTGGGAAGAGCGTTCGATCGCCTTTGCAATCGCACGAACCACCGCGGGCACAACCGATCTGACGACAAAGATCGAAGTCCGCCCAAATACGTCGGACGCTGAAGAGTCCTAACTGGCGAGCGTGCTAGGCTGCCTTCGCAGACGCGGCCGGCGCGTAATCGGCATGCGCTGAAGTTGCGATAATGGTTTCGACGACGCTTGGCGTGATGGTGCTGACCTGATAAGCCGCGCCGAGTTGCAAAGAAGCTTCGGCGACTGCGGCCAGCGCGGCTAACCTGCCATGCGAAATTTCATGCATGCGAACAATCGCGGTATCGGTAAAAACTGGCTCATCGGGTTTCGACGTCGACACATTTGGATTGATTCGAAACTCTGCGTGCCGGAGTCCTGACGCGATGTAGCGGAACGTTTCGGCAACGTCCAATGCGTCGAGTTCAATCTGCATGCAACAGCGGCCGAACGCAGATGTCATTCGGCTAAGGTTCTCTGGTGTCGTCCCCATCACCACAGACAGGTCGCCATCGGCCATCACTAGATCTCGCGCTAACGTCGCCGTTGACGCAGCACAGTCATCGATCAACCAAACCGTGCGAATACCTTTTTGTGACGATGCTTGGATTGATCGGCTGATTCGGTTAACCGGGTCAGTTTCACGATCTTCGCCAGTCCACAGATTCTCAGTCAATGTCGTGCCCATCGCCTCGGCGAGCGTTTGGGCGGCTTGGGCACCATCAGTGGCGTTTGCAACGCCCGACGTAAGAATAACTTCGGCGGCACAGTCGCCAAATCCGCTGGTCTGTTTCAACTGACGCAGCAGCCACGTCGCACCGGATCGCTGCGGCGCTACCAGGAAGGCTGAGTTCCAGGTGCCCGCGACAAAGTATCCGAGTCCGGCCATGACTTCACGTTGGGCACTGCCGGCGAAGAAGAAGTCTTGATCGTCCTGGGCGAACGGTCGTCGGGTCAGGCCCCAATAGGTGAGGTAGTCCATCGGATCATCCCGCTGATAGAGTCGTTCAACACAATCACTTCGCCCTGTCGGTCAGTTTCGGCGGATTAGAACCGTTACCACGACAACTTCGTTATGATCGGCGTGACCGAACCACCTTCTTTAACCACATGCGATAAACGCCACCGATGACGCGACGATATTTTGTTCCTGATTTGCCACGAAATGGTGGACTCGTTCCGTTGCCGTCGGAAGAGGCTCAGCATGCCATCCGCGTAATGCGAATTCGTGTCGATGATCCGATGACGCTATTCGACGGATGCGGGTACGAAGCCGAGGCGACGGTGATCTCGCTCGGACGCAACAAATGCCAATGTCAGGCCGAAGTAGCGTCGGCGATCAATCGCGAACCAGCCTGTAAAGTTCATATGGCGATCGCGCTGCCGAAACCGGATCGTGCAAAGGAGTTGGTCGAGCGATTGACTGAATTGGGCGTCGCCTCGTTGACGCCAATCTTAGGGAAACGTTCCCAGCGACCGCCGAAGGATACGTTCTTAGAAAAACTTCGCCGAGCTTCAGTCGAAGCGTGCAAACAGAGTGGGCGAAACCAGTTGATGGAAATCCATGATACGGTTTCCGCAATCGATTATTTCGAATCAACGATCGAAGGTCCACGGCTGATTGCTCATCCGACGCAATCTACCGCTTCGCTGGATTCGTTTCGAAACGCGCCGGTTCTAACCACTGCGATTGGTCCCGAGGGCGGATGGACCGACGAGGAAATTGAGATCGCCACCCGACACGGTTTTCTCGGCGTTGATCTGGGATCGCGGATTTACCGAATCGAAACCGCAGCAGTTGTCGTGGCTGCGGTACTAGTTACCTAGATTCGTCAAAACGGTACGACACCGTGGGCAAATTGCCCGCTCGTCACGCGAACGAGTGCGAAATACCCCCTGCCCGATTTGAACGAGCGTTTCCGAGCGGAAAGGCACGGCGTCCTGAGCCAGCTAGACGAAGGGGGCGGGAGAAGGTTTCAGCAAACAGGGTGACAGGTGACAGGGCAATTGCTTAACGCTGTTGCCTGAAACCTGTCGCCTGTTAACTATTTTCAACTACTTCTCGTCGCTCTTTGACACGACCTTGTCGATCAAACCGTACTCGCATGCTTCAACGGCTGACATGAAGCGGTCACGATCGGTATCCGCCTCGATTTTTTCGAGCGAATGGCCCGTGTGATCGATCATGATTTCGTTCATTCGTTGCTTGATGCGGCGGAGCTCGCCGACGTGAATTTCGACTTCACGTGCGGTTCCCTGCATGCCGGCAAGCGGTTGGTGGATCATGATACGTGCGTTCGGCAATGCGAATCGCTTGCCTTTGGCACCAGCGGTCAATAGCACCGCACCCATCGAAGCAGCTTGGCCGATGCAGTACGTTGCGACGTCGCACGAAACGAATTGCATCGTGTCGTAGATCGCCATGCCGGCGGTAATCGATCCACCGGGACTGTTGATGTACAAGTGAATGTCGGCCTTAGGGTCGTCCGACTGCAAGAACAACATTTGCGCGACGAGAGCGTTCGAAATCTCGTCGTTGACTTGTTGACCCATGAAAATGATGCGGTCTTTCAGCAACCTGCTGTAAATGTCGTAGACACGCTCTTCTCGACCACTCTTTTCGACGACGTAGGGAATGACTGGCATACTATTGCTTTGATTTATGTGTACGGTGACTGTTTGTACGGTGAATGAAATCGCTGAAGTGCCCGCCGATCCGAAGGAGCTTGCGGACGCGTCATTTGCTACTTGTCTTCTTCTTCGTCTGAACCTGGTGGCTTGACCAGAATGTCATCGACGAGGCCGTAGTCTTTGGATTCCTGAGCGCTCAAGAAAAAGTCGCGATCGGTGTCTTTGGCGATTTGATCGACGGACTTTCCACTGTGCTTGCTGATGATTTCATTCAGCACATCACGATAGCGAAACATTTCAGCGGCTTGGATTTCAATGTCGCTGACCTGGCCACCAACACCACCCATCGGCTGGTGCATCATCACTCGGCTGTTAGGCAAGCAAAAGCGTTTGCCTTTGGTACCGCCAACCAACAACACAGCCGCACCACTGCAGGCTTCGCCCACACAGTACGTCGCGATGTTGCATGACATCATTTGCATGGTGTCATAGATCGCGAGCGTCGCGGTGACCGATCCGCCGGGGCTGTTGATGTAGAAGTGAACGTCTTTGCGGCGATTTTCACTCTGCAAGTACAGAAGCTTCATCACAATTTCGTTGGCATTGCCGGTATGGATCTCACCTTGGAGAAACACGATCCGGTTCTCCATGAGCAAGTCACCAAGCGTCAGTTGACGCTGCCGTTGGTAACCCTGATAAGAACTGGCGGCGAGCTGGGGTGCTCGGGGGTCATGAGCCGTTGGGAAATTCATTCGGTGTCTGTCGAATAAGAGAAAAAATGTTGCATTTCGCGGAGCAGCTCTGATCGCAGGCGATCTGCCGTGCCTTAATGTTCGCCACTGACCCCGAAACTGACAAGGGCGGGGGAAGTGGAGTCGTCAGGTTACAGGTTTCGTCTGTTTGGCAACAGACAAATACAAAGACGGCTCGAAGTCCTGCAAAGCACGGCAAAGACGCAGGTTTTGCGTCAAAGCCGTCCCTTGATTTGATCCAAACCGTCTACCTGTGAAGTGAAATGCGGCCAAATCGTGGGTTACCAAATGGGATATCCGACGGTTGGCCGCGATCGCGACTGAGCGATTCTATGTCTCGAGTCTAGCCTTCGAGTCTATTCAGCACTGACCATCACTTTGAGTGAGTGGCATGGCATTTCGATCGCGTGCCCAATCGATGGCATCGGGCCGTCGGCATCCGGATAGATATCCGCGGGCGACTCGGCAGCCGTGTCAACGAACAGATTCCACTTCATTCCACGGCCGATTTCCGGCATGTTGAATGTTCGGTCCTGTCCGGTGCTGTTGAACATCATCACGAGGTCGCGTCCCAAGCCTTCGGGGTCATCCACGCGACTGGGGGCCGCAATGTAAGCCATCATCGCAAGTTCTTGCTGGTTCCATTCGAGACCAACGCCGGCTGGCGAGAACCACGACACGTCTGGGATCAAGCGTCCGTCAACCGGCTGTCCGGTCAAGTAAGTCTTGCGACGAACGGTCGGTTGCTTCAATCGGAACGCGATCAGCGATTTGACGAACCGGAACAAATCTTTATTCTTGTCGACCAACTTCCAGTCAAACCAGCTGATGTCGTTGTCTTGGCAATACGCGTTGTTATTGCCCTTTTGTGTGCGACGAATTTCGTCGCCACTGACCAGCATCGGCACGCCTTGGCTTAGCAACAGAGTGCCAAGCATGTTGCGAATTTGTCGGTCGCGAGTGACCGTGATCGCTTTCTTGCGTGTCGGACCTTCGACACCGTAGTTGTCGCTGATGTTGTGGTTGTCGCCGTCACGGTTGTCTTCGCCGTTCGCCATGTTGTGCTTTTCCTTGTACGAGACAAGGTCATTCATGGTGAAACCGTCGTGAGTCGTGATCAGGTTGATGCTGCAGTGCGGCGGACGATTGTCATGTTCGTACAAATCACTGCTGCCGGCCAAACGTGTCGCCAATGCACCAAGAGTGCCACCGTCGCCACGCCAAAAACCACGTGCGTCGTCACGATACCGTCCGTTCCATTCGGCCCATCGTGCACCACCGAACGAGCCGACTTGGTAGGCACCTGCGGCGTCCCATGCTTCGGCAATGATCTTGGTATCGGCCAACAACGGATCTTCGGCGATCAAGTCAACCATCGGCGGATTTGGGATCAGGTTCCCCTTGGTGTCACGAGACAGAATGCTTGCCAAGTCGAAACGGAAACCGTCGATGTGATAGTTGTGGACCCAGTGGCGTAGGCAATGGAAAATCATCTCACGAACGACCGGATGGTTGCCGTTAAGCGTGTTGCCGCAACCGCTGTAGTTGCAGTAGTGTTGGCCTTCGGAAAGGATGTAATAGACTTGGTTTTCAAGTCCCTTGAACGATAGCGTTGGGCCTTTCTCGTTGCCTTCGCAGGTGTGGTTGAAAACCACATCCAAGATGACTTCGATCCCCGCCTTGTGCAGGGCTTTGACCATCTCTTTGAACTCGCGAACTTGCGCACCAGGCGTCTTGTCGTGTGCGTACCCTCGGTGTGGCGAGAAGAACGCCATCGGATCGTAGCCCCAGTAATTGGCGCGATCCATTTTGTTGCCGTGACTGTCCTTGATCGGGAACTCGTTGACCGGCATCAGTTCGACAGCCGTTACGCCGAGGTCTTTCAAGTACGGGATTTTTTCGATCACACCGAGATACGTTCCAGGGCACTTCACCTTGGCCGTCTTGCTCTTGGTGAATCCCTTGACGTGCATTTCATAAATTACCGACTCGCTGACATCGCGGCGAAGATGCCGATCCCCTTCCCAGTCGAATGCGCCGTCGACGACGACACACTTCGGCGGGCGAACGACACCGTCGGCGCACTTTTGGTATTCACCAGCAAGTGCTTGAGCGTAAGGGTCGATCAGGCGAGCGGTTGAATCGAAGCGATGTCCAATTTCGGGTGCCCAAGGGCCGCTGGCTTGAAAATGGTACAGTTGGCCTTCGGCAAGGTTGGGCACATGCAGGCTCCAGACATCACCCCAGCGATCGGTGTTGCGATCAAAATCGATGACTTCGGCTGGCTCGCGATCATTGACGTTGTTGTAGAGCAACAATCGCATGGCCGTGGCCGAGCGACTGAACACCGAAAACTGAACGCCGGTGTCCTGGATCGTCGCACCAAAAGGTGGCGAGTATGCAAACTGTAAGGAAGGGCACGGTTGGCGCATTAGCATGTTGCGGGCTTCTCCGGATTTTCGAACCGTCCGACGTTTTTTTGCCATCAGATGAACCACTTAAAAGGGTGAATCAACTGAGTTGACGTGGGACGGAATTCGCAGGTGGGATTTTCTTGAGTCAGCCCCGGTGACGACGCATCCGATGCACCGAAAAGAACTGACATTTGAACCCTACCACCGCGCAATCGACGTGCTGGATTTACAGCGAGACAAGTCAACAGAACTTGGCAAAGCAACATCACAGAAACGATTGGCGAAACGTTAACGGAAAAACCTCACACGCAAGTGAGCGAAGCAGTGCCGAATGGGCAACCATTGGCAATTGCTGTCGCAGCGACGCTTCACGTCGCCAATCTCCCTTGCGGACGACTAGGAAACTAACCAGCCGATTTGATCGACGATTCAACGCCATCATAGCGTGTGGCAAGGGCCTTGGGATGGTCAATCACAGCCCACCCAACGCCGCTTTTGCTCGCAATGTCCACTGACCACGTCTTAAGGGTTCAATTCCGCTACTGGGTGATTCGGATTCTCGAAGAACCTTGCTGACCGCGGCAGGACAGTCGCTAGAATGGCGAATTCGCTGCCTCTGAAGTCGTTTTTTTCGCCGAGCCCACTCGAATGCCGCTGACCACTGTCTCGATTTCTGTCCTACCCGAACAAACAGGGCGAATCGACGCGCTCGTTCGGGCCGTTTCCGAGACTTCACACAGCCAGGCTAGGGGAATGATTGACCACGGTTGTGTCAGTATCAATGGAGACCTGTGCGATGACGTGGCCGAAGAAGTGTTCGAAGGCGACGAGGTCGTGCTGAAATTCGATGCCAACCAGCGATATCGCGAAAAAAAGAGAATCCGCTGGGACGATCGCACGTTCACGGTCGCTTATGAAGACGACGACATCATCGTGGTCGACAAAGCCGCTGGAACATTGACGGTCCCGACGGACCATTTTGAAAAGAACACACTGGTCGACCGAGTGTCGCTTTACCTGTCGCACTCAAAACGACCTCGTCCGGCCCACGTGATTCACCGTCTGGACCGCGAGGTCAGCGGTTTGCTGGTGATGGGCAAGGTCGAAACTGCCGCCCAATCGCTGATCGATCAATTCAAGCAGCGGAAACCAACGCGGGTTTATTCCGCGATCGTCGCTGGTGTACTTGCCGATGACGAAGGCACGTTCGACGCGTATTTGGCAACCGGAAATAACCTGGACGTCTTCATTACCGCCCCGTCGACGAGGTCTGAACGTGCGGTGACTCACTACAAAGTCGTCAAACGGATGGACGACACGACTCAGGTCGAAGTGCGTTTGGAAACTGGCAAACGAAACCAAATTCGTGTCCAGTTCGCTGACGCTGGTCACCCGGTGCTTGGTGACCCTCGCTACGAGATCGAGAAGTCGATGCACGCCAGATGGGTTCGCAAACGCATCGCACTGCACGCCGCGACGCTCGGTTTCGATCACCCAACCACGGGAAAGCCGTTGATGGTCGAATCCAAAATGCCGGCAGCGATGCAGAAGTTCCTGAAGGGCGGCGTCGCACGACAGAAGGAACGCTAGGGCTTTTGCGCGACTCGTTCGTCTCGCTCGACGCCGGTGCGAGCGACGCTCATGATCCGCGTCACAAACTCGCCACGCACAGGCTCGGTTACTTGTGGCAATCGTGAAGCCACGTCCAGCATGGCTTGCGGGTTCTTTTCAGATGCCTGCGAAACCTGAGCGATGAACTTCGCTGTTTCGGTAAAGTTGTTGTCGGCCGATCGTCCGATCAAGCCGCTGAGTGTCCTGGCGATCAGGTCCGCGCCTAGGCTTTCCAATTGCAAAAAACAGTCGATCGATCCCGTCACCGTGGTGCGGCCGCCTGACGATTCGGCATAGCGACTGGTCAAGATGAAAACGCCGTTACCGTTGATCGGTTTGGCCACCAGCGGTCCATCGTAGCTGCCCGAAGCCACGAACACGTGCATGTTTGGATCGCCGTAGACCAGATCGACTTGGCAGGTCGTGCCGCTGCCGTCGACGGCTTCCATTTGATACGGACCCGTCCGACTGATCTGGACGTTGGTGATTCCCATCAGGTCCCACATCGCCACTAGGACTTCGGGGTTGCGGCTGAGGAACAAAAACATGTCGCGATCGCAATCAATCATCTGAGTCGGCAGCCGGCGATAGATTGTTGGCTTGCCCGCAATCGACAGAATGCGAGCTTGGGCTTCGCGTGTGAGTCGCTGCATTGGCAACGAGTTGATCGCTGCTTCTTTCTGCGCTCGGCTCGAGTCACCTTCTTTTTCCGAATGGGACTGACCCAACAGGCCTCCGTCGCCCCGAGTTACCGATGGCATCGCCGCGACAACGACCAACAACGCCATCGCGCAGCATGTCCGTCCGCGTCCGATCGTGATTTTCGATCTTTCGGCCACCGATGTCTCCCCCCCGAGTCTCGCTGGCAACCAACACGGACCGATCCACCAATCGGTCGTTTTCTCGTGATTCCTACGTCTCTTTGGGAAACTCAGGCATCCGAGACAGATGGTTGCGCACCGTTCGCCGACGGAATGCCGGACGAAAGGCCTGTGAGGGTTATTCGGCTGCAGGGCGGGACCGAGTTGAGGAAAACGTCGCGATCGGTCATTCTCGCCCAACTGGCGTACTCGACACCTCACCCGCTTTCCCGATAATCGCGGGCTAAGCCGACATTCAATCGTTCAGCGAATATCCCTCAACTATCTCTCACACCCTGAAGACAAGATGGCAAAGAAAACAATCGATCAAGTCGACGTTGCTGGCAAGAAAGTCCTGATGCGAGTCGACTTCAATGTCCCGCTTGATGAAAACCAGAACATTTCTGACGATCGCCGCGTTCGAATGGCGTTGCCGAGCATCAAAAGTGTTGTTGACCGTGGCGGCCAACTGATTTTGATGAGCCACCTGGGACGTCCCGAAGGCAAGGGCTTCGAGGCCAAGTACAGCTTGGCACCAGCCGCCAAGGCGCTCGGCGAAATGTTGGGCAAGCCTGTCGCGATGGCATCCGATACGGTTGGCGACGATGCCGCCGCTAAGGTTGGCGCTCTGACCGATGGCGGAGTCGTGGTGCTGGAAAACTTACGTTTCAACAGCGGTGAAAAGAAGGGCTGTGCCGAGTTCGCTGGCAAGCTTGCCGCGATGGCCGACATCTACTGCAACGACGCGTTTGGCACTTGCCACCGCAGCGACGCATCAATGGTCGCCGTTCCCGAAGCGATGGCTGGCAAGCCGCGTGTCGTCGGTCACTTGGTTGCTCGCGAGATCCAGTATCTGACCGACGCCATCAGCAACCCAGGTCGTCCGTTCGTGGCGATCTTGGGCGGTGCGAAAGTCAGCGATAAGATCAACGTGATTAACAACTTGCTGGGAATCTGTGACGCCGTTCTGATCGGTGGCGCAATGGCCTACACGTTCTCGCTGGCACAAGGCGGCAAAGTCGGCGACAGCTTGGTCGAAAAGGACAAAGTTGAGCTGGCCAAAGAATTGATCGCCAAGGGTGGCGACAAACTTCATCTTCCCGTCGACACGCACTGTGGCGATGACTTCGGCAATATCGCCGGATGCAACAAGAAGGTCGTCGCGGCTGGCGAGATTCCAGACGGCATGGAAGGTTTGGACATCGGTCCGGAAACCGCCAAGCTCTACGCCGAGATCATCAAGAAGGCTAAGACAATCGTTTGGAACGGCCCAATGGGTGTGTTCGAAAAGCCACCCATGGACGCAGGGACCAAGGCCGTTGCTCAAGCCATCGCCGACGGCGACTCGATCAGCATCATCGGCGGTGGTGACAGCGCCGCAGCCGTCGATCAACTCGGTTTCGTCGACCAAGTCAGCCACGTCAGCACCGGCGGCGGAGCGAGCCTTGCGATGCTAGAAGGCCAACGTTTCGCAGCAGTCGATCTGCTCGACGAAGCGTAGTAACCCCAGCATCGAATAAAACGATACCAACACGATTCCCCGGCGCCTCGACCGCCCCGGGAATCGTGTTTCGATGCCGAGATTCGTGAGCGTGCGGATCCAGCCGACGGCGGTTACAGGACGGCACGATTCGGTCAACTTCTGACGCCTTGGCGATGATGCCGGAGCAATTTTGTTGACACGTCGACGCCTATTCTATACACTGGCGTGCAGAACTGCTGTTTCCTGCAGGCTTTCGTTTTGAAATATTGGGCCGAGCCGAACGCGATGACCAGAACCAACCGTCAAGCGATTTTCCACTTCGCAGCGACATTTGTTGTCATTCTTGGTCTAGTGGACCGAGCTTTTGGGCAAGGCGACTACGAACGCCCGCCGATCGACTACCTCAACGCCGAAGTTCACGATCCGTGTGCGATCCTGGCTAAAAAACTTGAATCGGGCAAAGTCAAGCTCGACTACGACGAAACCTACGGCTACTTGAAATCGGTGCTAAAGGAGCTCGACGTTCCGCTGAGTTCGCAGACGCTAGTGTTTTCGAAAACCAGCCTGCAACTTCATCGCATCTCGCCGCGCCGCCCTCGATCGTTGTACTTCAACGACGATGTCTATGTTGGTTACTGCCAGCGTGGAGATGTGCTTGAGTTTGCGTCGACGGACCCGCATCAAGGCGCGACGTTCTACACGCTGTCTCAGTCACAGGAGGGCGAACCCAAGTTCGTGCGCGACAAAGGTGGTTGTCTTTCTTGCCACGCATCGACACGAACTCAGAACGTGCCTGGCTTTCTTGTCCGCAGCGTTTTCTCCGACGCCGCCGGCCGGCCCAAACTAGGCAGCGGGACGTTCACGACCGATCACACCAGCGATTTCAAAGACCGTTGGGGTGGATGGTACGTGACCGGCAACCACGGCAGCATGCGTCACATGGGCAATACGCTTTGCACCGGCGACGAAACCACGTTTGATCGTGAATCGGGCGCCAACGAATCAGATTTGAGCGACCGGTTTCAAACCGATTCGTACCTAACGCCGCACAGTGACATCGTGGCGTTGATGGTGCTTGAACATCAAACCCAGATGCACAATGCGATGATTGCCGCGAACTATGAAACCCGCCAAGCGATTCATCAATCCAACCAAATGAACGAATTGCTCAATCGTCCAGTTGGTCACGTCAGCGAGAGTGCAACGCGGCGAATTGAGTCGTCGGCCAATCGAGTCTTGCAGTACTTGTTGATGTGCGACGAGTTTCAGTTGACGGACGCGGTGTCCGGATCAACTTCCTTTGCCGCTGATTTTCAGGCGAAAGGCAAGAAGGATTCCAAGGGCCGTTCGCTACGAGACCTGGATCTAAAAACTCGCTTGTTCAAGTATCCGTGCAGCTTCTTGATCCATTCGGCTTCGTTTGACGCACTGCCCGACGAGGTTCGCTCGCTTGTCCTGTCGAAGCTGACCGACATCCTTGAAGGACGTGACCAGTCACCGCAGTACGCTCATTTGACGCCGGAACTACGCCGTGAAATCTTGGGAATTCTCCGGGACACAAAGTCTGATTTTCGTAAAGCCGCGTTGGCCAGTCGCTGAGAGTGACGAGCGTTTTAAAACCATCGCGTCCCGAGGCCTTCGAAAAAGAACCGTACCGATGAAGTTGAGTGCCAAAACAGCGTTAGTTTCGATCGCACTCGCTTCGATCGGCGTTAGCCGTTCAGCCAGCGCGCAGTTGAACATGAGCGTTGAGATCGACAAGCCGCCGATTAGTTATTCCGACACGCTCGATAACAATCGCGTGACGCGATTGATCGACGACATTGCCTCAGGCAAAGTAAAACTCACTTACTCGCCCGATCACGGCTATCTGAAATCGTTGCTCGAAGCACTCGAAATCTCCGAGTCATCGCAAACGCTGGTGTTTTCGAAAACCAGCATGCAGGTTCAGCACATCTCCGGGCGCAATCCACGCGCAGTATTCTTCAACGACGACACTTACGTCGCCTGGATCCGCGGCAGCTCGCTGATCGAAATGTCAACGACGGACCCCAAACTTGGCGCCGCCTTCTACACGGTGGATATGCGGCCGTCCCAGGCAAAGGTCAAACGATCAAACTACGATTGCCTGGGTTGCCACTCGACGTCGATGACGGCGGGCGTTCCCGGACACACCGTGCGCAGCGTTTACCCGAATTACGACGGTAGTGTGCGTTCACAGTCGGAATCGTTTGTGTCGGGACATCACAGCCCGTTCAGCCAGCGATGGGGCGGTTGGTATGTGACCGGCTTGCACGGCGATATGGCGCACATGGGCAACGCGTTCTTGCGTGGCACGACGCTAGACACCAAGAACAACGCCAATCGCATGAACTTGCGAAACGATTTTGACACGTCGGGATATTTGTCACCGTACAGCGACATTGTTGCGTTGATGGTGTTGGAACATCAGACGCAAATGCACAACGTCATGACGAAGGCTGACTTTGCGGTGCGCAAGTTGATCCATGATCGCGAGCAATCGGATTTGAAGTTCGACAGCGACGAATGGCAGGCTCAGATGCATCTGGTTGCACGCGAGGTTGTGGACCACTTGCTGCTGCGTGACGAAGTGCTACTAACCGACAAAGTTCAAGGGTCGGTGGTATTCGAAGCTGACTTTGTCTCGCGTGGTCCTAAAGACGATTTCGGTCGCTCGTTGCGAGACTTTGACCTGAAAACGCGGATCTTTAAATATCCCTGCAGCTACCTGATCTACTCCGACGCATTCAATTCGCTGCAACCGGTTTTGCGAACCGAGATCTATCGCCAGTTGCGACTTTCTTTGACGGGCAACGATGCGTCTGGTCGCTATAGCCACTTGGACGAAGCAACGCGATCAAATATTCTGGCGATCCTGCGATCGACGAAGCCTGACTTTGCGGATCAGTAGTCGGCGGGGCACGATAGTTATCCCGCAAAGCGAGCGAACCAGTTGATTCACTCGCTTTCGCTTCGGGCTTGTGTTCGCTGAATTGTCGCTCGCGCGACTCAGTTAGCGACTTCTTCGGTTTCCGGCTTTGCTTTGATAGGCAAACCCAATTTGTAGCAGGCTGCGATTGCTTGGCGAGCATAGTCAACCGACTCGGCCAGGATTCGGGCCGATTCTTGGCTGGCGTGGAAGCCTTTGCTGTTTTCGCTTGCGATGTAATCCAAACGCCACATGGCTTTACGTTGCAAGTCGCGTATCGGCTTCAACTGTTCTTCCGTTGCACCGGCTTCTTGAATGGCGACGATGGCATCGAACATGTCCGTCACTCCGTCAGCCGCGCGGTCGATCAGCGATCGCGTACGGTCCTGGATCAGATCCACGCGAGCCTTGATTTCTTGTTCGGGCACATGGTGGCACGTTTGGCACGCCTTGTTGATGTTCTGCATCGGGCTTCGCACCCAGTGGCTGCTGACCTTGGTCGCACCGACCTTTTCGTAGGGCATGTGGCAATCGCTGCAACTGACGCCTGCACGAGCATGAATGCCTTGGCTCCACAATTCAAATTCGGGGTGCTGTGCCTTGTAGACCTTCGTGCCGGTTTCCTTGTGCACGTAGTCAAAGAACTCGCCTGGGCTCTTGCCGTCGGCGTCCTCAGGGAAGACCGTTTCGTCCCATTCTTTCTCCAGGTTCTCCATCTTTAAACCGTTGCTCCACGGGAACGTCAGCGTCATCTTGTTCGCACAGTAGTACTCGACGTGACATTGACCGCACACGAACGACCGCAACTCTTGACGCGTCGCGTGAACGTTCGGGTCGTATTCGCCTTTCGAACCATCGTCACGCCACTTTTGAATGCTTGGCAGGTGTGGAACAGGATCGTCGCTCTTGGCCAGTTTGGCGATTCCTAAGATGAACCCGGGGCGAGTCACGCGAATCGACATCGTTTCGGGGTCGTGACAGTCGATGCAGGAAACCGGGTGAGCGTTGCCCAAGTGAGGATCGCCGGCTTCGGCTTTGACGACACCGTCGAAAGTCTTTTCAAGTTCGGCGTGGACTTCTTCGTAAGTCTTTTGGCTGACGGCCTTGAACCCCGCCAGCACAGCCTCTTGGTTGTACGATGCGCCGAGAGATTCTTCGGTGACATCTTGTCCCAAAGATTCCATTCCGATGCGTCGGTACGTTGGGATAATCGAAGCGTGGCAGTGCAGACAGGCACCAGCCTGTTGGACGTCGGTCACTCGTTTGGTGACCTCTTGGTCGGCCAACATGTGCGCGTGGCCGCGTGCTTCGCGGTAGTCGATGCTGAATGCATAGCCAGCGAATAAGCGTTTCAACCACGGATGTTCTTTCAATTTGCTAGGTGGCAAAGCGTGATTTCCGCCGTAGTCCGTGTAATCGTCGTCGACCGTCTTTTGATAGTCCTCGAATTGCTGCGGGAAATTTAGCCCCCACGGTTTCGGATCGGTACTAACCTCGTTGACCTCGACGACTCGCACGAACGGCTGGCGAGCTTCCTGTTTGCGTTCGAATATGTTGACCAACAGCGCAGACACGCCGATCGTTGCCAGTGCGACCAGTCCCGTCAGAAGTACAAGCCAGCCGAAACCGCGTTTTGAGTTTTCAGTCATCGAGAAACGTTAGTTGGATAGAGTTGAAGAGAATATCAAATACCGCGACGCAATCGTCCGGCGAAGTTAACGTCCGGCGTGACCCACGCTCTTGTGGCAATGCACGCACGACTGCATGTCGCCGCCCGCCGTATCGGGCAGCAGCGGATGCACAAATTCCTTGTGACAAGAAACGCAGGCGCCTTGCGTCACGCGAGCGTTGCGTGGCTTGATCTGGATCGGGTCCTTGAACCCGCCGACGGTGAAGGCCAACGAGTGAAAGAACCCATTGTCTGCTTTAGTGACCCATTTACCAATAAAGTCGTGTGGCAAATGGCAGTCGTTGCAGACCGCGACGGTGTGGTGACTGCTTTGTTGCCAGGAATCCATGTGCCCCTGCATCACGTGGCAGTTCACACAGGTTTGTGGATTATTGCTCAGATAGCTGGCGCCCTTGCCATAGCCAAACGTGAATGCGCCCAACCCAACCAATGCACCGAGGCAGATGGCGAAAAGGGCCGCCGTTTTGCCCATCCGGTATCGCCGCGGCGCCTTTGACCCCGGGGATTCTGGCTGTCCAGGCTCCTGCGGCTCGCTGTTGGCGGGTTCCGGCGATTGTGACTGATGTTTATCTTCCGACATGAATGCTTCCTGCATCGACGCGAGTTCAGGTGCAACGCGAGTGGAAACCTAACGCGTCGTTCAATACTCGCTAGCCCCTTTTTGCACCGGCAGCTTAACAATCTCGTGACCAACTCGTCTTGATCTAGATCAATCGCACTCAAAAATATTCGGAATTGTTCGATGATTCGGCAGCTGGCCCAAACGATTTCGGCAAGTCAACTGTTTCGCGGTCTTGATCCAGGCCAAATCGATACGCTTGCAGCTGTTTCCGTTTCCAAGAACTTTGTCGCGGGTGAGATGATCTTCGTGCAAGGCAACTCTTGTCCTGGGCTGTTTGTCGTCAAGGTTGGACTCGTCCGGGTGTTTCGAAACGGTGCCGGCGGCCAGCAGCACATTTTGCACCTGTGCGGTCCAGGCCATTCGTTCGCCGAAGCCGCCGTATTCGCGGACTTCAAGTTGCCGGCCAGCGCAATGGCGATGCAGGCGACACAATGCGTGATGATTCCGACCAATGCGATGCAGCATGCGCTTGCCACTAATCACACTTTGTGTCGCCAGATGTTGACTGGTATGTCGATGTGGACACAACACTTTGTGCAACTGCTCGACAATATTGTGCTGCGAGATGCTTCCGAACGTGTTGCTCGGATCCTTTGCTCGGCCCACGTCGATTCCGTCGGTGCTTTGTTACTGCCCGGACCAAAAAAGGATCTAGCCAATCATCTAAATTTGACCGGCGAAACATTTTCTCGGGTCCTTCGCCGGCTAAGCGATCAGGGCTTGATCGAAATCGACGCCAATCATGCCATTCGCGTGATCGACGCGACTGGGTTGTCGAGACTGAGCGAGCTGGATTCCTAAATCCTGCACTCTCTCGTTTATCAGCGGCGTTAGTTCACGTCACGGACAATGCCACTTTGGTTAAGGGGGGACCAGCCCCCCACGAATAATCGCGATTTCTAGAGCTTTCTGCACATTGTTGACCTAAGTTTTAGCAAGAGGCAGAGGCTTGACTGAGAGAATCCCTAGAAACGCATCTCTAGTCACTCTCTATCCAGAAGGTTCGCTTCGGTGTGAATGCTCAAACCACCTAGCCGGCACAATTGTGATATCCAGACAAAAACGAACGTTCCAAAGCGGATCCCGACGGGCAGTTGCTGCCGTCGAGTTCGCCGTTTGCTTACCGATCCTGACTCTTGTCGTATTCGGCTCGATCGAGATGAGTCACGGGATCTTCGCGAAACAGGCCGGCACTGCGGCTGCCTACGAAGCCGCGCGACTCGCGACTTCAACAGGCGGAACCGAAATCGCTGCGAGACAGCGTGCGGATGAAGTCTTGAATGCAATGAACATTGATGGCGGAACCGTCCAAATCACTCCGGAAGTGAACGCGACGATGAGTCGAGGCACGGTGGTTACGGTGACCGTACAGATTCCATCGGAACTGAATTCGGGTGGTTTGAATTTCATCATGCCACCGCGTCAGATCACGACGAGCATTGCAATGGTGAAGCTATGAATTACGCGAGTCAAAAAAGAAACAACGTGACGGCAAAAACAAACCGCCGACGAACCGGTTCGGCCGCCGTGCTGGTATTGGCATCGTTCACCGTTTTTTTGTTGATGGCGGCGTTGTCGATCGATGTCGGCTACATGCAATTGTCGCGGCTCGAATTGCGTGCGGCTGCCGACTCGGCCGCAAAAGCAGGTGCGGAATCGCTAGTCCGCGAAGACTCGACGTCGGCCGCTCGAACTGCCGCAATCACTCTCGCCGCTGCGAACAAGGTTGGTGGATCGGGACTCGTTTTGACCAACGCCGATATCCAATTTGGACGCTCGGAACGACAACCCGATGGATCATGGTCATTCGTCGCGGATGCATTGCCGTTAAGCGCAGTTCGTGTTACCGCGTCTCAGCCAGTGTCGCTGTTTTTTGGCGGGATCACCGGCAGCCACTCATTCAGCACCAGCTTGCAATCAACAGCGAGCTTTGCAGATAACGAAATTTGCGTGGTAATCGATCGCTCGCATTCCATGTGCTTTGACCTGACAGGTAATGAATTCTCGTATCCCCCTGCGATTGCGACAACGCCAGACGACCCGGTCATCTATCCGCCAGACCCAACGGAAAGCCGGTGGTCTTACTTACAGCAAGCCGTCGTCGAGTTTGTTGACATAATCGAGGATCGCAACTCGAGTCAAAAAATCGGCTTAGTGAGCTTTGGATCTGAAATTGACTTATCGACCTACGAGGGCGGACTCACTGGAAGAACTTTTCCTGCATCAAGTACTGACGTTTCCCTCGGTGACGATTTCGCTGGCATTCGATCATCCGTCGAAAGTCGTGGCAGCGATGTGATGCTTGGTGGCACAAACCTGTCCGCCGGATTGCAAGCGGGTATTGATATGTTGACCGAGCCAAACGTAACATCGCATGCGAAAAAAACGTTGGTCGTGATGACCGACGGTAAATGGAATTTCGGAACCGACCCCGTCTCGCTTGCGCAAACGGCGAAAAGTAATGATATCACGGTGCATACGGTAACTTTTCTGGCTAATGCAGACCAAGCTGATATGGTCTCAGTCGCAAACGCGGGCGGTGGGCGTCACTACCACGCCAGCAACGGTGTCGCGCTCGTCGAAGCTTTTCGCGAACTCGCTTTTAGTCTTCCCGTAACGCTGATTGATTGATCAATTCCCAAATCCGTGATGAAACCAAGACCCATGAATCGGCGAACAGAAAGCCAACGCATCATGAATCGAACTTTGCGACAACGTCGCGGAACCACAGCGATCGAGCTAGCACTAGTGATTCCCGTTCTGTTTGGACTCTTGTTTGCCGCCATCGACTTTGCTCGTGTTCAAAACATTCGTGACACCGCATCGCTTGCTGCGTACGAAGGCGCTCGACAGGGAATCTTGCCGGGCAAGTCAGCAGCAACCGTCCGCGAGGTTGCCCAAGAAAACATCGACGCGCTCGGTGTCCTCGACGCCGTGATCACTGTGACGCCATCGACCATCACTGATCAGACTCCTGAGATCACGGTCAGCATCGACACGCCACTGTCGACAAATTTGTACGCGTACTGTTCGTTTTTCAAGAACAAAACCATCCACGCGACTTGCTCACTCAAACGCGAGTCCGAGCTGACAGGCATGTCAGCGACCGGGCCGTAACGCTCACTGCCGCAACGTAGATTTGCGATCCGTTCTGCACGACTGAGAAACCGTCGGCCGCTCGTGCTAGAATGCAAGCAACCGCTGACCAGTCACTGGTTCTTTTGCACCGATCGGATCCGCGTGAATAAACAAAATTCGCCTCGCCTTTTTGTCGGAGTCGCGATTGCGACTGGAATCGCAATCTTTGCGATGGACTGTTGGTTACCGGTTGGTATAGCGGCGCCGGTCGCCTACATCGCCGGCATCTATTTTGCGTATCTGTCGCGCAGTTACAAGGCTGTTCTGCTTTCCGCCGTTTTGTTTACCGTTCTATCGCTGGTCGGTTGGTACGTGTCGCTCGGCGAAGACACTATCTGGAAAGCAATCGAAAACCGCTGCTTGTCGATCCTAGCAATCTGGATGACCAGCTTTTTCTGCATACGGTTCTTGCATGAACTTCGTGTTAGTCAAGATTTAGCGACCGAGTTGTCGAACCAACGCGAACAACTTCAGCGAAGCGAAGAGCAGGCGCGATCGATGGTTGCGCTCCAAACCGCGGACCTAGCCAACACGAACGATCAACTTGAACTGACACTGAGGGGAGCCAACGTTGGTCTGTGGAATTGGAACGCAAAGACGGGGGAAGTCGATTACTCGCCGACATTCATGAAGCAACTCGGCTTCACGGACGAGACGGAGTGGACGTGCTTCGAAGATTGGAAATCGAGCTTGCACCCCGATGATCACGACAGCGCGATGAAGCGAGTTGAAGACTATTTTTCTCGTATCACCGACGAATACAAGTCGTCGTTTCGGTTGCGGTGCCGTGATGGCTCTTATCGCTGGATGCTTGCACAAGGTCGCGCGGTTTTCGATGACGACGGAGCTCCGGTTCGGATGATGGGTGTTCATGTCGACGTGACCGAGCAGGTCTATGCAGAGCATGAACTGAAGCGACTAAATCTTGCTCTCGAAAGTGCCAACACGGCGCTTAAAGAAAGCAATATTGATCTGCAGCAATTTGCCTACGTTGCGTCGCACGATCTGCAAACTCCGCTACGCGCGATCGCGGGATTTTCGCAGTTGCTACAAGTCGACTACAGCGGCAAGCTAGATGCAAACGCTGACGGCTACATCGGCAGGATCGTTGTGGGGGTCAAGCGGATGCAGACGATGATCAACGACTTGTTGGCATACTCGCGAGTCCAATCACAAGCGTCTCCCTTCGAGGAGGTTTCACTGGATGATGTCTTTGTCGACGCGATTTCACTCCTGGAAGCTCAAATTGACGACACCCAGGCTGATGTGACTTCCCAACCCCTTCCGACTGTCAACGGCGACCCTGCCCAGCTTTCTCAGTTGCTTACCAACTTGATCGGAAATGCTCTCAAATACCACAGTGGGAAACCAGTCATCCGTGTCTGGGCAGTTCGAAATGCCGACGGTTGGTCCATTGCGGTCAATGACAACGGAATCGGGATTGCACCCAAATATCACGAGCGAGTGTTTGAGGTGTTCCGCCGACTGCACGATCAACAGCAGTATCCGGGAACCGGAATCGGACTTGCCGTTTGCCGACGAATCGCAAAACGACACGGTGGCGGAATCCGACTCGACTCTGCCGAAGATCGTGGTAGCACATTCTGGATCGACATTCCCGATGTGATTGAGGTGCGTGATTCTGATGTTCGAAACGGTGCTCTGGGGGACAAACCTGACCAGACCTCTTAAAAAATCAGGAATCGTGCCCCCCCTAGCTCGGTACTATACCTAGAATGTGGCTGGCTCTTTCCAGATCCGTTCTTCAACACACAAATGAACAAGCCGCCACCCTCGTCGTTTATTCGCTCTACTAGCTCGACGTCCTACGAGAGCCAGGTGACGAGTTTGGTTTCGGATTCGATTGTTCAGCGACTGCGAAACAGTGGACAGTTTTCTTCCGTTCAATTGAGTCTCGTTCAGGAAGAACTTGATCGTTATTTCGTAAGCGTGGCAGAAGACGAATGGTCGTTCATTGAATTGCCAGCCGGCACGCAAATTGGCGACTATGAAATCGCCTCGTTGATCGGCGAAGGCGGTTCAGGTCAAGTCTACCGGGCCAAGCATCGATCGCTTTCCAATCATACGGTAGCGTTAAAGCTGATCAAAAATGTTCAATCGACCAACCGATTTCGCCGTGAAATGGAACTGGTCCAACGTCTTGCCCATCCGAACGTTGTGGTTTCGTACGAGGTCGGTGACCACCGCGGCGTGCTGTACATTGCAATGGAAGAGATGTCGGGGCCCGATCTCCACAAACGTGTCAGTATCTCCGGCCCGATCAACTGGCAGTCGACAATCCAGATAATGATCGACGCGGCTCATGGACTCGAACACGCCCATCAACGGGGGCTGATTCACCGTGACGTGAAACCTGGCAACTTGATCATGGACGGCCGGCGTACGAAGGTCACTGACTTGGGGTTGGCGGTATTGACCGAAGACATCGGCAAGCCGTCCGCTCAAGCGTTTCACACTCGATGCGAAATGGCAGCAGGAACGCCAGAATTCATGGCACCGGAACAGGCCCTATCGCTCGCGTCCGCTACCCCGCTTTCGGACATCTACGCGTTGGGCGCAACGTGGTTTTTTCTGTTGACGGGAATGTCGCGCATTGGGGGGGCGACGCTCGGCGAGAAGATCTCGAATTTAGTTAAGAACGAGCACGTCAATCAGCTGTCGGAATTGATTGCCCCCGAAAGCGTTAGATGTGTGTTGAACCGCATGGTAGCGCATCACGCCGAGGACCGCTTCTCGTCAATGGCGGATGTTGCAACTGCACTGGAAGCGATTCGGACTGGCAAGTCAGCCGACTCGCCAAAACATGGCATCGAAATACTGATCGTCGAGGACAACCAAGACGACCTGTTTTTGACGCTCGAGATGCTAAAAAGAGGGAACAATTCTGTCACGGTTCACGAAGCGCGAACACTCGCCGAAGCGGTCGAGGTAAAGCATCAGCATCCAGCAATTGACCTGGTGTTGTTGGATTTGCAGTTACCTGACAGTTCAGGGATCGACACCGTCCGTCAAGCAAGATCCGAAATGTCCAACGTTCCGCTCGTTGTACTAACCGGACAAGACGACATCATCGTCGGGAAGGCCTGCATTGAAGCAGGTGCTGACGAGTTTGCGTGTAAGAATGATCTAACCTCGCATCTGCTCGAACGAATCATCTTCATCACCCTCAGTCGATGCTCGCACCAAGGCAATACGATTGCCGATCGTCACGGTGCGTCCTGATGACGAGCGAAGTATTCAATGTCCTGCTTGTCGAAGACAATGATGATGACTTCGCACTTGCACGCGAGGGTTTTCGACGCACTCGAGTCGAAGTTTGCTTGCACCACGTGACAAACGGCGTCGAGTGCATGCGTTACTTGCGTAAGACCGAAAAATTCGCCAACTCGCCTACGCCAGATCTGGTTCTTCTGGACTTGAACATGCCGGTGATGGACGGCCGAGAAGTACTGGCCGAGATCGCCAAAGATGACAGCTTAAAGCGATTGCCGGTCGTCGTTCTAACGACGTCAAGTTCGATGGTCGATACCATGATTTCGTACCAGTTGGGATGCAACGCCTACGTCGTCAAACCGGTCGACATTCATGACTTTCAACAGGCAATTGACCGACTGTGCGAGTTCTGGCTCGAAACCGTCAAGCGTCCCTGCAAAACAAACTGATGCAACCGTAATACGTTCGCGACACTATTTCAGACTCGGCAGGATCAGTCGTTTGCCACAGTTTTCGATTACGAACTGAGTGATCGCTTCTTGCTGCTGGGCCAACGCATCGGCGACCGACTGAGTGACCTGCTGGTCTGCACGACTGCGAAACATCTTGGGAACCGAGACTTCGATTTCCATTCGAAGATCGAGTTGAACGTCCGTGTTATCACCGTTTGCCGTTGCGACCAATGACGTGGCATAGGCTTTGATGCTATCTTGCTCGCCGATTGATTCGGTCGTCACGTCAATTCTGTTTTCCGATACGTTGGCCCGTTGGCGAAGCGTCAACTCGGTATTGTCGATGTGCGGATCGTTGACGCTAACCTTGATGGTCTTGGTGGCATCGAGTTCGGATTTCGACGTGCCACGAATCGCGTTGAGCAGCGGGCGATCATCCTTGGACGTGTCAAGATCAAGGCTGTCGACGCTCTCACTGATCAACTCCATACCGCCGTGATTCACGATCGCCTTAGTCGCATTGAGGCGAACCATCATTTGTCGAAACTTATCGAAATCACATTCGATCGTAAAAGCGCGGTCACCGAGTCCGGTCGCCCGGTAAGGCATCGGTTTGAACTGCCATCCGACAACTACGGCCACGATTGCAAACAGGCCGGCGAAAGCAATTAATGATTTTTTCATGCCATCGATTCTAATTGGCAAGTAAACATCGCAACATTGGTCTAAGTGGTTTCTGTCCGCCTCTGTAAGGTAAAATGGCAAATTGCCTGAGTTTTCACGGTAACTTACGGATGGTGACTCAATCCGACCGGTTCGCAGAATGCTTGATTGAACATGAATAGACGGATAAAATCCCGTAACGAATCTTGCATTCTTATCCTGGCCATCGACTGTCTTTTTTGCCTGGAAAAGTGCGATCGCGCAGACGACCAAGACTCTTACCAGTCTGGCTGAACTTCGAGAGTGACATAAGGCGGGCGATACGAACGTGTTCGCCAAGGCCCTCAGGGACTCGGCGTCGTCACAGAGGCCCGTTCCGGGCGGCGATGGTCTCGGATACGTTACACCTCGTGAGCGCGATGGCTGACACGGTATTCCAGCTTCGATCCATTTCTAAATCATCGAACCTTTCTGAACCACCAAATCGCCGGGTAAAAGAACCGGCCTCCGATTGGCCATGTCGACAGGAATCATTGAGCAGCAAGGCGGCGATATCCTGTTGCAATCGCAAGAGCCTAGAGGTGCGTGCTTCGACACATTTCTTTCGGCGACACCCTCCCGTGTAGACACGCCTCCAAAATTGAAACTTTCAAATTGAGCAGCTAAATGAGCAGTCAAGCGACCGACACTACCATCTTCATCGGAGGTGTTACTTTCCCAACCTCACGCCCGCACGGCTTCGGGTTGGTGGTTGACCGACCAAGCGATGCAGCATCCGAGGCGGTCGCCGACGACTACCTGCACGAAATTTTGCTAACGGACGCGAATCGCGGTTCGCTCTTGTCCCTGATCGAAACCGAAGGGTTGATCGTTTGTCGAAATGTTCATAGTACTGCACCGACCTATCGCAAGGTTCGCGGTAAGTCGAGTGTCTCGAAACTGAGTCAGGCAGAGTACTATCACCACGATGGTTGCAGTGCACCAACGAAGCCACGTGTGGTTGAAATTCGATGTCCGCACCAAGCGATCACGCGCAACATTGCCACAGCGATCGCTCCACTGCCAGCGGTGATTCGCGCGATGGTCATGAAGCTGCCCGATGCGCTGGTAGCCGACGATCTTGTTGAAGTGCGTGAACGGTTTGCTGCGAATCCGGACGACTATCCCGCCGTTGAGACATGGGATTCCATTCAAGGCAAAGTTACTCGCCTGGCCCGCCGTGAACTTGATGCTGAAAGCTGTCGCCAGTACTTTCGCCAAGTCGATGAGATGGCCGGCGCTTACGTTCTGCCTTGGGAAATGGGCGAGAGTCGGTTGATGCTCAACTCGCACGCTGATCTAACGCGGACGATGCAGCATCGACGTGCTTATCAAAAGCCGCGACTAGAAAGCGAGCAAAACGGCAGCCTTGTCAAACGTTGGCCCGCCGAAGAAGTCGGCGATTGCAAAGTCTGCTCCTGAGTTGAAGGGCACGCAGATGCCCAACGGCATACAGACACAACCCGCAGACACAACGCGAAACCCGCATGCGTCTCGCTGACCTATTCCACTTTCGCCGCCTCAGCAACCGCCGCTGCGATGCGAGGTGCAACCGAACGGTCCAGTGGGTCGGGCAACACACGCTCGAGTGACAGATCAACGGTTGCGTCAGCCAACGCATGTGCTGCGGCAAGTTTCATTTCTTCGGTAATCGAAGTCGCACAGGCGTCCAACGCCCCACGGAAGATTCCGGGAAACGCCAAAACGTTGTTAATCTGGTTCGGAAAGTCGCTGCGTCCCGTCCCGACCACCGCGGCGCCGCCACGTCGCGCTTCATCGGGCATGATCTCAGGAACCGGGTTCGCCATCGCCAAGACGATAGAGTCCTTCGCCATTTTAGAAACGTCGTCTGCCGAAATGATGTTTCCTTTGCTAACGCCGATGAAAACGTCTGCTCCCACCAGCATCTCCTGAAGTGATCCGCTCCGATTCGTGCGGTTGGTGTACTTCAACAGTTCACGCTTGTAGTCCACCAAATCTTTGCGTCCACTGTGAATCGCTCCCTTGGTATCACATACGATCACATCTTCCACAGGGATACAGACGTTCGGGCTGTGTCCGACGCATCGCAGCAAACGAGCGATGGCAGTACCGGCGGCACCTGCACCATTGATCACGACTTTCATTTGTGTGATGTCGCGGCCCAAAACTTTGGCAGCGTTTAGTAGTGCTGCCAACAGAACGATCGCAGTGCCATGCTGGTCATCGTGAAAGACAGGAATGCCGATGTCTTGCAACTGCTGTTCAACGGCAAAGCATCTGGGTGCGGAGATGTCTTCTAAGTTGACACCCCCAAATACAGGAGCAATCCGCCTGACCGTGGCAACAATCTCGTCAACGTCTTGAGTGTCCAAGCATAGCGGCCACGCGTCAATGTTGGCAAACTCTTTGAACAACAACGCCTTGCCTTCCATCACCGGGATGGCTGCGTGAGGGCCGATATTGCCCAGCCCCAGTACCGCCGAGCCATCCGTCACAACTGCGACACTATTCCGCTTGATTGTGAGCTCGCGAGCCTTGCTTTGGTCGTTCGCGATCACCTCGCACGGTCGAGCGACACCGGGGGTGTAGGCCAGCGACAGATCATCGCGATTCGCAACCGGCATCTTGCCAACGACTCCGATTTTGCCCCGCAACTGCTCGTGGACGATGAGGCTTCGTTCGAAGAAATCGGTCATCTTGACTACCTAAAGAATGGAACCAGGCATCGGCTGCGTGTGTGCGGTGACACGGCGTCGCGTCATTGGAAAGACTTCCCGACATCCCGATGACCGTTGATGATACGCATCATCACGATCCAGCACACTATCAAGATCATGTGATTCGCAGATCGGATCGATCAGCGACCAAGCATCCTCGGATCAATACGTTCCCTAAAACAATTGCGACTCGAAAGCATTTTTGCTGACTAATCGCTGAAGACGCTGTGACGTTTGGGCACCGATGGAATCGGTTGCCAAGGATGGCTGTCTTTGCATAAGAAACGGCTGGAAATAGAATGTGCATCATCGCATTGGTCGACAGCCCAAAATTCAGGCAGATTGTGAACGAGCCGAACCCAAACAAATTGCCGATCACATGTCTTCGAATCGGGGCCTTTTTGTGCTTCGCTGGTTGGACCTGGGTGCATTTTTATTGGGAAGGACCCTACGGCGTCCTTCTATGGCACGAAGCCACTTTTGAATTTGCGAATCGATTCGGCGTCAGTTGGGAAGAGTTTGTCGGTTCGGGTGCCGACGATGGCATCGTGCAAAAATGGCTCGCCCGAATCTGGTGGCCTTATCTTGTATGCACGGTGCTAACGATCACGGTGCGAACAAAATCCTGGTTCCAAATGTCCGTATTGGTGGGTGGTAGCGGTTTGTTGACGCTGCTTAGCTACGCTAAGTACGTTGGTTCGAAACACCAACTGCCGATGTTCGTCGAGCATGGCGGTCAGATGCTGATCCCGATTCTGCTCGTCATGGCAATCGCATTGGGAGCGGGGCACCGTGCGACGGTGATCACTGCTGTCGTTGCCGCGATCATGACCTTTGCTGGTCATGGTTGCTATGCGTTTGGATTTTGGCCTACACCTGGCATGTTCTACGCCATGACAACCCTGATTCTTGGCGTTGAATATCCGACTGCTCAGGCGCTGTTGCGAATCGCTGGCGTTCTTGACTTTGTGTTCTGTGTCGGCATTTGCATTCCTTATTTTCGTCGCGCGAGCGCGTTATACGGAACCGTTTGGGGATTTCTAACCGCCGTCGCACGGCCGGTGGCGGGCATGTCTTGGGGGCTGAATTACTGGGGCGCCGACCAGTTTTTACACGAAGCCGCACTTCGGGCCCCCCACTTTATGATACCGGCGTTTCTGTTTTTCTTATGGCGGCGCCCACGTCCCCGTGAAAGCACAGATACACTAGCTACGACTCAATCCGATCGATAGGAACAACGAATGAATCTGCGAAACTTTTCACAACTTGCGATCTGCAGCCTCTTGCTGCTCTTTGCCGCGGTGCCAGTGATGGCCCAGCAAAACGGTAGAAAACGACAGAAGACCAACGATCTGGTGATTCCTGACGTACAGCCCAGCGATGTCATTTGCTTTGCGCTTTACACCGTTCACGACAAGACGCTTAAGCTGACCGCCCAGCTCTATCCGCTTGCATCCGACGCGTCCAAAACCGCTCGTCTTGAAATCCAGAAGGACGGCAAATGGGTCGAAGTCGCCCAAGCGGCGGTGATCGAACAGGGATGGACCGCGCCGTTCCGGGTGGAAAACTGGGACGATACACATCCGTATAACTACCGAGTTCTGCACGGCACCGAAGCAAGCTATGGCGGCATCATTCGTAAGAACCCAGTCGACAAGGAAGAGATTGTCGTTGCCGGATTCACGGGCAATTCGATCAACGTCAGTCACGGTGGCGATATCTCTCGACAAGACCTAATCGACAACGTCAACCATGTCGATGCCGACGTCTTGTTCTTCTCGGGCGATCAAGTTTACGACCACAATCGACACTACGCGGCTTGGCTGAAATTTGGCCGTGACTTCGGTGATATCATCAAAGATCGGCCGACGCTATGTCTTCCCGATGACCATGATGTGGGCCAGCCCAACCTGTGGGGCGAAAGCGGAAAGATTTCAACACTCAGCGGCGCCGCCGACGGTGGCTACTCCCAGCCCGGCGTTTACGTCCAAGAAGTCGAGCGCGCCCAGACCAGTCACTTTCCCGATCCAGTCGACCCCCAAAAGATCGGGCAAGGCATCGGTGTCTACTTCACCAATTTGAATTGGGGCAACATTGACTTCGCGATCTTAGAAGACCGCAAGTTCAAAACTGGTCCTGCGGGCCGCGTGCCAAAACAAGGGCCGCGCCCCGACCATATTCGCAACCCTGACTACGATCCGGCCAGCGTTGATGTTGATGGCGCAATCTTGCTCGGGCAACGACAACTCGATTTCATCGATAGTTGGGCACAGGATTGGAAATCTGCGAAAATGAAAGTTGCCTTGTCGCAGACGATCTTCTGCGGTGGTGCCCACATTCACGGGACTGCCAACGGTCGTCTGCATGCGGACATGGATTCCAACGGATGGCCACAAACCGGTCGAAACAACGCTCTTAGGTCGCTGCGAAAAGCGTTTGCGTTTCACTATGCTGGCGACCAGCACTTGGCCACGATCTTTCATCACGGCGTCGATGAACACCGAGACGCCATTTGGTCGTTCTGTGTTCCGTCGATCGCCAACCTCTATCTGCGATGGTGGGATCCACTGGAACCAGGTGAAAACCGCGAACCGGGCAGCCCCGAATACACGGGTGATCTGCTTGACGGTTTTGACAACAAAGTCACCAACTATGCTGCGGCCAACCCCGAAAAAATGCCTGCTGGCGACCTGCTGAATACTCGCGCTGCGGGTTTTGGTTTCGTAAGGCTGAACACGAGAACTCGTCAGATCACGATGGAATGCTGGCCTCGGAATGTCGACGTGACCGATCCTTCGGCCAAGCAATACCCAGGTTGGCCTCGCACCATCTCGCAGTTCGACAACTACAACCCACCTTCATGGGGACAGCTTGGCGAATTGACATTCGATGTGGACTCACCCGTCGTCCAATTGATCGATTCTAAAAGTGGCGAGATCCTTTACACCGTTCGAACGGTCGGAAAGTCATTTGTTCCAGGCGCACCGAAAGGTAAAACCTTTATCGTCAAGGTCGGAACGGACTCACCGGACACGGTCGTCTTAAAAGACGCAAAAGTTGGCGGTGCCGCGCAGTCGGTACAGCTAAACTAGACCTAGCAACGAAGCCCCCGGCACAGTTGCACTAGAGGAAAGCACCCGATTTGATTGGGGCGGCGACTGGTGCCGAGGTCTCCGAGCGTCGAACTTGAGAAAACGAATTTCAGGATGGAATGATGCAAAAGACCGTTTTGGCTTTCCCCCTCGTTTTTGCCTTTGCAATGTGGGGGTTGGCGTCGGACGCAGACGAACCATCCACGGCAGATGCTGAGATTCTTTTCTCGCGTCGAATTAGTCCCATTCTTCGCGAAAAGTGCCTCGGTTGTCACGGCAGCGAACCGGACTCGATCGAAGGTTCATTAGATCTTCGATCGCTGTCAGGATTAATGGCCGGTGGTGAGAGCGGCGATCCTTCGTTGGTGCCTGGCAATGCCACCGACAGTCCGCTGTTTCTCTCTGCGAGTCGGGAAAGCGATGACTGGTCCGAAATGCCGCCGAAGGAATCAGAACGGTTATCGGTCGAAGAACTCAATTGGCTTCGCGACTGGATCGACGCCGGGGCACCCTGGCCAGACGAAGAACAGATCAAGAAGATCCAGGATCAGTACGCCGAGGGTGAACAAGTGCTGACGTCGAAAGCGCTTTCAGACGATTGGCAGTTTCGTCGATATGAAGCTCATAAACTTTGGGCCTACCGCCCACTGCATGTTGAGAATGTGCCGGAGAATGAACATCCGGTGGATTGGTTCATCAACCGAAAACTCCTTGACGCAAATTTGGCACCGGCTCCATCAGCCGAATCCAGCAAACTGGCGCGAAGAATCAGTTTTGGGCTAACCGGATTACCCCCGAAGCCGTCCGAAACCGCCGCCTTTTTATCAGCCTTTGCCGACAATCCCGAATCGGCGGTGCGTGACTTCGTCAGCAAACTGATGCAGTCGCCGCACTATGGCGAACACTTTGGTACGCACTGGCTGGACGTCGCTCGCTACGCGGATTCCGCTGGCTTCGCCAACGACTTCAGCCGTCCAAACGCATGGCGGTATCGCGATTATGTGGTCCGAGCATTCAACAACGACAAGCCGTACAACGACTTTGTTCGCGAACAAATCGCTGGGGACGAGATCGATGCCAAGGATCCCGAGAAACTGATCGCAACCGGATTCCTGCGCATGGGGCCGTGGGAGCAAACGGGCATGAGCGTTTTCAAGGAAACGCGGCAGCAATGGCTCGATGACGTCACGGACTCTGTCGGCCAGGCGTTCCTCGGCCATGCGATGCAGTGCTGCAAGTGCCACGACCACAAATTCGATCCGGTCCCGACTCGCGATTATTATTCGATGATGGCTGTATTTTCCACTACGCAGCTTACCGAGCGGGACGCTGCTTTGCTTGAGGTTGAATGCCGCACGGGATTCAAAGAATCCGATGAATGGGTCACCGCAAAGATCGATTCCTATTCGCGACAACAGGCGGAACTGAAGAAGCGTGTCGACAAGCAACGAAAGCAAGAGTCTGGCGAGGCCAAGGTTGGCGACAATGGCTTGGATCCTGGTGACGAAGCGTCACTTGCGAGGATGAACAAAAACATCTCGCGTCATCAATGGGAACTGGATCGCACCAAGCCAATCGCGCTGAGCGTCTACACCGGCAACACGATTTTGCGCAAGAACGTGACTGCACCGACACCCTTACCCAGTAACCCCTGGGGCAAGGGCGAGATGGATCCGGACACCATTCTTGCCGGGGGCAGCGTCTATTCGCCCGCAGACCCTGTCAGCCCTGGCGAACTTAGCGCAGCCGAGTCACTTGGCGGTTTTGAAACGCAGTCGTTTCCCGGTGGAAAGGGAAAGCGAAGGCTGGCGCTCGCGGAATGGATTGCCAATCCAAGGAATCCGCTAACGGCGCGAGTGATGGTCAATCGCGTTTGGTCATGGCACTTTGGCAAGGGGTTAGCCGCCAACCCAAACAATTTCGGTGGCACCGGCGGTATCCCGACGCACCCCGAATTGCTTGACTATCTGGCCGCGTGGTTTATGCAGCACGATTGGTCCGTCAAGCAACTCAACGAATTGATTCTCAGCAGTGACGCCTATCGCCGAAGCACGATTCATCCGGATCCAAAGTTCGAAACCGAACTGGATCCAAGCAAGCATCTGTACGCGACCTTTGTACCGAGACGGCTTACCGCCGAAGAGCTTCGCGACGCAATGCTTCTTGCAAGTGGCGAACTGAACCGACAGGTTGGCGGCGTTCCATCGCGGCCCAGTATGAATTTTGAAGTTGCCTTTCAACCACGTCAAATCATGGGCGGAACCGCCTCGGTTTATGAACCCGATCCACTTCCCCAACAACGAAATCGGCGTAGTCTGTATGCCGAAAAACTTCGTGGCTTGCGAGATCCGTTCTTGGAGTCGTTCAATCAACCCGGTCCAGATAAGTCGTGCGAACTACGAGAAACGTCAACAGTCGCAACTCAGGCACTGACCCTCTTCAACTCGGACGAAGTGCTCGACCGAGCGTACGGATTGGCTATTCGCGTGGTCAAAGAGGATCTCGACGATGATGGTGCGATCAATCGAGCCTTCGAGTTGGCGTTAGGGCGTTTGCCAAGCGATCACGAAAAGTCGATTTGTGCCAAACACTGGGCGGATGCAACCGAAGACGAATCCAAGAAGACTTACGAAATCAAAACGTACCCGACCAAGATCAATCGCACGGTGATGGCTGAAAAGACAGGCGAGCCCTATAGCTTTGAAGAAGAGATGCCTGCCTACCAGCGTTACCAACCGGATGTTCAACCCGCCAAACTGGACGCGAAGACTCGCGGGCTTGCCCAGGTATGTCTGGTGCTTTTCAACTTGAACGAATTTGCTTACTTGGATTAGTGATGAGTAAAACTAACCGCATCGCGTTGGCGACCCCCACTCGCCGCGAAGCAATCTTTGGGCTCGGCGCGGGACTTGGATCGGTGGCTCTGTCGTCGATCTTGCAGGGTGCTGCGCCGATTGGTGTGCATCATCCGGCAAAGGCAAAACGATGCATTTTCCTGATGATGGAAGGCGGTCCCTCTCACATCGATACGTTTGACCCCAAACCAGAACTGACCAAGCAGCATCTGCGTGCATTCACTCGCAACGGCGACATGGAGAGCGCCATGTCGTCGGGCAACCGATACTTTGTGAAGAGTCCGTTTAAGTTCGTCAAAGCGGGCGAAAGCGGAGCCGATATCTGCACCGAGTGGAAATACCTTCAGTCTCGCGTCGACGACATCTGTTTCTTTCGCGGCGGGCAAGTGGATTCCGTCAACCATCCCACTGCGTGTTACCAATTGAACACCGGTAATCAGTTCGGCGGTGATCCGGCGGTCGGCGCTTGGGTGACCTACGGCATGGGCACGTCAAACGAAAACTTGCCCGGCTTTGTCGTACTGCCACGGTCCAGCTATCCGCAGGGCGGTGCGGGAAATTGGTCAAATGGATTTCTACCCGCTGGTTTCCAAGGAACACCGCTGCGTCCCGAAGGTAGCCCGATCCTTAACCTGAATCCGCCACCGGGAACGACCGCTCTGCAGCAACGCAAAAACCTTGACCTGTTAGCCCAGCTGAACCAACAACATCTTGCCGCACATCCAGGACGCAGCGATCTTGAGGCGAGATTGTCCAGCTACGAGCTCGCATACCGCATGCAAACTGAGGTTCCCGGTGTTCTGGATCTCGAAGGCGAGACACAGAGTACGTTAGACGCCTACGGGATTGGCGGAACCAAAACAGATGCCTTTGGACGCAAGTGTTTGATGGCACGAAGGCTTGTTGAGAAAGGTGTACGCTTTGTTCAAGCCTACGCAGGTAACTGGGACAGCCACGACTACATCCAGAAAGCGCACGGTTCGTTGATCGAATCCGTCGACAAGCCAATCGCAGCACTCTTGGGCGATTTGAAGGATCGCGGCATGCTGGACGACACCCTCGTCGTGTGGTGCGGCGAGTTCGGCCGTACGCCCGACAACGGAATGCGCAGCGGTGGCCAATCGTATGGTCGTGATCATAATGCGAAGGCGATGACGATTTGGTTTGCTGGCGGCGGCTGCAACGCTGGGCATACGATCGGAGCCACCGACGAAATCGGCGCGACCGCAGTCGAAGAAGTTCATCACATTCGAGACGTGCATATCACCTTGCTGCGTCTGCTGGGGCTCGACGACAACAAACTGACGTACTACCACGCCGGCCGCTTCAAGCAGCTAAGCCAATTCGGCGGCAACGTAATCGACAAGCTGATCGCCTAAGAACGGGTCAGCCAATTCCCCGCAGCAAGCCGGCGAGAAAACGTATTCTCGCGCCGGCGATTGCTGCGGCATCTCTTTGATTACAGCTTCGGTTACCGTTTGCGAGTTTCGATGATGTACTTCATCAGGTCATCGAACTCTTTGCGGCTCTTCAACTGTCGGGTCAAGTTCTCAGGCATCAACGACACATCAGATTCTTTGACCACTTCGATGTCATCCTGAGCAATGGTGATCGGATCCGGTGCGGCGATATTTCGCAGTACGATCTCCTTATCATCCTCAGAAACCCGAACGCCTGTTTGAACTTCTCCGCTGACCGTTAAGACGCTGACTTGAGCGTAGTTCTTGTCGATTAGTTTCGACGGACGCAGGATCGAATCGACTAACTGCTCCGGCGTCAGCGTGGTCGCAACTTTCTGCAGGTCCGGACCAAGCCGGGCTGCACCTCGCGGTGGATCGTGACAGGCAAAGCAGGCAGCGGCGGATTGATAAAACACATCCTTTCCACGCTTAGCGTTCCCACGATCGATCGCGACTTTCACAAGCTCAGCCGGCGGTGTGTTCAGCAGTTCGCTTTCCAAAGCCTCATTCGAAAACTCGACTTCCGCTACCGCCGATCCACCTAGCTCCGCCTCCAACGGATGTTCTGCCAACAGTTCTTCTGGTTTCCAGAATGTCGTGCGGGAAATCGACTGCTCACGAACCTTCTTGACACTCGCAGTGCTGACTGGCGATGCGTTGTTCCCCCACGAATTTCGAACAAACGTAAGCACTGCTGCCAATTCCTCGTCGTTTAACAACGACCGAAAGGCGGTCATCGGTGGTACACCTCGTGATGGGTCATAGGTCTTTCCGTTGACCGTCATCTTTCCCCACACTCCATGCAGTGCCATCTTGATCAGTCGTTCTTCGCTGCCGATGACCCATGGGCTGTCAACAAGCGGCGGATAAACATTTTCGCTGCCTTTGCCGTGCGTCAAGTGACACGTTGCGCAGTGTGCTTCACGCTGGTAGATCTTCGACCCCAACGTGTAAACCTTTTGATCGGCGCGATTGAGGTGTTTCGGAGCCTTGAACTTCACGAATTCAGATTCAGGCGCCGCGGCAAATCCACTCGCTCCTTTCGTGTCCACGTTCAGCCAAAAATGTCGGACCGTGTTAGCCGCTACTACTGCATGTTTGACATCCGAACGTAACAAAGTGTTTAGCAAGTCTTCGTTACGAACACCGTGCTGCTGGTGCAACCAGAGTGCTTCGAGCAGATGGTGGGCTTCGGTTTCGTCATTTGGATCAAAGTCCTTCATCCATTCTTGAGCCGCCGCAATCACAGAATCCGAATCCCGGCTGCTTAATTCGATTCGTGTTCGATGTCGAACACCATTGACGGGATGTTTGAGATTCTCCAGAAGCGCCACAATGCTTTGACCGTGAATCTTGACGGGTTTTTGCAACGGACGATCCTTGACCGTCAGTCGGAAGATTCGACCGTGTTGGTGGTCACGGTTCGGGTCGCGAATGTTGTGTTGCATGTGGCCGATGATGGCATTGTGCCAATCGGATACGTACAAGGCACCGTCTTCACCGATCACCGCATCAGTCGGGCGAAAGTTGCGATCTTCGCTGTTGATCAATTCGAGGCCCGGTGTTCCCCAAACCTCACCGAACTGACGCGATTTTCCGTCGCCTTCGCGATCAAGGGAATACTGCTTGACGCCCAAAAAGCCAATCGTATTGCAAATCAAGAAGTCGTCTTGTAGTTCGTCCGGGAAGTGTTCAGACGAAAGAATCGCATTCGCTGCCACCGGTCGAAACTCTTTGGTCAACAACGTGTGCATCTTGAATCCGTTGCCTTCCGGACGCACTTGGTACGACTTTCCGCCTGTACCGTCGTTCGCGTAGCAATATCCCCAGTAGTCAAAACTTGTCCCGTGCGGGTTCGGCGAGTTGGCTGCATGCGGCGTGATCGCAAACGTACGAGGATCAAAGCGGTACATCCCTGATCCGCCGACATTCAAGTTTTGCTTCCACGGTGTCTCGTGATTGTGAACCAGGAAGATTCCACTTTGCCAATAGATGCCACCGTCAGGACCGTGAACCAAGTTATTGGCCGCGTGGTGAGTGTCTGCTGTCCCGAGCCCCTGAAGCAGTGATAATCGAACGTCTGCTTTATCGTCCCCGTCAGTATCCTTTAAGAAAAGAAGATCAGGCCCTGAGGTCACGATCACGCCTCCGCCCCAAAATTCAAAGCCTAGCGGGTTATGAACGTTCGCAAAAATCTTTCGTGAATCCGCTTTGCCATCTTTGTCGGTGTCTTCGAAAATCATGAGGCTGTCATTCATTTCCTTGCCGGGTTCCCACTTGGGATAAGTGTTCCAACTTGCAACCCAAAGCCGACCTTTGGCGTCAACTTGCATTTGGACAGGATTGGCCAGATCGGGGAACTGAACTTCGGACGCAAAGAGATTCAATTCATAGCCTTCAGGCACCTTGATTTTGGCAAGTGATTCTTCGGGACTTAGGTAGTCAATGCTGCCTTCTTTCACAGCACTTGAACTCTTGCTGCCACCACCCACATTCGAAATTACTTTGACCGGTGGCGGAACATTGCTGTCGTCGACGACCAACTGCTTGCCCTCGGCGGCGGCCCAAATCGCTTTATCGCGATTTGCGGTCATCACGTCCAGCATCACTAGTTCGTGCTTCAAGACGTCCGCATTGCTTTGTCCGTCAACAAAGGTCAGGGTTGAACGGCTACCCCAAACGTCATTCCCGTCGGTTGCGTGATAGCGATTGTGCCAATGCCAGTTCTTGTCTTTGACCGCTGCGTAGACACGATCGAGATTGTCGTTTGCCGAAACGCTGGTGCCAATCAGGGCATTGGAAATGATTTCGGAAAGCTTCTGGTATCCGTTCGCGTTAAGGTGAATTCCGTTGATCGTAAAGCGTTCGGAACTTGCCTCATACAACGCAAGCGTCGGTGAAAAGAGGTCAACGAACGTCGAGCCAGTTTCTGCCGCAGCTCGTTGGGTGGCTTCCGTGTAAATCGCCAAATTTGCATTCAGTTGGTCGCCGTCCGGCAGATTTCGGTCGCCGGTGTTCTGATAGGCAATGGGGCTGAACAAAACGAACCGACAATCGTTGCCCGCCTCCCTTCGAAGCGTGCTGTATCGCTGGACCAATTTCACCAACTCGGCGCGGTACGCGTCTGCACCTTCCGCTCCGCCGAACGATTCGTTGTATCCGTAACAAATAAACACGACATCCGGCGCGACGTGCTGCAGATATTCGGCATCGTTCGTAAACCCCTTATTGCGAGGCAAGTTGTTCACGATGTCTCCGGAAAAACTCATATTCCGGAAGCTGACGTTCTTGCCTTTCAATTGAGTCTGCAGAACCGTTTCGACCCAAGGATCGTGCTGCATCCGGTCAGCGAGTCCGTTGCCGAAAATGGCGACGACATCATTTTCTGCAAACTCAAACGGTTCAGCAGCGTTGACGGTCTGTGCCGCTGACGCAACAAGCAACACGCAAATCGCCGCCAGGATTGAGAGATGTTTTTTTAAAATTGCGTTTAAACTGCGGTTCATGTTTTGATTGTCTCGGTGTTGAGTTCGGTAGAAATCCGGCATGTGCTTTCGTGACATGTAACTTTTTGAGGGATCGAGGTGGGGAATGCTGGTGGGAAAGTTGGAAAAGAGGGCAACGATGAGTTGCTGCGCAGCAAAAAAGTTAGAACGCGATTGCTAGTTTCTGTCTGCGATCGATTGATACTGCTGTTGTGTCATCCAGCCTAGGGAAGGCCAATACGGTGTGTCGTTCGCTGCTTCGGCGGCCGGCTTGGTGTGCCCCGACGCGATGATTCGGTTGATTGCAGCTGTCATTCGTTCAACCATTTCTGGGTTGCCATCTGCAACATTGGTCGACTCGGATCGGTCAGACACCAAATGGTAAAGCTCAGCGCCGTCCTGGCCTTCTGGCATCACAAGTTTCCAGTCTCCGTCGGTGATCGCATATCGATCTTTTCGCTTTCCGGCTCCGTTGCCGTGCGTGATCAATGGCATTCGATTGTAGTCAGCTTTCGGATCAGTAAGCACCGATGCAAAACTCTGGCTATCTTCGGCCGCGTCCGACCCCACTTCAACGCCCAGCAGTTCGGCAAACGTTGCCAACAAGTCGACTTGGCCGACCGGCTTGTCCCATGTACGACCAGGGTTAGCGATTCCTGCGGGCCATCGGATCAAGAACGGCACCCGATGTCCACCTTCGTAAACACTGCGTTTGCCCTCTCGCAACCCGCCACGGCTATCGTGATCAAACTCTTTGATTCTCGCTGCCCAGACACTTTCGGGGCCGTTATCACTGGTGAAAACGATCAACGTATTCTCATCCAGCCCTTCGTCTTCGAGCGCACGAAGAACTCGCCCAATGTGATCATCCGTTTCGATCACGAACTCGCCATAGGCCCCTGCGGCACCTTTGCCGTGATACTTTGGCAACGGACAAATCGGAAAGTGTGGCGACGTGTACGGCAGATACAGAAAGAACGGCTTGCCATTCTTTGCGTCCTCGGCTTTGTCGCCAATCCAATCAATCGCCTTGTTCGTGAAACGCGTCAGACATTCGTTGTCGATGAAGTCCTCGGCAACTTCCATCCCCTTGGCAGGATCATAGGGTGGCATGATCCGGTAGTCGGAGGACCGACGGTTCTTCTTTTTGGCGGTGTACATCGTCGGTGGAACTTTCGCGTTCCTCCCTTCAAACCAAGCCAGGACTCCATAGTTTAGCGAAGCAGGCACACCGAAGTAGTAATCAAATCCTTTGTCCAGTGGCATGTCGACGATTGGCACGGCCCAGTCACGTTGCTCCTTGGTGCCTGGGAAGTCCATTCCCAGGTGCCACTTACCAACCATACCCGTATGATAGCCGTTCTGCTTTAACAGACTTGCGATCGTCATCCGTCCGTCGGCAATCAAGCAATCGCCCTCGGACCCCATGACGCCCGATTTAAGTTTCGTTCGCCACGCATAACGTCCCGTCAGCAAACCATATCGAGACGGCGTGCATACCGAATCCGAACTGTGCCCGCGAGTGAACGTGACGCCCTCACGAGCAAGTCTGTCCATGTTGGGAGTCTCGAATTTCGCGTCCGAATTCTGCACGCTGACGTCTCCGTAACCTTGATCATCGGTGTAAATCACGATGATGTTCGGCTTCGCAGCGGCGCCTTTCCCAGGTTCCGCCGCATCTGTGGAAAGTGAAGTTGCCGCTAGCAACGCAAATAAAAACATGGTTTTTAGATATCTCATTCTCGATTCCTTGATTTCTTCTGCGTGTTCTTTTGTTGCCAAGGAATGTCGCGGTCAAACAACGTTCCATACTGCGTATAGTTGTTGTAGGGGACAACCTGCTCTTTCCATTTCGCCAACTCTTCGTCGTACTTTGCTCGCATTGTCGCAAGCGAACTTTCTGCACCCGGGCTTAAGGCAAGGTTGGCCATTTCCAGTGGATCGTCGTCGAGATGAAAAAGTTCTTCGGTGGGTTTCATCTCGGAATCGCCATACCACCAATACGTGTACTTCCACGAACGCGTCATCACACTTAGCGAGTGCGTGGGCAGTTTGTCGAATGTGTTGATGAACGCCAACTGCTCGCGGACTTCGGATTTTGCATCCATCAACAACGGGCACAAGCTGACACCATCCATGTTTTCGGGCGCTGACAGCCCTGCGAGTTCCAAAATGGTCGGCGCGAAATCGATGTTCCCCGTCAATGCAGAACAACGCCACTGGCGACCGGCAGATGCGCTGCGAGGATCGTAGATGATCAGCGGCACGCGAGACGATTCCTCCATCGGCAGCACTTTGGAACCGTACCCGTGAGCACCACAGATATACCCGTTGTCGCTGGTGTAGATCACGACAGTGTTTCTATCGATCCCTTGCTCGGCCAGTTCGTCGCGGATCATTCCCACGGCGACGTCAATCGCATGGATCTGTTGATAGTACTTTGCCATCTCGCCGTCGTAGTCCGAGTCGTACTTCCACTCGCTGAAACGCGGGTATTGGCGTCCTTGTTTGCTCTGCGTTGAAAGATGCTCACCAGCGGCGCGTCCAAAGTTCGCGGGCTTGGTAAACTTCCTTCCTGCGTAGACGGAATCGAATTTTGGATCCGGTGTCGCAGGCTTGTGAGGCGCCTTAAAGCTGATCGAGAGGCACAGAGGTTTCTTCTGCTTCACAGCTTCGCGTATCGCGTCTCGACCGAAGGCGCCGTAAGACAATGTTGAGTGCGGAAACTCATCGGCGTATTTTTCCATCGACTTATTTCGCCGCGTCTCGTAATTCGTCTGTCCGGGACCACCTCCCCATAAATCAAAGTCCGATCCGCATAAACCCCGACCTTCAACTTCGATTCCAAACTTCCCTGCAAACGCAGTCATATAACCGGCCTCACGAAGCAACACGGGATATGACTTGGACCAAACCTCGGGCTTCATATCGCCGTGTGTAAAATTGGTCCCCGTCTTGTACTCGTACATTCCTGTGAACACGTTAGCGCGGCTCGCCATGCAAATCGACGTCGTGTTGTAGTGACGGTCAAAGGCCATGCCATCACGCGCCAACTGATCAATATTAGGCGTCACAACTTCATCGTTGCCGTAGCATCCGAGTGAACCTGTGTTCTGGTCATCTGCCATCAGATAGATGATGTTCGGACGGTCGTCCGCCGCGATGACGATCGAGGCCTGCAGCAGAATCAACAACAGAAAAGCTGAAAGGAGAAAGGTTTTCATTTGATTCTTCAGTCGAGAAGCCGAGTGCGAGGAAGCTTGGCAAAACGGTGATTTGCGATACAGGAGTAGGAAACGCGGAGGATCGAGGGGAGGCGTGTGAGGTGACTATCGTGACGTCGACCGGCAAACTTATTAGTCGTAATCGATTGCCAACCTTTTGGCGATTCTGACAAACGCGGTCGTTGCGGTTTTCGCGTCGCGAACATTCGTACTTGCAAAAAAAATCAGTTCCATGAACTATTTCCGCCATTGAAACGACATCGCCGTTGACCGCAAAAATCAAACCGATAATCTAACCGAAATTAAAGCCGCCGTTTCAAATTCCGGGTTCAATGCTATTGAACGGAAAATTCTTGAAATGCCGTGTTTTCGCCGCCAGCGGTGTCTGTAACCGGCGATACGCGCCAAACGATCCATCGATACTTCCCGATCCCCGACGGTGATCGTAGTTCGGTTGCTATGAACATTGATGACCTGATCGCGTCCGGCTTCACAACCGATGTGTCGATCGTTGCTAGCGCTGTGTATTTGGTGACGTCCCAGCCCGGGTCATCAGCGGACGCGCTGCCGTAAAGCGTGAAGACTTGATGACCGCGATCGCCGTTTGCAAATGACCACGTCGAAACGGTTGAGATTGGTCGCGATTGGCCCAGGTCCATTCGATAAGCTCCGCTGTTCACGCCATTCGCAAAGACTGGGCCGAATCCAACGGCAAGTTTACCATCGAGCAAAATTTCGATCGGTTCATTACGTGTCTTCTGGTTCGCGGAAACGGTCCCGAGCGTCTTTGCCGACAATGCGACATCATGGAAGCCGCCTGGCTCGGTTGCCGATTCGATAACGACATACGAATGTTGCGAAATGGACTGAGCCATGACGTTCTGGTCACGGACAAGTTGCAGTTCAAGCGGCGCGGCACCTAGCGACACAACCGCGGCAAAGAACGATTTGAAATCAGGTGTCTTTTGTTGATTGATCGACAGAATCAAATCGCCAGCACGTAATCCGGCGGCCGCTGCTTCGCTGGTCTTTGGAACATCGTCCAGCGAGACTCCGCCGTCTTCTTTGCGAGATCCGTAAGCCGAGAATTCTTCGCCGCTAAGCTGCCTTAACTTTGCACCGAGCCAAAACCGCTGCATCGGATCGGCTTTGACTGGCAACGGGTCCGAATCAGCTTTGCTGCGACTGTCGGGAACTGGGATCGTTGGTGATTTCGCGATCGATTTCAACGCCGGTTTCTTTACACCGAACTGGCCCATCGGAAAGTTTTTGAATCCGATTTTCAAGGCAGGCGAGTCCGGTTTCACTCGAAAATCACCCTCGGACGGTGCCACAAACAGGGGATCGCCGACAATCGATTCGGTGTCCCAGCCAAACTCGGCGAATCGATCCTTGATGGATGCGTCACTGACAAAAAAAAGATTCTCGTTGACCCGTTTGCCCTTTGCTAAGTCGCTTGGCATCCGAGCACCACGATGAGCCGCCATGAAGATGTTGCTGAAGACCTCGTCACCGCTGTGATTGAACCAGACATGTGGATGAAATCCATTGTTGACCGTGATGTTGTTCCAAGCACGACGACGGAAACCTTCGCGCAGTTTCAAACCGCCACCCAACATCAGATTGTTGTAGATGTCGTAGTTCGACGAACCATCGTCCAAATCGATGTCCCACCCGTGATCACAGCGCCAGCGGCTGTCCCGAATCACGGTCGTTTCCACGGCGTCCAAGAACGGTAATTCAGGCGAGGCGTCCACCGCTTTTTGCGTAGCAGCCAAATGATCGCTTCGCCAATACCGGTCTCGCCCCCAAGAATTGAACGAACCGTGGTCATGAGTTTCTTGCACCGTATCGAACACATCACATCGCTCGATCAGGTGACCGCCCCATGCGCCGTCCCCAATGTTAATGCCCGCTCGAGCACAATCGTAGATCGAACAATCTCGCACTGTCACTCGCTGTGCCATCTCGATCAAGACACCTGCGGGTTGCCGTTCGACCCGGCCGATGCCGTGAATCAAGCAGTCTTCGACGACCGAATCCGCCGGATAGTTGTTTGTTTTCGGGCCTGGCGTTCGGTCGATCTTAGACAAGTCATTCTTCGCACCGTAGCCGAACAATGGATCACGTACCGCGTCCGGGTCGCCCACAAAACAAACTCCGCTGGCGCCCGCGTCATGGATGTGACATCCTTTCACATGGACTCGGCGGTTGTAGTTGCTGGCGAACACCGCGTTGCCGCCGACCTGATCGAATGTCGAGTCGGTGACCGAAATGTCTTCGGTTCCCGACAAGAAGATCGCACCGCCGCGATAGATCGCCCAGTCACTGCGGAGCAGCGGTTCTTTCGTTTCCATGAACGTTCGCGCGGCGTGCCTGATCGTAAATCCGCTTAACGTGATGTACCGCACCGGCGATTCTTCGCTACCGGAAAACTCGATCAGACGTCTTAGCCGTACGATCTCGACTGTCGCCGATGCCAAATCCACACCAGGGGCTGGCTTGTAGTAGAGCGTTCGCGTTTTTGCATCGTGAAACCATTCGCCTGCCGCGTCGAGTTCTTCGAAGATGTTTTCCACCATCCGAAACTCGTTGTGCATCCCCGATGGACGGTTATTCTGCCAACCGCCTTCAAAGGTCACGTCGCCGGCGGAGTCTTTCCCCGTGATTCGATAGTGATACCCGCCCCAACGCGAGCGATGCATCGCATGGATGTATCCACCAACGGGGTCTGCCCAACCGGCGACCCGTTCCTTTGCGAACGCGTCCGCGGAAAAACCCTGATAGGCCTCCGTCGTTTTGCTGGCGTCAAAGTTTGGATAACGAGCCATCCTCTGATTCCGACCATCGATAAACAACTGATCAATTACAACATTGGGCGGAGTCGTGGCTTGCAAGATTCCATCGCGAAACGGACGCCAAGTCAGGTCCAGTTTTGTCCCGCCACTCAAGACCGCGCCGCCCTCGTTATCCGCGACATAGACGATCGGGTTCTGGGCTGAACCCGAATCCGCCGATTCAAACACAAGCGTCTCGGGCAAGTAATAGACACCGTCGCCTACGTGAACGGTGACAGCCTGATTCCCCGCAAACGATCGGGCCAGCGACTTTGCTTTCCCGATCGACGCGACCGGCGCCGACTTGCTGCCGTCATTGTTGTCACTTCCGCTGGAGCTGACATAGAGTTCAGCAGCAGCGAGAGCCTGAACACTCAGACATGCGATGAAGAGTGAAAGAGAAGCACGTTGGACGATGGTGTTCATGCAGCGATTTTATTTGGAGTGGTCGCGATGTCGGTAAAGTGGCGGTCACGGCAAGCTATTCTGCCGATTCAATTCGCTTCAGCGTAATCGAACGCAGATTCATCGGATTCCAACGGTCGGCAATCGGCTTGCACTTGATGCTGGCCTCGCCAACTTGATCGATCTCAATCGACCCTAACGATTGTTCCGTGTACTTTCCGTAGCCCCCCGTAGAGACTGCGGTTGCCGCCAGTTGGCGATCGCCGATGCTGACGTCGAACTGAGTCATTTCGGCTTCGACCGACAACGTCGCGACGACCTCGTAAATTCCAGGCTTGTCGATGTTTGCAGTCCACTCGACCCAAGCCTGAGCGTCCATCCAGTAACCGACGTGCGGGATGTCGCTGTGGTGACGAATGCTTGCTTGTTTGCTGCCTTCGTTGTTGTGCAGATAGGCCGCGTCAGCCGCCAAAACAAGCGAGCCGGCTGCGTCAACGGACGGCCACTGTGGATCGAGTTCAAGAACGCCATCAACGTCCAAGACGATCACACTAGCAACCGCGTCGGGCCCTTCCGCGGGAACCAACAACTCGATTCCGTCATCGGTCAAACGACCTTGCAGATCCGTGCCGCTGGCAAGCAGGCTAGCCTTTCGTACTTCGTTCTTCACACCGGGGATAACCAAACGACCGTCTTTCGGCCAATCAAAAACGTGCAAGTACAATCGCGTACCACCGTCAATCTTTTTTGATGTGCAACGTCCCCATCCGAGTGCCTGCAATGGGCTGGCCGAGGTCTCGTAGATCGATTCACCGTTGATCGCCATCCACTTGCCGACTTCTTTCAAACGTTCAACTGCTGGAGGCAACAGAGTTCCGTCGCCGGTGGGGCTGACGTTCAACAGATAGTTTCCGCCTTTACTGGCGATATCGATCAAGTTACGGATCAACGTTGATGGCGACTTGAAATCGTTGTCGCCCTTTTTGTAGCCCCAGCTACCGCTAATCGGCATGCAGACTTCCCAGTCCTTGTCTGCAGGCGCGTTCGGTGGAATTTGGCGTTCGAACGTTTTGTAGTCACCGGGGAAGTCGTCGCCAAGACGATCGTTCGTGATCACGCTAGGCTGCAATTTGGTCAGCGAGTGAAGTGCGTTAAACGATTCACGACTCATCTTTCGCGGCGTATCCCACCAGAAGATTCCGATCGGGCCGTACTCGGTCAACAACTGCTTGACTTCAGGTACCGCCTTCCCGAGAACATACTCATCATTGCTGACGCGTTTCAGATCTTTGTCCCAACTGTTTCCCATCCCGCCGGGATGGTGCCAGTCTTGGGCTTGCGAGTAATAGAACCCCAACCGAATGCCTTGTTTCTGGCACTCGACTGACAGTTCTTTCATGATGTCACGTTTGAACGGCGTCGCATCGACGACGTTGTAGTCACTCGCGGTCGAACCGAACATCGAGAAACCGTCGTGGTGCTTGGCAGTGATCACCAAGTATTTCATGCCGGCTTGTTTCGCTAAGCCAACGAACGCGGCCGCATCGAATTTTGCGGGATTGAACTGAGCCGCATACTGCTCGTATTCAGCAATCGGGATGCGACCCTTGTTCATCATCCACTCGGCACTGTTCGGCAATTTCTTGCCGTTGTACTCACCGCCGGTTGTCGAATAGACACCCCAGTGGACGAACATGCCGAATCGTGCTTCACGCCACCACGCCATTCGCTGGTCGCGAGCAACATCAACCGATTCGGAACTAGCCGATTCGGATTTCGCCGCAACCTGCTCCTGGGCGACCAGGTCACTAGCACCAAAATCACCGCCGAACATTCCGTTGACACCGATCGTCAACATTCCAATTGCCGTCAATCGGACGCGGAAAGAATCAAGCGAACTGAACATCATTATCTGCCAAAGCGAATCGTGAACGGGTTAAGCGAGTAAGCCTAACATTGTGGCAGAAATACCGCCAAAGCCGATCCCGATTCGCGACACTCCGCTAACGATTTGCGACACGTCGCCGGCGGCATCCATTGAAACGCAAGGCGACTGGTCGATAAAGATTGAGGCTATTTTGCCTTTGTGTCCATCGAATTTTGAGTTTCTTCCATCAGCCGTTTTTCGTTCGCCTGATACTCTTCGATTGCAGACGGTGCCAAACCTTCGGTGACGCTTTGGGGCTTTTCTTCTGCGCAACCGACGATCAATGCGAAACAGCCAATGACGAACAAGTGAGATAGAGTTAGTTTTTTCAAGGGAGACCTTTGTGTGATTAGGTGTGATGAGAACTGAACTGAGATTTACGAGTACACCAGTGGCGACGTTACAAACCAAATCAATTGACTTGCTCTGAATTCGCCGAAAGCAGCCCGCGTTTAGGACGCGGGCTGCTGGTTGGTGTGTGTTCATCGCTCGGTGCGACGGTTAAAGAGTTGGACTAGATTTCGGTGTCGATGACTTCTTTGCTGGCTCGTGTGCCCAGCGAACCCCAAAGCCCAAACGGACTTTGCGAACCAGGCGACTGAGTACCAGTACCGCCATTCCAAACCATACCGCCACGTGAATTTCCGGCTTCGATCGAGTCCGTGATGAACTTCACCGCTCCGTCACCCATCAAGACGTGGGCGCCACCTTGGTGATAGCTCGATGCTGAACCGCAAAGGTTCAAGTCATCACCGTTGGTTCGGCTGCAAATTTCACTGTTGGGTGGCAAAATCGTGACCATGCCCGAGAAGATCGTCTTTGCATCAGCCCAGCGATAGCCACGACCGCGAGTCCCTCGGCTATCGGCTGTCCAGAACTGAGGACGAAGGGGATCAATCGTTCCTTCGCAAGCTTTCGGATTGTCACGGATCACCGTCATCGTCCCGCTGTTGTTGCCAGCTGTAAAGTTTGGCAAAACAGCTCGCTTGTCTTTGTCGCCCAAGTACGTCGCGATCTCGCCCATTGCAACGGTGTTGGAAAGCCCGTCCAAGCAGTCACGAAACTTAGTGGTGTCGAATGGTTTGAAGAAACCACGGTGAGCCGATTGCGCGGTCTGTGCCCGAGTTCGGGTCATGCCAACGATTCGCAGATTAGGCCATGGTCCGTAAGCGGTTTCATCCGATGAATCGCCGATGCAAGCGGCGTAGTTTGTACGCCCGAGTGCAGGCAGCCCAACACCTGGATCGCTTGGACAGCGAAGAGTTGGGATATCTAATGTCCAAGGAGTGTAAGTGATGCGATCCGGAGTTGGTCCCATTGCATACCAAGTTCCGCCAACGGTGCTTGGGTTCGAAATTTGTTCCCAGAGACCTTGTTGTTCGATCATCGGCAACATGCTAACCAGCACACTCAATTGCATGTTGTTGGTGACGTCAGTGTTCTGCCACCACTGGTTTCCTGCGTTGGCTTCAACGGTGCCGGTACCGTGGGTAGGCAACTGCTTGAACGCAGAGTGGTAGTTGTGAATTCCAAGTCCAAGTTGCTTGAAATTATTGCTGCAGCTCATTCGTCGAGCTGCTTCACGTGCAGCCTGTACGGCGGGCAGCAGCAGTCCAACGAGGACACCGATGATTGCAATAACAACCAGCAGTTCCACTAGGGGAATCCATTTTGTACGCGCGCATTTTTCATCGTAAAGAGAATCCAAAAAAGGAAAAGAGAAGAGTGACTCATGCGACAACAACGGTTCGCTTCCGAAGAGTTGTTTGTTGTCGTTCTTGAGTGATCAGGTAATGAAATGCGATCGCACTTCAATCTCGATTGGAAATATCGCTATCGAGATGCAGGTGGGCGATGACGTTTTGCGACACCTTGCGCAAAATTGCGACGGCGGCAGAAACGAGATAAGCAGCGGGGCGCAGTCGTTGATAGAGCGAAAGAATCGCAACCACTAAGTTTCCCGATCAAGGAAGCGATGAAAAGTCTGCATCGCATGCGAATTGATGCGGCTCACAGGCTATCGAAAAGAGCGGCATGAACTCAATGTTTCTTCGATCATGGGCCATACCTTTCAGCGAATCACCAGCCTGTTTATAAAGAATTTTTCGAGCGATTCCTACAGCTTCAGTGCCTGTTGGCGATAGTGTTCGTCGATTCGGTTTGCGATTCGATGGACGTCCGCGTCAGTCATGAATACCGGGCCTCCAAGTGAAGCAGCACCAACGAAAATCTCGGCAGCTTTATGAGCCATCAGCATCGCGGCTTTTACCGCCCCAGCCGTTTTGCCCAAGGTGATCAGGCCGTGATTTTCAAGCAAGATTACTCGCGGCGGAACATCAAATTCTTCAACGAACGCCGAGACTTTATCGCGAATGACCTGCGACAACTGCAATCCCGGGTCGGTGTAGGGGACAAAGACTGATCGAGACCCGCAACAGACGATCTCGTCCGGGAACAAACGGTTCGTCGCGAACTTTTCAGCAAGCGGTGAACACAGCACTTGATTTACCGGGATGCTGTGCGTGTGACCGACGAACTGCACATCGGGCAACGACAACAGGTAAGCATGAAAGAGCGTTTCGACCGACGGCTTCTTCGCCGACTCGTCGACACGACAACCCAACAATCGATCCTCGATGTCTTGGTCGGTCAGCTCGGCTTCATCCAACATCGGCAGCAACGCATCGAACCGGCAAGTGACGACATCGTCGCCGCAAAGCGTTTCCAGACAACTGCCGCTGGCCTTGACCAAGAACGTATCCGCATCCACCTTCGCCGATGTATTCCCCTCGCCCAGAATCGCCAAATGACGTTGTTCCTCGCCTAGAAAACGAGACAATTCTAGCATCGAATCAAGCGTCTTGGGATCATTCATGACTTGTGTGCTTCTTTACAGGCGATTGGTTGCGTCCATGCAGACGCAGTGGCAATGGAATAGCGACGTCTTAGCGGCGTCCATAGAGTGGGCCAAAGTTCTGACAGGCTCGAAAGTCGGCCGATTCAAGATTGTCCGTTCCGAATGCATTCCAGGCACTCGGACGGAACACTCGCGATTCGTCCACATTGTGCATGTAAACCGGAATACGCAGCATCGACGCCAAGGTGATAAAGAGGTGACCCACATGACCGGTCGTCATGACACAGTGGTTGGCGCCCCAGTGGTTCATCACTTCGTACGTTGACGTGAACGCACCTCGCCCGGTTAGTGTCGGCGCAAACCACGTGGTCGGCCAACTCGGGTTGGTTCGGTCGTCCAGCGCATCGTGTACGTGATCGGGCAGTTCGACGGTGTGACCTTCGGCAATTTGAAGCGCTGGACCTAACCCGTCAATCAGGTTGATTCGAGTCATCGTGGCACGCATGCCCCCGCGAGTCTTATACCGAGTGCTCAAGCCACCGCCCGGAAAGTACTCGGTGATCGACGGATGCCAAGTCGTTGCTTTCAAGCACTCTTGGACTTCATCGTCGCTGATTTCCCAGAACGGCTTCATCGTCGGCGTACCGTCAGACGCGGTTTGCCGGCCGGTACCGTCAAGCGTTGCGGGCCCTGAATTGATCAGGTGCAACAGTCCGTCGCTTGCCAATCCATCGAGTTGATAGCCGTCGCATGCCGACGCGACCGCATCGGCACTCCAATACGTTCGCAGGTCCGCGAAAACCTGAGCCGTGTTGGTTAGCAAATTTCCGCACAGCATCGTGGCCGCGTTAAGTGCGTCGTTTTCGGTAGCGACAATGTACGGTGCCCGTTTGCCGTTCCAGTCGAACGATGTGTTCAAAATTGCTTCTAAGAAATCGCCGTTGGGAAAATGGTCCGTCCACTGACGTTGACCTTGGAAACCCGATGCAATCGCTTGGTGACCTTGTGCTTGCTCGCCCAAACCCATCTCCGCCAGCTTGGGATTGCCAACCATCAAATCGCGAGCGATCAAGGCCATCTTTACGCTGTCCGACCACTCGCTATCGATTTGCTCGCGTGAACGTTTGGTTTCATCGCTGTTGTAATCCTTGCCTTCGGGGCAATTTTCTTTGACCCACGAAAGCGCCTTTTCGTATTCCGCTTGATCAAACTGCCCTTTTTTCATCCGCCCGACAAACTCGCTCATGTCGATGTCTTCAACACGCATCCCGAACCACTTTTCCCAGAACGCATAGTCGATCATCGATCCGGCAATGCCCATCGACGTTCCGCCCATCGACAAATACGCCTTGCCTCGCATGATTGCGGTTGCCAATCCGCAGCGGACGAAATCCAGGATCTTTCTCTCGACATCATCTGGCATCGCGCCGTCGCCAGCATTTTGGACGTCGCGGCCATAGATTCCAAACGCGGGAATTCCTTTTTGAGTATGCCCAGCAAGAACGGCCGCCAAGTAGACCGCACCAGGCCGCTCGGTCCCGTTGAATCCGAACACTGCCTTGGGACGCAGCGGATCCATGTCCATCGTTTCGGATCCGTAACACCAGCATGGCGTCACAGTCAGTGATACGCCAACGTTCTCGCGGCGAAACAGGTCCTCGCAAGCGTTCGCTTCGGCAACGCCTCCGATGCAAGCCTCTGCAATGACGCACTCGACCGGATCGCCGTTTGGATAACGAAGGTTTTCGCAAACCAAATCCGCTACTCGTTTGGCCAGATTCATCGTCTGATCTTCAAGCGATTCGCGAACACCTCCGAGCCGGCCGTCGATTGTTGGACGAATGCCAATTTTAGGAAGGCTACCGTTGAATACGCTCAGTGGTGAATTATTCGTGCTCATTGCCAACGTTCTAGTACAAATGTTTCGGTAAAATCAGTCGATTGCGAGCGAGTTAGTTTAGCGTAGTGACTGAAACTTTGCGTCAAGTCAAACGAGGCGAATTTGAATACCAAATCTGGAGCCATCGTCGGTCGTAAGTCCGTGTCCTGCACGCCTTCCCCAATACTCGCCCTGCGAAGCCTCGGCTGGCCGACACCGCAATCATCGTGGCGGAACCGCCATTGCCTACCCATCTAAATAAGTAGGCAAAACGCTTCGAATTGCTGTGGGTGTCAACCTGTTAGGCCGACACCCAACCGAGAAAGGCTCGACTGATTTGAAATTAGTATTCTGTCACGTCTATGCCGTAAAAAAATCTCGCTCGACAGTCAAAACAATGATTTACGACTGCCCCTCAATCCTAAGTTGCGCTATAGTAACGCAGTGCGGGATTTCCGCAATAACCATTTGCGACACGCCGCGTACGATTTGCGTCACGCCGACGGGAGTCTTTGATGAATCGAAAGTCACGTCCACGAATTGCGTTAGTCGTCGAGGCGTCACGCGCATATGGGCGTGGACTGTTACGAGGTGTGGCGTACTTTGCCAGAACTCAAGTTCATTGGGCTCTGCTGCATCAAGAGATGATGTTGGATTCGGCCATCCCCGAGTGGATTCGTCGGTCACAGATTGACGGGGTGATTGCTCGTGTCGATGCGCACACGATCAAACCGCTACGAAAGTTGGGCGTGCCGATTGTGGATGTTCGATGCAATCGAAAATTCACAGGTGTTCCACAAGTCGAAACGGACAACCAACGCGTCGCCGAACTTGCGTTTGAGCATCTGTGGAGTCGCGGCTTTCGGCGGTTTGCGTTCTGTGGCTTCCGATTTGCAACCTACTCGGACGCACGATTGAAGTGTTTTCGAAAACTGGTCGAAAACTCAAACTCTCCCTTTGACGTTTACGAGTCTGAAGGTCCGCCGGGCAGCACCCTGACTAGTTTAGAAGGTGCAGGCATCCGAGACATCGAACCGATGGCAAACTGGCTTACCGGTCTTGTCCGCCCGACCGGTATCTTCGTTTGCAACGACATTCGCGGCCAGCAAGTGATGCATGCCTGCCAAAAAGCCGGCGTTGCGATCCCAGATGACGTCGGAGTCATTGGTGTTGATGACGATGACGCGATTTGTCTGCTTTGTGATCCACCGCTGTCGAGCGTAAAGCCAGATGCGGAACAGGTCGGATACCGCGCCGCAGAGATCTTGCACCAGATGATGTCGGGGATCCAACCGGAAACGGATGTCGAGTACGTCGAACCGCTTTCGGTTTCCGAACGGATGTCGACTAAAGTCATTGCGGTCGACGACATCGAACTAGCTCGAGTTTGCCATTTCATTCGCCAGTATGCCTGCGATGGAATCAACGTCAGCGATCTATCCCAAGCGACATCACTTTCGCGGCGACAACTCGAACGACGCTTCCGGGAAGTGCTAGGCCTAACGCCCCACGAACAAATCACGGCGACTCAAATCGATCGTGTCAAGCAACTGCTGCGAGAAACTGACATGACGCTCGAAGAAATCGCTTCCAAGGCAGGCTACAACCACAAAGAAAGTCTCAGCTCGGTCTTCAAACGCGAAACCGGACAAACACCAGGTGCATATCGAGCGTCGAATCGTTGTACGCAGTAGAGCCTACTTTTGCGCATCTCCTGCAGACTCCTGATCGTTGAGTCTCCAGTCGTAGTCAAGATAGGACACTGAGACTGTGTTCGCGATTGCTGCATCGCGGGATTCACGCGATGGCAGGTACGCCGCGATCGTCCGCAGTTGTGCGGCCTGGTCGTATCCGAAATCTTCGCCAAACCAGTTCAAAATAGCCGAAAGCCGAAACTGTTTCTTTTCGGCACTGAACTGGAAACCTCTTGGACTGCGAAAAAACACCTTCGCATTCGCCGTTAGCTGAGCCTCCAGCTTGTCAGCCGTGTAGGCCTCATTCAACAGTCGTGGACAGCTGCGCGACGCACAGACGATAGCAAAGTGAATGCGAGGCTCGTTCATCTTCCGCAACACTTCATGTTCCATCTCATTCAACGAGTACGGTTTGCCACCAACTGTTAGCAAGAGATCGTCCCAAATGTTGTAGCCAAACAGTTTCGCAGTGTGATTTCGGATGCTCGTCGTGGGATACTCACGCAGGATCCCTCGCACAGTCACTGCGTTATAGGCGTTGATCCAAAACGCCAGCTTGGCGGCAGGGCGAGCCTGTTGCTCGGGTTTAGCTGTCGATAGCCGGGCTAGAAATTGGTCGAGCGTCTGCAAGTCTGCGGCAGATCGCTTCCATGCGGTGTAGTCCACGTTCCCGTTGTCATCAACGTAACGTTTCAGCAAACGATTCCAATCGCTAGTGTCAATCTGGTCGATCGAAACTTGCTGTCCCGGAGGAACATTCACGCCTAACATCACATCGGATCCCGCCATCATCTTCTGCGGAAACAATGCCGACGCAGAAATGATCACCAGCGTCACCAGCACATTCAAGACAGTCTTTTTTCTCATCAATTCAGACTCCGTTCTTTGGATGTTATTAGTGACTTGGCTCGGTGCCGCCACTCGCACGCTCAATGACCAAACGCAGGTAGGCTCCGCCCACCTCCTATTTGGACCGAAAATACGCCGCTGTATTCAAGATGGACGTGGATGAATTTGAATTTGCAGCCTGGACGATTGCAGCGCAAGTCATGCTGCGAACACAAGTTTTGCGAGATAGTCACCGTCCCATCCTGATTTGAGCCGTTTGTTCTTGACTCCACACTTGCCCGTCTTTTGTTGTTTGAGCAGGCTCAATGCCGTCCGTCGAAGCATGCTGAAGTTCTCATTCGCGTGAACTTTTCGGATGCGACTCTGGTCTTCACCAAAGGTGACATCTAGTTGCCAGTCAATGCTGTTCTTGATTCCCCAGTGACTACGAACTGCCGAAGCGAACCGTGTTCCTGAAACAGACTTGTCTAGAATGTTGTAGCGGATCTCGATGCTATCACCGCTTCGGCGAGTCGTATTGCTGATTGACGTACCAATCGCCTTGAGTCCGCGCCAGCGTGATGCATCACTCGGCTGCTCCTCAAACACAGTCTCAAATCGATGCTTCACCAAGCCCATTAAATTGCCAATCATGGCGCAAACGGGTTGGACAACTTTGTCATTCGGCGGCGTTGTACTTTGCACTGAGCAACCACGTTGGTGAAATCGGCAACCGAGGCTCAAACGTTTGGGCCACTTTGACTCGTACACGATACTTCCCCAAACCGCTACCTAACGAATTCTATACGGGCAACGAACAACGCGAGCGTGAAATCGGCTTGCCCGAAAACTACGATCAATCCCAGTGAGGCGATGGTCAGTACATTGTGCTTGACCCGTTTCGGCACAACACCACTCGCAATCGCAGCCGCCAGTCAAGTGACAATTGTTACTGGACTCTTGGCGAGCACCACTACCTTTGGTTGTAACGGTCTGTACAGCAAAGTGATGCAAAGCTGCGATTTGTTCTCCAACATCATCTAGTCGGCAGTCGTGACCGAAATCAACGTGGTGGCAAAGAGGCATCGTCTAACAGTGAGTCCCCCAGCCAAGCCAACCGCGATCCGGTAAAGGACCACGCCAGCTTTGGATTCTTGTTCATGCCGACGAAATTGACATCGACCATGACAAAGTGATCAGCCGAGTTGAAATCATCACGAAGAAATTAGCGATTGATGACACCCCGTTGTCTCAATCCGCTACTTCCGCATCAACAGATGCGGGGTAGCATCGCGGCGATGGGTTCGTCGAGCGGCTGATCAGCACGAAGGCCACGCGAGATTAAGACGGAAGACAGTTGTCGCTCGCGAACTTGACCGATGTGGGCGGGAGAGCCGGTGGTGGCGTGTTGCTTAAGAACGTTGATCGCGTCGTCAAGTCGGTGGGGCGCAACGGCTGCAACGAAAGTTCCCTCGTTGGCAACGAACAAGGGATCGAGCCCAAGCAGTTCGCAAACGCCTCGACTTTGTGCCAACAGCGGCAAACGTGCTTCTTCGATCCAAATGGCCTGCCCTGATTCTTCCGCCCATTCGTGCAGCACCGCCGCAACCCCGCCTCGCGTGGCGTCTCGCATCGTCCGTAGGTCTCTGCCAAGCGTTTCCAACAATGCTGCTGCGACCGTATGTAGCGGTGCCGAATCGCTTGACGGAGTCGGATCAAATTCAATCGACTCTCTCGCCGCTAAGACAGCGAGCCCGTGTCGTGCAATCGGGCCAGAAACAATGATGGCATCGTCGGGCATGATTGCTGCACTGTCCATCCGATGATCACCCAGGAATTCGCCGATCCCAGTGGTGGTGATGAAAATCCCGTCGGCCGCACCTTTTGAGACAACCTTCGTATCGCCGGCGACCACTTGGACGTCGCAGTCTTTGGCCGCGAGCGCAATGCTAGTGATGACGCGGTCAAGTATATCGAGTGGTAGGCCTTCTTCGAGGATAAGGGACAGAGTCAAGTACAGCGGCCGTGCGCCCGCCATCGCAAGATCATTGATCGTGCCGTGGACTGCGAGCGAGCCGATGTCGCCACCCGGAAAAAAGATTGGCGAGACGACAAAGCTGTCCGTAGCCATCGCGATCTCGCCGTCGATTTTTCCAAGTGAAGCAGCATCACGGTGCAGTTGGACGGTATCTCCATTGAATTTGGCAGCGATCCGATCTCGGATCAATCGGCGCATCGCTGGGCCGCCCTCGCCGTGCGCAAGCGTAATCGTGCCTGCGCTGCGAGGTGATACGGGGCAGCTCAGATCAAACTTTGCGGTACTCATCGTGGTTTCTCCAGTTGCAACGGATCGAAGCGATAGTAGGCCGCGCACGCTCCTTCGCTCGAAACCATCGGCGCTCCCATCGGTGACTCTGGCGTGCATCCGACGCCGAACGCAGGACACTGTTTCGGCTTGATCCGACCGGACATCACATCACCTCCACGACAAAGGCTCTCGACGGCCACCGTTTGGACGCAACGCTCGAACCGCTTGGCTGCATCGAAATTGGCGAACTCGGATCGCAATCGATAGCCTCCACCCGAGATGGTGCCAAACCCACGCCAATCACGGTCATCGACCATGTAGACACGATTTATGATGGCTTGTGCAGACTCGTTGCCCGCGCGACAAACGCTGCGACCATAGCGATTGTCGACCGCGCATATTCCTTGCTCCAACATCTCAACACACCGCAAGATTCCACCAAGTAGATCGACCGGCTCGAATCCAGTGACAACAACCGGCACTTTGTAGTTCGAAACAAACGGTTCGTATTGGGCGAATCCCGTGACGCTGCACACATGCCCGGCCGCCAAGAACGCCTCGACTCGGTTACCCGGCATTTCCATGATCGTTTGCATCGCGGGCAAGACGCGAACATGAGCCGGCAAGACGGAGAAGTTTTGTAAGCCAAGTTTTGCAGCCTGTAAGATTGCAATCGCAGTAGCGGGTGCTGTTGTTTCAAAACCAACGGCAAAGAAAACGATTTGGGACTGAGGATTCTTCGCGGCTATCAAGACGGCGTCGACCGGAGAATAGACGATTTTTACGTTCCCACCTCGACTGCGGGCTTGCATCAAAGAGTCACGACTTCCGGGAACGCGAATCATGTCGCCGAAACTCGCAACGATCGTGTCCGGCTGCAAACTCAATGAAACGGCGAAGTCGATCAGTTCCGTCGATGTCACGCAGACAGGGCATCCGGGACCGTGGATCAGGTCAACGTGCTCTTCGAGTTCTTGTTCGATGCCGTACCGGACAAGACTATGAGTCTGACCTCCGCAAACGTCCATCAGAACCCACCGTCTCGTCGCGCGATCACGAATTTGCTGAACCAGGATTTTGGCAGCCGAGACATTGCGAAACTCACTGAGGTATTTCATCGTCAACCTCTTCGAGCATTTTGAACGCCGCCAATGTTTTGTGTGCTTCGGACTCGTCGAGTACGCAAATCGCAATTCCGGCGTGCACGATAACGTATTGCCCAACGGTCGCGTCGGGTACACAGGCCATGTGAACGTCGCGGCTAACGCCAGCAAACTCGACGACTGCCTTAGCAAACGTTGGATCGCGATCGATCCAGCGGACAATTCGGCCGGGCACGCCTAAACACATACCGCATCTCCATCGGATCGACGTCGATTTGCGGACGCGACGACCAGCTGACCGATCGCCAATCCACCATCGTTGACAGGAATCCGTCCTGGCAACCGAATATCGATTTTTCGTTCGATTGCCATCGACTGAACGAGTTCCAGCAGAATACGGTTCTGAAACACTCCTCCGGTTACCACGCACGGGAATCCGTCGTAACGTGATGCCACATCGATCACCAAAAACGCAACCGCGCGGTGAAACTTCATCGCAACTCGCGTTGAGCTTAGACGGCCAAGGTCAGCATGCATTTCAGCTAGAACCGGCCGCCAATCGAATTGTAGGGGCGAATTGTTCGTCACGCGGAAAACATACGATCCGAGTTCGGTTGTCTCGCAGTGAGCTTCCAATCGCATCGCTGCTTCACCTTCGTACTCGACGGTGACCAGGTCTAGCAGCAACGCCGCAATTCCATCGAACAATCGTCCCATGCTCGATGTGACAGGGCCATGCTTGATCGCGTACTCCAGATGCGGTTCAACCGCCAGTGTATGGTCGAGTTGCGATAGCAATGACTGTAAAATTCGCTTGGGATGTTTGATCGCGTGCTCTCCCCCCGGAAGTCGAAATGGTCGTAGATGTCCTACGCGTTCGAAATTGGCATCGGTAGCCAACAGTGCCTCGCCTCCCCAAATGGTTCCGTCGTCGCCATACCCCGTGCCATCAAACGCGATTCCAAGCACGGATTGATCGATTAACCCGTGGTCCAGCATTGCGGCCGCGATATGCGCGTGATGGTGTTGAACATGGATTTTCGACGAGCCAAGTCGACCGGCAATCGACGATGTGAAGTAGTTCGGATGCTGATCACAAGCGATGTGATCGGCATCGCTTTGATAAAGCGTTTGTAGACGCTTAACACCATCATGAAAACGAATGCGACTCGATTCTGTTTCCATGTCGCCGATGTGGGGAGCAAGTACGAAACTGCGATTGTTGCTGATCGCCAGTGCAACTTTTTGGTGCCCGCCAACTGCAATCGCCGGCCCGTTCCGAGGCAAAGGAATCGTCATCGGTGCGATTCCTCGTGCGGCTCGAATTGTCGAAACTTTGTCTCCGTAACAGTGAACAACACTGTCATCGACGGGGTGCGTGATTTCGCGATCATGGTGCAAAAAAACATCAGCGATTCCGGCGAGTTCGACTGTGGCGGTCGCATTCTTGTAGATCAACGGTGAACCGTGCACATTCCCACTGGTAACAACGAGAGGCTTGCCCACCGCGTCAAGCAACATCGCGTGAAGCGGCGATGTGGGCAGCATTATGCCGATCTTGTTCAGATTTGGAGACACCGCCGACGAGGCTTTGACGCTTTCACCCGCTCGCAACAATACAATCGCGTTGACTGGACTTGCCAATGCGTCTCGCTCAAACTGGCACAAGTTTGCAAGTTGCTCTGCGGCGGACACATCGCGAACCATCACGGGCAGCGGCTTGCCTGGACGTCGCTTCCGATCGCGGAGTCGACGCACCGCCGCTTCATTCGTTGCGTCGCAGATCAGCTGATAGCCGCCGATTCCTTTGACCGCTGCAATCTTTCCCGCCGCGATCTGCTCGCCGACAACATGGACTGCATCCTCTTGTCTCGCTAGACATCCTCCGTCCAAGTCACTCGCCCAACAAGTTGGTCCACATTCGTGGCAGGCGATCGTTTGTGCGTGGAAACGACGATCGGATGGGTCGCGATATTCGGCTTGGCAAGCGTTGCACATTGGAAACGCTGCCATACTGGTCCAATCGCGATCAAACGGCATTCGTCGCAGTAGGGAATAGCGAGGGCCGCAACGAGTGCAGGTCGTAAATGGGTATCCGAACCGTCGATTCTCAGGTGTCCGAACGTCGCAAAGACAATCCGAGCACACCGCGATATCGAGTGGAACAGACGTATAAACTCCGCCACGCGTTAGACTCTCGACGATTCGAAAATCCTTGGGGATCGGATCGGCCCACGCCTGAACCGTCTCCGCGATCAACGATGAACCCATAAACGACGAAGTCAAAGCATTTTCAAAGGCGGCCATCGAATCGAGTTCACCGACTGCCAAAATCTCGACGCCGCGGCCCGAATTACGCACCGTACCAGTGATCTCATGCGCGGCTGCGAAACGAGCAATCCTTGGTCGCACGCCTTGTCCTTGCACAAGACCTTGCAGCACAAATCGTGTCACTTCCGCCGTTACGGAAATGTCTGTCATGGCGTCCCCCCCTCGCCAACGAGTTTCGCTCGTTCAGATTCAAGAAGTTTGCACCAGATGTCGACGCCGACATTCTGCAGCGAGCTGAGTTCAAGAACCTGGATGTCGTCTCGAATCAATCTCGCATCGTCGGCGACACGGCCGACACAGAACGGCACATAGGGCAACAGATCTGTCTTGGTGACCACCATCACATCACTGGTGCGAAACATTTTCGGATACTTGCCCGGCTTATCATCACCCTCGGTCGTGCTAAGCAGGACGACGCGAAGATGCTCGGCCAGATCGTGTGAGGCGGGGCAGACAAGGTTGCCAATGTTCTCAATGAACAAAAAGTCAAACTTTTGTTGCGGAAGTTTTGCGAGTCCGTGTTCGACGAGCGACAGTTCCAAATGGCACGCTCCGCCCGTCGTCAACTGCTGTACGGGAACATATGGCCGCAAACGTTCGGCGTCGCGATCGGTTGCCAAGTCGCCGACCAAGACCGCGACGTTCCATTGGTCGCCCCAGTGCCGACACGTTGCCTCGAGCAAGCTGGTTTTTCCGGCACCCGGTGACGACACCAGATTCACGACGAGTGTCCCCTGGCGGGTAAAATGGTCTCGCAGTTTTGCAGCCGCCTCACGTCGTTCGGCTTGGATGTCGCGTTGGACGACGATTGTTCGGTTAGGCATTTACGGGACTCTCGGTCAAAGTTACTGAAACCAAACGAAACTCGTCGCCTCGTATCACTTGCACTCGTCCCGAACTGCAGTGCTGACATCGAAAGACGAATCCGCGGACTTCACTTTCGCAGCCACAATCAAGACAGCGGACGACGAGTGGAACTTCATGAATCGTTAGTGTGGTTCCGCTCTGATTGAGCTCACTTGAAAGCTGATTGAACGCCGATCGAACAAGCTCGACCTCAACGCCCGATAGCGGGCCAATCTCGACGACCACTTCCTCAGCCGATTCCGACTTGTTGTCGACAACGATCGAACGCACCTGCGATAGCAGACTTTTAACCAGCGACAATTCGTGCATCGCACAACACCTTCTCGATTGCACCTTCAATCTCATCGGCGCATGCGATTGCCCTTTTCACGGTCTCTTCACGCATGTCACTCATCCTTTCAAACGACTCACCCCGGCCAATCCACAACGCCACATGTTCGGTTCGCTCGCCAAGGACTTCCGCTGTTCGAAGGGCAAGATGAATTCCGAAATCATGAGTGGAACGACAGGGAAGTTTCTGGATCCGTTCGCGATCTATTGCATTTGCGTAGCCGAGTCTCAGGAAATCCTGGCCTCGTGGTAATCCGATGCAGGCGTCAACCAGGACCACGTGTTCGTAGCTCGCTAGATAGGGAATCAGATCAACCGGATTGCTGATCTTGAGCGTCTTGGCGCCGCGAAGCTGACGCAAATCCAACTGATCAATTACAACCCAACCGAATTGATCGTCTCCGTGCGGGCTGCCGACTCCAATGACAATGGTGGTGCACGAACTGTTCATGTTCGTTCCAGACGCAGCGTCAGAAAGTGGGTTGAGCAACTGATGCAGGGATCGTAGTTGCGGATCAGTTTTTCACACTCCGAAGCGATCGTTTCATCCGACTCCTGCAAGAAACGCGGCAAGTATTCTCGCAGGTCGGCTTCAATTTGTAATTGATTTTGAGATGTCGGTGGTACGATCTTTGATGACACCACTGACCCGCGATCGTCAATTTCATAGTGATGATAGATCATGCCGCGCGGAGCTTCGGTGGCGGCGCAACCGCGACTGGCGTGGGATTTGTATTCGGTAAAAGGTTCGCTCGGTGGCGAATAGCTTTCAATGATCGCGATCGCCTCTTCAAACGCATGGACGACTTCGATAATTCGAGCAATGATCGAATGGAAACGATTTCGCAGAGGCAAAGGCGGGCAAATATCTTGAAACAGTTTCTTTGCTTGCGGCGTTAGGTTTCCGTGATTCAGTTCAAGGCGTGCCAGCGGACCTAGAAAGTAGGGCGTTTGCGAGTCACGCCGGACCGATTGCAACGCGGTGCTATGCTGGACTTGCAGTTCACCGAAGTATTCTTCGTAACGATCAACCGGAATCGACGGGAATCGCGTTGAAGCAATTTCACCTTCGTTCATGGGATACTCGCTTGCGTGTTTCATCGCCACCAACTCGCATTCGATATTGAATTCCGGGAAGTCAAAACCGGCGATCCAATGGGCGGACTTAACGGCAGCGTCGAGTGCCCACCGCAGGTCTGGAAGCTGACGGGCGAGTTCGTCACGGGTCGGCAAACGATAGAAGCCACCGATTCGAACGTTGACGGGATGGATCGCCCGTCCACCCAGCAGCTCCAGCAATCCGTTGCCGATCTTCTTCATTCGCAGGCCCATGTTGACCTGATCCGGAAAATGCTCGGCCAGTTCAATGCCGCTGTGGCAATCGAAGAAATCGGGAGCGTTGAGCATGAAGATGTGAAGTACATGACTCTCGATCCACTCGGCACAGTACAGCAAACGTCGTAGTTGCCGAACACCGAGACTGATCCGAATGCCGAGCGCATTTTCAATCGCGTGCACCGACGTCATTTGATATGCGACTGGACAGATGCCACAGATTCGGGCGGTGATGTCTGGCACTTCTTCAATTTTACGACCACGTAGAAACGCTTCAAAGAATCGCGGTGGTTCATAGATGGCGAGCCGGACGCTTTCGATCGTGTCGCCATTGACCTGGACGTGCAACGCCCCCTCGCCCTCAACCCGAGTCAATGCGTTGACGGTTATCGTTAGAGTTTTTGTCATCTCTCTGGCGAACCTCTTTCCAATCGGTCGCTTTCAATTTGGAAGATCTCTGCACCCGCATTCATGTTCCGTAGGGCGTGAACCAATTTAGTCGCCGGAGTTCCCGTTGCTAGGTAATGCTGCGACAGCGCGGGGCAGTTAGCTTGGGCGGCCGGGCCAAAGCATCCGTAGCAGGCTCGGTCATACGCCGGGCAGATTGCTCCACATCCTGCTTGCGTGACAGGTCCGAGACAGGGCAATGCGCGCGTGATCGACAAGCAAACGGTACCGCGACGCTTGCACTCCATACAAACGCTGTGCTGAGGCGTTCGCGGCTGACGATCAGCAATCAACGCGGTTAGCACTTCGAGCAATTGATACCGATCAATCGGACAGCCGCGCAGTTCGAAATCGACTGAAACGTGATTTGCAATTGCGGTACTGGTGGCGAGCGATTCGATGTACGCGGGGTTCGTGTACACGCACGAGATGAATTCTTCGTGGTCGCCCCAATTTCGAAGTGCTTGGATACCACCAGATGTTGCACAGGCGCCGATCGTAACAAGCGTCTTGGATTGCTGTCGGATGTGTCGAATTCGTTCGATGTCCGAGGGCGTCGTGATGGAACCTTCGACCAGTGCGATGTCGTAGGGGCCAGGTTTGATTTCACTGCTGGCTTCCAAGAAGTGAGCAATCTCGATCTTTCCAGCAACTTCCAAGAGTTCGTCTTCACAGGACAATAGCGACAATTGGCATCCATCACACGATGCAAATTTGAAAACGCCAAGACGCTTTTTTGACGGCGGTGGTTGCAATAAGTTCATAGCGAATCGACTCGCATCAAATCGTTGACCTGGTCGTAACGCAACACGGGTCCATCTTTGCAGATGAAATGCGGCCCGAATTGACAGTGTCCACAGTGCCCGATAGCGCAGTTCATATTGCGTTCGAGCGACAACCAAAGATGGCCGCGCGGAACTCCGCGACGCCGAACGGATGCAATGGCGTAGGTCATCATGACTTCGGGTCCGCACGAGAACATCACTGTACGTTTTGGATCAGCAATTCCGACACGATCCAACATCAGCGTGACCACTCCTACGTGTCCGGTCCATTCACGTCCCGCTCTGTCAACGGTTGTTTGAACATCGATGTCATGCGACCGCCAAAGGTCGTATTCATTTTTGTAAAGCAGGTCTGCCGGCGTGCGCGCGCCCATCAGCAGAATCACTCGTTCAAAACGATCGCGATGTTCCATCACTTCGTGAATCACCGGACGCAGCGGCGCCAAACCGATACCTCCGGCGACCAAAATCAATTCTTTGCCCACCGCCTTGTCAACTGGCCAACACGTACCAAAGGGACCGCGAACGCCGATCGGATAGCCAACACCGCCGGCAGCCAGTTCACGCGTTACATTTCCTACCGATCGAACGGTATGAGTGAGCGGTTGGCCCGCGACGGCAAGTCGGCTGAGCGAGATCGCCGCTTCTCCTACACCCGGCAAGTATAGCATGTTGAACTGTCCCGGCTTGGCCGCGTAGGCATCTCGCATTCCGGCGTCCGTCAATTCAATGCTGTACGTCATCACTCCGGGCGTTTCAAGTTGAACTTCACGGACGACGGCGGGACAAACCGTCCAGGGATCAGCTTGCCGCGACAGCATCATCGTTCTCACGTGCCGACTTGTCCGACTTGTAGTGGTGTCGTGAGATCCAAACGCTGCACGGCGCGTGGCGCAAGACGTACTTGGATGTGCTGCCTAAAAACAGCTCGCCGAGCAGACTGTGTCCTGTATCGCCAACGATAATCAACTCGGCCTTTTCCTTCTGAGCAGCCTGGACGATGGCGTCACCAATGTGATCCGCTACCGGAACATGAGACTGCGTTTGGTGGAAGTGGTCTGCGATTTGGCTGGCCATTCGTTCGGCGGTCTCGCTGACCGGTTGGATCTGCTCTGGCGTAACCATATTCGGTTCGGCAACATAGCCTTCGCCGACAAAGATAAACGGGTTCTGCACGACGCTGACGACATCCACCTTTGTGTCCCCACGCAGGTTCCACTGCATCAGTTCAGCCACGGCTTCGCGCGATGCGGCGGATCTATCGTACGCAAGCACCAACCGTTGGGGCCGCCCCGTATCGTTATCCGACGGACGGACGACAACGACCGAGCACTTTGCTTGCGAAGCAATCGTGTCAGAAACACTTCCCAGCAGCAGACGGCTAACCGCCGAATGTCCGACCGCACCCAAAACGATCAAATCGACGTCCGAATCGATCGCTTGCTTCAATAGGAATGGAATCGGTGCTCCCGATCCGTGAATCGTTAACACGGAATTGCATGTTTCAGCAAGCAATTGCTTCGCTTTGCTGAGAGTCGCTTCCGCCCTCGCGTTCTCCTGAACAGTCCACTCAGGAACCCAAGGTTGAAACGAGTACTTCGACGGGTCATAGGAAACCATCACAACGATCACGTCGACAGTTTGATTGTCGGCCAATGATCGAACAAATTTGACAGCATCGCTTGCCGCCGCAGAACCATCGATCGGCAAAAGCACTTTCATCGCTGCGTCTCCCCACAAAAGTCGTCGAACTGAAATGATGTTGAACGACTGGTGACAGGGCATGTTGCATACCAAACGACGGATGGCATGTTTTGATCCCGCAGGAACAAATATCTGTGCGATTCCGCGCGCAGTTGCCATTCGCTGTGCTTGATGGAGCGCCGCCAAAGTCCGCCCTGCCAGACGACACCTCAAACTCCATGACCCAGGCGATGCCGGCATGGCGAACAAATGCGTTGGAGTCTCGATTTTATTACCGCTAGGTACCCCAGTTGCAATGGAATCGGGGTATCGCGAAGCGATCCGAAACAGTCGGGAGAGACCATGCTAATAGACCCCAATTTGATCCGCAAAAATCGACAAGCGGATCATTCCCTCGAAGTGTCACCTTTGGCGATTGTCGTGACAGATGCAGCCGGAATGGTCCAACAGCTCAATTCAAACGCGTCGTCCTTGTTCGGTTACTCTGGATCGGATCTGCTCGCGAAGCCTCTGCAGATCCTGTTCGCACCCAGTTTGCTGAGTGCATCTGCGTCACAGGGGGCGTGCTGCTGGGCGCCGCTGCACGATTGCGAGTCGGGGCAGAATTTCGAGGTAATCGGCAAACGCAAAGATGACTCCACTTTTTCAGTCAGAGTCACGCTCTATCGCATCGATGGAGGCTCGGGCGACCGTGGTTGGGTTGCCATTATCGATGCAATGCAAGATGAGTCGATGCAGCAACGATGGATCCAAGCAGAGCGTGTTGCGGCGGTATTGCAAATGGTTTCGGGATTGGCCCATGAAAGCCGCAACGCGATGCAGAGAGCGCAGTCTTGTTTGGAATTGTTGGAGTTGGACCTTTCGGATCGTTCAGACTTACTGCACCTGACCAACCGAATTCGCTTGGCGATTGGTGACTTGCATCGCAGCTACGAACACGCTGCGAACTACGCCAAACCGATTGTGCTGAAGAAGTCGACGATACACGTGGCGTCGGTTTGCCGTGATGCAATGGAATCGTGGATTCGTAAGAACGATCGACCGGCCCCCGAGTTGGTGGTCAGTCGTCAAGCCGAACAGCAGTTTATCGTTGCCGATCCTGCATACATGCGTGCCGTATTTCATCACGTGCTCGACAATGCAATCATCGCCAGCCCGCCTGACAGCAATATATTGCTGGACTGCCAATCACTTCCCAACGCTGATCTGACCACACTGCGTGACCAGGGAACCGGGCTAACCGCGGAGGCTTCCATGCGGATGTTCGATCCTTTCTTTACGACCAAACATAAGGGTCCCGGGCTGGGGCTATCCGCGTGCCGCCGGATCATCGAAGCGCACGAAGGAACCATCGAAGCAGAAAATCATCCCGCGGGCGGTGTCGAGGTCAAAATTTGGTTGCCCGCGGTCCCAGCCGCTCGCAGCTTGTTCCAACCGAGTGAGTGCGAATAGGATCAGGTGAGACAGATGGCACGCTTTGAACTGTACAATTCGCGACTGTCCTCGCAATTCTATCGTTTGGCGAGGTGGGAACGCCGTTCGCACTGTCGTCCGAGTCAGATCAACCGTCCTTTTCACACGCGGGATGCCGGCATGTCTGAATCACCCATCAAACTGTTGCTCGTTGACGATGAACAGGATTCTCGTCGGTCATCGGCCAGGTGGATGCTGCGCAAGGGCCACGACGTGACCGATGTCGAGAGCGCGGCCGAGGCGATGAGTTTGTTAGAACGCGAGCATTTTGACGTCGGCGTGTTTGACATGAATATGCCCGGGATGTCGGGGCTCGAATTGTTGCAGCGCGTCCAACAAGACAATATCGACATCGAAGTCATCATGTTGACGGGGCAAGGAACCGTCGAAACCGCAGTATCAGCGATGAAAATGGGAGCGTGCGACTTTATCAGCAAGCCATGCTCGCTTGGCGATCTTGAATTTCACTGCTTCCGTGCTCGCGAACGGCATGAGTTGAAGAAAGAAAACAAACAACTCAAGGCCGTGATCTCTCGAACCCGTCCGGTGGCCAAGCTAGTTGGCCAATCGAAATCGATTCGCGAGGTCGCTAGGATGATCGACAAAGTAGCGCCCACGACGAAGCCAGTACTAATTCAAGGCGAAAGCGGCACCGGCAAAGAGGTTGTCGCCCAAGCCATTCAACAGGCAAGTCAGTTCGCCGACAAACCGTTTGTGACCGTGAACTGCGCCGCACTTCCCGAGAATCTTGTCGAAAGCGAGTTGTTTGGCCATCAAAAAGGTTCGTTTACGGGGGCGACCGCAGAAAAGCCTGGACTGTTCGAAATTGCCGACGGAGGCACACTGTTTATTGATGAAATCGGTGAACTGCCGCTAGCGTTACAGCCCAAGTTGTTGCGAGTACTCGAGGACGGCTCGCTGCGGCGAGTCGGCTCTCATTGCGAACGAAAAGTGAAAGTGCGGATCATCGCCGCGACGAACCGCAACTTGAAAGCGGAAGTCGATGCGGGAAACTTCCGCGAGGACTTGTACTATCGCATCAATGTGCTCTCAATCAACTTGCCGCCACTTCGCGATCGGATGGGTGACATTGATGGTTTGATCGAACATTTTTTGCCAAAGTCCTATCATCTGGATTCCTGCGTTCGAGACGCGTTCGCAACCTACTCTTGGCCGGGAAATATTCGGCAATTGATCAACGTGCTCGAGCGTGCCACGATTTTGGCTGACCAGTTTGAGATTTCCCTGGATGACCTGCCCGACGAAATTGCGCACTTCGGTGAAATACCACCCGCATTCGCGTCCGGCAGTTCAATGGTTGGCGGGGCGTTAAGCTTGGAAACGTTCCAGCGGATGCTCGGCGACCCACAATTCAAACTCGACGACATCGTCCGCGTTCACGTGATGGAAGTTCTTGCCAGGGAAGACGGAAACAAAGCCGGCGCTGCTCGCAAATTGGGCATCCATCGACGCAAACTCTACCGTCTTTTGGATCGCTTCAACGGCCGACCGAGTGTTGTCAAGACAACCGAGGAACGTGTCTGCGAATCGATTCGCTAACCATTGTTCACTTTCGATTCTTCGCGTCTCTTTAGCACGACATCCGATCCAATAATTCAATTTGGTGCTCAGGCAACGGTTTGTGCTTTGAAAACGTTTCCTCGAAAGGCACCAGAACACATCGACCGTTTTGTTGACCGGCCATCATCCCAGATGTGCCGCCGGCGAGTGACCGAACGGCAAAATCACCCAAGCGAGTCGCCAGAATCCGATCCGCCGGCGTCGGTGACCCGCCACGTTGTACGTGGCCGAGGATGACCGCACGAGTATCGTAGGGACAGTCGGATTCTTTCAACTTCTCTTGCAATGCTAGTGCCCCACCTTCTCTGTTGCCTTCGGCCACCACGACGATGATCGAGTGCTTTCCAAGCGATTTCAGTAGTTGCACACGCACCGAAACTTTGGCGGCAATGACGGCGACCTCTGGCACACAGGCAATTTCGGCACTGGCCGCTAGCGCGGTGTAGAGCGCCAAGTGTCCGCTGTGACGCCCCATCACTTCAACCAAGAACAAACGCGAGTGGCTCTCCGCCGTGTCTCGTAGTTTATCGATACAGTCGACTGCAGTTTGCACAGCGGTGGCAAATCCAATCGTAAAATCGGTTCCAATAAGGTCATTGTCGATCGTTCCTGGGCAACCAATCACTTGACCACTCCACGCCTTCGACAAGGCGGCTGCACCACGAAACGTGCCATCGCCACCGATCGGAATCAAGGCGTCGAAATGGTGTCGATCCAGCATTGACACCGCCATTCTGACTCCGTTGTCAGATCGGAACTGCTGACACCGGGACGAACTTAGAATCGTTCCGCCACGCTCCGAGATGTGCGATACGCTGCGAGCTGACATCACTGGGGCTGCCTTCCCAGTCGATTCATCACCATAGAAATGCTCGTCGAGCAAGCCTTGGTAACCATGGCGAATTCCCACCACGCTATGGCCGTCTGATACGGCGGCCCGAACGACGGAACGCAAGCATGCGTTCATCCCCGGCGCATCACCACCGCTGCATAAGACGCCAATTTTCATCAGTAATCCATCACCTTGTCGGCTTCGATTAGAAGTTTACCGAGCATTGGTGTTGTCGCGATCGATGCGTTGCGTTTCAGGCTCGGATCTGTCAAGTGAGCCGAATGTGCACAATGGGGACACACGACCACCTTGCCGCCGCCATCATCAAACTTCTCGTAAAGTTCTGCTAGCGTCGTTGAACCTTCTCGCCATGTGAAGTCGAGACGCTCTCGTCGTTCGGCGATTCGCACACCTTCAAGATCCACAAAAACGGTAACTTCCGCCCCATAGTCTTGCATCAGGTTGGCAACCTTCAACGCCATGAAGCAGCGATGCAGATCATCGGTAAAGTGAGAAAGGTGGACGACCACCTTCTGCCCCGTGCCGTCCACGCCATCGTCGCTTTCGGAGCGTGCCAATTGCGGGACGAGCAAGAGCATCGTGACGGAAAGCATCAGTGAATTACGAGTCATGCGGTGCATCTTTGTATCTTGCGGAAAGGTAGTAAAAGGGCATTCGATGGTTAGCAATCGCGGGCAGCCGAGCTGTCACGCTGGGGCGATGCTCACCGGATCGCTAGGTGCAAATTCTCCATAGCGCCCCTGTCTTCGACGAACCTGTTCTCGTCGACGAAGACATCTGTCTAGGCAGTAAGGCAAGAAATGTGCCAGACAGCTCTGTTGCTTCTCAAACGAGTCGAAACCGCAATTCATTGTGGCGATCTTATGATCATGGCGTTTCCAACCGCGCCAAATCGGCCACGTTCAACGCACCAAATCGGCACACTGGCGCGCCCCAGGGACCACTCTTGTTCGCAGAACGTCTAGGTACGCGGTTTGCGGTTAACGGACTCGCTCACAGGTCATTCTCCTACTTCGTTCGCTACAAGCCATGTCAAACGAACTTGCTGTCAACTATTTGGGACTCCAACTGACATCGCCCGTCGTTATGGGAGCGTGTCCGTTGACGATTCAGCCCGAGACAGTGCGTCAGCTCGTCGACGCTGGTGTCGGGGCAGTCGTGCTGCCGTCGATGTTGCAAGAACAAATCGTGCATCGGCAACTGAAGTCAACCGACCCCCTGCGAGCGATTTCCGACAGCGGCTATCAATCACAGCAAGACAAATACAACGGTGGTGCGGATAACTATCCCGGTATCATTGCGAACCTGAAACGGGTCACCTGCATTCCTATCATCGCCAGCATGAATTGCGCGAGCAAAGGTGATTGGCTTGCCTATGCTGAAGAGATCGAGTCTGCCGGTGCCGACGCATTGGAGTTAAACGTGCAGTCGGCGATCTACGATCCGCACACGACCGCCGCTACAATCGAGTCCGACCTGTGCGAAATGGTTGCCGACTTGGTAAGTCGAATTTCCATTCCAGTAACGGTCAAAGTCAGTCAGCGGTACACCAATCTTGCGTCCATCACTCGGCAGATCCGTGACGTTGGTGCCAAAGGCATCGTTTTGTTCACGCACCTACCGCACTGGGACGTTTCGCTGGATCGAAAGCACTGGACGATCGCCTGGGAACTCTCACCGATCGATTCACTTGGCGGAATTTTGGAAGGAATCGTGCGGGTCTACAATGCGAATCTGAACCTTTCGATCGCAGCTAGCGGCGGTGTATCAAATAGCGATGAGGCCATTAAAGCAATGATTGCTGGTGCGGATGTTGTGATGGTGACGTCTGCCGTTTACCGCGAGGGGCCCAACGCAATTCGCAGTATCGTCGACGGCATCAGACGTCACCTTGAAATCAATCACTATCCGACGATCAGTGACTTCCAGCATTCCAGGCCGGCCGCCGAGATCGGTCCCGAACGAATCATGCGTCTGCAAGTGACCGATCCTCTGACACGCTCGACAACGTATTTCGATCCCACGCCGGTTGTTTCGCCCGAAACGGGCGACGCTTTCGGTCACAAGACCTAGCAGGAGCCAATGCGATGGTAGCCATCAACTCGTCGGACCCGATTCATGCTGCCGAAGACATCGACGGTCTTCATGAAAATCATGAAATCGCTGATTTGCTTCGCGAGATCGCAGTGCTGTTAGAGGAACAGCACGCAAGCGAGTTTCGCTTGCGTGCTTACCGCGCGGCGGCCGACACGATCGCCGGATTACCTTCACCGATTCGCGCATTGTTAGACCACGACGGTATCACAGGACTGGTTTCACTGCCGACAATTGGCCACTCGACCGCGGCACTCGTAGAGACGTATTTGCGAATTGGCCACATGCCGTTGCTGGATCGGCTTCGCGGAGTAGCAAACGCCGAAGCGTACTTCACAACGTTGCCCGGAATCGGACCAGAACTATCTCACCGAATCTACGATACCTTGCACGTCGAGACCCTTCCGGAACTATTTGCGGCAGCAAAACAGGGGCGACTCAAGGAAGTATCCGGACTTGGCCGCAAACGGATCCAGGCAATCATGGAAAGCCTCCAATCGCGAACCAGCTCAGACGCCGCAGCAAATTATGCCGATTCGGATAAATCGATTCCAATCGCAGAATTGCTCTCGATCGACCGGGAATACCGACAAAAGGCCGAGGACGACAGTCTACCCAAAGTAGCGCCAAAGAACTTCAACCCAGGCAAAGTCGCCTGGCTTTCGATCCTGCACACTCATCGCGACAATCGCAACTACACAGCACTCTATTCCAACACCGAACAGGCTCATCAGCGACACACCACTCGTGACTGGGTCATCATCTATCGCGATGATACGGACTCGCACGGTCGCTGGACCGTCATCACGTCCCAGTTTGGCGAACTGCAAGGCCGCAGAATCGTCCGGGGTCGCGAAGACGAATGTAAAGAATACTACCGCAACACCAGCGACTTTCATCAACCAGATGCAGATCATCCACCACACGCTGAATTGCCAACCAAGTGGGAAGAGGACGAAGGGAGGCGTGGAATCCACGGGTAACAAGTCCGCAGAACCCCAGTTTGTTTGCCAAAACGTTCAAGACTCACTCAATCTTTGTTAGCCCTGAGGTTGCACCCGTTTTGCGTTCACCGTGAAGTTCGTCGTCAATTATGCAGTTGAGTTCACCAAAAGGAAACGATCATGAGAAGAATCTTACTTGCCACCGACGGTTCCGATTCATCCTTGAACGGTGCTAAGTTCCTCGCGCACCTGCCGCACGATGAAACGATCGAATTGACGGTAGTCTCAGTTCTGTTTGTGCCCGGCCAAGATAAATCCAATCTGGTTGGCGATTGGATCGCGACTTGTCTTGAACAAGAGCGAACAACAGCGAAGGAGACATACGCAGCGATAGAAGCGATCTTCACCGGCGCTGACGTTCGTCTGAAGTCCATTATTCGTAAAGGTCGTCCGGCCGAGACGATCGTCTCGATTTCAAAAGAGATTCATGCCGAGATGGTGGTCATTGGGGCAACCGGGCATTCCGCGGTGACTCGCATGTTGTTGGGCAGCACTAGTGACTACGTGGCAACTCACGCCCCCTGCAGTGTATTGGTGGTCCGTTCAACCGGCGGGCTTCGCGGAAAGCATCCATTGCGTGTCGCCATCGGCTACGAACCAAGCGGACCGGCTCAAGCAGCGGTGGAAGAGTTTGCAGAATTTCAGTGGGGCGCCCAAACGGACGTCCAAGTGGTTACCGTGAATCCTTTGTACAACGAACGCGAGGAACAGCGTCGGGCTGAAGCCGCAGACCTAGCAGCCGAACAACTTTTACAGTGTGCGGAAAGATCCACCGGACGTGTCATCAAGAATGATCATGTCGGCGAAGGATTGGTGAAGTTCGCTGAGGTCAACGACATTGACTTGATGGTAGTCGGCGAAACTCCGCGTACCCGGTTAAGCCGAATACTGATGGGCAGCATGACTCGGTTTGTCCTCCGGCACGCGCCCTGCAGCGTCTGGATTACCCGCAACCGGATGATCCACGGCTTTCACGACAAGCACGAAATAACAGCGAGTGAATCGGCAAGTTCCGACTCGTAATCGCACAACGCGAGTCAATCAACCAGTCAAAGCGAGGATAAAAATGCAACGATTTAGACACATTCTGGTGTACGCCGGAACCGACCAACCGGAAGTCGCGGTCACGCGTGCCGCTCAGTTGGCTCTTGAAAACAAGGCTTCGCTAACGTTGATGGACGTCGTCAAGCCCATCCCCAAATCGCTCGGCATGATGACGGATGTCGCTAAGCCAGAAGAACTCGAAAAGCTTGTCGCGGCTGACCGACGGAGGCGTCTGCTAGACTTAGCCAGTGACGTTTCCGACACAGGATTACAGCTCGACGTGGCGGTCGCCATCGGTGATCCGGCGACGGAAATCGCTCGGCAAGTGATCCGCGACGGGCACGACCTTCTAGTCAAAACGGCTGATGGATTCTCACCGGCGGGCCGACTGTTTGGCAGTGTGGCGAAGTCACTGCTACGGCTTTGTCCCTGTCCCGTTTGGTTGTTGAAGCCGCAAATTCACGGTCAGTTTGACCGAGTCTTGGCAGCCATCGACGTTGAATCAGACGATAAGAATCATGGTGATCTGAACCGGAAAATTTTGGAACTCGCTTACTCGATCGCCCAACGAGACAACGCGAAACTGCATATCGTCGCCGCGTGGCAATTGTGGATGGAAGAATCGATGCGGCGACATGCGGGAAACGCCGAGGTCGATTCTATTCGCAAAGACCACGAAGCGAAGGTTCGTAAAGCGCTCGACGAGTTGCTGCAGGCACCCTTTTCACAAGCCGACGACATTCAACTGCATTTGCGTCACGGATCAGCGGCGTCGGTGATCCGCAGCGTTGCCGATGAAATTGAGGCCGACTTGTTAGTGATGGGTACCGTCTGCCGAACGGGCGTTGCAGGGTTCCTGATCGGCAACACTGCAGAGACCGTCATTCCGGACGTGACGTGTTCGCTATTGGCACTCAAGCCCGACGGGTTCGTTTCTCCGGTGCAAATGGCGAGTGTCGTTTTAGTCGAAGATGACGAGCCGTTGCCTTTGCTGTGAGCGATCGAGTTTGTCGCGATTGGTTAGCAGTCACCTGCTAAATTTGCTTTGCGTTTGTCATTCTTTCATCCCATTTCATCGGAGCCTTCCATGTCTGCCCCAACTGAAAAGGCGATCAGGACGGAAACGCTTGTCGAAGGCTTGTCAAAACCCGGCGCTTACCCGCACCCGGTCGAAGGGATCATTGAAGTTCAAGAAACTCATATTTCAATCGTGTTCTTGGCTGGCGAATTCGCCTACAAGATTAAGAAGTCAATCAAGACGAACTTCCTCGACTACAGCACGCTAGAACTCCGACGTCACTTCTGTCATGAAGAAGTCCGGTTGGATGGCAGATATGAAAACGATTTGTATTTGGGTGTCGTACCAATCTGTTTGCACGAAGGTCACATTCAGGTCGATGGTTCTGGAGAACGCGTCGAGTACGCGGTCAAGATGCGACGATTCAAGCAAGGTTCGTTGCTTAGCGAACAAATCAAGAACGGAAAACTGACCACTGCAGAAGTCCATCAACTCGCCGACAACATCGCCAGCTTTCATAAAGTCGCTGCGATTTCTGACACCACGGATCGGAACACTTGGCCCGACTTTTTTGTCAAGAACCTTCATCAGATCGTTCTCTCGCTGCAATCCAAACTTGATCGCGAGACCGTCGCTACGTTGAAAGCTATCCATCGTTGGACAGATGACTGGTTGAAACAGAACTTCGCAACGCTTGCAAAACGTTTGGACGACGGATTCGTCCGTGAATGCCATGGTGACTTACATCTTGGGAACGTTGTCCATTGGGGCGATCGTTTGGTTCCGTTTGACGGTGTCGAGTTTAACGAAGAGCTTCGCTGGATCGACATCCTAGCTGACGCTGCGTTTCTGCAGATGGATCTAGCTTTTTGCGGGCATTTGGATTTGTCGCGAACATTCATGAATCATTACCTAGAAGGTACGGGCGACTATGATTCACTCGACCTGATTCGCCCGTTTCTGATTTACCGTTCGTTAGTACGTGCGTTAGTGGCAACGATCCGCACCGACCAGAGCCATTTAAAACCTAGTGACCGTGAATCCGCGATGCGAGACGCTCGCAAGCACGTCCAATTGGCGCATCAATTCACTGCGGAAGAAAGAGCACAGTTGTGGATCACTCACGGCGTTAGCGGCAGCGGAAAGACGACTCTCAGCGAGCTGGTCGTTCAACGACATGATGCCGTCCGACTACGTAGTGATACAGAACGCAAACGAATCTTCGGTTTGCTTGCGACCGACCGACCATCAAGTGAACAAAAGACGGAGCTGTACAGCGAAGCGTCCAGTGAAAAGACTTATGCTTATCTAGAAGATCGAGCAAGCCAAATCCTACGAGCGGGCTACAGCGTAATCATCGATGCGACCTTTTTAAGACAACGTGACCGTGAGCGGTTTCACGAATTGGCCACAAGCGAAGGTGTCCCCTTTGCGATTCTTGATTGTCACAGCGATGAACAAACGTTGCGACAGCGCGTTGCCGACCGAATGTCTCAGAACCAAGATGCTTCGGACGCCGACTTGCGAGTACTTGAACATCAACTCGCAACGCATCAACCGCTGACGCAATCCGAACTCAGCCACGTCGTGGATGTCCCCGATCTGGTACAGGTCGCTGCGCATCTATGATGCAAGCCGTCTATTCAGCCGTGACGATCCCCTGCGAGTGTGCCGTTCGGATTCGAAAACTTTTCATACGCTACCGTCGACGTCCTTGGATTGCTATTTCCGGCTGAATTGGCAGAATTTCTAGTCTTGCCGCGGTTATTGACGGTACTCGTATAGGTTCTGCGACTCCATTTGCTAGGTTAACCAAACTCAAACCGAGTTCCGTCAGCAAAGAGCACCCGACATGTCCAATCGCCTCGGTCCATTGCTCGACGAAATCCAGGAGCTCGAGAGAATCGTCGCCGAGAAAGTTCAGCAAACAAAGAAAACGCTGACATACGAGATCGAGCATGGGCGCGCGGTGTTTGATATCGATGTGCGATCGCGGCACAGAGCATTGATGAAGCGTGCCTGGCGCACGATTTTTGAGTCGTCATTTTTGACGATCGCTACTGCGCCGTTTATCTATGCATTGATCCTTCCCATTTCAGTGCTGGATCTATTTGTCACGGTGTACCAGACTGTCTGTTTTCCGATCTACAAAATTCAAAAAGTGAAGCGACAGGATTACGTCGTTGTCGACCGTCATGCATTGGCCTACTTGAATGTGATCGAGAAACTAAACTGCGTCTACTGTGGTTACTGTAACGGCGTACTAGCGTTTTCCCGCGAGATCGCTGCCCGAACCGAACAGTATTGGTGCCCGATCAAGCACGCTCGCCGAGCCAAGGGGTGCCACAGTCGGACCTGCCTGTTCTGCGAATTTGGTGACGCGGAAGACTACGCCGAAAATCTGCAGAAGCTGCGAAACGAGTTTCACGATCTTCAAGCTCGATTGTAAGTCACGCTTGAAACGTGTGGCGTCGATGCATGATAAGAAAATGCAACGTCGAGCCGAAGTGTTGATCGCAATCCTGTTCGCAGGCAATCGTTGGCACAAACCTTGCAATTGTTCATTGCAAGTGCTGTGACGTGTCATCTCGCAGCAGATCGACTCTACTTTTTAGGCGACGATTCCATGGACACTGCGACCGATCCAAAATTGACTGATTCGCTCAATCACCGACTTCACGACGCTATACGGTACGCCGTTATGGCTCCGTCGAGCCACAACACACAGCCATGGGCGTTCCGTTTGAAGCCCGGCCAAGTCGAGTTGTTCGCCGATCTTACGCGCGCGTGCCCTGTTGTTGATCCGCACAATCGTGAACTGACGATCAGTTGCGGTGCGGCACTGTATCATCTCAGGCTTGCGATGAACAATGATTCGCTCGCCACCTTGGTTCGGGTGCTTCCAGCGAATGATGACGAGGACCTGATCGCTCGTGTGTTGGTAGCAGGTCCGCACAACCCAAGCGATGACGAACGAGTCCTGTTTGATGCGATTCCCAAGCGCCGAACCAATCGGTTTCCGTTCAGCAAGCAAGCGATCGATTCCGATCGGCAAGCGGAATGGATTGATGATGCCAAGTCGGAACGAGTTTGGATTCATTTGATTCATTCGGATCGTGAAAAGCACGCAGTTGCCGACTTGGTTTCCCAAGGCGATAAAATACAAGCGAGCGACAAACAATTCTGTCGTGAACTGGCGAAATGGGTTCATTCCAACAGCAGTTCGCGGCGTGATGGGATACCGGGTTACTCGCAAGGAATTAGTGACCTGGCGTCGCACTTTGGTTGGCTCGCCGTTCGCACGTTCGATTGGGGCAATGGACAGGCCGCCAAGGATCGGCAACTTGCCGAAGGATCACCCTTGCTTGCCGTGATCGGATCCGAGGCAGACACTCCTGCCGACTGGGTCGATTGCGGGCAAGCACTCGCAAAGATCACTTTGCGTGCCGCTTCCTGTTCGATCGATGCGTCGTACCTGAACCAACCGATCGAAGTTCCCAGCCTGCGTACCAAGCTTGCCAAGTCGATCGGAGTCAACGGGTATCCTCAACTCCTGCTTCGTTTGGGCTACGGTAGTGAAGTCAAACCCACGCCCCGGCGAAGTGTCGATGAGGTGATCATGGCTCCGTAGACGCAAAAATTTAGTCCGCTGATCATGCCGCGCCGAAACCAACACTCGGCGGCGGCTTTCGCGTCAGTGTCCCCATGTCAGCCAGGATGGGAAGAAAATCATGGCGATGCCAAGCAACAGTATTACAATCCCGCTGATCAATTTGAGCCATCGTCCTTCTCGTTCTTGCAGTTTACGATGCGATAGCGTCGCGACAACGATTGTCAACAAAATGGTATCGTCGAGCATGTAGGCAGCGATGTACAACGCGAGGTAGGCATAGTTTTGCCAAGCCGGCAACTCCTGCAACGTCAGCACCTGTGTATACAGCGCGGGCAATCCCGCTGTGCAAAGCAGTTCGACCGTATTGACGACGACTGCCAAGACAATCGCTCCGCCAATGGCGGCACCGATATACTTCGCCTCGACAATTTGTCTTACCCGTCGATAAAGACCGGGTTTTTGGCTATCTGGGATCGACAGTGAGATGCCTTGCTTGAATGCAAAGAAGTCTTTGACGTTCACGACTCCGATAAACAACGCCACTAAGCCTAAGACGATCTGTACCGGTCGAGCGATGCCAATCAGCAGAAATAGATTCAACCACGCTGCCATGAATGCGTAATAAGCCAACCCGCTAACCACGACAAAGGTACCCGCGATCAAGATGATTTTGCGACGGTCTTTGATGTTAACGAGCACTGACAACAAAAAGACCAAGATCCACATCGCACAGGGATTGAATCCATCGACGATCCCCACCGCAAATGTAAATAGCGGCAGTCCAAGATCGTCGACTTTTAGCTTGCCAAAGACAGGGACGTCGATGCTCTCTAGCGGATCGGTTTCTTGCAATGACTCCGATGCGATCGTGGCAGTCCCGATATCGTCGTCGCCAGCCTCTTCGGGCAGCTCGAATTCAAAATCGTCGCCATCTCGATTGTTTGCTTCAGCTTGCAGCGAAAGGTCGGCGAATCGCAGCATCGTACTTTTCGGCGAATTATCGGTCGCCGAACGACATTCACAGCGCTCGATCAGACGCTCAATCTGCACTCCCGTGACCGCGTCGCCCTGATATCCAATGATGACGTGTCCAGAAAAGTCAAATGTAGGCAATCCAGGAACACTGCCGCCGCCACGGCACAACGCTTCCCACCGCAGTCTCGCCACTGAATCCGCGTCGACTTCATGAATTTGCAACCGAATTGCCGGCCAAACCTGGTTGAGCTTTGACAGATACTTTTTCGCGTCGGCACATCGTGGACAAGTCGATCGAGTGTAAACATCCATCGTCAATAACGACTCAATGCTCGGCCCACTCGCTGCTGCACTTTCAAAACCAAAGTACATCCGATCGCAACAATGAAACGCCGGAACGCTCGGCTTTTCCCGCCCCGCCTTCTTGCTCAGTTCGTACAGTCGGGCGAGGTGGTCACGTTGTTTGACGACGTCATGCACTATCACATTCAATCCGGGTGCACGCCGCATCAATCCATCCGTGTACTGCCGTACCGCCTTTGCGGATGGCCGGTCTCCACGAACAAATACCTCCATGCACACAACGCGAACGTCCACCCTGGAAGACGACACTTCGTCCGCGGTTGCCCCTGGAATAGAGATCACCAGCAGAGCTTGGAAGATGATAAACGCAAAGAGATTTTTCACGGCCTTGGCCTTGGCTATTCAATCGGAACACCTTGTCGAAAGGTGCCGTTTTGGTTGGACATACGGTCTACAACTCAGCACACAATGAGTCTTCATGGCTCACTTCCATCACCCCAAATTGAATGCAAGTGCCGTTCCGTCGGCCATGAAATGGCGAAAGACGGCCAGCCAGCGGAAATGTGATCAAAGGTGTTGTTTCGACTTGTGCCAAAGCGGCCACTAAGCGAAATGTCCACTGCGCTGATCGGCACAGGTGTGCGGCGAGATGCGTCGGTGATCCTGGACGAGGATTGCAATTCGCAACTATGAACGCGGTTCATTTTGCGTGTTCGCAACTGAATTTGGTCCCAGTTTTGCACGTCCACGAACCATGGAACCTAAACCTTGCCATTCGAACTGTGACTGCGACCTCGTTACTCGGCTGCCGATACGCTTTTCCGCAGACGACTCTTGGGTCGTGTCTCGCCCATTCTTTCCTGGCGGCGAAACTCGCGTACGAAGCGTTTGCGACCGCGTTAATAAACTTTCTGATACTCAGGTCGCCGAAATGCTCGCCAGCGTGCAGGCCGACTTCGAATCGCGGCATCGGCATATGAACTTGGTGTGGCGTGACCACTTTAACGAAGCGGCAGAGCTTGTTCCCGGTTTAAGTAACGTTGATGATTCGCGGAAGCTACTTATCGGATCGTATTTCACAATGGAGTACGCATTCGCGTCGGCGGCGTTGTTCAACCCTTCGATCACTTTGCATCCAGACCAGAAGGGAATTGGTGAAAACTCGCTGCGATTCATCATGAGCTTGCGGTCGACCGGCGAAGGTCATGTGTCATCGATCGTCTTTCGCACTGGCGTCATTGGGCCGCAATTGCTCGAACGTCTTTCATCGGCGTCATGATGTCGCGTGCGCTGCGGTCATTGAGCACGAACACACGGTGAATCATTTGATGTTCGTCAGTTTCAATGTGCCCTGCTTCGTGACCGATGCGCACGAGTGATTGAATCTGCGGTTCGGTACCGATTCGCCGAGTACCGGGTGTCAATCGACCGGTCAACCAAACCAATGGCTTCACCAACGGAAACAAAATGCGCTCGCCGAAAAGAATTGCCGGCGCAAAGAGTCGAGCGATGAGAGGGGCGAAGTGATTGCCGATCGCTTTGGGAAATATTTCCGAGAATCCAATCGTTCCCAACGCCAAGACGATCGTCGCGATCACGACGCCGCCAGACGAGAACATCACGAACGCTTGATAGCTGACCAGCACTGGTCCAAGCACGTTGATCGTGTTCGTAGCGATGACACTCACCACGACCGCATCACGAATGCTAAGCTTAACATCGCGTAAAGATTCGGCACCGCAACGCCCGTGATACATCAATTTTCGAATTCTCGGCGTGTCACACGCAAAACGGCGGCGTCGACCGCCGCCATTAAACCGGACAAGAAGAAGATGACAGTCGTCACTGCTAGGAAAAAGATTGCCAACGATTGGCGCTTATTTGCGCTTTCTTGACATCGCCAAAACAGATGATATCGATACCCCGAGGCCGCGAAACGGTAACTATTGCAAACCGAATCGTCTTTTGCCTTCAATCATACACACCAAAATTAATCTGCGCATCCGTGGTGAACGGATCACCCCGCAGCATAGCATGCAACTTCATCCCGCATTACCGATAGTAGTATTGAACACCAAAAGGTCCGATGTAGAGTTGCGCGCCTGCTCGATAGTAGGGACGGTAGTATGATCGATAATTCGGATAGCGTCCGTAGTAACTGGAATACGGTATCGCACGAGGTACGTAGCCGTACCGATATCCGTAGTTCGGTCGATACTGATACGAATACCGATACGTGGGGCGATATCGGTATCCATCGTGACTGGAACGACTCTGTGCATCGCCTCGCCGCAGATCGTAGTCGACAAATTGAAAGAGTGCCGATGTGCCGTTCAGTTCAGAAACGTCGCCGGGCTGATGCTCGGTTGGATCCTGACTCTCAGCGTCCTCTTCGTCCAAGTCCAGATCGCCTTTGCCTTGCTTACGAATCGCATCTTGCAGCTCTTGCACCTTACGACGCAGGTCCGACATTTCCTGATGCCATGATGGAGGCGCAAACGAATCGGGGAATATTTCATCCAGTTCTGGGATTGGCATGCGATGGCTGAAAATCGGTGGTGCGACAGCCAACGCACCAAGCTTCACTTGACGCGGATTTTCAGTTTCACCCGCCAGCGTCAGCGTGATGCGATCGCCTGACTTGTGCGACTCGATCGCAGTGACCAAGTCCTTCGCTGATTCAATTTCCGTGTCGTTGATCGCTACGATCACATCGCCCTCCTTCAATTTTGCGTCGGACGCAGGGCTGCCGGGAATGACTTGGCCGATCTTGGCACCGACGTTCCCGTTGACCTCGAGGGTAACGCCCAACCAAGCTCGATCGGTTCGCTGAACCGTGCTACCTGACGTTGCCAAAACAATCTTCATTTCCGTCTCTTCGCCGTCGTGCCAGACTCTGACGCTGACTGCTGTCCCAGGATTTTGGGCATGGATGGTCGCAATGAGGTCGTCTGGTTGATCGATGGGCTCGCCATTAATCGCCATCAGGTAGTCACCGGGCCGAATACCACTTTGGTCGGCCGGACCGTCGACGGCAACAACCTCCACTTGGACGCCAACACCCGGACTGTCGGTGACCTCGACGCCAAGCTGAGCAAATTCTTGGTCCTCGGTTGGCACGGCTGGGATGGACTGGGCGATAACCAGATTCATCGAGACGCTGGGCAATAGGCAGATCAATAGGATCGCAGGTTTGGTCCACATGGTTTGGGTTCCTTGCATGATTCGCAGATAGACGGTAAACGGCAAACGACTACGAAAACAACTCACCAAGCGGCTTAGGAATGATGGCTTCGATATCGTTCATCTCTCCCTCGCTGACATGAGAGGCAACAATTTTCAACACGGCGATGGTCAGTTCTTCAACATTCACGTTTTGATCGGCGGAGAACGCTTTTGACACGTGCGCCAAGAATGCTTCTTTTGTGCGATCTTTGACGGGCACAAAATCAGGTTGCCATCCTTCGTAGAACATGCCGCGAATCAACATCGGCAATTGCGCAGCAAAGTCGGCGGTCTCGTGGATGGTCAAGCGGTCGCGCAGGGCGTGCAGCACCGCGCGCAAACCGTGGTAAGTCTTTTGCGCGTCATCCCATTGCAATTCTTGCATCAGTTCGTTGACCCACTGTTTTGTTTTCTGGACCGTTGATGCGAACGCGGCAACGCCCCTGTGCTCGCGCCCTGATGCTTTGGAATTGTCGCGTTCATCATCGGTGATGATGAGAAACTGTTCGACGCCATGAACGTTTCGATAGACCATTGTTTCAGCCATGATTGAATTCTCCGAGTGTTCGAATGGAAAACTGGGTCTCAGGCGAATGCAAGTTACGGACCAAAGTGGCGTAAGCAGTTCCAAACTGCAATTCTGCCGCAAACAAGCCCGATGCTGATGACACGCAAGGGCGCGGATTTTGCACCACTCGCTGCATGGAGGATTCGAAATGACAGATACACCACAACTTGATCATCCTTGGTTAATCGCCGTGTGGCCCGGTATGGGGCATGTTGCCTTAAGTGCGGGTTACTACTTAATGTCCAAGCTGGGGATGGTCCAATTTGCCGAGCTGACAGCAGGCGAACTGTTTGACGTTGACGCCGTCGTTGTCAAAGACGGCTTGGTGCAAAAGCCGCATCGACCTCGTAGCCGCTTGTTCGCTTGGAAAGCGCCGCCGGGTGGTCGCGATGTAATCGTTTTCATCGGGGAATCGCAGCCTCAACTTGGTAAGCTGGCATTTTGCGAACGGTTGATCGACTTTGCTCGTGACCAGGGTGTCGAGCGATTGTTCACCTTCGCAGCGATGGCAACTGAAATGCAACCTGGCAGCGAGGCGCGCGTATTCGCTGCCGCGACGCAACAGTCGTTACTCGATGCGGCGGTGCCACTGAATGTTCATATCCTCGACGATGGTCACGTCGGCGGACTCAATGGCGTGCTATTAGCAGCGGCAGCGGAAAAGGGGATGCCAGGATTTTGCTTATTGGGCGAAATGCCGCACATTTTCATGCAATTGCTGTATCCGAAAGCTTCGCTAGCGGTGCTACGCGTCTTTTTAAGTATGGCAAAGATCGATTTGGATCTAGCCGAACTGGCTCAACATTCTGAACAAACCGAACATCGGCTGGGACAGATTGTTGCCGAAATGCACCGGCGTTTAGAACCTGAGCCAGATCCTAGCGAAGAGACGACAAGCGAAGAGACAACAGGCGAAGAATGGAAACTGGCTTCGAAGATCTCGCCGGAAGACGAGCAGCGAATCAACTCGCTGTTTGAGATCGCAGGCCAGGATCGCAGCCTCGCATTTGAGCTCAAGAGTGAACTCGACAGGCTGGGGTTGTTCGAGAGCTATGAAGACCGGTTCTTGGATTTGTTCAAGAAACCCGAATGAGCTCGGTCTGATTTGTGGGCAACAGACCGAGCTGTTTTCGGGGCCTGCTACTTCGCCTGTACGGCAATGCGTTTTGATTTCGCCTCTTCGCCTTTCGGCAAATGGACTTCCAGAACTCCGTTCTTATATCGGGCTTCGATCTTGTCGGCTTCGATGCCCGCCGGCACACTCATCGCACGATAGAACTTTCCGTAGCTGCTGAATTGGCCATCGCCATTCTCGGTCGTGTGTTGCTCTGCCCTGTGTTCGGCTTGCATGACCAAGCGACCGGCTGAGAGACGGACGTCGATTTCGTCGGGCTCAAACCCAGGGGCTTCTGCACGGACGACGATTTCATCTTCGGCGTCTTTCACGTCACAGCCCCAGCCATTGTTCCAGGCGTCGTCCCAATTGCCACGCCACACATCATTTAGCATGCGATCAAAGTTGGCTCGGAACTGTGCCATTTCGTTCTTGGGGTCGACTTCCATCAATCCAGAGTCGCTTTGACGTTTCCGGGGGATTAGATTTTTAAACATGACTAAAATTCCTTAAGTTTGAAGGGTTGATTCGAAGGGTGATGGCGCTAGCTTTGGGTACTTCCTTAGTGCGGTATCATGGCGCCCCCGCAACTGTGCTGTCGGCTCAAAACTGCCCGTCTTTGCGAGACGGACCTGCGTGATTGGACTAGACCGCCTTCACGGCGATCCTTTTCGGCTTGGCCGCTTCGGCCTTGGGCAAGTGCACCACCAAGACGCCATTGTGTACTTCAGCGTTGATCGCTTCTGCATCGATCGCCTCTCCGATCGTGAAGGTACGTTGAAAATCACCAACGCCGTATTCCTGACGCAACACCTGCAAGCCTTCATTGCGAGCCGCTACCCGACCCTGAACGATAAGTTGCTCATTCTCGTAACGGATGTCCAAGTCGCCTTGGTCGACACCGGGCAAATCGCCGAAGAGCGTCAGTTCATTTTCGGTTTCCGTGATATCGAAACGAGGTTGAAACAACGGAGCCTGACGAGTCGGCTCGGCCGAGGATTGTGCGGGAGCCGTTTGGGTGAGTGTGGTTTCTGCCATGATAAATATCCTTGATCAAGTGAAGGTTCGTTCAATGGAATTGAAAGACTGAAAGCCTCTCATTTGTTCAGCCAGCCGCAACTTGAATCCGCCGCGGTTTCGCTTCGGGTCTCTTCGGCAGCGTGATCGTCAACACCCCAGCGACATACTCGGCCGTCGTTGCATCGCCATCAACAAGTGCCGGCAGCGAGATCATTCGCGAAAATCGGCCGAACGATCGTTCCTCGCGGTGCCGCGTCGTTGTTCCCCCGTTGGGCTGTTTCCGTTCTCCTTGAATCGTCAATTGATTCTCGTCATTGACAAACAGTTCAAAATGATCCAGTTCCATCCCGGGAATTTCAGATTCGACATACAAGTTGTCGTCGTCTTCCAGCAGGTTGATTGCTGGATACGCTTGCGAACGAGAAATCGAACCGCCGTCCCGACCAAACAATTGGTCCATCTCGCTTTGCAAGCGGTTGAGTTCACGCGGCCAAGTGAATTGAAACGCCATTGTGAGTCTCCAAAAATTGATAGTGAGTTGCCAAAGTCATGACGACTTTCATGTTTCGATTGATGAGCAAGACACGTGCCGAATGTCGTGGCTGTGCTCCGAAAATGCGAGTTCTCGTAGTTCTTTCCGGTCGATCTTTTGGAACCGGTCCGAGCCAGCCCAAGGGTGGTCCACATTGTCAGAGGCCACGGTGATGGCGCTGCAATGAGCACAGGCGATTTCTTTACCAAGCAGTTCGATCCGCACTCGCATGCCACGACCGCAAACGGAACAGTCTTGGTTGAAGTAAACTAGGCCTTGATTCATCGGGAGCCTCCGGTGCGATAGGAAGAGGTGATGCGAAGTGGCGTTCATCAGAGGTGTGTTTAGGAAATGTACGTGGCCGATGGACGCCGCCCAGTCGCGAACGACCCAATCTCGATGTCAGGTTTATCCTGATGCATGTACATGCACTGAAATTGCCTTGACGGCTCTTCGCCGAACAGTGCGGTCCAGTGCTCGCGGATCGAGCATCTGTTCTTTAGCGCATCGCCGAATGACGTTCGATCGCAAAAAGCAGCAATTTTGCGAATGCATGTCACGAAGATTTGCTTGTTTCGGAAAAGCTTTTTCACTCTACACTCGTAGAATCGTTCGGTCCTGATGAGTGCCAAAAAGAACAGCGCAGTGCGAAGTCGCGCGCCCGGTGGGAGCAACGTTTGGGAAAGGTTAAACTTCTGCCAGCAAATCTGTGTGGCAACATTTCTTGGGACGACAACTTTGACGAAGGACAAACCAACGACCAGGCGATTTCCGATTGTCGGCATCGGCGCTTCCGCCGGTGGCCTTGAAGCACTCGACGAATTGCTTGACCACTTGCCACCGGATACCGGCATGGCTTTTGTCGTGGTCACGCACCAACATCCCTCGCACACCAGTCTGCTGCCAGAGTTGCTTGCTCGTGAAACCAAGATGCCGGTTGTCCCCGCGACAGATGGAATCGAACTACAGCCCAATCATGTCTATGTCGGAACACCTGGTGGACGATTGACGATCCGCAACTCGATGCTGCGTCGAGTTGAAGACAACACGCAATCAGTCCGCTTGCCAATTGATTCCTTTTTCCGATCCTTGGCCGCCGATCAAAAAGAACATGCAATTTGCATTGTGCTTTCAGGCACCGGCACCGACGGCACGCTGGGTTTGAAAGCAATCAAAGCTGAGTCCGGGATGGCGATGGTTCAACTGGTAGATTCAGCCAAGTACGCTGGGATGCCATCCAGCGCCGAATCGACCGGATTGGCGGACTACGTTTTGGCGCCGGCCGACATGCCCCCGCAACTTGTTGCCTATGCACAGGGACCTTATCTCAGGGATGCTCGGCTGTCCGGTGATGCATCGTCCACCGACCAGCCGGTGCAAATCGAAGCAAAGCCGATGGAGAAGATTTTCCAACTGCTGTGCAAGCATACGGGACATGATTTTTCCGGATATAAGGCAAATACGATCAGGCGTCGAATCGAGCGACGGATGAACGTCCATCAGATCGAGAACCCGGAAGACTACGTTCAATTTCTGGATCAAAACACGCACGAAATCGAATCGCTGTTTAAGGAACTGTTGATCAGCGTTACTAGCTTTTTTCGCGATCCAGAATTATGGGATGCGTTGGCCAGCGGACCGCTGCCTCAGCTACTGAAAACCGCTGGTTCTGACACAACCATTCGTGCCTGGGTTCCTGGCTGTGCAACAGGCGAAGAGGTCTACACGCTAGCGATGGTGATGCGCGAGTGTTCAGAGAAACTCAAACTGCGTTTGAACTATCAGATCTTCGGCACCGACTTGGACAGTGCCGCGATCGAAACAGCAAGAATGGGCCGCTTCGCCGCTGGTATCACCGAGGATGTTTCGCCTGAACGTTTAGACCGCTTCTTTACTGACGATAACGGACACTACACCGTTCGTAAGGAAGTTCGCGAAATGGCGATTTTTGCACCACAGAATCTAATCAAGGACCCACCGTTCACGAAGCTTGACATCATCACATGTCGGAACTTGCTGATCTATTTGGACGCCGATTTGCAAAAGCAACTGATGCCAATCTTCCACTATGCGCTCAAACCCGGCGGACTGTTGGTACTGGGTTCGTCCGAGACGACCGGAAATTATTTGGAATTGTTCGAGACGGTCGATAAGAAGTGGAAGGTCTACCGGCGCAAGGAAACTGCTCCTGCAATTCATCGCATTCCTGCAATGCCCGCCGCAAAGAACTCTGAGGATTTACTCGGACCCACCGCTTCGAACGCGGTCTCGCAAGTTCGAGAGCCTCAGGTTGCGGCGTTGTTGGAGCGCGTGGCATTGGATCGCTTTTGCCCGACGTTCGTTGTCGTCAATAAGCAAGGCGACCTGGTGCATGTGCATGGCCGCACGGGTGACTATTTCGAGTTGGCGCAAGGCCACGCACGGACAAATGTTCTGGACATGGCACGCGAAGGATTGCCGCATGAATTGGCAACGATCATGCGACTCGCTTCGACCACCGAAGACGAAGTCATCCGCAGCAATGTGCGTGTAAAAACCAATGGTGACTTTACCTTGGTTCGGCTTGTTGCCAAAAGAATCACATGTCCCGAGTCGATTGGCGGTTTGATTTTCATCACCTTCCAACCTGTTGAAACCGCTCACCCGCCCGCATTCGCGGACGAGACGATAGATGGATCCGTCCTCGGTCAAATAGGCGACAGCGAAGCACTGACTCGCGAGCTGCAGTTTCTGCGTGAGACGCATCAAGCGACGTTGCAAGAGTTGGAAACGTCGAACGAAGAACTGAAATCTGCCAACGAGGAATTGCAGTCGACCAACGAGGAAATGCAAAGCACCAACGAAGAGCTAGAGACATCGAAGGAAGAGATGCAATCGCTCAACGAAGAACTAACGACGGTCAATGTTGAGTTGCAGTCCAAGGTCAACGATTTGTCACAAGCAAATGATGACATGCAAAATCTGCTCAACAGCACCGACATCGCCACGGTCTTTCTTAACGACGACTTGCAGATCAGTCGTTACACCGTCCAAGCTCCGCAAATCATTTCCTTGCGTCCGACGGACGTGGGGCGACCGCTTAGTGATCTGAACTCTAATTTGAAAGACGTCGATTTGATCGGCGATTGCAAGGCAGTTCTCGACACGCTGGTGCCCAAGAAACTGCGTGTTGAAACGGTCGACGGTACTTGGTACTTGATGCGAATCATGCCTTACCGCACGACAGACAATGTGATTGACGGCTTGGTGCTGACGTTCGTCAATATCCAAGAATTGAAGGCAGCCGAGACGGCCGGCGAAATGCGGACGTACTTCGAATCGATCTTCAACACAGTCAGAGAACCACTGGTCGTGCTGGACGAAGAATATGCTGTAATCTCTGCGAACCAATTCTTTTACGACACATTCAAACTGCAATCGAACGAAGTCGTTGGCCAGTCGCTGTACGAGATCAAAGGTGGTGCGTGGAACCTGCCTAAGCTGAAGCAATCATTCGACGAAATCATATCAAAGGATACGACCATAAAGGATTTGGAAATCGAACAAGATTTCGCAGACCTGGGTGAAAGGAAGTTTGTGCTTAACGCTAGACGACTAAGCAGCCTTGTTACCTTCCCTGGACGATTGTTGTTGGTAATGCAAGAAGGTCCTAAATGACTGCCGAAAAGCGGAACGATCAACCCACCGCCAACCAACATCGTCAACTTGTCAATTGACCGGCACTGCAAACAGCAAACATGACTTTTGGCCAAGGCGAAGAAGAGCATGAACGAACCATCTGAATCCCTCCGTCGTCGTGCCCTGGCGCTACTTAAACGCTCCATTAAGGATGCGGCAGAAGTGCCGATTGCGGAAATGCCGAAACTACTTCATGAACTTCAAGTTCATCAGATGGAACTGGAGATTCAAAACGAGCAGTTGCGGCAGACACAGCTCCAACTTGCCGAGTCCCGTGACCGATATTCCGATCTGTACGAGTTTGCGCCGGTCGGCTACCTGACGCTCGATCGACAAGGTGTCATCCAGCAAGCCAACCTGACAGCCGCAACGATGTTGGATGTCGAGCGAAAACACTTGAAAGGACGTAAATTCAGCGAATTTGTCAGCAACGATTCTCAGGACACGTGGCATCTGCATCGGCGAACAGTTTTCGCAGAGCCTCTCTCAGCGGCGTGCGAACTACGGATGAAAGCCGTAGAAGGCGTGCCGACTTCATTCCTTGTGCAAAGTTTGGCCTTTTTCAATAACCAAGGAAAGCTGGAGCAATGTCGTACGACAATTTCGGACGAATCGGAACGAAGAATCGCTTTTGACGCACTGAGAAAGCTAAACATCAACTTGGACGATTCACTTTCGGAAACGTCGAGCCAATTGGATCAGAGCATCGACCGATTGCGACTTTTGTCCGAAGCGATGGCCCACTTGGGTGAAGGCGTGATGATTACAAGCAACAACCTGGAATGGCCCGGCCCTGTAATCATTTTTGTCAATGAAGCAGTCTGCCGGATGTCCGGTTACGGACCAAACGAATTGATTGGCAAATCGCCCCGCATCCTACAAGGTGAAGCAACCCAATCCGATGCATTGCAACGACTTCGTTACGAGTTGAAAACGCATGGGGCCAGCCATGTCGAACTCGTGAATTACCGCAAAGATGGAACGCCCTACGATGTTGAACTGTTCATCACAGCGCTTTTTGACGCAAACGGCAAACGAACAAATTTCGTTTCAATCCAGCGTGACATCACTCACCGAAAGCAAGTTGCCGAAGAACTACGACGCCAACACGAATTCAATCACAACATCGTCAATACGAGTCCATATGTGACTTTAGTGCTGGATTGCAAAGGCCGGATCGTGGAGTTCAATCCGTACTTGCAAAAAATCACTGGCTATAGTTTCGATGAGGTCAAGGGTCTTGATTGGTTCGAAACATTCTTGCCTGATGTTGATTGCCGAGTAATTAAAGACTTGTTTGAAAATGCTTTGGCGGGCAAACTGCCAAATGGAAACGTGAATCCTATCCTCACCAAAGACGGAGAAATGCGATACATCGAGTGGTATAACTCACAGCTAACTGACTCAAACGGTCAGCTGATTGGTTTGCTGTGTACCGGCCAGGATGTCACGGGGCGGCGCAAACTAGAACGCCACGTCTTGGAAATTGCCAATGAGGAACGGCGGCGTGTTGGAAATGATTTGCACGACGGAGTGGGTCAGGAATTGACGGGACTTTCGATGCTCGCCGACTCGTTGGTCATCGCGCTTTCACGCGACTCGCGACCGGAACTGGCGATTGCGAACAAGATTAAAGTCGGGTTACAGCGAACCCTTGCTCAAGTGCGTGCTTTGTCGCGAGGCATGAATCCTGTCGATATCGATGCTGAAGGATTGATGTCAGCCCTGTCCGAAATGTGCATTCAGCTCAGCGAAGTCGATGGCATCGACTGTTCATTTCAGTGTGACAAGCCGGTTTTGTTAAGGGACAACGAAACCGCAACTCAACTGTTCCGGATCGCGCAAGAGGCGACAACCAATGCGATCCGTCATGCGCATGCCGCGCATGTCCGGATTCTTCTAGAACGCACGGATCAACGTGTCGTCTTGCGAATCATTGATGACGGACGCGGTATCGAGACGAGCGATCCGCCAGCAACGGGAATGGGCTTACGAACGATGGCCTACCGAGCAAGGATGATTCAGGGCGAGCTAGACGTTCATCCGGTCGATGTCGGCGGAACGGAAGTGGTGTGTTCGGTGTAAGTATACTTGGAAGACGTGCCCGGCGACGGCACACAGTTTGCTTAAATTGCCCGCTTTGATGTTCGTCTTGTCACTTGCGGAAATGTTCATCATGCCACACGCTCTGGTCACTGGCGCTAGCGGATTCATCGGCAGCCATCTGGTGCAGCGGCTGCACCAAGATGGTATTCGAATCACTTGTCTGGTACGTCCGACGTCAGACCGCAGCCGACTTATTCCGTTCGATCCCGAGTTCAAAATTGGCGACGTGAGTGATCCTGAGTCGCTTTGGCGAGCCGTGAAGTCGGTTGATGTTGTTTTTCATCTAGCGGGCGCGACTAAAGGACTGCGTATTGGCGATCTCGAACGAATCAATGTGGGTGGAGTGCGAAATATGGTTCGCGTGTGTGCCCAATGCTCCAATCCGCCCACATTGATTCAGGTCTCTTCACTCGCTGCCGCGGGACCCACCGATGCAAATCGAAATCGAATCGAGTCCGATCTACCGACGCCGGTTTCCAACTACGGGCACAGCAAGTTGGCCGGCGAGTACGAGGCAATTCGGCTAGCCGCCAAAGTTCCGATCACAATCATTCGTCCGCCAATCGTACTGGGTGAAGCGGACCGCGACGGCCTGCCTCTGTTTGACAGCATCGCGCGCTGGAATGTGCACTTCGTGCCTGGTATGTCCGACGAGCTGTTCTCTGTGATTCATGGCGATGACTTGGCCGAAGCTCTGATCCTTGCCGCAAAAAAGGGAAGCCGAGTTCAAGCGGATGGGTCGGCCACAGGTATCTATTTTGTATCTTCGAAGGAAACGCCCACCTACGCAGAACTCGGTCAAATGATCGGCCAGGCGGTCGGTCGCGACCATGTCCGCATCATTCACAATCCGAAACCCGCCGTCTGGGCGATTGCCACGATTAATGAAATAGCCAGTCAAGTTCGCCGGCGTCCTCATATCCTGGGTGTCGATAAAGCGCGCGAAGCAACCGCCGGATCTTGGGCCTGTGATGCAAGCGCTCTGAGACGCGACACCGGATTCGCACCACCACATTCGCTACGACAACGATTGGCACAAACGGCGAAATGGTACCGCGATCAAGGTTGGCTTAAACGAATGGGTGAGCCAGCACTGCAGTGTTGAAATCGTCAGCGTGAATCCTCATTCCCGCTTACTCGCATTACATAGTTAGGAATAAAGCCGCAGCCACGCTTTTGCGCAAGACCAATAGCAACGCCTTTCACAGCGTACGGAAATTCCCTACATAGAAAATAGCAATTTTCCACTTGGCCACTTGAATTGAAAACGCAATGATTCTAACACTCGCCCCATGAGTGACATGCCACCGTGCCCCGTGGACCCACTCATGCGGGCGAGTTTCTTCGCTCCTTATCAGACCAACGCAAAGCGGTACACGGCTTGCATGGCAAACGTTCTTCAGTGAAGTCCGTTTTGCACAAGGAGTCGTACCATGAAGCATATCCGTATGGTCATAGGCATTGCGTTTCTTACGTTTGTTGGATGCGCGCCCGACCCAAAGTCAGGAAAAGGGTTCTCCTTACCGGAAGGTGATACCGAGCAGGGTCGACGCACATTTGCAACGCTCAATTGCCAAGCGTGCCACACAGTCGCAGGTGTGACATTCGACGATGCCGAAACGTCACCAGATCAAAAGATTATCGCCCTCGGCGGTCCAAAAATAAAAGTTCAAACTTACGGCGACCTAGTTACTTCGATCATCAATCCATCCCATCGTTTCGCCGAAGGATATGCCGAAGATGACGTAGCGACCGACGGCCAGTCCAAAATGCGATCGTACAACGATGAACTCACGATTCAGCAACTGATCGACTTGGTGACTTTCTTGGAATCACGCTACTCAGTCATTCAGTACGATCGGACTCCCTATGCTCCCTACTACTAATTCTGGGAACTGCCTTACCATGTCCCTGTCCAAACAACACGTGTGCGCCGGAGTCCTTTGCAGCATTCTGTTCAGCGTTTCATGCTGTTCAGTTGTCGACGCGCAGTCGACGCCCCCACCCCTTCAAATGAGCGATTCTGCTTGGCGAGACATGACGACATGGCTTCCGCGTTCTGCAAACGCGGTCCTGGCGATTGACGCCGAGGCGATGTTTCAAAGTGAAATTGCAGTTCAGAACGACTGGCGTGAGCTCCACGCCGAAAATTTTGATCGCAATCCAACGATGTTGCCGCCGCCCACGGAAAGGTTCGTGTTGTCAACCGAACTCGATACTGAACATTTCGAGCCGACTCGCGAGTTGGCAGTGATCTCGACATCGACTCCGGTCGATTTTATCGAGATTCAGAAACAGGTTCAGGGCGAAGTCGACACGATTGCTGGGATGCAAAGCATTCACACCGTTCGTGACAGCTATGTGGTCCCGATCAACCAACATTTGGTGGCGTTGATCCGTCAGGGTTCACGTCAGTGGGCCGCGCAGCAATTGAAAGACGGACGCGACCGGACCGAACCGCAACTGTCACAAATATTGGCGGACGCGGTCGAACAAGTTGCTAGCGGAGTCTCGCAGATCGTGGTCGCTGTTGACTTAGCCGATGCAATTCCGCGTTCGGCGATGACGGTTGCCATCGGACGCAGCGGAGTGCTGAGCAATACTGCTTTGCACTCGAATTCGCTTGTTGACGAGATGACGACACTGCAAGGTTTCGTTTTTTCGATTGACCTCGCTGAAAAGATGAACGGAAAACTTGAAATGGTATTCGCCGCGGAACCCACGCAACTCGCCACCGTTACCAAACCAATCATGCTAGAACTGCTCGCTAGTGCCGGAGCGATTCTGCCCGAGTTCAAACAATGGCGTGCCGTGTCTCGCCCCAGGCGAATGGCACTGCAAGGCGAATTGTCCGTTGCGAGTTTGCGACGTGTCTTGAGCTTACTGGTCGTCGAATCCACTGGTTTTGAACCGGAGACGTCAACGGTCGAGACTGCAGCAACCTCGAGAACCGGATTTAGCCCCGAACAGATTGAGAAACGAGCGACGACGAACTACGTGAAGCGAGTGATGCGATTAGCCGAATCGGTAGTCGCGTCCGGGAATGCCAATAGCTTACGAGAGCAAGTGCTATGGACCGATCGCAGTGCCAAAGCAATCTCGCGGATGTCAACAAGGAACGTCGCCTACGATGTCGCCAAACTTGGGCGTCGAATCGCCTACGAAATGTTACGAATTGTTTCGGTTTACCAAGAAGCGGATCAGAATGCCCGATCGAGAATTGCATCCGAGAATCCACCACCGGTTCAGTGGCACACAGAAATGACTCCTTATCGAACGTTTGTCACGCCTCAGGGAAGGTTCTACCGATATCGGCCGTTCAGTTACGCACAAGTGTTCGCCGAAGAGAATGCGATTCATAGCCGACAGATCATCTCGGAAGAACTTGCCAAGGCTAACGAAAAGGCAAAGGAAATCAGTGCAAGGATCGAAAGCGGCGTCCTGCAATTGAATCGGACGCAGTAGCGACAAGTTCATCGTTCGCAGCCGTGATCCTAGGCGCCCGTGTGGTTAGGCCGAGCGATCGCGGCGCATCGGATAGGCCAAATTAGCTAGGCAATCGGTGGTCTCCGGCAAGCCGCCAAGCTCGATACAGGGATCATATCGGGCGAAATATTGAGCACATTTCACGAAATGAGCCGGCACATACTCACGCTCGCAACCGATCAACAAGCGGCAACCGTGGCGTTAACGAAACTTGGTTGGACTGACAATTGATCGAGAACTGGAATCCGATGCGAGAACAGATGAAAATCATTTCGGATCGCGTTGCCCTTGGGGCCGAGATGACCAACTCGCTGACTCAAGCCACACAAGGACTATCGTGACCGTTCTTGTTTGGATCATTGTTTCTGGCGTTTTGATGAGCTGCATTGCTTTCGTCGGTGCGTTGACTCTGTTAATGAGTCAAATGACTCTCGACAAAATCCTGCTGCCACTGGTGGCATTTGCCGCCGGGTCGCTGATCGGTGGTGCGGTATTGCATATGATCCCCGACGCGGTCACGGCAATGGACAATGATTTCTCGTTGTACATTTGGTTGCTTGCCGGATTTATGTGCTTCTTTGCCCTAGAGCAGTTTCTCAATTGGCACCACAGCCACTCCAGTGACCCTGACGCGGCAGAAAAACAACCGCTGACCTACCTAATTTTGATCGCTGACGCATTGCATAACTTCATTGGCGGCATGTCGGTTGCCGCCAGCTTTCTGGTTAGCGTGCCATTGGGGATCACCGCATGGATAGCCGCTGCCGCACACGAAGTTCCGCAGGAACTCGGTGACTTCGGTGTTTTGATCCACGGAGGTTGGGGCAAGCGACAAGCGTTGCTATTCAACTTTTTGTCAGCACTGACTTTCTTGCTAGGTGGTTTGGTCGCGTACGTAGCCTCGGCCAGCATGGAGGTTGTATTTCTAGTTCCGTTTGCCGCCGGAAATTTCATCTACATCGCTGCTGCCGATCTGATTCCCGAAATCAAGAAAGAGAATCAGGTAAAACGCAACCTCATTCACTTACTCGCTTTCAGTCTTGGGCTCGGACTGTTGCTGGCAGTTCGGTCCAACATGATCGCCGACTTCTGTGAACCTTTTGAGTATATCGAAACGGCGGATTTGGAACCGTTACTCGAGCGGATTGGCGATTCGCGGGTCGTTTTGGTAGGTGAAGCATCGCATGGGACATCGCAGTTCTATCAAATGCGAGAACTTATCACGCGAGCGCTGATTGAAACGAAGAACTTTAGCTTCGTCAGCATCGAAGGGGATTGGCCGGACGCGGCGCGGATCGATCAATATGTGCGCCACTCTGAGTTTCCACCGTCACATTGGAATGCGTTCGCGAGATTCCCAACTTGGATGTGGCGCAACCGCGAAGTCCATGACTTCGTTGATTGGCTCCGCCATCACAATCTCAATCGTGATCCAGAAGGTCGTGTCGCATTCTATGGCCTGGACTTGTATAGCCTGCATCGTTCAATCGGACGAGTACTGGAATACTTAAGTGAGGTAGACCCCGACACTGCGAAGGTCGCAGCGCTTCGCTACAGTTGCTTGACACCGTGGCAGGCAGATCCGGCTACTTATGGCCAAGCGGCGATCACCGGAACTTACAAATCTTGCGAACAAGAAGTGGTCAAGATGTTGCTAGAACTGCGCAGCAACGAGCCAGAGTACACACTGAAAGATGGTGAGCGATTCATGGACGCGGTTCAGAATGCGAAGCTGGTCGTGGATGCAGAAAAGTACTACCGGATCATGTACTACGGGTCACGAGCGTCATGGAACTTGCGTGATACACACATGTTCTCAACACTCAATACGATGCTAGACTTCCATGGCCCCAACAGCAAGGCGATTGTCTGGGCACACAACTCGCACCTCGGCAACGCCAGCGCGACAGACATGTCATACCGAGGCGAAATCAACATCGGCCAGCTCTGCCGAGACCAGTTCGGTGACCAATGTTATTCGATCGGAATGGCCACCCACACGGGAACAGTCGCTGCGGCTGCGGAGTGGAATGGTCCGCGAGAAACGATGGCAGTGATGCCATCTCTGCAGGGCAGCTATGAACGATTGTGTCATGATTCCGAATGCCCGAAGTTCTTGTTGCCCCTGCGAGACTGCGAATCGCTTGACCTGCGTGACCAACTGTCGCAATCGCGTTTGGAACGAGCGATTGGCGTGATCTACAAACCTGAATCGGAGCGAGAGAGCCACTACTTCCGAGCAAGGTTGCCAGACCAATTTGATGAACTGATTTGGTTCGATGAAACGTCCGCGGTTACGCCCATCAAAACCTCCGAGCTCGCAGGCATGCCGGACACATACCCATTTGGTATTTAGCCAGTGCAAGCCAGCACGAAAGCTTGCCCCGACGTCGACTTCGCGCTGGACAAACTTGATTGGATGCAAATCCAGAGAGTTTGGACAACCCTTTAAGCTATCGATGAACCAACGCGTTCGGCGTCGTCTTGCGAGCTCCGACGCATTTCAAACTAGAAGAAGACAATTATTTAGACGAAGCCATTGCGTTAGTCGACGACGTTAAACGAGCGTCTGGTCGCCAAAGCCGCATCTGCATCTTAGACGCTAGTCACGCTCGTCAAAAACTTCTAGCTGGTCGAGTGCTTCGGTGGCCTCGTCGTAACTGCTATAGGGACCAGGGTCAACAAGTACACCGCCAGCGATGACAGCAGCATCTTCCGGCGATTGCCCCGGCAGCACCTCCATCACTTCGAATCCATCATCCAGTTCAATGATTGCAAAGAAAGGCATGTCATCACCTCAATCAGTTTCGGAAAAACCAGACAAGCACCACCACCTGATGAACGCTACGTCACCTACTTCAACTTGTGAGCAACTGAAGTGCCAAGCAACGAATCCACGCGGCTCATTTCTGTAATTTGTGGCGTCAGAAGATGGGAAGTTGTACTGCCCGCGCGGGCCATTTCATTCGCCTGCACTGCCATTCTTAGCGATTCTCGACTAGTTTTCTCGTTGATGCGGCGTCGGTGGAATTTGTCAGCGCAGCCATTGATTTGATCCTCGATCAGCAACTTCACTAGTTCGCCGCAACGCTTCGTCTTGTCTTGCCGTCGCCCAACCGTCAGCCGAATTTCGTTGTTGAATTGAAAGTCGTGATCTCGCTCGCAATCACGTTGCTTTCCCGTACTCGTCTCGAGCATTTGATATTCTGAGGTCGCAAACAGCTCGACCAGTCGCTCTTTGTCACTCGAGCCTAATACCGCGTCAAGACAAAGTCGCGTGGGAACCCAGCCATGTAGTGTAACGTGGCCTCTTTCGAAAACGATTCGCAATTCTTGCCGATCCAAACATCCAGGCTGGTGAAATCCATGATAGTAGTTGACCAGGATGTCATCTCGGTAGCGAACACAGCATTGAACTTGGTCTTCCGAATTCAACGGGTCACGCAGCAACCGCTGGGCCGAAACGACTTCGCCAGCCCCCAGCCAGTTCGCAAACAAGTCAAAAGAGTGCTCGCCGTGTTCGATGAATATTCCGCCACCTTGGGACCTACCCCAGTTCAGGTCATCGCGGCCAAGGCGTTCGACGGAAGCGTAGTTTTCAAAGTATCCGTGCAGCGGTTTGCCAAGAATTTCGAGTTCAATCAGTTCGCCCACCTGATCAGTCAATTGATTGTATCGCTGCATCAAATTGGCAACAAGAATTCGATCTTCAGCGTGTGCTAACTCAAACATGTCGTTCGCCTCGCCAAGCGATAGCGCCAGCGGTACCTCGACCACAACATGCTTGTCAGCATTGAGCGCTGCCATCGCATGATCGTGGTGCAGGAAGGCTGGTGAGGCGACGTAGACAAGGTCGATATCGGGTCGCTGGCATAGTGCGTTAACACTGGGCGCGTGAATCAAACCAAATTGCTGGACAGCTTTTTCGACGTTGTCCTCGTTCACGTCGGTTGCTGCAACCAGTTGCACGTCTGGAATCGCAGCGCACTGATGCATTGCAGCAAAACCCAATTCACCACATCCGATCACACCGATTCTGCATTGCATCACTTGATAGTCCTTAGGCTGTCGCTGCAAAGAAGGCGGTCACCAGCGGAGACGCTCTGGTGCAAAACCGGTGCAAATCATGTACCCGTAACTTTGACCTCCGGTTCACATACTGCCGCAGTAAGCGGTGGAATGGCATTCGGTTTGCGTAGTCATGTCGATCGTCCGTCCCTCGATCAGGTGCCAACATGCAAAGAATCGAACCCACCGAAGAACGCCGCATTGCTTGCGTGGGAACTTACCCGCCCCGACAATGCGGGATCGCCACCTTTACTCAAGACCTCTGCCGGGCGATCGAAATTGAAAGCGAAAGCGGTCTGCAGTGTCACGTCCTGGCCATCAATGACCGTGCGGATGGGTACGACTATCCTGCCAATGTGCGTTTCGAAGTACGCCAACAACAACCGGCCGACTATCGGTTGGCGGCTGATTTTGCCAACATTCGAAATTGCGAAGTGATGTTGGTAGAGCACGAATACGGCATCTTTGGCGGCGACTGCGGAGACCAATTGCTAGGGATGCTGCGTAATGTGCGCATGCCTGTGGTGACAACGATGCATACGGTGCTGGCTGAACCATCCGAGCAAATGCGTCAGGTGACCGAATCCATTATCGAGCACTCCGACCGCATTGTGGTGATGAGTGAGCGGGCGGTGGAAATTCTTTGCGACCTCTACGCATTGACCGAAGAAAAAGTCCGTCACATTCCGCACGGGATTCCGGATTTGCCGTTCGTTGACCCGAGTTTTTACAAGGATCACTTTGGCGTCGAAGGTCGAACTGTCTTGTTAACCTTTGGATTGCTATCCCCAGGCAAAGGAGTTGAATATGTGATCCAAGCCTTGCCGGAATTGGTAAAGCAGAATCCCGAGATCGTTTACGTCGTGCTTGGCGCGACGCATCCGCACGTATTGCGTGATCGAGGCGAAGAATACCGGCATCAGTTGCAGCATTTGGCCGAAGACCTGGGCGTGCTTGATCATGTGATGTTTATCAACCGGTACGTCGATCTGGACGAACTGTGCAAGTTCCTGATGGCAGCGGACATTTACGTCACGCCATCGCTAGCCGAACAACAGATTGCTTCGGGGACGCTCGCATACGCTCTGGGCACCGGTAAACCGATCGTGGCGACTCCGTACGTCTACGCCAAGGAACTGTTGGCGGATGGCCGCGGGCGTTTGGTGCCGTTTCGAGATGCCGACGCAATCACACGCGAAGTGGCGTGGTTATTAGATAACGAACAGGAAACGCAAGCGATCCGCAAGCGAGCGTATTTGTACAGTCGCAAGTCAATCTGGTCCAAAGTGGCACGGTCGTACTTGGATTTGTTCGACGAAGTGTCGCACGAGCCGTCGATCGCAACCCTGCTTCTGCGATCGCATCAAAACGACGCAATTTCTCCGCTGCACGCGGTTCCCGAGGTTAACTTTTCGGCTCTGCAGTCGATGACCGATCACGTGGGAATCTTGCAACACGCACGATTTACAATTTCGGATCGAAACCACGGCTACTGTACCGACGATAACGCTCGGGCGCTCGTTGTTGCGTTACAGTCGTATGAACTGACACAAGAACGCGGCATGTTGAATCTAGCGCGGACGTACTTAAGTTTTGTGCATCATGCGTTCAATCCCGTGGAAAATCGATTTCGAAATTTCATGGCGTTTGATCGACGTTGGTTAGAAGAGTTCGGATCGGAAGATTCGCACGCACGTGCGTTGTGGGGACTTGGATCGGCAGTTGCGTTGGCTCGCAATGCCGGAATGCGAGCGGTCTCGCTCGATCTGTTCGATCGTGGACTGCATGCGACCGAATCGTTCACATCGCCGCGCGCATGGGCGTTTACGCTCGTCGGAGTGCATGCCTACCTGAGTCGCTATGGCGGCGACAGCGAAGCAAAGCGAATCCGAGAAAACCTGGCGACTCGCTTGTACGAACAATTTGTTAGCAATGCGAAAGATGACTGGCCATGGCCCGAAGACACGTTGACATATTCGTGTGGCAAACTTCCTCATGCGATGTTGCTTGCCGGACAGTGGATGGGTCACGACGGAATGATCGAAATCGGACTGCGTTCGTTGGATTGGTTGTTGAAAATACAAACAAGTGAAGACGGTCACCTGTCGTTGATCGGTAACCAAGGCTGGTTTCCCCGGGGCGGTGAAAAGGCAACCTATGACCAGCAGCCGATTGAGGCCCACGCATTGCTAGAAGCCTGTTTGGAAGCAAATCGTCTAACGCAAGACAACCAGTGGTTTGTCGAGGCGCGTCGTTGTTTCGATTGGTACTTGGGGCGTAATGACTTAGGACGGCCGATCTATAACTACGAAACCGGCGGTTGTCGCGATGGTCTGCACCGAGAAGGCGTCAACGAGAATGAAGGAGCCGAATCGACGCTGGCCTGGCTGTTGTCTTTGCGAGCGATTCGGGGGGCAAAGCTGATCGATAGCCCGGTTGAAACAGCGAGGGAGAGGGTGACCACCAATGGATAACGCAATCTTTACTCGCTACGAGTCGAATCCGATCTTGACGGCGGATGATTGGCCTTACCCCTGTAACACTGTGTTCAACCCGGCAGCGGTGCGTTTGAAAGATGGAACGACGTTACTGTTATGCCGAGTCGAAGATCATCGTGGATTTTCGCATTTGTGTGCGGCGCGTTCTGTCGATGGTCTGAAGGGTTGGGTGATCGATCCAACGCCAACGCTGGATCATGCTCCGGACAGTCATCCAGAAGAAATCTGGGGGCTCGAGGATCCACGAATCACGCATGTTCCCGAGCTTGATCGTTACGCCGTTGTTTACACCTCCTTTTCCAAAGGCGGACCAAGTGTTTCGCTGGCACTTACCGAGGACTTCCATTGCTTTGAGCGTTACGGTGCGATCATGGCGCCAGAAGACAAAGACGCCTGTTTGTTTCCCCATCGAATCGGACAGTACTGGGCACTGATTCATCGACCGGTGGGCAGCATTGGCGCATCGGGAGCGCACATTTGGATTTCGTACTCACCAGACCTGCGTCACTGGGGCAGCCACAAGATGTTGCTTCCAGCGAGACAGGGTGGATGGTGGGATGCGAATCGCATCGGGTTGTCACCGCCGTTGATTCAAACGGATCGCGGTTGGCTAATGATCTATCACGGTGTCCGGTCCACTGCGGGCGGAAAGGTGTACCGCATTGGGTTAGCACTACTTGATTTGCAGCAACCCGAAAAGATCTTGCTGCGAAGCGACCGTTGGCTATTTGCGCCGGAAACGGATTATGAACGCGGCGGTGATGTCGAGAACGTGGTTTTCCCCACCGGTGTCACGATTGCCGACGACGGTGACACGTTGCGCATGTCCTACGGTGCGGCCGACACTTGCGTCGCCGTCGCCACTGCGAGCGTCAACGAATTGCTCACTTGGCTCGACGCACACGGACGCAGTGACTGGGAACGTCACTTGTTGTAGGAATGTTCGCGATGGTTTGTGCTAGCGGCACGCAAGTTGCGAACGTGTCAAGAGTTCATTTGGAACTCACGTCACTAACGAGGACTCGGCATGAACGTACTCTCACCTTCCATGCGGATCGCAAGTTCAGTCGTTGCGATCATGTTGGCCAACGCAGTGACAACCAGAGCAGCGTCTCCGATCGATGAGCTTTTCCATGCGAACGAGGCGGTTGAGACGATTGAGGTTTCGATTGAAACCCAAGTCGATGGTCAAACAATTTCCGAACCGCTCGCTTTGGACTTAGGCCTCGGTTTTCCTTTGTGGTTGTATCCGCTGGGCCGCGAACCAGGACAACTAGCTCCCTTTGGTGCGTCACCAACACACGCGTCGGTAGGTGAAATTCTCGCTCCCGGTGAGCCAGCGACTTTCACATTTTCATCGACGGGCGATTCGGGATCCGACATGTTGCAAAGTTCAGCTGCGATGCTGGCGGACGTGCGTCTTTCGGACATTTCACGCGTTGGGCTGTGCTCCAACGGCCGTAACGATTGGGTATTGGATTCGCTTGACATCAAGATCAATGGAAAGCCGTTTGTTACTCGGACTGAACTGCGATCGCATATTCAGGACGAACAGGCACTCGCTCAAGTTCGTCTGCGCGAGTTGCGCAGTGAAACCATTCCGATCATGGACGAGGCCCAATCGCTTGAGGAACTCGTACGCAGTGGGTTGGCGACCGAAGAAGAAGAGCAACGACTGCGAGATGTCGACGAGGTTCTGGTTCCGAAGCTACAAGAGCAAAACCGAATCGAGCGACAGCTTGCGGGAAGTTATCCATGGTTCCTGGTTCGAGATTTCCAGTCGCCTTGGCGTAACGGTCATTACGTCGAGTCGATGTCCGTAACGTTGGTCGCTGCGTCACACACCGGTGCCGATACGCACAACTATCTTTACTATCAAACTGGCGGTCGCAAGTATTTATTGACTTCGCCGGTCAATCCACTGAGTTCTGTTTTTGGTCCGCAGGTCTTCCCGATCGACTTGATAGGTGGTTCGGCAACCGCGGGGGATCTACGAGGCCATGCGATCGGAATGTTGGCCGATGGCGAGCCCGCAAGCAACGTCCCAGACCGAGCCCACGTATCACGAATGATCGTCGAGGTGGATGGCCGCGTCGTCTATGACAGCGAAGAAAGCGAGATTGATCGTCTGTCGCTGGATGCTGTGCGTTTGATTCCTCCGGCGCATCTGGATGAAACGGGCAATGTGGTGCGAGATTCACCGATCGCTCGGGAGGCGTTCGTCTGGCACTCGGGCAGCGCGTTGGGACTGGACTTGGTCGCTGGTGGCGCAGAAGCTTTACCTTCGCCAACCGATGAAGCATGGCCTGAGCCAGAATCGGGACTCGTCTACGAAGATTCTTCCGGAGCGGTACCCGGCGGTGGAGGCTATGGCGATGCGTTCGATCCTTTTCCAGGCGAAGCGTACGAGATGCCAGGCTGGAGCGACGTTTACGACGAGGGCTTCGATATGGGGAGTGATCTTCCTCTGAGTGACGGCGGTTGGCCTGCCGGTGACCCATGGGCCGGTGACCCATGGGCTGATCCATGGGCTGATCCTTGGGGAGCCGATCCCTGGGGATGGCACCCGCCACCGAGTTGGTTGGACGTGTTGGCTGGATTTTTTTCTGATCACTTCGGCTACGATCCATGGTCAGCTGATTTTGAGCTAGACGAGATTACCGCCGACCCGATCGGTGAACCGGTGCAGATCGTCAGTGTTGGCTGGGAAACTACGTCGACTTGGGCGGACGACTGGATTGTGCGTTGGGATGTCATCGGCGACGAAAGCGCCGTCCAAAGTTACCTCGTCGAAGTGCTGGCATTTCGACCGCACAGCAACGATCCCGTGGGCGGTGTGGTCGGCAGTGCGATCGTGGCTCACGGTCAGCGAGAAGTTTCGATCGACGCCGATCATGCGACAATGATGGCCGAGATCGGCAGCGACCCGATGTCGGTCTACTTGATTGCACGCGTCTGTCCGCTGATGCAGACGAGTGCCACAGCAGGGCCGGGCCAATTTGGTCCGGCGATTCCTGCTGTCATCTCTCACAATCCCGTTTTAACGTCCAACGCGATGTATAGCGTCACGCTGCCGGGCGGCATCCACGACACCAACTTGTTGACGTTGGCGCCACCGCTGCACACGCAGCGTGGTGTGTGGACGCCAGCGTTTTTGGTGAGTCATCTCGGTTTTGCGTTCACGGAGGGGATAGGCGGACGACACATGGTGTTCCGTCCAATGCCGTCAGATGAGGAACTGTCGTATGAATTGAACCTGATGAATCCGATCGAGACGGACATGCACCTTGCAATGCATTTAGCATTTTTGGACGACGCGATCGAAGTCAATAACACAGCGACCGTTACGGTGGAAGTCAATCTGCAATCACTTGTCAGCGGCCTCCATCGAACTGATTCTCTTGGCCCTTTCACGCTGGGACCAAGTACGATCGACGATCCTCAGCCAATGCTGCTTATCGAGGAAATAGTCGAACCGTTGATTTTCGCCGGGATCGTTGAGCCCGCCGAAACAAATATTCTTATTCGCGTTACTGGCGGCGCAGCCGATGCCGATCACCCACCCGTTTTGGTCGGTATTCGAACTACACCTGATTTCTAACAACCGAGTTGATTCGAAATGAAAATTCAATTCCGAACGTCGTTGACGATGGCAATCGCGATGGCATGGTTCATTGTGATTCATACTCAATCGATCCACGCTGAAACCGGAATCACGGGCCGAGTCGCTGCGCAAACCGAAGACGGCAAGTATGCTGGCATGGTGGCGGGCGCAAAAATCGAAGTCCTCAAGCCCGGTGGCGAAGTCGTCACAACGACCACCTCGAATCCGCAAGGCATGTTCAAGATTGAACTGCCAGTCGGACAGTACTACTACCGCGTTCATGCCGACGGCTTTAAAGACGAAGACGAAGGTCGAGGTTTTGAAGTCAAACGTAATGGTCAAATGGAGCTTTTTCATCTGGCGCTGACCAAAGGCGAAAATGATCCAGATCGAGTCAGGCCAGTTATCCCGCCACCAATCAACGGCGAGTTGATCGGTCGTGTTTTGCAACGGACGCATGAAGGCGAAAAGGGTATCGCTCACGCACGGATCACGTTGGTTCATGAATCAACCCGACAAGTTAAAAACGTCTTGGTCAGTCCCGAACGCAGTCCGTCCGGCGAGAGCGGTTCCTACCAGGTTCTGCTCAAAGCCGGAATTTGGCGAGCGTCAGTTCGTGCTACTGGGTTTCAAACCTACATCGATCTGAAACCGATTGAAATCAGCGTTGGCGGAAAGACCGGTCGCGATTTTGTGCTGCAACAAACAGAGTTACCCGCCGAGCTTCTGGCCAAGCAAGGCATTCGCGGCACCGTGAAAATCTCCAAAGGCGATCGAGTTTATCCCGCACCATTTGAAGTTACTGTAAACCTAGTTCGAGCGATTGATCGAGCAATCGCTGCGACGACGACCACCACCATTCGCGAAAACGACTTTTCGTTTGATACTGCGCCGGGATCGTATCACGTCGTTGCGTCGGCACCCGATAGCGAGTTTGCAAAAGCCATTAGCGCTCCGGTGCATGTGTTTCCGGGGCGCCGATCCCATGTGAACTTGGTGATGCACGCGAAACCGTTGGAACCACCCCCTACCGCGATTGCACAACCAGAACAGGATCCTATCGAAACACCGATGGAGGAATTACCGGCATTGACCGATCAAGGCATCGCGGAGTTGGGACCTCAGCAGGAGCTTTTGGATGTGGAGATCCTTACGCTGCGTCATGACACCAACGAACCGCTGATTGAAACCGAAATTCTGCTACGCGAAGTTACCGACCGCCGCGCCAGCGTGATCCAGGGGCGCACAGGCAATGACGGGATCGCTCGGTTCAATTTGCCGGCGGGTCGATACTTCGTCGTCGCTCGACTGAGTGGTTTCGAGGTCATCGAAGCACAGCCCGCCGCTAGCTTCATGCGAGGGCGTTTGGTCTTGAACGTTGAGAACGACAAGCCGACGAAGGCGACATTCTTCCTAGACCATCATCGTGAACCAGCGGCGACAGCGGGTACACTCGTCATCGAAGCCTACGACGAAAAACTCGGCACGCCGATCGCCGACGCCAACGTGTCGGTGACACGTGAGTTCTTGAGCCCTCGCGTTTTGAAAACTGATGCCAACGGAGTCACGTCCGTATCGGGGGCATCCGAAGGTGACTACAGCGTTAAGATTAGCCACCCGAACTACTTCACCGTCACACGCCGCATCGCGTATCTTCCAGCTCAGCCCCGGCATCGGATTTTCCTCAACCGACATCCCGCTTACTCGACCGATCGTCACATGGTTTCCGGTGCAGTGATGTATCAAGGGGAAACGGGACTCGGCACGGCATTGATCGAAGACGCTCAAATCAGTTGGTCTGGTCCGGCGCGAGTGCGGATCAACTCGGGACCTCGCGGACTTTACTCCGTCACCCTTCCTGGCGGCACCTACACCGTCGCCGTCGATCCGCCCGCTGAGACCAACTTCGCCAGTCGTGTCTTTACCGGGATCGAGGTTAGCGGCGACACGACTCGAAACTTCGTTTTGGGACGGAGTTCGACAGATACTCCCTCGCTGACTCGGCCACAGGTCCAAGTCAACGTCTATGATGCCCGATCGCGGCGCCCCATCGCCGACGCGCAAGTTTCGATGCAACTTCGTGGCAGCGGTGGCGTTACCGCCGACGAAGGAACCACAGACACCAACGGCCGCGCCGACTTGTTTATCAGCGAAGGTGGTCAGTATTTGGTAACCACCAGTGCCGCCGGCTACTCATCACGCCGAATCGAAAGCGAAGTCACATCCGGACGAATCAGTATTGTTAACGTCGGGCTGACACGCGGATCCGACACCGGCCCCAACTTCGTTAACGTCAGTGGTTGGGTGCTGACCGAGCGTGGGCGAGGCACGAAGGTGATTCCCCAACTGATACCGGGGCGACATTCCCTTGATCGAAGTCGATATGAAGGCGTAGCCGGCGCCAGTGTCTTGTGGCAATTTCCAAGCGAAGGCGGATTGCCTGGCGCGATGCGAGTCGCCCGTACCGACAGTCGCGGCCATTTCACAATCGAGGGTCTTTCCGAACAGAACTACGCGGTACGCGTCAATGCCATCGGATTCGGACCACTGCAACAGAAGGTCCGCGTCCATCAGGGAATGCCCGACCTGCAACTGATCCTCGATCGTAACACAGCGTCCGAAACGTTCCCGCCATCCGACACGATTCGGCCAACTGATCCGCTGGGAAAGAAACACACAGTTAGCGTCGCCGTGATCGACCAACAACGCCGGCCCGTGGCCAATGCGATCGTGACAGTTTCGTCGCAAACGATTCCAGGAACTGCCATGGTCTCGCCAAGCGTGCGACGTGGCCAAACCGACGCACGAGGAAACTTTGACGTCCAACTCGATCCGGGTTCGTATCAGATTCGTGTTCAAGGAACCGGATTTGACTCAGTCGTCACCAACCTCGTGATGACGAACAGAAGCCTCACTCGAACCATCCAAGTTAAACGTCAAACGATCAGCCCAATCCCACCAGGAAGTGAAATTCCGGGCCTGATTCGTCCAGAAGACCGTCCCACTTTGCTGAGTCGCTATCAAGTTCAGATCCAAGTCGTTGACGAAACACGAAAGGGTATTAGCGGGGCGACGGTGACTGCGATGCAGGGAGGTCGGGCGGTTAGCACAGGTCAAACGGATGCCGGTGGATATTTCCGGACGCAACTTTCACCCGGGGGCTACGCGATCAAAGCCTCCGGACCAAACATTCATCCTGGCGGTACAACGGTGACCGTCCGAAACGCGAACACCAACGCGACGGTTCGTGTTGTTGGCGCCCAATCGACGTCGCAATCCCGAACCATCTATCCCAGCAATTTACAATATGCCGCCCAATACCTGCCACCTGGCACGAAGCAGTGGATCACGTTGGGCACGTACTCCTCGCGTGATCAAGCCAAGCAGGCGCTGCAGACGAGAAAGCTGCCGATCAAATCCGAAACGCGAATTGTACCGCAACAACCGATGCGCCGAGTCCTAAAACCGACCTTCAAGTGATCGTCTCCATCACCAACACCTTGGCTCCCTTGATCCGCCCAAACCGAAGGTCACACAGCGCTTCGTTGGCCTGGTCCAATCGGTAGGTGGTTACCTCGGGACGCAGCGGGATCAACGCCGCGAGTGGCAAGAATTCGACAATGTCAGCGTGCGTAAGGTTAGCAACTGACTTGATCTCACGCTCCATCCACAAGTGTTCGTGATAGCTCAAATTCAATAGTTCGTGCTTGTCTTCTTCTTCTTCTTTTCGAATCGCGTTGATAACGAGACGCCCGCCGTGTCTCAGCTTTTTCAAAGATTCAACAACAGGCTTCCATGCAGGCGTGGTGTCGATGATCGCTTGCACAGTTTCCGGTGGTGTGGAATCAATGTCTCCTGCCCAATCCGCCCCCAGGTCTCGAGCAAACTGTTGCCCGGACCGCCCGCGAGTGAACACGTAGACAGAGGAATTGGGAAAAAGATGTTTTGCTGTGGGCAAAACCAAGTGGCCTGACCCACCGAATCCCATCAAACCAAGCGGATCGCCATCACGCATTCCGGTGAGCCGTATCGCGCGGTAGCCGATCGCTCCAGCGCACATTAGTGGTGCAGCCTGAGTGTCGGTCAAGTTGTCTGGAATCTGGGCCGCGTAGGTTTCCGGCACTGTCATGAATTCCGCGTAGCCGCCGTTGACGTCGTAACCAGTGCCAGCAAACTGCGGTGAAAGGTTTTCATCGGGCAAGCCATTGGAGTGATATATCCAGCCGACACCCACACGCTCGTCCGTTCTAAACCGCTGGACGTTTTTGCCGCACTCGGCAACCCGTCCGACGACTTGATGACCGAGAATGACGGGCAAATGCGGCGGTGTCAGCCGACCTTCGATTTCGTCCAGTTCAGTATGACAGACGCCACAAGCAGAAACTCGAATCAGCAGTTCGTTGTCAGTTGGCTTGGGCGTGTCTATATCGACCAGGGACAGTGGGCGTGGTTGCACGCTTAGCAGGCCGCACCCGCTGAGGATCATTGCCTTCATGTGCGATTTTCTAATTTTTCACGCTCATCGCGTTCCGCTTCGCTGAAATACAGCGGAAGGTATGGCAACTGAATCAGAATCACGATGAAGAAAAGGGCGGCCGCAGCGATGCCAACCGTTCGCCAGTCAAAGAATGAAGCGGCAATGATGAAGGTTCCTATCGCCAACACCCCGAGCACTTTTAGTAGCGTCACCACACCGACCGTCTCGATGTCCACTTGCATCTCTTCGCGACTGACATCGGCGCCTTCGGCCGAGCGCAAGTTCGATCCACGCGACCTGAACTCCAGATAGTTGGTAAGTGCCAACACCGCGTACAGCAGAGGTATCGGAATCGCAGCGAGGTAGGCGGCCTTTTGAAAGAACGCCAAACACAAGACCGTCGCGATCAACGACAAACCGAGTAGCAAACGCACACCAGTGCGAAAATGGCGTGCCACGACATGCGCGTCGGGTTCGTCCGATTGGACCTTTGAATGTGTGTTGAAATGCGTACTCATGGCAATCTCCCTTGCGTGTGTTACGGCCGAAACTGTTTCCAGTTCCGCAGTTAGAAATCTAGCACTGAAGGTGCAATCGCGATGCCAATGTATGAATTGCCTGATTCGGCACGACACGTGCTAACAGACGGTACTGAAGCTTCGCTTTACAGCAAAGCCTGTCGTCGAAATGGTTTCGACGATCAATTTGTGGACCTGTGAACACGATCCACTTGGCAAAGAACGAAAGGAGATTGACATGAAACGCTTATTAGCATTTTGTGTGTTATGCACCGGCCTGCTTGGCCTGGCGGGATGCAACCAACCGCCAAACAATCCAGCAGCACGATCGCCAACCAAGAACTCGGCGGATCGCCAGCAGGTGATGAAACCAGTGATGGAAGAATCAACCAACCAGTCAAACAACGAATCGGTGACACCTGACGAAACCTCGGCAGTGGATGGCGAATCAGAAGAGGCCAAGCCCTAACGCTGAACCGATTCTGAAAACCTGTTTCGATCAATCGCACAAAGGAAAACATCTTATGAAAAGACTTGCGCTGACCATATCGCTCACGATCACAATGGCATCTCTCAGCAATACCGCTGACGCTGGCTGGGGCAGCAGTGGGGGAAGTTCGGGCGGTAGTAGCGGCGGCTATGCCGCCTACTATGGAAGTTCGGGCGGAAGCAGTGGTGGCTACGCATCGAGAGGATACGGGAGTAGCGGTGGAAGTTCGGGAGGCATCGTTTCCCGAATTCGCAGTCGCGTCACGGCGCAGCGCGCTAGCTACGGAAGTTATGGCGGCAGTAGCGGTGGCAGTTCGGGCGGATACACTAGCGGCTACCGAAGCTATGGTAGTAGTAGTGGCAGCAGCGGTGGCAGCAGCGGTGGCAGGTACTTCCGGGTCCGCAGCTACGGATCGTCAGGCGGAAGTTGGTGATTCGCAGACATGTTGTCAATGGGCATCTCGGTGGTCTCCACCGAGCCGCCTGATTGTCGAACCAACGCTCAAACCAACGGCGACAACCTACCCGAGGGCGTTTTCGATGCGCGCATCGTTAAACCGAAGTAAAAGCGATCGTCAGTCCCTACTCAGTATAGGCTGAACAGATTGCTGGCTGACATTCTGAGTTGCAAATCAGCCCGGGTAGAGCAATCGTGATGATTCCGCCACTTCCCCCATTTTCTTCAACGGCGATAGAACCGCCATGGGCCTCGATGATCCGGCGACAAATCGGCAACCCTAGACCTGTACCGTGGACTTTCGTCGTGAAGAATGGATCAAACGCAGACATTCGCTGTTCAGCGGTGAATCCGTTTCCGTTGTCGCTGACCGTGATACAAAGCGTCCCTTGATCGTCAAATTCGCTAGGTGACCAATCCATGTCGACTCGAGCGTTACCATCGCTTGCTGCGATCGCATTTTCGAACAGATTTCGCAGCACCTGCTCGATGCGAACGGGGTCAAGCATGCACTGGACGTCATGATCGGGAAGTGTGAGCAGCGAGTCTGAACTAGCCGCAACACATTGCACGTGATTCCACACACGTAGAACCAAGTTCTTTAAACCGCATGGCGTTTTGCTCAATACGATCGGCGCACTGAATTCTCGCAGTTCCTCAAAGTATGATTCCAAAAGCGAGCTAGCTTCCTCGATCGCTGATAAATCTTCCAGTAACTCTGCATTGTTTTCGTACGTTAGCCGGATCAAACTGACACGGGAACGAATTCGATGCAATGCGTTTCGACTCTCGTGAGCGACCGCCGTGACTGCGGTTCCAACCGCAGCCAGACGCTCGGATTGAATCGCCCGTCTCTGGGCTAATTGAAGTTTCATCGCCCGCCGCATGCTGCCCAGCAGAAGTTCAGTGCAGATCGGTTTAACGACATAGTCACTCGCCCCATGCTGCATCGCATGGACGGCATGCATGATTTCAGACGAACCGGTTGCGATCAGAATCGACGCGCCAGGAGCGTGACTGCACAGTTGCGGCAAAAATTCTCCGGCAGTCATGTTGGATAGATACCAATCGATGATGATGAAATCAAATGCCTGTTTGTCGATTTGCCTGATCGCATCCTCAGCCGTCTCGGCGGTATTGATCTGATACCCTTCCAAACTCAGAATGTCACATAGGCTGTTGCGGGTGTCGAAGTCATCTTCGACAATCAAAACTCTCGTAGCCATTGCGTGCCCTCTGTATATTTTGACTAGAATCCGCCTGCGACACCTCGAATGCTATCGGTATGCGCGATCGGGCACAGTCACGGACTCCTGCGATCACGCGTAAGGAAATTCCTGACAAGCTTAATTGACCCGTCCGACAGTACGTCGACCAAGCCGATCGCGAACATTTCGCCGTAGCCCCCAACGAGTTGCGGTGCGTGCCATCGACAACGGCAGCGAAGTTCTAAACGTTTAACTCGTTCGTCGCCGAATAGGGTTGAAACGATGAATCGCCGACTGTGGTCGAACATCGATTCGTCGATGCTGAACCTGGAAGCTTGCTACGGTACAATGAGTGCGTTGCACTTATCGGGAAAATTTGTCCCGTGCCCTACCACCGCACTGCGACCCACCGCTGCACTATGAGTTTAAACACGAAACGAATCGTCATCGTCGACGATCATCCCTCGACCCGCGATGGACTCGTCACTCGTGTCGAGCTGGAACCCGATTTAGAGGTGGTCGGCGAAGCTTCGGATGTGGATGAAGCCATTACGGTGATCGGAAGGGCTCGACCAAACATCGCGGTGATCGATGTCTCCCTTAAATCTAGCAGCGGCATCGATCTGGTGAAGGTCATTAAGGAACGCTATCCATGCGTCAAAATGCTAGTATGGTCGATGTATGACGACTCGCTTTACGCCGAGCGGGCAGTTCGCGCCGGTGCGATGGGATATATCAATAAACAACAAGTCACGGACAGAATCATCGAGGCGATCCGAACGATTATCGGTGGCGAGTTGTTTCTCAGTAAAGAAGTCTCGGCGAGAATTTTGAACCGCGTGATCGCTGGTCGGGCATCAGTCGCCGCAGCTCCGATCGAATCGCTATCCGACCGCGAACTCGAAACGTTTCGCTTGATCGGGCAAGGCATTACTACCAAAGAAATCGCCACAGCAATGAATCTCAGCCCAAAAACCATCGAGACGTACCGCTCCCGAATTAAGGAGAAACTGGGACTCGACGACACCACCTTGCTGACTCGTGAAGCGACTCAGTGGGTTTTGGAAAACGGCTAGGATGACTCTGCTCTATTTCGATCCAATCTTCTTGGAACACCGCACGGGTGACCATCCGGAAAGCCCCGACCGAATCTTACCGGCTATCGATCAACTAAGCTGCACTGGCCTTGGTGCCGCTTACCAACGTCCGGCTTGGCAGCCGGTATCGACTGATCGTTTGGCGTACGTTCACGACGAAGACTACATCAAATCCGTTCAACAGTATGCCGACGCGGGCGGCGGTTACCTTGACTCCGACACGGTAGTCAGCAAGCGATCCTATGAAGCCGCTATCCACGCGACGGGCGCCGTTTGCGACGCGACCGAGCGGGTGATTCGAGCCGAAGACACCAACGCGTTTTGCTTGGTCCGTCCCCCCGGTCATCACGCCATGCCCGATCATGCGACGGGCTTTTGCCTTTTCAACCATATCGCAGTCGCGGCGCGAGTTGCCACGAATGAACTGGGCATTGATCGAGTCTTGATCGTTGACTTTGATGTTCATCACGGAAACGGCACGCAGGCGACGTTCTATGACTCGGGTGACGTCGGGTATTTCTCTATCCACCGTTCGCCGTTTTATCCAAACACTGGATTCGCTAGCGACATCGGCGAGGGTAACGGTCGCGGTATGACGATGAACGTGCCGATCAGGTTTGGTGAATCCCGTACCGATCAGATCGATCGGTTTCGCCAAACAGTGAACAGCTTTGCCGATCACGTCCAGCCACAGCTTGTGATGGTGAGTGCCGGCTTCGACGCGCACAAAGAAGACCCAATCGGTTCACTAGGCTGGGAGAGCGAAGACTTTCGCACCGTCACACGGTTGCTGCTGGATATTGCGTCGAAGCATGCATGCGGTCGTTTGGTTAGCGTCCTCGAAGGAGGCTACAACGCCGAGGCAGTTGCGGAATGCATCGCTATTCATTTGGAAGAACTAGGAGGCTAAGCAGCGTTTCGACCGATCAAACAATCCCATGCCCTCTTAGCAACGCCATTACGAACCATTCAGCCAAGACCACCAGCGGCAAGCGAGGTTCGATCACCGCATCAATACTACAACGCTGTGTCCAGCAACTGAATACGTCGTATCATCAATGATCGTGCTGTCCGACTCATTGACAATGTCGTTCGGGCTGGGCAACGATGTTTCGATCACGCGTCGCCATGTCCCGGGGCTACCTTCTTGGATACCAAACGTTGCCGCGTCGTCGCCGCCGTTAATCATCACGTAGAGATCCGAATCTCGCTCCGTTGCGCCGTGTAAGCTATACGCTAAACATGTCGAGCCTGGTGACAGATCGACTAAGTGATCCGTTCCATACCATTTGATGTCATCTCGCCAGAACCGGGACCGGCAAATCGATGGATGAGCCTTCCGGAACGCGATCATCATTCGAACAAACCGCAGCATATCGTGATTCGTTTCGGCTTGGCGCCAATCCAGCCAATTGGTTTCGTTGTCTTGGTTGTACGGATTGCTGTTGCCATTCTGCGTATTCAAGAATTCGTCGCCCATCCGAAACATTGGCGTACCAGCCGACAACATCAACAAAGCAAAGAAGTTCTTCACGCGTTGCTTTCTGTTTCGCAAAACATCAACCGGAACATCTTTGCAACCTTCCCAACCACAATTGCAACTGAATTCGCTTGCACCGTCCGTGTTGTTCTCTCCATTGGCCCAATTGCTTTTTGTCGCATAGGAAACCAAATCAGCTATCGTGAAACCGTCGTGCGAGGCGATGTAGTTGACGCTTTGGTAGGGACGGTAGGCGAACATGCGATCGTCGGGGAACAAGTCGCAACTTCCATAAACCCGCGTCATCAACTCACCAACCATTCCGCGATCACCGCGGACGAATCGCTGTAAGCACTCCCGAAAGTTTGCATTCCACTGCATCCACTGCATACCGGGAAAGCTCTTGCCGAGCTGGAACGTGCCTGACGCATCCCACGGTTCGGCGATCAAACGAACACAAGCTAGTTCATCCTCGGCGCCTATTTGCCCGATGATCGGTGGGTCATCCGCGTTGATGTTGCCCTCGGTATCACGCGTGAAGATCGATGCCAGATCGAATCGGAATCCGTCGACATGCATGACTTCGACCCAATATCGCATGCTATCAACCACTAGCCGCCGAACGGTTCGATTGGCCGTATGCAGAGTATTGCCCGTTCCGCTGTGATTAGCGAATGGATGAAGTTGATCGCCCGACGCAACATAATACGTACTGTTATCGATGCCTTTGAAACTGTACACCGGACCATGGTCGTCACCTTCACAAGTGTGGTTGTAGACAACGTCTAAGATCACTTCGATTCCCGCCGCATGCAGTTCTTTCACCATCGTGCGAAACTCATCCCGTTGCCGGCACATTTGCGGATGGCTGGTGTATCGATGATGCGGCGCAAAGAGCGCAAGTGGCATGTAGCCCCAGTAATTTCCATCATCGGGGTCGAATTGAAACACAGGCATTAACTCTACTGCGGTGACTCCGAGTTCCACCAAATACGGAATCTTGTCACAGACGCCCAAGAACGTTCCTCGCCTGGCCGAATCGACATCGGAGCTCGCGTGCTGAGTGAACCCGCGGACATGGAGTTCGTAGATGACAAGATCCGAATCGTGACGCGGCCGAACATCATCGCCCCAATCAAAATGGCATTGGCCATGTGGCAACCAACCGAGCGCCGCCCTTCCGGCGTTCGAACCCGGCCTGCGCGCAGCCTCACGACTGAATCCGACGGGGAAATGAACCGCGTGAGCGTACGGGTCAAGCAGGATCTTTTCGTAGTCGAAACGATGAAACTCGAACGCTTCCCCTGGCGGCGGTCCGTCGATCTGATACCCATAAAACGTCGCGCCGTCGACTTCGGCAGAGCTTAGACGGCAATGCCAAATTGAGCCCGTTTTATGACGCAGATAGTCAAATTCGACGCGAACAATCGGATGCTGTGTTTCATCATCCGCGAACAGCAGCAGCGTCACACGATCGGAATGCTTGGAATAGATCGCAAAGTTAAACGCATCGTCTTCGGCGACAAAGGAAACGCCGAGCGGAAAAGGTGATCCTTCTTGCGACGCCCAGCTCGGACGATTGGGACTACGCATGCGAGTGACTGAACGTCGGCGGATCGCTAGCCGGGAAACTCTCGCGACCGGCTTCGTCAATCAGTTCTTCATTGTGTTGCCGCAGCGTTTGACTGTCTCTCCACTTGTTTGCCAACTGTGCCGCCGCGCGAACGCAGTCGAGATATTCCGTATATCGTCCCGGCGGTTCTTGATGACGAAAATTAAAAACTTCGTCCTCCGATCCACCAAGATGGTTCGCGACGACTGCAAGACGTTCACAAAGTTCTTGCCACTGAGATTCGATAAATGCGTTCTTCATTAGGCCACCGTAATCTTATTGTCCAAATACACATCCTGAATTCGGTTCAGCAACTCGATGCCCTCGACCATCGGACGCTGAAATGCTTTGCGACCCGAAATCAGGCCCGTTCCGCCGGCTCGCTTGTTGATGACGGCTGTCGTGACGGCCTCGGCAAGGTCCGACGCTCCAGACGAGGCTCCACCGGAGTTAATAAGCCCGGCGCGCCCCATATAGCAGTTCGCGACTTGATAGCGGCACAAGTCAATGGGATGGTCCGTCGTCAGCTTCTCGTAAACCAGCGGTGATGTTTTTCCAAACTTGATCGCGTTGTACCCGCCGTTGTTCGTTGGCAGTTTCTGCTTGATAATATCGGCCTGCAGCGTCACGCCTAAGTGATTGGCCTGCCCGGTCAAGTCTGCGGAAGTATGGTAGTCCTTGTCTTTCTTAAATTCGCTGTTGCGAAGGTAGCACCACAACACGGTTGCCATACCAAGTTCGTGAGCATGCTCGAAGGCATCGGCAACCTCGACAATCTGACGTCGCGATTCGGCGGATCCAAAGTAGATTGTCGCACCGACGGCCGCCGCGCCCAGATCGTAGGCTCGATCAACACTGCCGAACATGACTTGGTCATAGATATTCGGATAGGAAAGCAATTCGTTGTGGTTGATCTTGACCAAGAACGGAATTCGATGCGCGTACTTTCGCGATACCGATCCAAGAACTCCGAAGGTAGACGCAACCGCATTGCAACCGCCGTCGATCGCTAAACGCACGATGTTCTCGGGATCGAAGTAGTCCGGGTTGGGCGCGAACGAAGCACCCGCCGAGTGCTCGATTCCCTGGTCGACTGGCAAGATCGAAACATAACCGGTTCCCGCCAAACGACCATGACCGAATATGCGTGCCAAGTTGTTGATCACCCGTTGATTACGATCCGTGTTGCAAACAATGCGTTCTAAAAAGTCGGGTCCCGGAACGTGCAGCTGTTCCCGCAAGATCGTCTTGCAATCGTGCTCTAGTAATGATGCGGCGTTCTCGCCAAGCAGATCAACAATCGAATCGGACATCTCACAACTCCCTAGTGCAATATAGGCGTTTTGGCCTGCGTGACGCGTCAGCGGATGCCTCCCGTAAGACAATCACTCGATGGCTCGTCGCAGAAGATCTCAGCTGCAAATCCTGGTCCGCTGGCTGCAGCGTTTTCTTCATTTCAGTTACAATGAAAGGTCGATTGGCTTTTGATTGATATTGTGTCCCGCCCGTCCAAGCCGTTCGCGTCGTCAGTGACAATCACTGGGGCTCGTCCCGAATTGACGCGACTTCTTCGGTCAGATCGATTCCCACCGGGCACCAAGTGATGCAGCGACCGCAACCGACGCAGCCCGAGACGTCGAATTGGTCCTGCCACGTCGCAAGCTTGTGCGTTAGCCATTGGCGGTATCGACTTCGTACGTCTGCACGAACGGTTCCCCCAGCCGTGTAGCTGATCCCCATGTTGAAGCAGCTATCCCACTGCCGGACGCGTGAGACTTCGGTTTCCGCCAGATTCGACACTTCTTCCACACTGCTACAAAAACAAGTTGGGCACACCATCGTGCAGTTCGTGCACGACAGACATCGCGTGGCGACTGCGTTCCAGTGTGGATGGTCCAGATTGCCGAGTAGTAGGTCGTGAACATCGTCGGTCTCGAAACGCTTAGAAATTTGCTGCCTCGCGTTTTCAGATTCTTCCTTGGCGTGGTCGGTTTGAGCCGCCGTGGCAACCGTCGTTGGCAATTCGCCAACCAGTTGTTCGCCGCGGGTCGAGCCGGGTCGGATCACATAGCCGGACGGGGTTTCGGTTAGCAACAGATCAAAACCGCTCTCACATTCCGGCCCCGTCCCCATCGAAGTGCAAAAGCAAGTGCTGGCCGCAGTCGAGCAATTGACGGCCACAATCAACGCGGCCGATCGACGACGCTTGTAGGCCGCGTCGACATATTGGTTGTCGCGAAAGACTCGGTCCTGCACCGCGATCGCAGCTAGATCACAAGCTCGCACACCCAGCAGTGCGATACGTGGTGTCGGCTCCTCGGGTGTCTCGAACTTCCATCCATCACCGGCAAGTTTTGCAGTTCCGATTTCGGACGTTGCCGGAAAGAAGAACCGTTTCCACGAGTCGGGACTGCTGTTAAATCGGAAACGCTGTTGCGACTGCGTCTTTTGAATTCGGTAGACCGCGGGCTCCTGATGATCGGACCATCCCTGCGGAAGCGACTGCACGTCGCGGATACTCCGGTACACAATCGCGTTCTGCTCGATTGTGGGCCCGACAACATCAAAACCTTGCTGTAACAATGCATCGACAAGACTCTGCAGATCACCGAGCTTCAAGAAATGAGCCAATGGTTGCGTCGCGTTCATTGGTCACACTCGCTCGGGTGGCTAAAAAGGTCGAGTAACTGCAACCGGGTTGCCAACAAACGACTGGCCAATTGTTTGGCGACATGAGTCATGATTTGATAACCGATCTCGTGATTCGACTGGCAGAGTTCGCGTAGTTCGTTAGCGTCAAAGGCCAGCAACTCAACAGGGCTCGTCGCGGTTGCCGTCGAAATCATGCGGCGATTGCCGAGCATCGTGGACCACGCCAACAAATCAGCTCGGCCGAGTGTTAATAGTGACATTGGGGCTGTGCCGCCCGTGGTCATTTCAAGCGCCACGCTGCCATCGACAATCCAGTAAACCCATGAGTGCCGCTCGCCTTCGCGAAAGACCGTTTCGCCCTCCGCTAGCCTTATCAACCGGCCGTGGTTGGCAATGGTCTGCTGATCCACCTCGGGTAAGTCGCATCCAAGTTGAACGTCCCGCAATCGACTTGGCGTCACTGGCTCATTGACCACTAGGCCCCCCCTCGGATCATCCCCGTGCAAATCGCAACCGTGTTCCCGAGTACTAACTCGCATTCGCCAGCAAAACGCCGATCGGAAGCGTTGCTATGCTTTGTTCTCAACAACTCGATTGCTGGAATATCCCCATCGCAAAAGAGATACCAAACCGAGAACGGATCAAAGTGCGGCTGATTGAGTCTACAAGTGAGCTTAAACGCGCGCGTCGCCGTGCCTGCATGCACACAACTAAGCATTTGGTCCGAACTGACACAAACTGGGGGACCTTCGAAACAACCAGACGCACGTAGTTAGCGACGCGATGGTAAATTGGACAATTCCGAGTCTTGCTTCGGACAACAGCATTGGGCCAATCGTGGCTTACAATCGCCAAATGTTCATCGCTGTTTGACTTGAATGAACAGTCCCTCTGGAAAGGTATCGATGAAAATCAACCGATGTTTTCTACCTTTGGCCTATTGCGTCATCGGCTTGCTTTGGTTTGCAGCAGACGACGCGATCGCCCAAACCGCTACAGCGACACTGGGTTCCGATCCCACTTCGCTAGCGACCGAGCCAAACTCAAAACGCCCAGGATCGGCAAATCGAAAAAACCCTCGCAGCGGTGTCGCGAAGACGTTTGAAGTACATCCCGGTTGGAACGCCGACCGTTTTCCGGATCACGCGATGTGTTACCAAACCCCCGATCAAATCGCTGCAACGTTGCTTGGGTCTGGCAAGACTGACATGCCACCCGTGACATCGCTGACCAAACCGACCGATGGTTCCCTCCGCATCGTTGCCACAGGACATAGCTTCATGACGCCGGGCTTCAGCACGCTGCCTGCGATTGCCAAAGCGGCAGGATTCGAACAACAGGGGCTGCTAACTCATGTCGGGGGAGGGATGACTGGAAGTGCCCGTTACAAATGGGAACAGGAAAACGGCATCTTTCAATTCGATCGCAAGCCAACGCCCAAATTGCTCAGCTCGATCGCCGGCGCAAAATGGGATGCGATGATGTGGGGGCCGTACTACAACGATCGTCCAGAGTACTACTCGTGCTGGATCGACTTCTGTCTGAAGTACAACCCCGACATGAAGTTCTACATGGCTGATGCCTGGCCACAACTCGAACAGCTTTCTCCTACCCCGCGGCGCGAAGAAGAACTGACCACCGAAGTGGTTACAAAGATGCACCAAGAGAAACGCGACAACTACCGAAGCATCATCGACCAATTAAATAAACGATACAACGACCGCGTGTTCGTGCTGCCAACGTCGCTTGCGATGGTGTTGGCAGTCGAAGCGTTCCACCGTGGCGAATTGCCGGGTGTCGAGGGAGTACACTCGGTGTTGGGCGGCAAAGAAAGGTCGCTTTGGCGAGATAGGCTTGGTCACCTTGGTCGCGGCATGGAAAAACTGGAAGGTTATGTCTTCTACGCAACCTTGTACGGTCGATCGCCCGAGTTGATGAACACGACCGCCGAATCGGCCCACAGCACAGACACCTATCCAAGCCCCGCACTCGACAAGGTGTTTCGAAAGATCGCCTGGCAAGCCGCCGTGGGCGACCCACTATCGGGAATCGTCGACAAAGACGACGATGGGATTTCCGACAACCGATAACGCACGCTCAAATCGTCTTGCTTCTACGACGGCGATTTCGGCGGATAAAGCATATTGCAAATGAGGTCCCGATCGCCAGAGTCGTTGACGGTTCAGGCACAGCGGAAATGACCGAAGGGTTGATCGCACCAAAGCTGTCAATGAACGGATTCCCATTGAACGTGCTGCTTGACGCAACATCGCTCGCATTGATGTCGAAGACTTGACCGTTTGGAGGATTATTGATGGCGTACCAATTGCCCACTGATGCATCACGAAAGACGAGTTGAGGTTGATCGCCCGTGAAAGCGAAGTCCTGACCGCCAAGCTGTGAACCGTACAATCGGGAGAGGTCCGTCATCGAATCGGCGATTCCAATTGCATCTTGGATTCCTACCAAACGACTTAGGTTGTCGGCGATACCGTCGTCGTTGGTATCAATGTCAGTAGGCCCCGCTGATTCGTCGTAATCTTCGACAAGGACAATCGTATGGGAGGGATCGAGCAAATCACCGATCGTTGAAACGAGCAACCCGTTGGGATCAAATGTTCCCGATATTCTTGAAACCGTGTCGACTGTCCCAAACCTATTCGACTCACCACCGATTCCCAATACGAAACCGCTGAAGCTCATTCCCGGCAGTCCGCTCAACTCAATTCTCTGCTGAAGACCATCGATGCCGGGCTGGTCAGGCGCAAACTCGCTGATGATTGCGGCTTGTGATGGTGTTGCAAATAGGACGATGGCTCCCAAGGCCAATCCACTCAATAATCGTGGCATTTAAAAACTCTTCTGTTGATTGTAAATAATGTGACTTAATCTGGACCTCGCTCGCTCGTCTCGATTTATCTCGCTGCCCGTGCAGTGAAGGCGTCGTTCGCCAACTGTTGCAAAAGCAAGTCATCGATCACCCGACGACGTTGCTCGAGCACCGATTCGATTGGGCTGAGCATCTCGGTATCCTGTTGAAGATCCGCTACTTCACCGATGTCGGTTGCTGTTTTTGATCGTCCGATCGAGTTGAGAATCATCAGGGCATCGATAGCCGTGACTCGGCCATCGCCGTTCACATCCAAGTTGGTGGATGCGACTACTTCCGCACCGGCCGATTCGCCTGCTGCGGATGATTTGTTGCGGCCGAGGAAGTTGATGACTTGCAAGGCGTCGAGTGCGGTGACGGATCCGTTGCCGTCGACATCACCTACCGGGACGACAACCGCATCCAGCGATCCGGCCAAGCTTGATTCGTACGCGCCGCTGTCGGCACGCGATCCCTGAGGTCGGGCGACACCACGTTGATCGACGGCAAGCCCTGCATTGTTCCCGTTATTGATCGCAGGACTTCCGGGCAGCAACGCATGTGTCATCGTCGGTCCGCCGTTGCTTGCGAGCGGAGCGAGACGGGCAGTCCCTCCAATCACATTATTCCCAGCGTCCGAAAAGGCTCCGTTAACGTTCGCGTCTGTCGCCCCCATGTTGCCAGACACAATCGTCGAGCCGATGGTGACCGCGCCACCCGCGATGCTCAATCCGCCGCCGATGGTTGCTGTGTTCATTCCGACGGTAACGCTGGTCATCGTCACATTGCCGCCTTCAGTTCGCAGGCCTCCTCCGGATGCCGTGGTCGCTCCGCCACCGTTCGCACGATTTCCACTGATCGTAGAGTTGGTAAGAACGACATCCCCAGTCGCCGAGTCATTGAAGATGCCACCGCCATCACCCGAACTGTTCCCAGATATCGTTGAACGATCAATGGTCATCACGCCCGTTGAATTCCAAAGTCCACCTCCTTCATTCGCAGCGTTGTTTCCTGAGACCGTTGATTGACTAATCGCGATATTTCCAGCACCGGTGACGTGAAGACCGCCGCCGTTACCGGGTGAAGAGAACAGTGCGCCTCCACGACCGGCAGTGATCACGCCAGCGTTGTTGCGGTCAAGCGTGACTCGGCTGAGCGTGATGCTGTTCCCGCTTGCGACGGTGCCCGACGCAACTGAGTTGTCTTCGATGCCGCCACCTGCTCGGCTAGCAACGTTTGTTGAAATTTCCGTATCGGCGATCGTGATGACACCGCCGCTGACGTTTAGAATCCCGCCTCCGCTACCGGACGCTCCATCGGCAAAGTTGGACAAGATGATCGAGTCGCTGATATCGACCACGCCGCCGTTGTTGAAGATTCCGCCGCCACCTTTGTTCGCCGCCGCACCGAGCGCAGTGTTGAGCTGGATCAACGTGCCGTTACGAACGGTCAATTTGCTGCCGGATTGATTCCAAAGCCCACCACCTTCACTGGCGGCGACGTTGCCTGACACGATACCGTTGTCAATCGTGACATCAGCGATTCCACTGACGTGCAGTCCACCGCCATTGCCTGGCGAGGGAGTCCCGCCACTTGCGTCTCCATTGACATCGTTGCTAATGAGGTCGGTGTCGATCAACGTCACCGTTCCCGCGATAACCTCGATTCCTCCGCCAGCCCGGTTCGCACCGTTTGACTCGAAGGTGCTGTTTGTAAGCGTGACCGATCCGGCCACACTCAGCAAACCACCACCGCTACCAGACGTACCGCTCGCAATATTATCAGTAATGCTCGTCGCGTTAACATCAACGGATCCACCGTCGTTGTAGATCCCGCCGCCACCGCTATCGGATGCTGCGCCCCCGGCAACATTGCCTTGAATCGTAACACCAGTGACCGTTAAGGTTCCCGCGACCGAGTTCCAAAGACCGCCGCCCTCGTTAGCGGCAAAGTTGTTGCTAGCGGTTCCGCCGGTAATCGTGACTAGGCCTGGACCGCTGACGTGCAACCCGCCTCCGTTACCAGGATTTGCACGAAATCCGGTCGCCTGACCAACGGCGTCCGCTCTTAGAAACTCCAGTGAATCAAATGGTAACGCCGCCCCGTCGATCCGGATATTATCCAACAACCCGTTGAATGGGTTTTGTGCCAAGAACTGCCGATTCGCCCCGATAAACAACGGAAGCGTTTCTGCATTGACCGCTCCCGCGTTGATCGTGAACGTATCTACCAAGGTCAATCCATCATCGACAGTGCCTTTGTAGAACTTGACATTGTCGGTCGCGATGCTTCCGTCATAACTGACGGCGAAGTACACATACTGGCCGACTTCGGTGTAGACCTGTGACGATTCGCGAGTTTGTCCATCGACAGTGAGTTGCAACGTGCCGGCGTCGGTTCGGCTACCACCTCGCAATCGAAAACCTGCGTTGGTCGATCCATTTTCGAACAAACTGTCCTGCAACCCGATGCTCTGTGCGGTCGATGGCAACATGTACCAACCTGACAACGTGAACGCGTCGAGCGTATCAATCGCGTCAAAGTCGGCTGCGTGCTGGCCGTGACTCACATTTGAGAATTGGTTGCCGGCGTTTGAATTGTCAAATGCGCGATCGGTTGGCAATCCAGACACGCCGGTCCCTGCAGCACTATGCAGGTCCGCGGGCATCGTGCTGTTGTTGGCGTTGAAGTTAAGAACCGGATTTCCGTTGGCATCGGCGGCCATTCCCGTCGCCAATGCGGTAGTTCCCGTTTCGTTGAAGTTGTAGGCCAACAACGGTGCGGGGATGTTCGCACCTGCCAAACTAAGATCGAGACCCGCACTGTTTTCGTCCAAGTTGACATCGGTGAGCGTCGTGACCGCAGCACCGACGGTTTCAATTCCGCCACCAGCGCGAACCGCGATATTACCAGTGATCGACGTGTTGGTCGCTGTTAGCATTCCGGCGTTGTTTAGAATGCCACCACCACTTCCTGACAAACCGTCCGCCAAATTGTCCTGGATGACCGTTTCTGTCAGGACAAGCGTCCCGCCATCGCTGTAGATTCCGCCACCACCCTGATCGGCCGCGTCACCCGATGCGATGTTACCGGTGATCATGACCATGTCGACGGTCAACGTCCCGGTCGCGCTGTTCCACAATCCACCGCCTTCGCCCGCAGCGGTGTTGTTCGCAACAGAGGATCGTCGTAGGGTCGCGTCGCCCGTTGCCGTGATGTGCAATCCGCCACCGTTGACACCGGCCGAGTTTGAATCGATCGACAACGGAACTTCGCTGCCCGATTCAAAACCTTGATCGATCGTGATCTGTCCGATCACCTCAAAGCCTCCGCCAGCGCGGCCGGCCCTGTTGCCTTGAACCAATCCGCCAAAGTAGGTTCCGGTACCACCAGAGGCAACCAAAATCCCGCCTCCGTTGCCCATCGGACCTGATGCCGAGTTGTTGATCAGATCGTTGTTACTGATCTCGTTGTCCGACGCTGTAAAGATTGCTCCACCGCCAAGTCCAGGTGCGTTTCCGCCCGCACTGTTGCCGGAAAACGAGCTATCCGCCAAGAACAATGAACCGCCTTCGGTTGCAATCGCGCCTCCATTGACTGTTGCTGTGTTGTTGCTGAAGACACTTCGATCGACACTGGTATCGGGGAAATCGCCATCACCAAAGATGGCTCCGCCGAACATGGCATCGTTACGATCGAACGTTGAATCAAGTACCGATAGGAATCCCCCATCGCTGTTCCAGAATCCGCCGCCCTCGTTCGCCGCGGAATTCTTGGTGACCTCGGCATCCGCGACAACAGTGAAACCAAAACCCGATTGATACAAGGCACCGCCATTGACGCCAGCAAAGTTGTTGTCGAAGTCGGTACCAACGCTGCTAAAGAAACCGCCATTTTCAACACCACCGCCCGCACGCGCCGCACGGTTATTGCTGATCATGCCGCCGTCGGTCGAGAAGTCAGCGAATCCCGGCGCGAGCACGCCGCCGCCGTCTGCTGTGCCTTCGATCGCTGTATTGCCGGTGATGTTAGTATTCGTCAACACCGAGAACCCAGCCGCGAAGATGCCGCCACCGCCGGTTCCTGCCAACGAGGCGTTCGCAGCGTTCGAATCGACGATGCTGTCACTAATTGTCAAATTCTGAAACGACGACGGACTGGCTTCGCTGTAAATACCACCGCCACTTTGTCCTGCGTTGTTGCCTGTCACATTCACATCAGTCAGGACCGTGTTGCCACCGTCGCTGTAGACACCACCGCCATCAGTTGCCGAGTTCCCCTGAATCAGGGTGCCATCAACAATCAGGTTCCCGCTGCCACTGTTCCACAGACCGCCACCGTCGCCTGCCGCTAAGTTTCCGCTAACCGAACCGTCGTTAATACGTACGACTGCATTACCGGAGATGTGAAGTCCACCACCGTTGCCCGGATTTGCGGCGATCGTTATGTCCAACCCGGTCGCAGCGAAGCGTCGTGATTCCAGCTCGCTTACCGAAACCGCCGAACCGTCAATGCGGATGTCATCGAGCAGGCCGTTGAACGGATTCAGCGTCAATCCACTAGTGCGAGTCACACCGATTGATAATGGAACAGTCTCCTGATTGACGACACCCGCATCGAGCGTCAACGTATCAACCAGCGTCACTCCACCGGCAATCGTGCCCTTATAGAACTTGACGTTATCAGTCGACTTGGTGCCGTCGTAGGAAACGGCAAAGTAAACGTACTGACCAATCTCGGTATAGGCGGCCGATGACTCAATGGACCAATCGCGATTGACTCTCAGTTCCAGTGTCCCTGCGTTGGCAACCGGACCGCCTCGCAGCCGAAAACCACCTGGTGCGTCCAAAGTCGAAATCGTGCCATTCTCGATCAATGCATCTTGCCGCCCGATGCTTTCAGTCGCCGTTGCAGGCAACATGAACCAACCCGACAACGTGAACGCGTTCAATCCATCGATAGCGTCGAAATCAGCAGCATTTCGACCGTGACTGGCCGTCGTGATTCCGGTGCTGTTGGTGTTGTCGAATGCAAAGTCGCCTGGCTTTCCAGACACGCCACTTCCGGATGGCCCGCGAAGATCCGCCGGATTGCCACTGTTGTCAGTAAACAACAACGCAGGGGCACCAGCAACCGACGCCGACCCTGAGGCCACGGCCGAAGATCCAAGATCATCAAACAAATACGCCAGCAAAGGTCGGAACGCTGAACCACCATCGCTGGATACGCCGGCATTGTTACCATCAAGGACAACATCGTTGAGAGTCGTATCCGACCCTGCCGAGGACTCGATTCCGCCACCAGCCCGATTGGCAACGTTGCCCGTAATCATCGAGTCCGTGATCGTTGCTGTCCCGCCAAAGTTGAAGACGCCGCCTCCGCTGCCGCTTGTTCCGCCAGCTCCGTTGGACGCGATCGTCGCGTTGGCGATGACTATCGTGCCGCCGTTGTTGAACACGCCCCCACCGCCGTCATCTGCCGCAGGTCCACTCGCGATGTTTCCTGTGATGGTGGAGCCATCGACTGTCAGAGTGCCTTTGTCGTTCCACAGTCCACCACCCTCACGCGCTGCAACGTTGCCGCTGACAACACCGCCGACGACGGTCGTGTCGCCGGTTCCCGTCACGTGCAAGCCGCCGCCATTCCCAGGCGCGGCGGTGCCAGTGGGACCAGCCACATTGTCGATCAAGCTTGTACCATCCAGACTGATCCTTGCACCACCTGCTGATTCGATGCCGCCGCCCGCTCGGTTTGCAATGTTCGATGACACGACGGTATCGAACAACATTACCCGGCCTGCGACGCTCAGCACGCCGCCACCGCTGCCTGCGATTCCGTTTGCCACATTGTCAGCTAACGACGAACCGCTGACGACCACGATTCCGCCTTCGTTGTAGACTCCACCTCCGCCGTTGTCGGCAGCATCGCCCGACGCGACGTTACCAACAACGCGAGTGTTCTCGACGATCAAAGTTCCCGATCCGTTCCAAAGTCCGCCGCCTTCATTCGCGGCGATGTTTTCGCTTATCAGGCTTTCCGCAATCAACGCGTTCGCTGAGCCCGTGATGTGCAAGCCGCCACCGTTGCCGGGCGCTGCGGCTGTGGCGTCATCGTCGACTACGCCCGCGTTGTTGTCACTCAGTTCGACACCAAGCAGCGTTAGAGCGTTGCGAGACGATGGGGAGGTTGCCAGTTCGATTCCTCCTCCGGCGCGACTTGCCACGTTACCGCTGATTTCCGTATCAACGGCGCTCACTTGAGCGGTACCGAGTGCCAGAATTCCGCCACCCGATCCGGATTCGCCAGCCGAAAAATTGCCGGCGATCAATGAATGATCGATTGAAACTGTGCCGCCACGCGTTGCGACGCCACCGCCGCCGCCCGCTGCGCCTGTTGTTGCATTGTTTAGGATGCGCACGTCACTTAAGACCAGCAGACCACCGTTATTGAAGATGCCACCGCCACCCTGAGTGTTGAGCGCACCACCAGCACGATTCCCGGCAACGAACGCATCGCCGGTGACAGTCATGGTTACGCCGCTCTGATTCCAAAGCCCGCCGCCTTCGGTAGCAGCCATATTGCTAAGTACGCTGCCGCCCGTAACCGTCACAAGCGTCGGGGTTGTTCCGCCGTCGCCAGTTACGTGTAATCCGCCGCCATTCCCCGGTGACGCCGAACCGGCTGGACCGGCGATGTTCCCTTGATTCTGGGAAAGCCCGCCCAATGTTACATCACTCAGCAGCAATGACCCCACCACCAACTCGATGCCGCCGCCAGCGCGGTTCGCAACGTTGCTCTCGATCTTGGTGTTGCGAATGACAACGTCGCCCGACGCGCTGAACACTCCACCGCCCGAGCCGCTCGCTCCGCTGGCCACGTTACCAACGATCGAGCCACCCAGAATTGTCAAAGTCGTATCCGAGCTGAAAATGCCGCCACCACCTTGACTGGCCGCCGCGCCGGTTGCCAAGTTGCCAACAACATTGACGGTGTCCAATGTCACGCGGCCTGAACTCGCCAACAACAATCCACCGCCAACTTCTGCCGATCCACCAGTGATCGTCAAATCCCGAAGCGATACGTCGCTTGCTCCCATCCCAACATTCAGAACGCGGCTCAATCCCGCACCATCAATCGTGATTGACGACGCATCACCACGCGAGATACTCAGCGAATCAGAAATCACTAATTCGGAACCGTCCAACAGAATCGTTGCGTTCCCAAGCGAAGATGAAAATCGAATCGTGTCAGTCGCTGTTGCACCCGGTTCGCCCGCAGCGACGTCACCGACCGCCGAGTTTGTATTCGCCGCTTGGATCGCTTCTCGCAGACTAACGAATCCATCGTCGGCGATCGTGTCAGCGACCGTATCGACCAAGTAACTCGTTAGTAGACGGCGGGCTTCGAGTGATTCGCAATGCAGCGATCGACGACGGGCCGTTGGCGCTGACCGCTTGGTTGATTTGCGACCAGCCTTGGTCGATCGCGAGCCACTTGTCTGAGCGGATTGATTGTTTCTTCGGCGTAGGAAAGTCATGGTTGCTCGAATCTTGTTTGTTAATGCCGCACCGACGCTGGCAATCAGCCATCGGTTTTGGGTAAAGCACAAGAAGTACGAGCAGCCGCTGTTCGGCAGATTCCAAAAAACGAGAATAATCGAAAGAAATGGTTCAAGCTGTTCGGCGGCGGAACTGCCATCCAACTCAAAGCAAAGCAAATCGGCTGAGAAACAGCGTTAGAGAGACTTGCCTTTCAGACCACTGATCGTGTCGCTTACCAGCGCAACGTTTCGTTCAAATGACCTCGTCGCGTCCGACGATTCGATCGCGATCGCGGTGTGCGCGATCGGAGACTTCGTCACGGGAATGTCAATCACTTTCCCATAATGGTTATTGCTGAGATGGTCGAGTCGCCCGCCCGAAATCCACTCGCCGCTGGTCGTCACAAACCAAAGCGTGTAGTCGTGTGTATCCCGCATTTCCACATGGACGTGAAGTTGTCTTGCATCGAAGTCAACCACCATGCTGCCAGTCGCTCGACCTGGTTGGTTTGGTTCGCGGAAAGAAACTAGTTGCGTCGAATCCAGGCTCTTCTTAAAAGCAGCCTCGCCCGCTAGATCGGATTTCAAGGGTGGCGATGGGTCGGCCGAGGCAAGGTCACTCGCCGCACGATCGTCTAGCGCTGGATCGATCGTGGCCCTCAGCGTCAGCAGCATCAAGCCAAATCCGCATGCAACCGCAAGTACGCCAGCCGCAATCTGTTTCGCAGTGAAACGAGAGGACATCGCCAAGCCAACTTGATTCGCGACTTCATGCGACAAACCGCCTGGCGGCTGATCCGATTCGATCGCAGCGGCAACTTTTTCCCATGTTGAACTTTCGGGCGACCGAAGCTCGGTGTCCTCGATGAGGCAATCGATGGATTCGTTCAGTCCGGCAAATTCCTCACCGCAGGCAACGCAGCCGCCCTCCAAGTGCTCAGCGATCGACTGTGCAACTGACGGATCCAATTCCCCCAGGACATACAGCTCAAGTCGTTGTTGGCAAAAATCACAATTCACTGGATCAACCAATCATCTTTTGTGGCTGTTAGGCGTTCTCTCAACTGAACCAAACCTCGTCGAATCCGTGTCTTGACTGTTCCCAGAGGAATCCCTAACCGGATCGAAATGTCCACATGAGTCAAGCCAGCAAAGAAAGCTAAATCTAACGCTTCACGCACGTCATCTGGCAGCGTTTGTGTCGCTTCTCGTAAACGCATCGATCGGTTCTTATCGAAAAGCTGTTCGGACGGGTCAAGCTCCGTTTCACTACGGTTTTTTTGCAATGATAGTTCTTCACCGGCTGTTCGCTGCGCGGTGGCACGCCCTCTTTCCGAACGCATCAAATCCCTGGCGCGGCTGCGAGTCAGCAATAATAGATAAGTACGGGCAGAACCTCGCTGTGGATTCCACGCAGATGGATTTCTCCAAATTTCCCAGAAAACAGTCACCAAAACAGTCTCGGCGTCACACTCTTGGCCACACACTCGATGCGCGACCGTAAACACCAAATTTCTGTATCGATCATGGAATGCCTGCAAGCTCGACTTATCGCCGGCACGGACTTGTGCGATCAATTGCTCGTCAGTTAGTGGCGGCGTTTCCATTCCCATTCAAACACTATTCTTCGACGCCGGAACTGTTGACGGCCGAAACGTCCGCAACAAAAACAGGATACACGCCATCAGTCATCCAACATTTGCTTGAATCATCGTCTGGTTGACGTCCGTCCATGGTAGTTGCTTCGGCAAGTAACGGACCAGATGTTGAGCCGTTCGGTCGATAGCGAGAGAGCAGGAATTCGAATGCATAGGCTTGATCATCCACAGCGATAATCGTGGCCATCACGGCAGCTTGCCCATCGATCACTTTGGCGCGTCCAATCATGGCGTTCTGGTGACCTAAAAGGGGGCGATAAGCGTCGTCGCGAATCAGTTCCGCAAACCGACTTAACGGCCCAGTATTCATTCGATTCTCAGGCGAAGCCAAACTGAAGCAAACGATCAGCCGCTCGGGCCGCTCCGCGGTTTCTTGCAGCGACTCCAACTGCAACCGAACAACATCCTCTGGACTCAGGGATGGATTAGCGACGGTGGGATCAAAGTCATGCGTGATCGTTACCGGTTCGGCCACTTCTAGGTTTCTCGCGGAGTCAAAATTCAATGTTGATGGCTTCAAGAAACGTGGCGATGCAAAAAACCAAATCAGCGCCAACAGAGCACCGATCGCAAGCCCCCCCAACCCAATGATACGCCGGCGCCTCTTGATGTGTCGTTCCATTGATTCCTTCTTTTAAGACAATCGTCTTGTCCGTGATAGCCAAAGCTTGCGCTGGACAATGTACCAGAACAATCCGGCATACACTGGGGAAACCATGCACCTGAACATGGTCCATTCAAGTTGAAGGCGTTTGGAGATCACTTCTGACGATGCGCAAGTTGGATGCGGAATGAAAGTTTTCACGGCTGCGATAGCCGCCGGTATGCGATTGGTCGCTCCCGAGAAAAGATACGCACCGATACAAATACGTTTCCCGGTCAAACGAATAGACTATCGAATCCGAGTACCGCCCCCATCACAGAATTTACAAATGACTCACCATTTCAGTTTGTCTCGAAGAGCCCCGGCGTGCCTACTGGTCTTTGCCTGTTCCTTCGCTTCGACATGTGGTTCGTACGCCGAACCACCGCGGGGTGCGAATTGTTTGGCAACCGATTTGTTGCCTCGTTCGACAGTAGCTTTTGCCGAAGTTTCGGACTTGGGTAGCATCCTTGAAACAATAGTTGATCATCCACTGCGTTCAAAACTCGAAGCGTTGCCGGCTTACGACACGTTGATGCAATCGGGCGGTTCAGAAAAACTGCAAATGGGGCTGCGTGCGTTTGAAGCGAGCATGGGAAAACCGTGGCAGCAGGCTCTTGGAACGCTTAGCGACCGTGGCATCACCGTCGCATTGGATTCAGCAAATGGCGGCGCAGCGGTCTTAGTTCATTCCTCGGACACCCAACTACTGGAACGATTTCGCGGTTTCGTGCTGGCACTCCGGCAAATGCAAGGTGGAACAGCCAAACAGGGCGACTATCGCGGCTTCATAGCCGACATGGTCAGCGATAAATTGAAAATGGTTAGGATGCATGACTGGTTGCTACTTACGAACAATTCAGAACTCGGCAAAGCGATCATCGACCAATACCTCGACCGAGCCGACCAGACACTGGCAACGAACCCGAGCTACGTTGCGGCAAAGAAGGACATCGCGTCAGTTGACCTCGATCACCGCGCTGTCACAGCGTTTGCGGACATCAAGGCGCTGCGTGATTTGGGATTTGCCAAAGGAGTTTTCAAAGACAAGGTCGATAACATCATTGCCGAGATCGTGTTAGGCGGTTTGCTGGCAAACATTCGGAACACGCCGTATGTGACCGCGCAGGCAGACCTCAGCAGCACAGCAGTATCGCTTCGATTGGGAGCGCCGCACCAACGTGACTGGGAGTCGCCTCGCGAGTACTTCTTTGGTGAACCAGAACTTGCCATCGCACCGCCGCTCTTGAATGTGCCGAATCAATTATTTGCACTTTCAACTCACCGAGATCTTTCCCAAATGTGGCTGCGTTCGGGTGACTTTCTGTCGGATCGTGCCAACGACCAAATCGCCGTTGCCGATACAACGCTGACCACAATTTTCTCAGGTCGCGACTTTGGCGACGACATTCTTGGTTCGCTCAAAAGCGACGTGCAACTGATCGGCGTGCAGCAAGACTTTACGGGCATGATGCCCCAACCAGCCATCAAGTTGCCATCGTTTGCGATTCAATTTCAGATGAAGAATCCCGACGAAACGCAGACGGAACTGCGACGAGTGTTCCAGAGCCTGATTGGGTTCCTGAATGTCACTGGTGCCCAGAACGGGCAACCGCAACTTGACTTAGGAATGGAAACCGTAGCCGATGCGAAACTAATCACGGCTAGCTACGTTCCCGACCGTGATAACGCGGACAGCCTCGACGAAAGAATTCAGTTCAACTTTTCACCCACCATTGCTTTCGCTGGCGAACGAGTCGTTCTCTCCAGTTCAACAGCATTGGCAAGGGAATTGGTCAAAACTGCTGTCGCAGAAGCGGCTGATGATGAAGACACGTCGAATACCACCGGCAAACTAGTTGCAACCACGTTGCAAGGCATTCTGAAAGCCAACCGTTCGCAGTTGGTCGCCAACAACATGCTAGAGAAAGGACACAGCAAAGAAGCGGCCGAAGGTGAGATCGACTTGCTGCTGGAACTGCTGGGGTTTTTAGACGACGTTCGACTGAACCTAGATATCACTGAATCGCAAATGGCGTTGGAGTTTGCGGTTCGCGTTATGTCGAATACCGAGACGCAGCAATGAGTGACACGGAATCCATGGACGCGGCTTGGGCATGGCAGCCGTTTCAGCCGTCTTCCGAACGACCTTGGGACCGATCGGCGGCAGCACACTTGTTCCGTCGTGCCGGGTTTGGCGTTGATCTGGCCGGCATAGACTCGGCAGTCAAACTCGCCCCTTCGGACGTGGTCATTGGACTGATTGCTCAAAACCAAGAGCCATCCGAGTTCCGGTCCACTGCCGACACGCTCGCCAAAGCAACTCTTGCGGGCGGTGACCCGAAGAAGTTGTCTGCGGCTTGGGTCTATCGACTGCTCAACACGCCGAACCAATTGATCGAGAAAGCGACGATCTTTTGGCACGGTCATTTTGCTACCGGAGCCGAGAAAGTTAAAGACGCAAGAATGATGTGGAACCAAAACCAGCTTCTGCGTGAACACGCGCTGGGGAACTTTGGCGAACTGGTTCACAAAATCTCGCAAGACCCAGCGATGCTGATCTACCTCGATTCAGCGGTCAATCGCAAGGCTCATCCCAACGAAAACTTCGCCCGCGAATTGATGGAATTGTTCTGCCTAGGCGAAGGAAACTACAGCGAAACTGACGTTCTGCAATTAGCACGATGTTTCACAGGCTGGGAAATTAAGAACAAGAGATTTCGCAAGAATCGCTACCAGCATGATTCGGAAGTCAAGAGAGTACTCGGGCAAAATGGAAATTTCGACGGTGAGGACGGTGTCAGAATCGTTTTGGAACAACCCGCAGCTCAACGGTTCGTCGTTCGCAAACTGGTTCGATTCTTCGTCAGCGATGAACCAAGCCCGACCGATGCGATGATCCAACCGCTAGCAGATCTATTTCGCGAAAATGATCTGCAAGTTGCACCGGTGATTCAGCGAATCCTTACTAGCAATGCCTTCTTTTCATCCATCGCGATCGGTCGCAAGATCAAGTCACCTGTTGAACTTATCATTGGGATGCTGCGAAGTCTCAATGGTACAACCAATACACCGTTAGTCGCTGAAGGCTTGCTGAACGTCGGCCAAGGGCTGTTCTATCCGCCCAACGTGAAGGGTTGGGATGGTGGCAGAGCTTGGATCAATTCGTCAACGTTGCTCGGACGAGCAAACTTGATCGCAGATGTCTTAAATGACGACGCGACTCTTTTTGACGGTAAGAGTCTGTCCAAATATTTGCGTGAACGCGATGTACGATCGCTTGATCAAGCCATCAACCACTTCGAGCACTGCTTGCTTGCGATTCCGCTAGACAATGCAACCAGATCACGACTGCTCGAAACCGCTACATCCCGATCTAGTGATCAAGATCGGCAAATGCGTTCATTGCTCCACGCCATCACTTCGCTACCCATTTGCCAACTGACGTAGACACCAGGATCCATCAAGATGCTGATTTCAACAAATCAAAATCGACGCCGTTTTTTACGGTCCTCCATCGGTGGTGCTGCCGCAATCGGAGTCGGTTCAGTGCTGCCAGAGTGTTTTGCCGAGGCTGCGACAGCGGGGAAAACGATGGACGATCGAGTCCTTGTTGTCGTGCAGATGTCGGGTGGTAACGACGGCTTGAATACGATCGTGCCGTACGCGGACGACGACTACCGATCTGCTCGTCCGAAGCTCTCGATCCCCAAAACCGATGTACTGAAAGTCGATGACGAAACGGGTTTGCATCCGTCAATGACGGGCATGCACAATCTACTGCAAGACGGTCTGTTTACCGTCGTTCGCAGCGTAGGCTATGAAAGGCCAAATCGTTCACATTTCGAATCGATGGACATTTGGCACACTTGTCGGCGGAAGGACGAACCACGCAGCGATGGATGGCTCGGTCGATTCCTGGATCGTCAACCGGCAACTTCTGGTGGTGATGTGCCCGCGCTGCACCTCGGTCGCGAACAACAGCCGATGGCAATCGCTTCGACGAAAATTCGAGTTCCAACAGTGAAGGAACTGGCAGAGTTTCAATTGCGAGGCGACGATAAACAGTCACTGCGTCGGTTGCTACAGAATCGTAAGACAGATAGTACAGAACAAGACAACGAATTGTTGCGTTTTCTGCAATCAAGCACCACGTCAGCAATATCCGCTAGTGAGCGTGTCGCCGAAGCGGCTTCAACTTACCGAAGTGACGTGAAGTATCCCCAAACCGATTTGGGCAACAAATTGCGAGTGGTCGCCCAGTTGATCGATGCACAGCTGACGACGCGTGTCTACTACCTTCAACACGACGGTTTTGACACGCACGCCCAGCAGGCTGCGACTCACGGAATTTTGTTGCGGCAATGGAGTGACGCGGTCAACGCGTTGGTTCGCGACTTAGAGGCTCACGACCATGGCAAACGAGTCTGTGTGATGACGTTCAGCGAGTTCGGTCGACGCGTCGCGGAAAACGCCAGCGAAGGAACCGACCATGGTGCTGCGGGGCCGATGTTCTTATGCGGTGGTTGCGTTGAGGCCGGAATCGTCGGCAAGCGTCCGAACTTAGCGGACCTGCAAGACGGCGACCTAAAACACGAATACGATTTCCGCCAAGTCTACGCGACTATCCTGGAAGATTGGCTCGGTACCGCCCCAACGCCAATCCTCGGCAATTCATACAAGTCACTACCGCTGTTCACATAGAAATGATTTGAAAATTCTGGCCTGTATTCGACTCCACATCCGATTCAATGAGCGCGTTTGCCGTACAAGGCGACGTGATTCTGACCGAGCGTCTACCTGCATCTGGAATTGCCCCGAAAATTTGAAAGTGGATCCGATCCATGAACAAGCGTCGAACATTCAACCGAGATTTCAGACTGGCCGCCGTCAAGAAAATCACCGAGCAGGGGATGTCGTACGCAGCCGTCGTCAAAGCCTTGGATATCCGTGAAACCGTCCTGCGTTGATGGAAGAAGAAGTTTGATGAAGAAGGGACCTTTCCGACCACCCCGCTAGTAGCCAGTCTGTCTCACTCGTCTCGATGAACGGCAACCGAAACGTAACAAACACAAATCACTCGGGCCATTCAAATTTCTCAACTTTAAAATCTTCTTCACGGCGTCATTCGGGGCCGAGAAATCAACTTACCTGACGATTAAGACTTGACCGACGACGCCGAGTAAAAATCCGAGCACGGCGCCAATTGCGGGGGCCCTTTGATTCTCGACCTTGGACTGCGGTGCCAAATCTTGGAACGTCAAATAGAGAATCCCGCTGGCGGCAAAGAGCATGATAAAACCAACGACTCTAGGGTAAGCCGACAGATGCTCGTAGCCTACCCATCCCGCCAGTGGCCCTAGCGGGATGCATGCCGCCAGTAACAAGACCAGTGCTTTCCCACCGATCTTCCCGTTCGCATTTAGCTCGCGGTACGCATTGAAGCCCTCCGGCAAGTTCTGCAGTGCGATCAAGACCGCCAGCAACGCGCCCGTTCTCTCCCCGTGCGCAAACGCAGCTCCCAACGCGATCGCTTCGGGGACGAAATCAGATAGCATCGCTAACAACTGGGCAATCGAACTCTTCGACCGCGCCAACAGGGTCTCCAAACCCCAGAACACAACAGCGCCTGCAACGAAGGCGGTCACGATCCAGCCCAGCGATAACTCCTTCACACCATCAGGCACTAGCACCAAAGCAACGGCCGAGATCAACACTCCGCCGCCGAACGCGATCACGCTATGACGAAACTCTTCTTCGATCCATTGAGGCGAAAGTCTCTCGAACATCGCAATCAAACCACCGATCGGAATGGCTGCACCCGCCATCGTCGTCAGCAAAAGCACCTGCGTCAGTTCGTTCACAATGCTGCCCCCACCGACTGCGTGGTGTCTGTTCGCTTTACTGCCGCCCACCAAACCCAAGCAATCAGCACGCCTTGAAGCGGCAACCGAGCCACCAAGGCCCAAAGCGGGATTGCCGGAAACTGGTCCGCGTTCATAAGCATATTAACGTTCGCCGGGAATACGGCGACAAGCAGAGCGATCAATCCCCACCCAGCCGCTCGCCGTAGCCGTTGATCTGCCAAGCCAACCCCACCCAGCACCTCAAACAATCCGGACAGGTAAACCAAAGCCATCGGCCAAGGCATATAGTCCGGCATGATCTTCAAATACACGCCCGGCGACGCAAAGTGAATGGTGCCGGCTGCGATAAAGAAGATAGCGAGGAGAACGATTGAGATTCGACGTAGCATTTCGCAAGGCCTAGGGAAAGCAACTGCAAGCGCGGCGATGTTAGCCGCGGTGGCGCGAATAATTTCACGAATTCGACTCGCTTTCAACCGTCCGTAGAAAGAATTGACGTTGCTCCGGTTAACAACCGAGCCACCTCAAACGCCAATTGAATCCGATAATCAAACCAACGAACGCGCTGGACCTGCGAATGTTTTGCGGCGAAAGAACTCGCTTAACAACGACAAAGTGCGCCAAGTGATTTCAACCTTAACGCGGTGCTAACATCCGAGCCGCAGACTTCATCACCTCGTCATCGCGCAGATCCCCTCTAACCCGTTGCGGTTGCACTCTTAGTTTCGCTCTCTTGATACGTTGGGAAATCGATGTAGCCCTCAGGACCAGGCGAGTACCAAACGCTTTGTGGCGCGACATCGTTGAGCGTCCAATTGTTTGCGAAACGCTCGACCAGATCGGGATTGCTGATGTAGGGTCTGCCGAATGCGACGAAGTCGGCTAGTCCGTCGGCGACCGCCTGTTCCGCCTGGTCTCGGTCGTAACCGCAGTTTGCCATCAACCGACCATGGTAGACTTCTCTGATGTCCTTCAACGTGATTGGCTCACCTAGTTCGTGAAACCCAAACGCGAGCCCATCGAGCACGTCGAGCCATGCGAGATTGGTTTCGTTAAGTTGCTTGGCGACGTAGAGAAACGTCTCGCGAAAATCTGGCGAACCCATGTCGTTGAACGAACCATTCGGAGAGATGCGCACACCGATTCGCGATGCGTCGAACACGGTCCGGACTGCGCCAAGAATTTCGCTCAGAAGACGATAGCGATTCTCGAGACTCCCACCATACTGATCCGTTCGATGATTCGTCTTGGATTGCAGAAACTCGTCCAAGAGGTAGCCGTTTGCCGAGTGGATCTCGACGCCATCGAAGCCGGCCGACTTCGCTCGCAGAGCAGCCTGCCGGTAGTCCTCGATCAAGCGCGGAATCTCATCGGTCTCCAAAGCACGCGGAGTTTCGTGCGGCTTCTTATCGCCCGACGGTGTATGAATTTTGTCACCCTCATGACGAATCGCCGAAGGTGCGACTGGAAGAGATCCGTCGTGGAAGTCACTATGTGATGCGCGGCCAGTGTGCCAGAGCTGTAGAAAGATGGGCGTATCCCTGTGCTGGTGCACTGCGTCGATTACAGGCTTCCACGCTTCGCCTTGCTTGTCCGTCCAAATGCCAGGTGCGTGGTTCCAGCCGACAGCTTCCGGAGAAATGAAAGTGCCTTCCGTGATGATGACTCCCGCTGATGCTCGCTGAGCGTAGTAGCGGGCCATCAACGGGTTAGCAGTCATAGTTTCGCCAGCACGACCGCGTGTCATAGGAGACATGACGACACGGTTGTTGGCGGTAAGTCCGTCCCAATTAAGTTCAGACAGCAGTTGAGGAGCGTGTTGGTTCATGAGTTTTTCTTTTAGATAGCGGAACAAATAAACGTAGATTGGGCAACCTACGTGTCATTGTCGATAGGGAAGCAACGTCGCAGGCTCGAAGCGAGCGCGTCGTTGAGTGAAGGAGCGAGATGGTTCACTGCACGTCTTGCAGTTTGGCAACCAATTTACGTGTTGCAAAGCGTGGGAGAAAACTCGTTGACGTCACCATCAGACGATTTTTCCAACCGGGAATGACGACGTCTTCGTCATTGACGTAGCCCTCGTATCCCGCTTTGGCGACAGCTTCAGCTGACATCGTCGATGACGAAAACATGCCGAGTTTCGCCATGCCTGAGTCATCCCCGAATCCAGATTCCGTTGCACCAGGTTCGAGGCATGTGACATGGACGCCGGAACCGGCTACTTCCTCTCGCAAACCTTCGGTGAACGACAGAACATAGGCTTTTGATGCGTAGTAAACGGACATGTTTGGGCCAGCCTGATAGGCAGCGATCGAGCCGACATTAAGGATTCCCCCCTCGCCACGCTGAAGCATCTGGGGAAGCAGGATTCGGGTGAGGCGGGTCAGGGAAACGACGTTCACCATCAGCATCTCGGTTTGGCGGTCTGTGGAAAGCTCCGCGAATTTACCGAGTGCTCCGAATCCCGCATTGTTGACAAGCGTATCTACTTGGATCGACCGTTCGCCAAGTTGGTCGCATAGCTGATCCGCTGCGTCTTGTTTGGCAAGGTCTATGGGAATGACAGTCGTGTTGACGCCTTGGTTCTCGCTGATTTGCTTGGCCAACTCATTGAGCTTGCCTTCGCTTCGTGCAACAAGAACAACATCGTTACCGCCGCTGGCAAACTGTTTCGCAAGTTCCCAGCCGATTCCGGACGAGGCTCCCGTGACTAGCGTTGTGGGCATGTTTTCTTTCAAGTGAATGGTGGATTGTTCGAAAGTCTCAATCCAAACGGAGCGATTAATGTGCCAAAGGCTGCAAGGTTGCTGGCGGATTACTACGGAAAAACTTACGACATCGTTTCAATCCCTCGCAAACCATTTGCTAGTAGCTGAGTTTTGCAATCGGGCCGACTCGCCATTTGGGATATTTGTTAATCACGATTTGTTTGGCTTGTAAGCTGCTGCGAGCGGTAACGACAACGGTTCGCGGGTATCCATAACGCTGCGTCGGATAGAGTGCGACTTCCCAGACGTCGGTGAGGTCGGATTCTATGGACAGCAGTTTTAGCTCCATCATCTTGAGTTGTTGCTCACGCTGCTGGGCTCTTCGTCTATAGCGTTCTTGGCTGTCAAGGACCAGTCGTTCGCGACTCGAGGTTTCCGTACGTTCGGAATCGCTGACATCATCTTCGTGTGACGCTTGCCATCGCTCAAACGCTGGTTTGACTTGCCCCGCTTCGGTTGCTGCCAACAAAGAGACGGGGACTGTGATTGCGCCCCAGCTCGCTAAATCGATCTGTATGCCCTCGACACGGTAGGTGAAAGGGCCAGCGCCGTTGTCGGCAAGATGAGTCTCAAGTTCTTCTCGCGTCTCTACTTTCACACGATCCACTCGTGACACAACGTCGGGAACGATCTTCGCATAGGCCGCGGGGAGTTCGTCAAGTTCCTGGTCATTGACCAAGATGCGCCCTCGTTCACGCTTGATGACTAATTCTTGTGTTCCGAACCCAATCAGACGTCCCTTCACGACTTGACCGTCGTTCATGTTCCAAGTCGAGTCGTAAGACTCCGAATTTTGAATCGCGGAACTCGGCTTCTTCGAGTTGGCTAATCTATCGCTGCCCCGAACATCCGTGGTTGCGGTGATGTAGTCCTGGTCTTCTTCGGAAAGCTCATTTCTTCGAACCGCGATCAGCTCGCCGTCCGTTTCAAGTTCAAGCACAACGAAGTCTTGGTCAGAAGTAAGCAATTCTGCTTTCACAGAAAACTTGCCTGATTCATCTGTCCACTGACGCATTTCGGCCCGCAACTCACTTACAGAAAGCATTGCGATTAGAAGAAACGGAATGTGACGGTTCATAGAGGATTGCCCTTAGGTGCTTTTGTTTCGGTTTACTATCCAAAACCCATCAGCATGTGGCATGCCAACGGAATCGCGTGCGTGCGGTTCAAAGAGTTCAAGCGAAATGAAAATTCAAACGACGACTGCGTGGACCGCATTCGACCAACATGGCTGCTTTGCGACCGCCGAAAGATAGGGAGTCGACAATTTACGTAGGGAACCTGCTGCCTGCCCGTGTTGGCACTCCGTTTGCGAATGGACACTCTAGTAACATGTCGCAAACACTCAGGCCGCGCCCAGAGTTGACTGGAAAGCTGGAAAGCGACCATCGAAGATCTGATTAGAACCCTATCCGCAATAGCACCCGTCGCTTCGAATCGAACCAGGATGAGCCTACTGGGAAAGCCTGCTGGGGAAGTACGAAGTGAGACCACGGTCGGTTTGGCAAGCCACCGAGTGATTGGTAACCAGAGAATGGGACCAACGCAGCAAGCAGCAAAGAGTCGCGAGCACTCGGGATAATACTCGACAAACACCCATCGATAGAAACCTCTGTTCCGAATCATTCAGCATGATGCCTCACCTTTTAAACCGCACAAAGTTTCAAAACACCATCCGAGTGAGCTTTGCAGTGACCTTGCTGGGATTCCTTACTCTTAGCGTGGTTCCACAGTCGTTGATAGCGCAAGACGGCATAGCCGAAGTCACCGAGAATGTGCCCGACGAAGAAAAAGCCATCGAGACGCCGGATAAGGTGGAGGTCGATCCGCTTGCCGAAGACGATGAGATTTCCTTGCGACTCGAACGAATTTTCACTGCGACCGGCTGGTTCGATTCGCCTACGGTGAAGACGGATGAAGGCGTCGTATTCTTGAGTGGCGTCTCAGACAGCGAGAAGCATCGCGAATGGGCCGAGCGAGTCGCGCAGCGTACTTCGGACGTCGTCGCGGTGGTTAACCGAATTGAAGTGAGGGGCCGGCCCGTGTGGGACATAAGTCCCGCCGTGGCCCAGATGAAGCAGCTTGGTCGAGACTTTGTCCAACTTTTGCCCCTAATGGCTGTTGGGGCATTCGTGCTGTTCCTCGCCTACTCACTGGCAAAGCTGTCTGCTTCGCTCGCTCGGAAACTTGCAGCGAGGCGTGTCGATAGTCAATTGTTGCAACAGGTTTTGGCGAGCGTCGTTGCCGTGCTTGTGATGTTGATTGGTCTCTACATCGCGCTGAAGGTTTCAGGACTCAGTCGACTGGCCGTTACCGTTCTAGGCGGTACAGGTCTCGTCGGCATCGCTCTTGGTTTCGCCTTTCGTGATATAGCTGAAAACTACCTGGCAAGTGTGCTGATCAGTCTGAACCGTCCGTTTAGCGTTGGCGATCTGATCGAGCTCGATAGCTACAAAGGTTTCGTCCGCCGCGTTACCACTCGCGGGACACTGCTGCTAACGGTTGATGGCAACCACATTCAAATTCCCAATAGCACCATCTACAAATCGGCTATCACGAACTATTCATCGTCGCCACGCATCCGAAAAGATTTTATCGTCGGTATCGGGTTTGACGATTCGGTGAGCGAAGCACAAGAAATCATCCACGAGACGTTGGTGAATCATCCTTCCGTGTTGAACGATCCTGAGCCGTTGGTACTTGTCGAATCCTTAGGCTCGGCAACCGTGAACTTGAAGGTCTTGTTCTGGCTCGACGGAGAGCGTTTCGATGCTGGTTCGGTCACTAGCTCGCTGATGCGTCAAGCGAAAACGGCATTGACGGAAGCCCAGATCAGCATGCCGGACGAAGCCCGTGAAGTTGTTTTCCCAAATGGAGTTCCGGTCGCGATGATCGATGAATCGCGTGATTTTTCCGCTGTTAAAGGACGTGTCGCCGTCCGCTCCCAAGGTAAGGCGACAATCGATCGAGACGCTTCGCGTGATCTGGAAACTGCGAGTAAAGGCGAAGGGAGCCTGAAGAACTCGGACGACGAGATTCAGCGGCATGCGGATAACTCGGAAGTCGATGACTCTGAGAACCTAATTGATTAACTCATGGCGCAGGCTTCCAACCTGCGTAATTTCACGGGCTGGCTGAACGGCTAGCTCCATCAACTTGAAACCGGAGACGTAACCATGGCAGAAGAAAAGGGTCAACTCGAAACTTTGAAGGACGCAATCGTGGACGAAGAGAAGAGGCTCGGGGAGGAAGTTCCTGGCGCGCCATTCGCAGTGGTTGGACTCAGCTACATCGTGATTCTGGCGATCGTACTTGCTGGAATCGGCCTGTTCTTTTGGCTGCGATAGTCAGTTCGAGGCTTAGATGTTGTGCCCGCACTAAACGGATGGCACGTTGGAAGCCTTCTGCATAAATTTACCCATCGAGAAACTCAATTGGATACCGATTCCACCGTCCGGTTACCGGTCAATCTTGTTCGTTCGATAACCGTGCTGACGATCATTGTGACGTTGGCATCGGCGTTTGTTCTGGCGAGCGAAATCATCTTGATCTTGTTTCTGGGGGGCCTATTCGGCATCTTCCTTACGAAACTTTCCGCTTGGTTATCTGCGCACCTTCCCGTGGGTTATCGCGGATCGTTGGCGATTGCTGTTGTTTCGCTATTAATGACCGTGACTGGCGGTGCGACATTCTTTTTCGTCCAGATCAATGATCAGGTCGAAGAGGCGAGCGACAAGATCGACGAGGGAATGAACGAACTGCGCGCCGTGATCAACAAGTATCCAGCCTTGAATTCGACGCTTGCAACCACGCCGTTCGTATCCGAAGCTCTTGGGCTCGAGCAGAGCGGCAAGGAAAAAGCGAACGACGAAACAGAGGACAACGGAGGACAGGACGGATCGGCGGAGCCGTCGGGAATGAAACTCGATAGTATCTCTGAACCCGTCAAGCAGGCAGCCGGTACGATAGGAAAAATGTTCAAGACGACGTTTGGCTTGTTGGTGAACAGTCTGCTGATATTCTTCGTGGGTCTATTTTTGGCGGTGTCACCGACGACGTACCGAGATGGAATCGTTCGTCTCATTCCGAGGCCGAAACGCAAAAGAGCGACCGAAGTGCTTGATGCGACCAGCAACACGGTGTGGCGTTGGCTGATCGGTCGATTTGGTTCAATGTTGGTCACGGGCGTTGGCGCATTTCTGCTATTGCTTGCCCTGGGGGTTCCGATGGCGAGCACAATCGGAATCCTGACCGCGTTGTTGACGTTTGTTCCAAACATTGGTGCGGCTATCGCTCTTGGCTTGGCGATCTTGTTCGCACTGCCGCAGGGAACCGGAACCGTCGGAATTGTCATTGGCGGATACATGGCCCTGCAACTCTTCGAAAGCTACGTAGTGACGCCGCTGATTCAACAGAAGGCCGTTTCACTTCCGCCTGCGTTGCTGATCTCCTTCCAAGCAATCATGGGAGTATTGTTCGGATTCATCGGTGCTGCCGTTGCGTCGCCAGTCCTCGCGGCCGGTAAAACGATGGTTGAGATGCTCTATATCGAGGATTACTTGGAATCGGACACGGCGTAGGCTCCCAGCCTGCGATCTCCGAAAGCGGCAGGCTGGAAGCGTATCCAACATTTTATTAATGCATCGCTGTACGAAGGAGAAATGATGTCGGGTCAGATCGAGGTCTTTGGAATAAGCGATCAGGGGCGTGTCCGACCGGTCAATGACGATCAATTCATGATTGCCGATCTTTGCAAGTCCTTGCGTGTCCATACAACAAGTGTAGGACTCGATCAAAGCACTCGTGTGTTCGGTGATACCCAAGGACGGTTGCTCTTAGTGGCCGACGGTATGGGGAAGCGAGATGCGGGCGAGCGTGCCAGTCAAATCGCTCTCGACGGAATCGTCGAGTACGTCCTGAATAACCTGAGCTGGTACCTTCTCAACGACGACTTCGACCAATCCGACTTTGAGCAACAACTCAAAGCAGGGCTGCGTTACTGTCGGGACATCATCGACAACGAAGCGGCTCTTCTCGCTAATCGCGAGGGCATGCAGTCGACACTGACGCTGGCGTACATCGTTTGGCCGAAGATGTTTGTCGTTCATCTTGGAGACAGCCGTTGTTACTTGCTGCGCGGCGGAAGGATCGAACAATTGACCAAAGACCAGTCGGTTGATCGCGGAGCGGCTATCGAGTCGAGTTCGATTGACGAGGATCAATTTCGCGAAGAGCCATCGAAGGTGCTTTGGAAAATCATCGGTGCAAAGAATGACCCTCATCCCGAGGCAACCTCGATCGAGCTGAGAATAGGCGACGCGATCGTGTTATGTACTGACGGCCTGACCGCGCATGTTGGAGACAAACGGATCAACGAAGAAGTGACTGGCGATAGACCACTCAGCGAAGCTTGTGAAACACTGATTGCCGAAGCGAATGAGGCGGGTGGCGAGGATAACATCACGTTGGTCGCCTGTCGGTTTCGCGACAAAAACTCTCTTGAGACGCAGTTCAGAGCGGAAGAAGTACCACGCGAACAAAACGCGGTTGGTCCACCTAAAATCGCCGCGTCGTAGTGACCGCGAATGAGGATTCATCAGTTCGGAACACCAAGCCACGGTTAGTTTAAAAACGACTCGGCGTTAACGATCGTTTCGGCGATTTCAACAATCTTTTTTCGCTGATCACGCGCCGTATCCTGCAGAAACTTATGGGCGTCCATTTCGTTCAGCTTTTTGCGAAGCATGACAATGCCTTTGGCTCTCTCGATAATCGCTCGGCTATGCAATCGAGTTTCCAACGATTCGACTTTCGTTCGCAATGACTCAAGGTAATGAAACTGACGCTGAGCTAGATAGATCGCTGGCTGAAGATCTTCCTCGGTGACGGGTTCAATCAGATACGCCATGACATGATCCTTCATCGCTCGTTCGATATCGTCTAAGTCCGCTGATCCGGCAACAACCACGGCAGCCCGAGGTTTCTCTTCACCGATGCGGATCAAAGCCTCGATTCCGTCCATGTCGCGGAGCTGTTTTGACGAAATGAACATGTCAGGCGGGTCCGACAGACCGAACTCCATCAGGACACTTCCCGAATCGGTATCCAAGCCCACACGATGCCCCAGCGTTTGCAACATGACCTTCAATAGCGAACGTGTCTTGCAATCACCATGTGCCAAGTAGATTCGCTTAGAAACTCTGCCTCCATTGGATTCACTGTCATTCATTCTCATCATCTCGCTGATCCGTCGGTAACGCTTGAAGCTGGTTTTCCAAATTGCTCGCCCGATCCTCGAGCGAAATCATTTGTTGATGCCGTCGCCGAGCAAGGTAGATCGCCGGACGTAGCGTCTTGTGCGTCACCGGTTCGACCAGAATCCCCATCATGTCATCGGTCATCAGTCGCTTCGCCCGGTCTAGGTCAGCGCCTCGGATGATCGCGATGACAGGAATCTGCGTCTCGTTGCTCATTCGGTTGACCAACTCAAACGTGTCGAGGTCAGCCAAGGATTGACCGACGATCGCCATGTCGGGTTCCTCTTTCAGACATCTCTCCAGCATCGTTTCGCCCGAATCGGTCGAAAGGATCACGTGGTGCGACAACTGCTGAAGGATCGCTTCAATCACCTTGCGGGATTTTCCGTCACCTACCGCGAGAAAAATGGTCAGCTCTCGATCTGGCTGATAGGGCAGCACACTGGATGAAGTCACTGTCACGGGAAACCTTGGGAAAACAGGCGTAGTCGCAGCCACAAGTTGCCAGCTCGTGCCCTCCGCCGAGCGAACAAACTGACGGTTTGTGGATACGACGGTCATTTATAACCGACACGCAAATACGAACAGCCAGCAAACACGACCAGCTCGCAAATAGCGGGCCAAATCTGTTTCGCGGTCAAACAGCCATCTTCTTCATCTCACACACATGCTAGAAACCGGTGTAGCGGAAACGTTGTCGAATCGACGAAAGATGGTATCATGTGAACGACACGAAAGCCTATGGCAGCCTTTCGCGAATGCACCTCGGGGTGTGTTCCGCTATCAGCGTTCTCTTGCGCGCTTGGCCCATTCGTGTTCTAGCTGGACCGAGTTACAGCCATCTGCAGAGGGACGCGTCATTGCGTTAGGAACTTTGCCATGGGTACTCTGATGAGCCACGCTGATTTAGGACGACCGAGTCATACAGCCAATTCGCCTCGCACGCTGCAAGGGCTCGGTGACGATTCGGTGGCATTCGCCGAAAGAATCAGTCTGCTACTTGATTCCACCGCCGAGGGAATCTGCATGATCGACGTCGATGGCAACTGCACCTATTGCAATCGGTCAGCGGCGAAAATGCTGGGGTATGACGTCAAAGAGTTGCTGGCCAAGTCGATGCACGAGTCAGTGCTCTTCAAACATGCCGATGGAAGTGTATATCAAGTAGCGGACAGTCCGATCTATGGTTGCTTGAGCAATGTCGGAAAAGTCAGCCGATCCGACGAAGTGTTTTGGCGCAAAGATGGATCGTCTTTTCCAGTGGAGTACTGGAGCCAGATGATTGTCGAGAATGACGAGTGTGTGGGTGCCGTCGTTACCTTTGTTGACATTACCGAACGGTTGAAAGTTGCAGACGAACTTCGCGCTGCTCGTGATGCGGCCGAACGGGCTAATCAAGCCAAAAGTCAATTTCTGGCGAACATCAGTCACGAGCTGCGGACGCCGATCGCTGCGATCCTCGGCTTTACTGAAGTGCTAAAACAGGAAGTGACTGATCCGCGAACGCATGGCCGGCTCGATGTCATTCATCGCAATGGAAACTATCTCATCAAACTGCTCAACGACGTGCTCGATCTCTCGCGCATCGAAGCCGGTAAGTTGACAATCACAAAGTCGTCAACTCCGCTTGGTCAACTGCTTGATGATGTGAATGAGTTGATGCAGGTGCGTACGGTTGAATACAACAATAATCTTGATTTTCATTATCCAGGCGACCTACCTGTCACGATCAGCACCGACCCGGCTCGTTTGCGTCAGGTGCTTACCAATTTGCTTGCCAACGCACTCAAATTCAGTCCTAACGGACAGATTGATCTGAAAGTTCATTTGGATGACGCAAACCAAAATTCGCGGCTGATGTTCATTGTGAAAGACAATGGGATCGGAATCAGCGACGAACAGCAACGCCACTTGTTCGAGCCATTTCAACAAGCCGATGCTTCGATCAGCGAGCGGTTTGGTGGCACTGGACTAGGACTGAGTATCACTCGTCGACTAGTCGAAGCGCTCGGTGGCGAGATCGCGGTCGAAAGTACCATAGGAAGCGGCAGCACCTTCACTGTATCGATTCCGGTCGCGCCAATCGGCGAAGTAAGGCCGTTACGGTACGAGAAAAGTCTGCGGCGAGATCACGTTGTCAAACAGCGACCAATGCGAAACGGAACTCCAGGCAAGCTCGTTGCGAAAGTTTTGATCGCCGATGATATGCGAGACGTCCGATTCGTAGCTGAACATTTTTTGAAGAGAGCAGGTTGCAGTGTCCACATTGCCGAGGACGGTAGGCAAGCGGTTGACATGGTTTTCAATGCTCAAACATCGGGAAAACCATTTGATCTCGTGCTGATGGACCTGCAGATGCCGGTGCTTGACGGAATGTCGGCCGTTATCATGTTACGAGATCAAGGCTGCGAGGTGCCAGTGATCGCCTTGACTGCAGACGCGATGAAGGGCACCCGCGACAAGCTGCTCGACGCAGGTTTTAACGAGTACCTTAGCAAACCACTGGACGCGAAATCATTGTTGACTGTCGCGACGAAGCTTGTGGTTTCGGCCGTCGAGTAAGCTTGCTCTTTCCGATAAGTCGGTCGCCTGCGGTTTCAGTTCTCACAGGCTGGGAACCGGTGCAATGATCGGTTTACTACGCTACAGAACGACAATCAAAGCATGAATGACGCCAACGATCCAAAAGCCCACAATCGTTAGGACAAGGTTCAGCCAAAACTGAGTTCCGAGACCCGACTTCATGAACACGGCGAGCGGTGGAAGCAGGAAAGCGAGGATGATGCTTAGGATAGTGTTTGGCTTGGATACAGCAGTCGACATAATGAAACCTTTCGTTTGTGGGCTTGTGCTGGAACGCTCTGCCTTCGTTGCAATCGCCGTGCCAATGTGAGGCGTGTGATTTAATCGGTGCAACCACAAACTGTTTGCCTTGGCTCTAAATCATTCACAGTGCTGGAAGCACACGGCGGCGGTGACACCACCAACGTGAACGATCTCTGACCTCGCTGAACTAGAACCGACCTTCCGACATGCCAGATTGAAGTCGTGTGGACCGAACTCCTTTCAAAAACTCTCTCCGCACATGTGGACTTACAATGGCGTTTGCAACGCCGCAATTTGAATTCTGGAAACTTTCTGGACAACGTTGCCTGAAAACAACGCCTGATTCCGTGTCGTAATGTCGGCAGAGTTCTCGCCCTCGTTAACCTGAAAAAGGCAATCGTTCGAATCGTGATCGCCCAGGTTCGACGTGGCTTTCAATGGTGACAACCTGCACCGGGCCAGCGGGAAATGTTCAGCTGGCCGCATGCGGCAGGTAGGACTACAATAAGGGCTAGATCTTGTTGGCAAATTTTGGAGCAAACATGGACAGCGAATCCGAACTATTGTTCAGTTTAAGCGAGAACGAGCTTGAAGCCTTGGCTGACGGCAACCTTGCACCTTCATCGCAAGAAAGACTCGATGCGTTGCTTGAAAAAAACACAAACGAATCGCTGGATGGTGACGAAGCCAAAGAGCTCGACTTACTTCTATCTCGCGTCGATCAGCTCAATATCTTGAAAACACGTGCTCGCCTGACCTTGAAACAGCATGCGGAGGCCGCTCGTCAGTGAGCGTCTACATTTCCGCGGAATTGCGTCGACAAGTTCGTGCTGCGTTCCGTGATTGCTGCGCGTACTACAAAACTGCCGAGCATTTGACAGTCGCCATCTTTGAAATTGAGCACATCGTGCCCCGAGCCCTGGCTGGTCCCACCGAACTGGGCAACCTGTGTCTCGCCTGTCCAACATGCAATCGATACAAGTCGGATCGAATCGTCGGTGTTCCTGCCGGGGAATCGGTGGGAACGCCTTTGTTCCATCCACATCGTGATGACTGGAAGCAGCATTTCGCTTGGAGCAATGATTGCACGCAGTTAATCGGATTGACGAAGACAGGTGAGTTGACCATCGAGCTTCTTAGAATGAACCGCTCCCAACTCATTCGCGTTCGCCGCATTTGGGTTGCCATGGACGAACATCCGCCAAAGGCTTGACCTATCTAGGTTTTCATCTCACCTGGGTTTCTTGGGAGCGACCGAAGCACATTGCTCCAAATCCGACTCATCAACGGTTTCGTCCAGAACCGATGATGGTGTCTCGCAAAGCGGATCACGGCGATCGGCTTGTGCGAATCCCCATCGCAAGTAATCTGCCAATGGACTGGCCAGCGGCACTGCCTGATCAGCTTGAACACATCGTTCACAAAGTGCATCCAGGTAGTCACGCAAGAGGCCACTTTGTCGCCAGGCATCAGCGTGACTTAACAGCTCGTTGACCTTGCGTTGCTCTTCCGCCTGCAATCTTTCCAACGCGTCCCGACGACGCTGGAGTTCCGCTTCACGCTCAAGGCGAATCCGCTCAGCCTCAGCTTCTTGCCGTGCGATCTCCTCCTGTTCACGCCGGCGAATTCGGATCTCACCAGCTTCCTTGATGAAGCCAAGAATCATGGCATCGAGTTTGCCTTCGATCTTGACTGCTTTGCCGTCCATCGCCAGCGGAGATCGATAACTCGACGGACCATCATCGAACATCAACAAACCGCTGGGCACCAACTCCGTTCGATTCCGTTCCCAAGCATACTTCGCGTCCTTGTTTTTGATCCGGACTTGATTGTGCTTCTCGCGCAGTCGGATGTCAGTGATCTTCTCGCCCGCGATGATCACAACAGTGCTTGTCGTGTGCCCGTTGTATCCACTTCGCTGAATTTCAACGCTCCCGCCAATCGCCTCAACTCGCTTGATCAGCGCATCCATAATTCGCAGCGCACGCTTCCATTGGCTCGAACTCGCTGAAACATCAATGGTTGGCTTGCGTTCTTCGCGGGCATCGTAGTTCCTCTCCGACCAGGGAATCTTGCTTTCGCGGTTGTCCTTTTCAATCTGCTCTCGCCTTCTGGCGATCAGCAGATGAGCCGACCGCAACGTGTCTCGCACGATTACTGGACCCAGCGACTTTGATTTCGCCAACGCGTCAAGAATTTCCTCGTCATACTGCAACTCCCTTGGCGGTCCATTGACCGTCGCCTCGTAATCCTCGTGGCGGTAAAAAGTCAATGATTGCAGATCGGGATCATTGTTGTCCGGTAGCTTTGTCCTAGATGGCTTTTTCCCGTTACCTAGTTTGGCCCAATAGCCTGGGTAGGGCTTCGGAATGTCATACAACTTGCACACCTTGCCGATCATCACGTCCGAGCATCCCAGCTCATTTACCAGTTTCGTCGCAGGCTTCGACCAGACGAACTCGTAAAACTCCTCCCGAGAATACGTCCGCATTTCGCATTTCAAGACTGTCAGGCTGCTGGGGCGTCGACGATTTCGGATCGGGTTCGTTGGTCGGCTGGTCGGACATGGCATTGAATTTCTCTTGCGATGAAAGTGACGATCAAGTTGCCGATCGGAAAACGAAGTACACGGCGCCCATGATGCACATCGCCGCCCACAAGTAATCGAGTTTCAGCGGTTGTTGCATGTAGAAGACCGCGAACGGGACGAAGACGGTAAGCGTGATGACTTCCTGCAGGATCTTCAACTGCCCCAGGTTCATTTGCGTGTAACCGATCCGGTTCGCCGGCACCTGGATCAAATACTCAAAGAATGCGATCCCCCAACTGACCGCCACTGCAATCAGCCACGGTCGCCCGTCCAGGTTCTTCAAGTGCGCGTACCACGCAAATGTCATGAACACATTCGACAACACCAACAACGCAGCCGTCTTCCAAAACACTGGTCCCATTCAAGCCTACTCCGTGTACTAAGGTGGGGTGAGCATCCTGCTTGCCAATCGCCTGGAAGCTAAAAGTCGACAATTCGGTAGAATACGACAGCGTCCTAAAACGCAACAGACTCCACCTTCCAACATTTCACACTTCACCCCTCACTCTTCAAACTTCCAAACATGACTTGGCGAGACTGGTACGACGCACTCGATAAACCGGCTTGGACGCCTGAGCCCTCGACGATCGGCACGATCTGGCAGATCCTCTACCCGATCATCCTGGTCACGTTCGGCTACGTCTTCTACCGAGTCGCCCGCAAGCAGATCCCATGGCCCGTCGCGATCCCGTTCGCCATCAATCTGATCGCCAACATCGCCTTCACCCCAATCCAGTTCGGGCTGCGGAACCTGCCCCTCGCGGCCATCGACATCGCGATCGTCTGGATCACGATCCTCTGGGCCATGAAGACCATCTGGCCCCACCGTCGCTTGATCACTTTCGCGCAGATCCCGTACCTGATCTGGGTCACGATCGCGACCGTGTTGCAATTCACGATTACCTGGAACAACTAAAAGGCACGTTTGACTAAACTCCGTGTTCCCACGCAATTGCGTCGCCGCGTCACACAGAAAAGCAGCACAGTGAAGAAAACCCGTCCAACGACTCCGCAGTTCGCATCCTCTGCAGTCTTCGCGATCGCGGCGCTGCTTAGCCTCCAACTGGCGACTCCCGGCTTTGCTGAAAATCCGATGCCCCAAGACGCGGGAGCTCAGGTATCGGAAGTCGAAGTCAATGCGACCGGAAGTCCCGCCACCGCTGTCCAAATAAACGGAGTCCAGATTGCTGCCCATCGCGGTGGTTACGAAACGGACAAAGCTGACAACGCACCCGAAAATTCCATTGCCAACATTCGCAACTGTCAGATCAAGGGTTACGAGCTTTACGAAACCGATATCCAGCGAACGCAGGACGGTCACTTTGTGATCGTGCACGACCCGACCATCGATCGCGAGACAACGGGTTCCGGCGCTGCGAGCAAAATGAGCTTGGAGGAGTTGAAAACACTGCACAAGAAGTTTCGCGACGGCACGGTGTCCGAACATCGAGTCGCTACCTTGGACGAGTTTTTAGTCGAAGGAAAAGATCGGGTGCTATTCAAAGCCGACTTGAAACCGGGAGTGAACCAGTATTTCAAGGAAATCATGGAGCTCGTCGCTCGTCGACAGGCCTTCAGCGGCATCGTGTTCCGCGTTCCCTATCGTGACGCGGATCTTTTCGACGCCTATCAAACCAATGGCCTCCCATTCAGTCGTGACCTACTCATGTTCATGGTCTCCAACAAGAATCAGGTCGATGATGTAAAGCAGCGATTCAATCCAACGATGGTCCAAGTCAACGTCTCCAAGAATGACCCTGCCAACCCACAAACCCTAGAACTGATACGCTACGCCACAAGCAAAGGATTCCTCGTCGAGACTCACGCCGAAGGCACTGAACAAGACTGGCGTCAACTGATCCAAGCCGGTGTACGAATCTTTCACACCAACAAACCTGCCAAGATGAAAGCGTTCTTACGCCAAATGGAAGTTGAAAACGCGGATTAGGATCGAGGGCTTTGGAATTTCCAGTTTGCCGGAACGCCCTGTTCGCAGCGCCACCTGTTCTTCGATCCGAAAAATGATTCGTGCCAATCCGTGGCCAACCTTTCAAACTTCACCCCTTCACTCTTCAAACTTCTTCGGATGTACTCCGATGCGGCAGTCGCCAAGTATTGTTGTGGTTCGAAAAAACGATCGACGAAGTTTGTTAACCAGACAGATTCGATGCTCTACCAACTGAGCTACGAAGCGAACACAAGGTTCACTTCGGTGGGACTCGAACCCACGACAGTCGAGGTGATGTAGTCCGATTAGCACGCGAAAAAAGAATCAGTCGCGGGGTCTTAGGAAACGCAGGTGATGAGCGGCATGTGCCGTATGAATTTGCTCAATCTGCTCACGCGGCAATCGCCCAAACGCTGGATGCGGAGCATAGTCACCAGCGTGAGCGTAGAACCGAGCCACGCTCGCCGCAAAAGCCTCCACTTCGCCAGCGTCATCCAGTTCGGCCGGCGGAACAAATATCGAAGCTGTACGAATTCCGCGAGGTGAATCGCCGCTAAGTACTCTTGGCAAGAGGATCCGTCGCATCACAGGACGCAAAAACGCAAACAGCGACATCCACTTCGGATAACCATCGACGCTCGGATCTTGCACGAGTACCAGATGGCGGCAGATTTGCCCGAGCGACCAATTGCCACTGCAGTTGTAGCCGCTCCGCAGTAGAGACCTCGCCTCGTCAATCGCCGCGTTCAGATCATCGAAGTGTAGTTCACGCAGTTGTTCCATGAGGTTAGCTTAACGCGATAGAGCATTGTTGAAACCGTAGTTGCAAGCTTTGTTGATGCAGAGCCAACCCTCGATACGAAACTCGTTATGAACTCAATCGAAAATTTTCTCGCTGCGAAAACCTACGCCGTCGCCGGCGCCTCGGCCCGCACACACAAGTACGGTTACAAGGTTTTCAAAGCCCTCCTGGCCGCCGGCCACGAGACGTATCCGCTGAACCCAGTCACTGAAGAAATCGAAGGCCACAAGGCTTATCCGAAAATCGCGAACCTTCCCATCGTCCCCGAAGCACTGTCGATCATCACGCCACCAGAAGTCACCCGGCAAGTCATCGCCGACGCGATCGCAGCCGGCGTGAAGCACATCTGGATGCAACCAGGCGCGGAACACGAGCAGGCCAGTGAATCGGCACGCGAAGCTGGCATCAACGTCATCGACGACGGCAGTTGCATTCTAGTGCTATTGGCCCGCCAATCATGACACAAGCTGAAGTGAAGATTCGCAGCGCCAAGGAGCAGGATCGCGATGCGATTCTTGCGGTCCATAAGAATGCGTTTGGCGAGACCGAAGGTCCGGTAATCGCCAAGCTCGTTGATGAGATGCTCGATGACGATTCCGGCGAGCCAATGCTATCGCTCATCGCTGAAACGGACGGCGAACTCGTCGGGCATCTTCTCTTTACGTCCGCGAGCATCGAACCGGACCATGGCCAAGTCAGTGCAAGGATTCTCGCACCGCTGGCGGTTGTGCAAGATCGACAACGTCAGGGGATTGGCGGTCGTTTGATCGAAACCGGGTTACGCCTGTTAGGGGAATCCAGGGTCGACCTCGTCTTCGTTCTCGGTTATCCCGAATACTATTCGCGATTCGGGTTCAAGCCCGCAGGTGTCCAGGGTCTTCAGGCAACCTACCCAATCCCACCTCAAAACGCAGACGCGTGGATGGTGATGGAGCTGACGCCTGGAACCATCGAGAATTGCGAGGGAACCGTCCGCTGCTCAAAAGCCTTAGACCATCCGAAATACTGGACTGAGTGATCCGGCGACTGTTTTTCTTCGTAAGCATTGACTCGCCGGCATATACCTGTACTATACAGCTACATGCAAACGGTTTGGCGGAAGGGCGCGAGCCCTCCGGTAATGGATAGGTTTTCTGTGTGAGACCGGACGGCTCGCGCCGTTCCGCTAGATCTGTGTGGCACCGGACGGCTCGCGCCGTTCCGCTAGAAACGCAAGTTCGATGAACAAATATGCCCACATTAGAAAAACGCAGCGTTCGACTTCCGCGTCTCGCCCTCGTGGTGCGGATACTCTTTGCGTTGTTCCTTGTCGGCACCGGGATCATGACGATGGGTTTTGGCGTGAACGGGTATCCGGTGGGCGATCCGCCAACTGAGCTCGATCAATTCATGCTCGCGCTTGAGAAAACTGGCTATCTGATCTTCTGGGTCGGCTTGCTCAAGACGATCGCTGGCGGGCTGATGTTCTTCCCGCGGACAACGCCGCTCGCGATCTTGATGGCGCTGCCCTATACGTTCAATATCTTGCTGTACGTCATCTTCTTTGCTCATCAATACCTCGTCGTCGGGATTCCCGATTTCGCAGCCTGTGCTCTGCTGATTTACTGCTACTTCGATTGGTATCGGCCGATCTTTGCTGGGCCGACGAGCGGCCCGATTCAGGATTCACACGGAGGCGAACATGCACTTTGATTCTGAATCCTCGCCCGGATTTGCAATCGGGCGTGTCGCCTATCTGATCCGATCGGGAATGGCTGCGGTGCTGAAGAGTGCTGGTTGGCCGTTTTCGCCAGAGGAAACGCAGGCACTGATCACGTTGTTGGATGCCGGCCAGCCGCTGAGCATGAACGAGCTGGCGTCACTGATGATTCGTGATCCAACGACGGTGAAACGCCAGTTGGATCGACTCGTCCAGCAGAAGTTTGTCGAGCGGAGCGAATCAAGTGAAGACGCTCGGATCGTGATGGTCGGATTGACCCGCCGCGGCGAGCAGAAACTTCAAACCGTCCTGCCGCTGTTAGACGACCTGCGAAAAACCACATTGAAAGGCATCTCGAAGTCGGAACTGGAAGCGACGCAAAACGTGCTGCGAAAGATGCAGAAGAACTTGCTGGCAAGAAACTTGTAGCGGTAGGGCGCAAGCCCTCCGGTAACGTGGCACCGGACGGCTTGCGCCGTTCCGCTAAGAAACTGAAACGCATTTCAAAGGAATAGTCTCATGAAAGATGCAGAAGAATTTGCTGGCAAGAAACTTGTAGCGGTAGGGCGCAAGCCCTCCGGTAACGTGACACCGGACGGCTCGCGCCGTTCCGCTAAGAAATTGAAACAAATCTCAAAGGAATAGTCTTATGAAAAATCTGATCGCTACTCTCTGCCTCTTGGTAATGGCCGCTGGTGTTGCCAGCGGACAAACGCAGGTCGAGCCCGACACGGCACTTCGGATGCTCAATGCTCAGCAGCAACAGTTCGAGAAGGGAGTTGTCAAAGTTGCGGAAAACGTTTTCACCGCGGTTGGTTTCCACGGCGCGAACACCTCGATGATCGTCGGAACAGACGGTGTGATTATCGTCGATACTCTTTTCGGTCCGACGAGCGCCGCCAAAGCGGCTGAAGCTTTTCGGCAATACAGCGACAAGCCGGTCAAGGCGATCATCTACACTCACAGCCATGGCGATCACATTGGTGGAGCCAGTGCCTTTATCGGCGATGAGAAACCGGACATCTATGGCACGGAGACCTTTGGTTCGGCCGAGGGCGTCAACAAAGCGGTTGATCCGGTAAAGCAGAAGCGAAATATTCGCCAGTTCGGACGGAATCTCTCGTCGTCGGAGATTATCAACCGCGGTGTTGCACCGGCGGGTACAGACGATGGCGATCGCGGCAAAGGATTCCTTCCACCGACCGTCACCGTTCCCAGCAGCGGACTCAAAACGACGATCGCGGGTGTCGAAATCGAATTCCACATCGGCCCAGGGGAAACCGACGACGCGATGTTTATCTGGCTCCCGAAGGAGAAGGTGTTGCTGGCGGGCGACAATTTTTACAGCTCCTTTCCCAACCTGTATGCAATCCGGGGCACGGCCTATCGCGACGTGCTGAATTGGTCCGAAAGCGTCGGGAAGATGGCCGCGTTGAAACCACACGTTGTCGTTCCTGGCCACACGATGCCCATCCAAGGACAGGAAGCGGCTACGACGGCACTTACGGACTACAGCGAAGCGATTCGCAGTGTGTACGACCAAACGGTGCGAGGCATCAACGCCGGCAAAGGTCCCGACCAACTCGCTCACGAAGTCAAGTTGCCAGAGCATTTGAAAGACAAACCGTACCTCATCGAGTTCTATGGATCGGTTCCTCATGCAGTGCGAGCGATCTATGCGGGGCTGCTTGGATGGTACGACGGCAATCCGACGACGTTGAATCCGTTGGAACCCAAGGTCAAGGCGCAAAAGATTGCCAAGCTGGCGGGTGGCATAAATAAGCTAACCGAACAGATGAACGCCGCACTGGCGAATCAAGATTACCAATGGGCACTTGAGCTTTCGGAACATTTGAAATGGCTGGATGATGGAGATCGAAAGCTGGCCCGCACGGTGAAAATCGAGGCGCTGCGAGAATTGGCGGCACGCGAGTACAACGCGCCTAACCGAAACTACTATTTGAGCTATGCCAACGAGCTTGAATCCGGACAGTTGAGCGAGTTGTGGTTTTAGTCACTCTTTGTTCAAAGTGACTGGGGCTTCCAGTCGCAGTTCCCAGTGAATGCTACCGCTGGAAGCCCCCGCCACGTTCGATCTTCCCCCTTCCCCTGAAAGAATCCAAGATGATTCAACGATACTTTTCAATCACACTTCTGCTTCTAACAACCCCGCTGTTCGCACAAGACAACGCCGCGACTCGAAAGCTGGTCAACGCAACCGCACGCAACTATTCCCTCACCGTCGCTCGCGAAGTTCGTGAGGAGCCGAAACCAGCAGCGGAACAGGAGCAAAGCGGGCTCAATGAATTGCCTGCTGGTTCCAATGCCGGTCGAGCAACCAAGGTGTCGACAAACTCGGGAAACGCAAAAGTTTCGTTGGGCCAGGAAGCAAGTTCCGCAAAGGTCAAAGAGTCGTTTCCAAAAGAAAAATCGTTGAACGCAACGACCAGCATGATGCAATTGCAGCTCTATGCAATCTTCACCACGTTGACCAATGGGATTGCTCCCATGATGGACGTTCTGGAGGAACACCTCGACTACCAGAGAAAGATCGAAAAGAACGGGATACTTTTTGGTGCGGGCCCGTTCTGGACATCGGACGAAAAGTTTTGCGAAGGCGAGGAAATGATCATCGTGCGCGCAGACGATACTACGGAGGCCCGAAAAATTGCTGATGCCGATCCGATGCACGCGAAGGGAGCGCGGTCGTATGTCGTGCGACCATGGTTGCTGAACGAGGGACGTCTAACGATCCATTTGAATCTGTCGTCTCGCAAAGCTGAACTGAACTAAGCAACACACGACGATTGAATGTCGTCCGCTACGATTCGCGAAACTAAAACGAAAACATCATCCGGAACAAGATAATGAAACAACGACTATTACTTGGAACCCCCCAACAAGTTTCACTCGGCATGCTTGGCTTACGCATTGCCTTTGGCTGCTTCATGCTTGTCCATGGCATTCAAAAGTTGATGGGCTTTACGGCGATGGCTGAAAGCTTCCCTGATCCGCTAGGAATGGGACATCAGCTAAGCCTTCTCTGCGCCATCGGTGCCGAAGTCGGTTGCTCGGTACTATTGATCCTTGGACTTGGCACACGATTCGCCGTTTTGAACCTTGCGTTCACAATGTGTGTTGCACTCTTCTTGGTTCACGGCAGTGACCCATGGAAGGTAAAAGAACTGGCAGCGGTCTACCTCGCTGTGTATGCCGTGATCTTTGTCACAGGGCCCGGTGAGTTCTCGCTGGATCAGAAGCTCTTTGGAACGCAGGAGTCCGATGCTGTTTGATGGGTGGCATCATCTACACCTGATACAACCCTATTCTGCACACACCAACGGTCGACTGACATGAATGAAACAACCAAAAAAACTGCAATCGTCACCGGTTCGTCGCGTGGGATCGGGGCAGCCGTCGCCAAGCGTCTGGCCAGAGATGGGTTCAACGTCCTCGTCAATTATTCTGGCAGTAAGGATCCCGCGAGCGAGGTCGTGAACACAATCGAGACCGAAGGCGGTCATGCCATCGCAGTCCAGGCGGACGTTTCCGATTCCGCCGCGGTCAAACGGATGTTCGACAGCGCCGAGGCAGCTTACGGTGGTGTCGATGTGCTGGTGAATAACGCCGGCATCATGAAACTGGCTTCGATCGCGGACTGCGACGACGCGATCTTTGACGCTCAGGTTGCTGTGAACTTTCGAGGCACATTCAACGGCATGCGCGAGGCTGGAATTCGCCTGCGGGATGGCGGGCGGATCATCAATTTCTCCACCACGGTCGTCGGGATGAAGTTTGAAACATACGGCGTGTATGCGGGCATCAAAGCCGCCATCGAAACGATGACGGCGATCATGGCGAAGGAAATGCGCGGACGAAACATCACGGTCAACGCAGTCGCTCCCGGACCGACGGGCACCGCATTGTTCCTAGAAGGCAAGTCCGATGAGTTAGTCGAGAAGTTGTCGAAAGCGTCGCCGCTTGAACGATTGGGGACTCCCGAAGACATTGCCAATGTTGTGGCCTTTCTCGCTGGGCCGGATGGAGCTTGGGTCAACGGTCAGACCCTGCGCGCCAATGGCGGCATGGTCTGAGTGCGATCGTTCAAGATGCCCCCGGTTTGAGTGAAAACTTGAATCCATCCGATACCTCCAGAAGCAGAGATTCAACCCATGGCTAGTCGCACCACGATGGAACTGGAAGTGATTCGTTCCGCACCGATCACCGAGCATATGCTGCGCGTCACGTTAGGTGGCGATGCCCTTTCGGCATTCCCCGTTGACCAGGAAAGCGCCTATTTGAAGCTGCTAATTCCTCAACGCGATGGCCAGAAGCCACTTCTGAGAACCTATACGGTAAGGCATCAGCGACCAACCGAGATTGATATCGACTTCGTCTTGCATGACTCGCCGGGTCCGGCGTCAACCTGGGCGATCGACGCTCAGCCAGGAGACCGCATTACAGTCGCCGGACCGGGGCCTAAAAAACTAATCAACCATTCCGCCGATTGGTTTCTGCTGGCGGGAGACATGACCGCACTTCCCGCGATCAGCGTCCACCTCAGTCAACTGCCGGAGGACGCTGTCGGCTACGCTGTAATTGAAGTTCCCAGTCGTGCCGACATCCAAAAACTGACGCATCCGCGAAACATTGAACTGCACTGGGAGATCAACTCACGCCCCAAGGTCGATGGTTTGTTCCTTGCTTCCAAGATTCGAGCATTGCCCTGGTTGGAAGGACAACCCGCCGTCTGGGCCGCCTGTGAATTCAATAGCATGCGTGTGCTGAGGACCTTCTTGCAAGAGCATAACAATCTTCCGAAAACACACCTCTATCTATCGAGCTATTGGAAGCTTGGTCAATCCGATGAGGGTCACAAAAAGGCCAAACGACTAGACAGCGAACAAGTTGGCGGAACCAGGTAGGGCCAACGACTTGCCGAGCCAGTCTTCAATTAAGCGATGCGTCATAAAGGGACCAGTGAGATTTACGCGACGAAACAAGAAACCACTCAGAAAGGAAAGGCGAACGCCGCGCGAGTACGCGTTTGGCTCGATCTCTGCATGTTTGTCGGCATGGTACTGGTGCTCGCGCCGCAGGCGACTGGAATCACGGTCCATGAGTGGGCGAGCTTCCTGATCATCATTCCATTTTTCCTGCATCTAATCTTCGCTTGGCAGTGGATTGTCAACACGACTCGACGCTTTTTCAATCCGACTCCCGGTCACGCTCGTTTCAATTATGTGCTGGACTGGATGCTGTTTTTCCTGTTTGTGACGGCGACTTTTTCAGGAGTGGTCATTTCGGAAGCGGCGTTGCCAGCACTGGGAATTCGTTTCACGATTGACCCATTTTGGTCCGCTATCCATGACATCAGTGCCAACCTTCTGATGCTCGTGATTGGAATCCATTTAGCGATGCACTGGAAATGGATTGCGACCAATGTCAAAAAGTATGTTTTGCACCGACTTAGACAATCTAGCGCCGCGGAAGGAGTTGATCCGTAATGCCAGCGTTACGCGAGACCATTCGGCCAATCCTGTTCATCGTGGTCGCTGCTTCCATCGTCGTGTTACTAATCGCACCACTCGATCAGACTCAGTGGGCGGCGGGAATGAGGGCGGGGGCCGCGTCCGATGTTGGCGAGGGGGTGAAAGGAAGTGATCCCAGTGGGGCAATCCGGTTCATTGGTCCCCTGCTGAAAATTGCGATTTTAATGGGCGTGCCGGCTCTGGTGACGCTTGGAATCCGACGATTGATCCGCCGATTTTTTCGAAGAGCAACTCAGCAGTAATGGAATCCTCACACAGCAGAATAAGATGAGAGCTGTTGCACTCACTCGATACTTGCCAATCGACGATCCGAAGTCGTTGCTCGATGTTGAATTGGACAAGCCCAAGCCAACGGGCAGCGATCAGTTGGTAGCTTACCCTCGTCGACCACGCACAAATCTATGAGTAGGAAGAATTCAATGACAAAAATTGCCGTCACTGCCGCCAGCGGAAACTTGGGCGGATCAATTGTCCACGCCGCCGTTGAAATCGTCGGCAAAGAGAACGTTATCGGACTTGCACGCACTCCTAGCAAAGCCGAATCGCTCGGTGTCGAAGTACGCCAGGGCGACTACACGTTGCGCGATCAATTGCGGGAATCACTTCGCGGTATCGACGCATTGTTACTCGTTTCTGGAATGGACGCTCCCACGAAGCGTATTGGTCAACATCGCAACGTCATCGAAGCTGCCAAGGAGGCGGGTGTTAGTAAGATTGTCTACACCAGCATTCAAGGCGCAGAAGAAGGCACTGCGTTCTCACCTGTTGTCCAAAGTAATCGCCAGACGGAAGAAGACGTTCGCGACAGCGGCCTTCAGTGGGTGATCGGTCGCAACGGTATCTATATTGAACCAGATGTCGAGTACATCGAGACCTACAAACAACGTGGTGAGATTGCAAACTGCGCTGGTGACGCAAAGTGCGGCTACACAACTCGCGGCGAACTGGCCTTTGCCTACGCCCGCATGTTGACGGAATCGAAGCACGACGGCCAGACGTACAATCTGCACGGCGAAGCGATCACACAGCGAAAGTTGGCCGAGTACTTGAACGACGCGTATGGTACGGAGCTGAAATATCGCACCATGACAGTTGGCGAGTATCGCGAAGACCGCATTGCAGAACTCGGCGAGTTCCTCGGCACGGTAATTGCGGGCATCTATGAAGGCATCCGCAACGGAGCCATGAATAACGAAAGCCATTTTTGCCTTGCTGCTGGTCGCAAGCATCAAGGTTGGCATGCGTACTTCGACCGGCTCAAGGCTAACTCAGCACAGGCGTAGCACCGCCGGTGCCTCTGTATCTTCTCCTCGTCAACATTGATTCAACAGGACCGACACCATCAATACGCTCGAACAAAAGCAGACCAGCGAGAACTTCCTTGCCGATGTCCTCGAAGGACTTCAGAAACCGAAAAAAACGCTGCCTTGCAAATACTTCTATGATGGTGCCGGATCAAGACTGTTTGATGAGATCTGCGAACTCGACGAGTACTATCTGACGCGAACGGAACTCGCCATCACGAGTGAAAACGCAGACGCGATCGCACACCAAATTGATCGGCGTGTCATGCTGATTGAATTCGGCAGCGGCAGTTCGATCAAGACTCGAATTCTGCTGGATGCACTGATTGATCCGGTGGCCTACGTGCCAGTCGACGTTTCAGCAGAACATCTTTTGATGACAGCCGACGACTTGCGTTCAAGCTATCCTAGAATCGAGATTTGTCCTGTGGTCGCTGACTTTACGAAACCGTTTTCGCTGCCGACAACCAAGGCCCCCTATTCGCACGTGGCCCTCTATTTCCCGGGATCGACGATTGGCAACTACACGCCGGAAGAGGCAGCAGGACTTCTCGCGTCGATCGCCAAATTGCTTGGCCCCCAAGGTGGGTTGCTGATTGGCATTGATCTTCAAAAAGATGTGTCCACCATTGTCGCTGCCTACGATGATTCTCAAGGCGTTACCGCAAAATTCAACTTGAATTTATTGGAGCGTATCAACCGTGAGCTAAATGGTGATTTCGTCTTGCCCAACTTTCAGCACAAAGCGATCTACAACTCGACGGATCATCGCATCGAAATTTCGATTGTCAGTCTTGTGGATCAAAACGTGATGGTCGGAGACACAGTCGTTAATTTTGCGAAAGGCGAGAAGATTCTGACCGAGTATTCGCACAAGTATAGCATCGAGGGTTTCGCCGAACTGGCTAGGCCGCATGGTTTCAGCTTGCACCAACAGTGGACGGACAGCGAAGGCCTGTTCGGCTTGCTGCATCTTGTGCTAGACGGAGCGGCAGATGAATGAGAACGCTGCGGATTCGAGCTTGAGCAAACAATTCGAGAGTGTTCGGCGGTTTACCGATCGCATCACGGCGTCGCTTTCGCCGGAAGACTGCATGGTGCAGTCGATGGAGGATGCGAGCCCAGTGCGTTGGCATCTCGCACACGGAACATGGTTCTTTGAAACGTTCGTACTGAAACAAGAAGCGGACTACACGGTATTTGACAAGCACTTTTCCTATCTGTTTAACTCCTATTACAACGCGATTGGCGAGCAATTCCCCCGACCCAACCGGGGAACGATCTCGCGGCCTGGACTTGATTGCATTCGGGAGTATCGCCGTTACGTTGATCGGGAGTTGCTCAGCCGATTGCAATCGCCCGACTTCGTTGCTCGGCATGCTGAAACGATCACCGTAGGTTTGAACCACGAACAACAGCATCAGGAGTTGATCCTTACGGACATCAAGAATGCGTTGGCGTCCAATCCGATGTTGCCCGTGTATGAAGACCGCGAGTTTGCGCCGTCAAATGGGACGACGGATTCGTGGGCAGAGATCACCGATGGCAAATACGACGTCGGACACGATGGAGATGGGTTTTGTTTCGACAATGAACTGCCTCGTCACACGGTATTTCTTCCGGCATTTCGTATCTCGTTGAATTTGACGACCTGTGGACAGTTCATTGAGTTCATCAACGATGGGGGATACGAGCGACCGGAGTTATGGCTCTCACTCGGCTGGAACGCGGTCAAGGAACGGAGTTGGAACGCACCGCTCTACTGGATGCGCCGAGATGGTCGATGGATGCAATTCACATTGGCAGGGCTTACGCCGGTCGATCCCGATTGGCCCATCTGTCATGTCAGCTATTTTGAGGCGGATGCGTTCGCACGATGGGCTGGCAAACGACTCCCCACCGAATTTGAATGGGAGGTCGCATGTCGAAGTCTCACCGAGACGCGTGCAGAAGCTAATACGGGCCAATTCGCTGACAAGTTGTTCGCAGGCGGCTACGCCATTCACCCGACGTTGTCATCGGGTGGATTTTTTGGTTCCGTTTGGCAGTGGACTGCGAGTAGCTATCAAGCCTATCCCGGTTACCGCCCGCCGCCCGGTGCGATCGGCGAGTACAACGGAAAGTTCATGTGCAATCAATACGTCCTGCGTGGAGGAAGCGTGGCAACGTCGCAGTCGCATATTCGCGACACATACCGAAACTTTTTCCCAGCGGACGCACGCTGGCAGTTCTCCGGCTTCCGCTTGGCAGAATAGCCGGAGATCGCCGAGCCACGAATTCAACGACGCGTTTAACCCATCAACAGAGAGAACCAAAATGAACCGACTCTTCCTTCCATTGATCCTGCTGCTCGTAGCGGCCCCCGTTTTTGCACAAGACAATGCTGCGACCCGAAAGCTGACGCAACAATCGAAACAGTTTGAAGAACAAATCGTCAAAGTCGCCGATAAAGTCCACGTCGCAGTCGGATTCAGTCCGGCGAACGTTTCGATGATCGTTGGTGACGATGGCGTTGTCATTGTCGATACGGGAATGACGCGAGACGACGCCGATCGCATCGTGGCGGAGTTTCGCAAGATCACCGACAAACCGGTCAAGGCGATCATCTTCACGCACTCACATGGTGACCATACCGGCGGTGTGACTTCGTTTCTTGGAGCAGAGCGACCGCAAATCTGGGCTCACAACAACTTCGGAAGCGAATACCGTCCATTGACGGATGCCGGTGTTACGTTTCAATCAGTCCGAGCAGCAAGGCAAGCTGGATTCAAGTTGCCACCGGAGCAACGGATCAACAACGGCGTCGCCCCGGTTCGATACCCCAAGAGCGGCGGCCACGCGTTCGCGTCAGGTGCGGAGTCGAAACCGTCACACTTTCTCGAAGGAGATCGGCAGACGATCAACGTGGCCGGAGTTGAACTTGAACTCGTGTCAGCACCCGGTGAGACCAACGACGAACTGTTCGTCTGGTATCCGGCTGGCAAAGTACTCTTCGCTGGCGACAATTTCTACCGATCGTTTCCAAACTTGTACGCGATTCGAGGGACTCCCAACCGTAGCGTTCGCCTGTGGGCCGACAGCCTCACTAATATGTCTGCCAACAATGCGGTCGCCTTGGTCGGTGGCCACACCAAACCGATTGTCGGAGCAGACGAAGTCAAACAAGTCCTCGGCGATTACCGTGATGCCGTTCAGTTCATCCACGACAAAACCGTCGAGGGAATGAACAAGGGAATGACGCCGGATGAGTTGGTTGAGTACGTGCAGCTTCCTGAGCGCCTCGCCAGCAAAGACTATTTGCAACCGTTTTACGGGCATCCCGAATGGGGCGTGCGGACCGTCTTCAGCCAGTACTTTGGCTGGTTCGACGGCAACCCATCCAATCTGTTTCGCCTGACGTTGAAATCAGAAGCAGAGCGTGTTGCCAAGTTGGCGGGTGGAAAAGAGAAACTGGTCTCTGCGGCCAAAGACGCGCTCGCGAACGATGACAACCAATGGGCCACGCAACTCGCAGACCATCTATTGGCCCTCGACAAGAACGACCGCGATGCAAAACAAATCAAAGCCGATGCTTTGACGAAGTTGGCTCGCAACATGGTCAACGCAACCGCTCGCAACTACTACCTCACCGTCGCACGCGAGCTACGGGAATGAATTCAGCTCCAACCGCTGCAGAAACACGATGGGAAAACAGATGAACGGCGAAGCGAATCTGCTGACATTGCTGCAAAACATGCGGCCGGAACTGCAAGATGGCGAATTTGTGTTTTGCTCATTGGAACCGGCAGTCGCGTCCGAACTTAGCCTTTCCCCCATCGGACAGTTTCTTGAAGAGGAGGGTTTGACGCTGATTCTTGCGAAGGACGAAGCGGAAGCGAACCATCTCGACTTCACTTTTCCTTGCAGGAAGATCACTCTTAAAGTGCACTCCAGCCTTGAGGCGATCGGTTTCCTTGCCATCGTAACTGAAAAGCTGGCAGAACACGGCATCAGCGTCAATGCAATCTCAGCCTGTTATCATGACCACCTTTTTGTCCCGTCTGAAAGAGCGGAAGACGCGATGCGTGTATTGAGTGACTTGGTCAAACAATCACATCGCTCGCAGTAACGTCTATAAACAACAAAGTCATCGTCGACGGTAGCCGAACGATTCCGATTTTTCGATAACCAGTGGAGGGACTCAAGGTCTCGTCCACTGCGTCAGCGTTTGGTTGCTCGCGTCAACTGTGCGACGTAGACTGCCTGTCAGGTTTCAAGTTGTTTAATCGCCAGCGAGGATAGAATGGCTTCCGAATTCAAGGTGAAGCATTTCAAAGTTCGCGGTTCTGCTGACGACGAAATAACAATCCATCAGTGGGAGTCGGTCAAACACACTTGGCCGCGTCACTCACACCCCGAATACAAACTGGGCGTCTCCGAAGGCGGGACGGGCACGTTCTTCTATCGGGGCGAGCGATACCACACTGGACCGGGAAAGCTACTTGTCATCCACCCCAATGAGGCGCATACGTGCACAGCGACAGGGGCATGGCGGTATCTCTATGCTGCCCCAAGTGTCATCGCAAGCATCGTAAAAGCGTTTGACCGCAATGGTGATATCGAACCCTTGTTGCTGCCTCCGGTCATCGACGATTCTCAACTTGCAGAACTCGTTTTGCAGGCTCACCGGGCGATGGACGACGGAGCTTCGCAGTTGGAACAGGAATCTGCGTTTTATGATGCAATCTGTGAAGTCCTGGTTCGACACGCATCATTGCCCGACATACCAAAGAAGGAAGAACGTGCGAACATCCGCCGAGTCCAGGACAGCTTGGAAGCAAGATTCAATGAGAACGTCTCTCTTCACGAACTCGCTGAATTGGCAGGGACTTCGGCCCCGTATCTAAGCCGCGTCTTCTCCAAAGAGGTCGGAATGCCTATCCAGGTCTATCTCTCTCAAGTCCGAGTGCGTCGCGCGCAGCAGATGCTGATGGCCGGTGAGACACCGGCGAATGTCGCCTACGCCGTCGGTTTCACGGACCAATCGCACTTCACGCGACATTTCAAACGGCTCATTGGTGTTCCGCCCGGAACCTATTCCAGGGCCATTAGCACAGTTGGGTCCTCTTGACTCAAGTCGCAAGCCGTCTCGCGCCTCTGCATAGGGTGACATCAACGAATGAAGCTAGCGGCCCGCTTTTTTGGTTGCGCGCAAGATCGTTCAAGATGCGACGTCGCCATTTCCATAAACTCAAGATGGTGCTGTCATCTGGTCATCAAACAAACTCTTCAAAGACGCAAATAGGACAAATATCCGATGGACCTGAAACTAAACAACAAAACTGCCTTGGTCACTGCATCGACCGGTGGCATTGGCCTGGCGATCGCGACTCGCTTGGCTGCCGAAGGGGCAACCACGATCATCAACGGTCGCAGCAATTCGAGCGTTGACAAAGCGATAACCACAATTCGCGAAAGCAATCCGAAGGCCGACCTGGTCGGACTGGTGTCCGACAACGGGACTGTCGAAGGTGTCGCTCAAACCATCGCCGAACATCCACAGCTTGATATCCTCGTTAACAACTTGGGCATTTTTGAGGCGGTCGATTTCTTCGACCTGACGGACGAAGCCTGGCAACACATTTTCGACATCAACGTGATGAGCGGTGTGCGTCTTGCCCGGCATTACCTCAAGCAAATGCTGGAGCAAAACACTGGACGCATCATTTTCATCAGCAGCGAATCCGGCGTCGTGCCGGCTCCTGAAATGCCACACTACGCGATGACCAAAACAGCTCAGCTTGCCGTCTCACGTAGTCTGGCTCAGTTGACCAAAGGAAGCTCAGTTACCGTGACCACCGTGATGCCGGGTTCAACGTTGACCCCAGGCGTAAAGGAATTCGTCAGCAATCTGTTCCCGGATGAGTCATATGAATCGGCCGAAAAACGTTTCATGGCAGACAATCGGCCGACCTCGTTGATTCAGAGATTGATCGAACCAGAAGAGATTGCCAACATGGTTGCGTTTGTTGCCAGCCCACTCGCATCGGCGATCAACGGAGCGCCAATACGAGTCGACGGTGGTCTCATTCCAACGATTGCGTGATGTTCGGCGAATACGGATACGTCTCGCCCGCCCGAAAAACGGGCTCGAGAATTTGCCAAACGGACGGCGAATCATCGGGATGAAAGAGTCGCAAAATTGTCATCAACTCTCCAAATCATTCACTTACTTGTTCACGTGCAGCGATCAAATCCATCGCGTGCTCTTCACCCCATTTCTTGAGTGCCTTTAACACGGGCTTGAGCGACTTGCCTTCTTCGGTGAGTTCGTATTCAACTCGCGGCGGCACTTCGGCGTAGACGATTCGGTTCACCAAACCGCTGGCTTCGAGTTCGCGAAGCTGCTTGGTTAGCATTCGCTGTGTGACACAACCGATCTTCCGCTTGAGTTCACTGAAACGAAGCCGGCCGTCGAGCAAATAGAAGAGTACGATCCCTTTCCACTTGCCACCAATCAGCTCCAACGTCGCTTCAACGGGACAGGCGGGCAGCACGTAACTGGTGTGCCGGGGCTTGTTCTTGGTATCCATTTTGTGCCTACGTGTCCGAAATGTGCGTACTTGTTCGTTGCAGTCGTACTCGTATTATGTGCATGGAGACGGCCAAAGACAAACAGTTTCAAGCAGACAGGGAAAACAAGATGAAAGCGATGCTCATCAACGCCTATGGCGAAAACGCGACTTTTGAAGCTGCGGATATTGCGAAACCCAAAGTGAAGGCAGGCCACGTGTTGGTCAAGATCGCCGCTTCGAGCGTGAACACGGTCGACACGATGATTCGCAACATGGGGAAGGACTTACCTTTGTCGCCCGATACGCCAGCCATTCTCGGGATGGACTTCGCCGGAACGGTTGAGGCCGTCGGCGACGGTGTGAAAGACTATTCAGTTGGCGATGAAGTCTATGGCTGTGCCGGCGGGTTGGCTGACCTGCCTGGCACGTTGGCCGAGTACATCGTTGCCGACAGCAACTTGATTGCCCACAAGGCGAAGAACCTGTCGATGCGAGAAGCCGCCGCATTGCCGCTGGTCGCGATCACGGCCTACGAAGGCTTGAAACGCGCCGGCATCCAACAAGGCCAGAAAGTTCTCGTGCATGGTGGTTCTGGCGGAGTTGGCCATGTCGCGTTGCAACTGGCAAAACACTGGGGCGCCGAAGTCTACTCGACCGGTGGCGGCGAGAAACAACTTGCCCTGATCGAACAACTTGGTGCAACTGGCATCAACTACAAAACTGAAACGGTCGAGCAGTACGTTGCCAAGCACACCGGCGGCGCGGGGTTTGATGTCGTGTTCGACTCGGTTGGCGGTGCAAACCTGACGAACTCTTTTGAAGCGGCCGCGCTGAACGGTCAAGTCGCCACGACCGTGTCAATGTGCGAGCTAGATTTGACTCCCGCTCACTTCAAGGGCTTGTCGTTGCACGTTGTTTTTATGCTGATTCCGATGCTGCACAATTTCCGGCGGGAGCAACACGCAGAAATACTCCGCGACCTAGCTCAGATTTGCGAGTCCGGCGGACTCAAGCCTGTATTGGATGAAGAGCAGTTCACGCTTGAACAAGTCGGGCAAGCGTACGCTCGCTTGGAGAGCGGAAAAGCGATGGGAAAAGTCGTCGTCGAGAACTAAAGTTTCAGTGGTTCGGTCGGTTAGATGGCGACCACTACCATCACGACACTAATCAATTGGTCGTCCCTGACTAAGGATTGTTTCGGAAATAGATTCTTTGTTAGCGGAGCGGCGCAAGCCGCCCGGTGCGTTACCGGAGGGCTCGCGCCCAACCGCTAATGTCAGAAATACCGAAGTTGTTTCCGAACGATTCCTAAGGTGCATAAACATGACCACCAAGAGAAACTTTGGACCGAAGGGCTGGACGCCGGAGCGGATCGGCTCCCTGGCCGGCAAAACGTATCTCATCACCGGTGCCAACAATGGCGCGGGATTTGAAGCGACGCGAGTGTTCCTGTCCAAAGGCGCAAGCGTGGTGATGCTGAATCGTAGCGCCGACAAGTTTACTGCCGCCATGGCGAAGCTGAAGCAGGAATTCGGCAGCGATGCTGACGTGACGTTCGTGCGGATGGACCTGGCGGAGTTGGATTCCGTACGAGAAGCTGCGGCGGACGTCTTGAAGAAAGTTCCCCGCATCGACGCTCTTGTCTGCAACGCCGCCATCGCGCAGGTTGCCAAACAAGAGATCACCGTCGACGGCTTTGAAAGCCAGCTTGGCGTGAACCACTTTGGTCATTTCCTACTCTGCGGACTGTTGTTCGATCGGATCGCAGAGTCCTCGGGGCGGATCGTCGTTGTCGGCAGCAACGCCTACAAAATGGGGCTGAAGAGAATCCAGTTCGAAGACCTCAATTTTGACAACAACTACACCGCCTGGAATTCCTACGCCCAAAGCAAACTCGCCCAGATGATGTTCGCCTACGAATTGCAGCGCCGCGTTGAAGCTGCCGGAAAGAACGTCACCGTCCAGGTCTGCCACCCCGGCGCGTCGCGCACCAACTTGCTAAAGGACACGGCAAGCACCTTCAACAAAATCGTCTGGTCGATACTCTCACGAGTGATCGCACAATCCGCCGAAAAAGGTTCCTGGCCTGAAGTGATGTGTGCAACGGAGGAAACCGTGGAACCGGAAAGACTTTACGGTCCGACCAAAAGAGCCCAGACAGTCGGCCCCATTGGCGAATGCCAATTGGATGAATGCGCCCTGGATCGAGAAGCAGCCGCCAAGCTCTGGACGCTTTCCGAACAGAAGACGTCACCAAGCTGGTCGACGTGATGGAAGTATGAAGGCGGAGGGATGAAGGATGAGTTAGGACTTGCGTTGTCGTGCGTTCTTGGCACAAGTGACAAGGATCGCGGTCAGCTCGTTGGCTTCTTCCGTGAGTGGTCCCAGGCGTTCTTCGCTGACGACACCGGACTGGACGAGCCATTCAAACCAGTATTGCGTTTCTTCCAATTCTTGTAGCCCGCCTTCAACCTTGCTGATGAACTCGGCATTGGACCGAGCACGCGTTCCTTCACGGTAGTGAGCCCCGACCGATGTGCCACTCCGCAAAACCTGCTTACCCATCACTTGCGCCTCGGTCGTCTTCGGCAACGACGAGTACAACCGAATCACACGCAAAGCAAACTCCCGAGTCCGAGTCTTCAAATCAACTTGGCTATTTTCTTCACTCATCCTTCATCCTTCCTCGTTCAACCTTTCATCACGCCAATTCGGCTCCATTGGGGATCGACTTGTCGGGAACCGCCAGGATGACCGATCCGTCGTCGCGATAGAATCCGACGATTAGAAACTCCGACATCATCGGGCCGATCTGCTTCGGCGGAAAGTTCACCACTCCGATGACTTGTCGACCAATCAGTTCCTCCTTCGTGTAGTTCGCGGTGATCTGAGCACTCGTGCGGCGAAGGCCAATCTCGGGGCCGAAATCGACCGTGATCTTGTACGCCGGATTGCGAGCTTCGGGGAATTCGTCAGCTAATGTGACCGTTCCCGCTCGCAGGTCCACGTTTTGGAACTCTTGCCAAGTGATGATGCCCGACTCGTTCACTTGGTGTGCTCCATTAGCGTGTCAATGACTTCTTCGACCCGGCGTTCACGAGTTTCGATCATTTTCGCGTTACTGACTCGGTAACAAAAACTGCGACGCTTGCCGGCGGTCCAACTGTCCCACACATCGCGAGCCGCATCGTTCGCTTCCAACGCGTACTGCAACTCCATCGGAACTGTGATCGCGTCCTGATCAGCGACCTCAAACGCGATCGACACATGATCGCCCACCGTGACACCGATCAGCTTTTGAAGCTTTTTCGACACCATCAAGCACCACTTGCCCCGCGTCGGCAACAACGCCGCCTCGATCCGAATGCCAGCGATTTCGCCGTCGATTCGCAAACGCTTCGACTTTCCGAATGTTAATCGCGACGTGACCCCGTCCGGTACATACACGACCGAACTGTTCATCTTGCCAAACTCATAGGTGACAATTGTGGCGTCAAAGTTGTAGGGATAGTCACTCATGGCGTTTCAAATCGTCGGCCCATAAATTGAAAGACCGCAGTTTAGATGATCGAACAACCATTCCCGAGCCCACTCAGCAGGATGAGTTTCATTTCAAATGATTGTTGCCACCATATCCTGGTCAAACGCCGCGGATGACTTTGCGAAGCAAAGCTACAGTCGACGCCACACGTGGAGTTTTGACGGTGGTTTGACCATCGCGGCATCCTCGTCACCCGATATTGTTCCGGTCCCGATGTCGGATGCGAGTGCCGTTGACCCCGAAGAAGCCTTCGTCGCGTCGCTATCGAGTTGTCACATGTTGTGGTTTCTATCCATTGCCGCCAAAGCGGGCTTCGTCGTCGAAGAGTACATCGACGAAGCGGCGGGAGAGATGCGAGAAAACGACGCGGGTAAATCATTCATCGCAGTTGTTACCCTTCGCCCGGTAGTGAAGTGGGGTGGCGACCGCGAACCGGAGTCGGCTGAACTGCGTCGGTTGCATGACCAGGCTCATGAAGAATGTTTCATCGCCAATTCTGTGAAAACCCAAATCCGAATCGAGATCGAATGACTACGCCGCAAAATGTTCCCATCTGGCAAGTCGACGCGTTCGCAGATCGGCCATTCACCGGTAACCCGGCGGCGGTTTGCGTCCTCGAACGCTATCCCGACGACGAGTGGCTGCAAAACGTCGCTGCTGAAATGAACTTGTCAGAGACCTCGTTCCTGGTCCCGGCGAATGAACCCAATTCGTTTCACTTGCGTTGGTTTACACCGGCGACCGAAGTGGATCTGTGCGGACACGCGACTCTGGCTGCGGCTCACACATTGCTCGAACAGGAAAGAGTCAATCCCAACGAACCGATCCGCTTTCAAACTCGAAGCGGTGAACTGCCGTGCGTTTGCTCAGGCGAACGAATCACGCTCAATTTTCCTTCGACGCCGGCAAGCAATGATGTCGATCCCGCGTTGGCAAAGCTTCTGCTTTCGGCACTTGCGGTAGAATCGGGTGAAGTGCTGCAAACAAAGTTCGACTTGGTGGTCGTTTGCAATGATGCCAACACAGTCGAGTCGGCTAGCCCTGACTTTAACAAGCTCGCAAGAATCGAAACTCGCGGAGTGATGATCACGGCACCGAGCGACCGCGACGGCGTCGAATTTGTTTCGCGGTTCTTTGCGCCTCGCTGCGGCATCAACGAAGACCCCGTCACCGGGTCAGCCCATTGTTGCCTCGCGCCGTATTGGGCAACTAAGTTGCAGAAGACTTCACTGGTCGGCTACCAGGCTTCGCGACGAGGCGGAACTGTCCACTGCGAAATCGCCTATGACCACGTCAAGCTTTCGGGCACCGCCGTGACGGTGATGGAAGGACGCTTGAAGATTCCCAGCACGTGATCATCACGCCGGCAACAGGATTAACCACCAGGAGGCTCGGCACCCGATGCAATAGTCACGTCGTCGTGGTCATCATAGACTGAGTGTAGGGTGTTGGAAATGTGATGCCGCACTTCGCTCTCCTCCTTGGACTCTGTTTCATGGCCGCTTCAGCCAAACGCTCGCTCGACTTTCACACGTCCGATGAAGTCGTTGCGGAGATTCAACGTCTGAGGTCGGGCGGATACTCTCGAACGAAAAACTGGAACCTCACCCAGGTTTGCGAGCACCTGACGGCGACGATGTCGGGCGGCATGGACGGATTTGGCTTTCGGCTGCCGTGGATTTTGCGAGCGACAATTATCAAATGGATTTTCAACCGCATGTTAAAAACTCGCAAAATGTCGAGCGGTCCAACCATGGATCGATTGAAACCGAAGTCCGATGGAGCCGACGACGACGATGCGATTATCGACGCCTGCATCGCAACGATCGAACGAGCACACGCGTTTCAGGGACCGATCGAAAAATATCCCTTCCTGAATGAATTGAAAGTCGAAGACTGGCAGCAATTCATGTGGATGCACGCCGGCCACCATCTCGGTTTCTTGATCCCCAAGGAAGCAAACGTAGAGAGCGTGTGACCACATCGCACACGACCAAATGGATAAAGATTGGTGCAGTGCGTTTGAGACGAGACGAACCCCCTTTCAGAGCAATCAACGGACGAAAGACAAATGAAACTTGGATACATCATTTTGTACGTGCCGAAAGTCGACGAAGCGGTCGCGTTTTATGAAGCGGCGTTTGGCTTGGAGTGTCGCTTCACACATGAAGGTGGCGACTACGCAGAAATGGAAACCGGAGAGACGGTTTTGGCGTTTGCATCGGAAGAACTCGCCGACTCGCACGGGTTTGCTTACCGAAAGACGACCTCGGACGGGGATGCCCCAAGCGTCGAATTGGCTTTGGTCACTGACGATGTGCAATCCGCCTTTGACAAGGCCATTGCAGCGGGTGCTGCCGCCGCCAAACCTCCGACGAAACAACCTTGGGGGCAAACCGTCTCCTACCTTCGGGACGCCAACGGATACCTCGTCGAAATCTGTTCGCCCGTGGGTGGCCCGACGCCATGAACACGCTTCTGAAGCCGCCAGCCTGCTAAACTTTCATCTTTACAATTATCACCCTCTCCCCGGGAGGGTGAAGTGTGGAATAGCGAGGCAATCATTTGACCGATGACAATGATCCTGCATGAGTATCGAAAATGAAATCGGCGACCCGCATCGCTACGACCTTCAAGATCGCTATCTCGAACTGACCCGAAAGGAATTACCTGCCAAGGCCAGGCTGGGCGGTTGGATCGTGAAGGACGATCATTGCTTCATGCGAATCATCCTCGATCAATTGTTTCAGGGCTGTTGGTACGACCATCTCGACCGACGCCTTGTCGCCTACAAACAATTGAACAACGAAAAACTCACCCAAGTGATCGCATTGGCCGAAACCCTGCTCGCCGGAGACACCGAAATACTTGCTCGTTGGAACCACGAAAGCCTCCAGTGGCGAGGCAAACTCAAAACGAACTGAATCATGGCCGATCCCAAACCCAAAGAATCCAGCGACGAACTCACTCGAGGCCAGATCGACCGCATCATCATGATGGCGTGGGAAGATCGAACCAGCTTCGACGCGATCCGCGACCAGTTCGGCCTCACGCCGGGCGATGTGATCAAGCTAATGCGGCGAGAGATGACGGCCAACTCGTTCAAAATGTGGCGAAAGCGAACGCACGGGCGAACGACCAAGCACGAGGCCAAGTTCGCCGAAACCAACGCTGGCGATGAACCACGCCGTTTCCGAGCCAAATCGCAGCGAGGCTAGCGAAGTGGCGAAGATCAAACGCATTCGCACCAAATCGTGTTTACGATGCAACGAGACGAACGATGTGCTCTACCGAGTTCGCATCGAAGAGGACGGCGACTGGATCTTCGTCTGCCCGGCCTGCCTAGAAAAGGTCAAGCCAGCCAACCCGCACTATCAATACGGCGGCACCTGGAAGAGTCAGAAGCGGCACTGAGCTTCGACAATTTAGCGGAAGGGCGCGAGCCCTCCGGTGTCACGACGCTCAAACCGGGGCACCGGACAGCTTGGGCCATTCCGCTACAATGTGGATCACCGGGTAGCGGTCGGCTCTGAATCCCAGCGACGTGTCATGATGTCTCAGGAACCACTTGCATTATTCATCACGTGGACCTGCTATGGAACTTGGATGCCGGGCGATGATCGAGGTTGGACCAAATGGCACAAGGGCGAACAGATCGCGCAGCCACTACTTGCCGATTGGTGTCGCGAGCAGTTGGTTGAAACTGCGGTCACTTTGGATCAGTCACAACGAGACATTGTCGAAGGAGTGATCTACAAACACTGCGAAATTCGCAGTTGGATACTGCACGCCGTCTCCTGCCGCACCAATCATTGCCATGTCGTTGTGTCAGCACCGAATTACGCCGGCGATCAAGTCAGAGACCAATTGAAATCGTATGGGAAGCGAAAACTCAAAGACGATGCCCACAAGCGGCAATTAAAAGATGCAACAACTCGCGAACATTGGTGGACGCGAAAAGGAAGCGTTCGGCACATCAACGATGAAGATTCGTTGACTGCGGCAATCCAGTATGTTCTGGAAGCTCAAGACCTCGGAGGATCGAAAGCGTTCCACGATTGAAACTCAACAAATGTAGCGGCAGGGCGCAAGCCCTCCGGTTTTTCGCGTGATGGCTCACCGCGCGGCTTGCGCCGCTCCGCTATAAGCATTTGTTCTCACGCATGAACTGATCCAGAAACGTTTGCATGAACGCTTCCCTGTCTTCGGCCATCCGCCGGCCAGCGTCGGTATTCATCAGCGACTTGAGTTTGAACAGCTTGTCATGAAAATGGCCGACACCCGTTTTGGCATTGCCCGCGTCGGCCAAGTAGAACGGCTGACCAAACGCGGCCCCATACTCGATCGTTCGCACAATCCCGATCGCTCCCAGAGCGTCCAGCCGATCGGCATCCTGAACGACCTGACCTTCCAGCGATAACGGTTTGGCCGACTCGCCTTTGCGAAACGAGATGTTGTCGACGATGTGAGCGACGTGTTCGACCAGATCATCCTCCGCACCCAGACCACTCAGGATCTCAAGAGCGAACTCGGCACTCCGCTCAACGCCATCATGAAACTTGGCATCACCGACATCGTGCAGCAATGCCGCTAGTTCGACGACTTCCAAATCGCCGCCGGCATCAGCTTGAATCGCGCGAGCCGATGCCAGCACCCGCAACACATGATCCATGCCGTGACCGGCCGTTTGACCTTCCATTCGTTCCCGCACGATCGTTTCGACTCTCTCCACAAAATGCCCGGTCACTGATTCATCCATTTCGTTCGGTCTTCCCTCGACAACTTTTCAATTGAGTAACGAAGCATCGTTCGCGGCATGGTCTTGGCATGCTTCTTCAAGAACATTTCTAATTGCCGCTGGTCGCGATTGCCCATTTCACGAAGCATCCATCCGATCGCCTTGTGCATCAAGTCATGTCCGTCGTCCATCAGACGCTCGGCAAGCTCGACGATCTCCTCGAACTCGTCGTTCTTGATCAGCGACAAAGTAGCCAAGACTGCCACGCGTCGCTCCCACAATACATCACTGGCGGCAAGCCGATCGAGCACACGTCGCTCGTCGAAATGCTCCACCAACCATGCCCCAAGGATCTTCGGCGATGTCGTGTCAACGATGTCCCAGTTGTTCACCGCATCGAGGTTCGCCAAGTAGAAGTCAACGATCCCGCGGCATTCAAAATCGCGATGAGGATTCTTCGGCTTCGCGGCGGCCTCATACTGACCAACCAGAATCAACATTCCGGTCAGCCGGCACTCATGCCAAGGCGACGCAAACAGCTTCTCAAGCTCGTCACGCGACAAATCACGAAACTGCCGAGCCACCTTACGCTGGTCCGGCACCACGCAACCGAGAAATCGATCGCCTTCACCGTACCCGCCAGGCACAGCCTTGAAGAACCCCGGCAAGAACGCTGCCTTATCTTGCCGAGCCACCGCACGCAGGGCCGACAGAACCTGCTTTGCCGTCATCTTAGCGACGCCGAGTACCTGCACGCTTCAGACCTTTGGCGACGAAGTCGAACGCATCGGCCGGTTTGTAGTCTTCGAGCACGTCAAAAAAGCACGCCAGGACTCGCTTGGTCTCAGCGACGTTGATTTTCACACCTTTTGTGTCAGCGCGGGCAGCGACTTGGTTATAGATGTCACCAAGTGTGGAAGACTTTTGAGTTGCGGTCGATTTCTTGGGAGCTGCCTTCTTCTTAGGAGCTGATTTCTTCTTTGCCATGACGGTGTTGTCCCTGCTGAAGTGATAAGAGTGAATTCCTAGCACGTGTTTTAACTGTCGAAAGGCATTGTGAGAATAGCCGCTAGCGGTGGACTACACGTCGACACGCCTGCTCGACAATCAACGGAGACGAACATGCAGACCGAAACGCCGGACCATGTCTGGTTCCGGTTTGGCGGAACAATGAAAGGAGGTGGGTGGAAGATTTCTCCTTCGGTCCTGTCATAGAAGGCATTCACAGACAGAACCGCTGACCGACGTAAACGCCGATCGCCACCCACCGAATCTATTGATGAGTTTCGATGGAAGATGGACGGTTAGTGGGAGGTGATGAAACCCAAAACCACGTGCCAATCGTTATCGACGCCAAAAGAATGCCGATCACGAACGACGGCCAGAAGGACAAACCTGTCCGATTGGAAATCGCGAATGGCACGAAGAACGGCAACCCGAGTGGAACGAGTACAAGCGACGAGCGAGCCAGAGTCGCTATCGAGTTCATGTCTTGTTCCTTGTTCCACGTCATAATGAACGCCAGGATGCTGATGATCGGCAGTGTCAACAACAACGCGCCAAGTCTCGGCATCCGTCCAGCGATCTCGGCAACCGCTACGATCACGGCTGCCGAGATCAACGCTTTGACAATTAGCATTGAAAACTTCCAACTGACAAATGAAAACCAATGACTTGCGAACCCGTTGACGTCATTACGTATGCGGTCAAACAGTGGTCGTGAAGCGTCGTGCGACAATCACTCATGTCCGTGTGCTTCTTCTTGGAAGTCACCCGAGTAGGGAGTTCCGTCGATAACGCCCGAGATGGTGCCAGCGTACTCTTGGACGACTCCAAGCTTTTCGTGGTTGCCAATGAAGCGAGATGCCTTGCCAGCAGGATCATTTTCTTGGGGTGCCGCTTTGAGTGAAACTTGCATCACCGGATCGGTAATGCTCATCTCAATTTCCGTTGCGTCAATTGGCGTCGGTGTTTTCTCATCCGCGCCGAAGATGTAAACCGTTCCTTCTTGCTTGTCGTGGTCGACGATGAACTCGACATGGAACTTTCCGCCGCCCCAATCGGCAACGACGCCGTCGTGAGGTCCGGCACCATGCCCATGGCCAGCAACGCCGTGGTCATCGTGTTCTTCGCCGTCAGCATGTTCGTGCCCATGGTCGTCTGTCGGGGCTGTGGTCGAAGCTGTTTCCTGTGTGCAACCGACAAAGCTCAAGAGGCAAGCCAATGCGATTGCCGATCGGAGATTGAAGATTGCAGATTTTTGACACGCGGTTTTCAAAGTCATCATTTTGTTTCTTTCGTAAGGGAGGTGTTTAGAGGGAGTTGTGTGATTGCAACGTTTCAGTCTGCAATCTTCAGTCATCATTCTTCAATTACATAAATTCGTCCTCCACGTCTTCGAGTTTTGCGAGCCGTGCAGCATCCTTACCGCTAAATTTCCAAAACAGTCCAGGGTGAATGAGGAATTCACAAAAGGTCGATGTCGTCAGTCCGCCGAGGATGACAGTGGCAACTGGATACAGAATTTCACGGCCCGGTTCTTGACCACCCAGCACAAGCGGTATCAGTCCGATGCCAGCGGTTAACGCCGTCATCAAAACCGGTGCGAGTCGCTCCAGGCTGCCTCGCATCACCATCTCCTGCGTAAATTCTTCGCCTTCCTCCTTCATTAGGTGAAAGTAGTGAGTGACCAGCAGAATGCCGTTGCGAACCGCGATGCCGCCTAACGAGATAAAACCGACCAGACTCGCAACGGTGAGACTTTGCTGCGTGATAACGAGTGCCATTACTCCACCGATGAACGCCGTGGGGAGTGCGTTTAGGATTTGCAAAACGATTCGGATCGACGGAAACAAAATCAAGAGCACGACGAACATGCCAATCACCGATATGCCCGCGAGCACGATGATCAGTTGCGTCGCGCGTTGTTGGCTCTCGAACTGCCCTCCGTATTCAATGAAATAGCCGACGGGCATTTCGACTTGGTTGCTAATACGGCTCTTGATATCGTTCACGGCACCGGCCAAGTCTCGGCCTTCGGTATTGCAACGAATGACGATCCGACGGCGTGCGTTCTCGCGATTAATCGAATTGGGACCGGTGCCGACGCCCACGTCCGCAACCTCGTGAAGTTCGATCTGTCCCCGATCGGGTTGCCCCTCGCGATCAGGCAAGTCGATGCGAAGCCGATCGAGATTGGCGTAGTCGGTGCGATACTCTTCCTCCAGCCGCACTAGCAAATCGAATCGACGCTGGCCTTCCAGAACTTGCGAAACGACTTCACCCTGTAGCGCTGTTTGCAAAACGTCCGCGACATATTCGCGAGTCAGTCCATGCAGTGCCAAGTCGTCGGCGCGAAGGGCGATATGTAGTTCGGCGGTTTCTTGGATCGGCTCAACGACGGGCGGCGTTATACCTGGCACGTCTTGGATGGTTCCTTTGACCTGTTCGGCGACTCGCTGCAGCGTGTCAAGATTGTCACCGTGAATTTTGATCGCGATCTGGGCGTAGACGCCCGAAATCATATGACTGATCAAGTGCGCCAGAGGCTGTTCGACCTCAATGTCCACTCCGGGCGCTTCGTCGCTGATTTTCTCCCGAAGTCTCGCGAGGATTTCTTCTCGCTCGGTCGGCGACTCCGGATTCATACTGAGGATGTATTCGCCGAAGTTAACTGGCGACGCATGCTCGTCCATTTCCGCTCGACCGGTTCGACGAACGAAGTGCAAAATCTCGCCATCTGGGTTTTCCTCCGTCTTTTGCATCGACTGAAAGATGGAATCAATCGCTCCAGAGACTTTGTTGGATGCGTCTAATGACGATCCTGGAGGCAGGGTCACGTTCACTTGAATACTGCCTTCATCAAAAGGCGGTAAGAAGTTCCGACCAAGCGTCGACATTTGCCATGCGGCCAAGGCAACAGCGAGCCATGTCAGAATGAGCAAAGTTTTCGGCAACGCCATGCTGAGGTGGATTAGATGAGTTACGATCGCTTTCAACCCATGCAACAAGAACCCGTCGCCTTCGTGGTGCGTTGCACGCGAGTTCGGCAACAGATAGTAGGAAAGCACCGGTGTGACGGTCATCGACACGACGAAGGACGACAAAATCGACACGATGTAGGCGAAGCCCAGCGGCGTGAACAATCGACCTTCGACGCCCGACAGAGCGAACAGCGGCATGAAGGAAAGAATCACGACCGCGGTCCCAAACACGATCGAGCTGCGAATCTCTTTGCTCGCCTCGAAAGTAATGACGAGTGACGATTTCTGTTTTTCGACTGGTAAAAGGTTGTTTTGCTTCAGTCGACGAAAGATGTTCTCCACATCAACGATCGCATCGTCGACGAGTTCGCCCATCGCAACCGCGATACCACCGAGCGTCATGACGTTGATGGACAGCTCTGTTCCACTGATCCAACCCATCAAGCGGAACGTAAGCGTTGTCAGAACGAGCGAAAGCGGGATCGCGGTGAGCGTAATGAACGTCGTGCGAAAGTTCAGCAGGAACAGAAAGAGCACGATGATGACGAGCACCGCACCGACTACCAGTGCCTCGGCAACATTGAAGATGCCTCGGTCGATAAAGTTTCTCAGGCGAAACAGTTCTGAGTTGACGATGATGTCTGCTGGTAACGATGCCTCGACCTCGACAAATGCCTCCGCGACCGCATCACTCAGATCGCGTGTGTCAACGTGAGGTTGTTTGACGGTTGTGAACACGATTCCCGGACGACCGTCGACGCTTCCATCACCACGCTTGAATTGCGGTCCCTCGGTGACGCGATCGACTTGCCCCAATAAGACAGCTCGTTTGGGATGGTTTCCGACGGGGACTTTCTTCAAGTCTTCGATCACGACCCGTGATTCCGGTCCCAAGCGACCAAGAATACGAATCGGTCGCTCGGTCTCGCCCGTGACAGCGAAACCGCCACTCGTGTTGATGTTGCTGGCTCGTAGCGCCTGTTCAACCTCTTGAACCGTGACGTCGTATTCGAGCAGCGCGGTCGGGTCGATCAGGATTTGGTACTGCTTGCGATCTCCGCCGAGCATGAACACTTCCGCGACACCGGTGACTTTCAACAGTCGTGGTCGAATGATCCAGTCCGCGACAGTCCGCAGCTCAAGTTGTTGTTTTGCGTCGGTGTAAAAATGTGCGTCGTGTGACTTGCCCTCGATTTTGATCTCGGCGGTTCCGACGGAGATTTGGGAATTCTGTGGATCGGTATTGGGATCATCATCCCATTGAATCTCCTGTGGCTGAACTTTCTTCCAAGTCGAAAAGTCATGCCGATCGACCGGCGTCCAAACAATGATCTGAAACTTTCCGTCTTTGCCAATGACCATTTCGGCCATCATGTCGGTGTTGCCGAGCTGTGCGAGACGTCCGCCGCTGGGACCGTTTTGCCGGTAAATCCCCGCGACAATGATCTGCCCCATGATCGAAGACGGTGGCGTCATCTGCGGACGAATTCCATCCGGCAAGATACCCTCCAACGTGGACAGTCTTTCTTGGACAGTTTGACGAGCAGCGCGAATTTCCGTCGACCAATCGAACTCGATGTAGATCACGTTCAAGCCCGCCGTCGATTGACTGCGAACCGCCTGGACGCCATTAGCACCCATCAACGCAATCTCGATCGGCTGCGTCACCAGCGTCTCGACTTCTTCGGTCGCTAGTCCGGGAGCTTCGGTAATGATGACGACACGAGGGCGGTCGAGGTCGGGAAAGACGTCGATCGACATCTGAGTCGCCAGGTACGATCCGTAGACCAGCACAAACAGACTGACGACGACGACCAGCATGCGGTAACGGAGCGAAAACTTGATGATTGCGTCTAGCATTGAAGATTGTCGATTGAAGAATGAAGATTGCTATGGCGTGGATCATTGATCGCCTTTGGCGGTCTTTCTCGACGCGACCATGATTGCCGTAATTTGATTGGCTTCGTCGAGAAGTGATTCGACCTTTTCTTTTGGCAGGAGTTCGCCTTCGATGATTAGTTCAAGCCAGTAGCAACTCTCGTCTGCCTCTTCGATGACGATGCTCAGCTTTGAAACAAATTCGGCCTTGGAGCGACCGCGACACGCCGCTCGATAATTCGCGCCAACAGATGTAGCACTACGGATCAATTGACTACTAATCGGACGCCCGACAGCATTGTCAGGCAGCGCACCAACAAGCTTCATCACCCGCAACGCAAACTGCTTCGTCCGCGACTTCAATTTCGAATCATTCATTCTTCATGCCCTGTTCTTGGATTTCCCAAATCTTCAATCGACAATCTTCATTCTTCAATCAATGCGCAGCATGCGTGGTTCCGTCAGCGTGAACATGCACGCCGGGTTCTTTTCCACTGGCCGACTGTGATTTGAGCACTCGATTCAGCGAGGCGGCTGAGTTCTGTGCCAAGTACGCTCCTGCCGTGATGTTGCCATCGTTGGCGATCACAACCGAGCGTCGATCCTCGTGCACAACATGAACGGGAATCTGCTTGAACAAATCGCCGTTTTGCCGGAACACGTATGCCTCTGGTCCCTCTCGCACGACCGCCTCGGCGGGCAGCACGAACACGTCATCGAACTTTTTCACCGGGACATGGATACGAGCACGTTGGCCAGGGCGAAAACGCCAAACGAGGAATACCCGGCCTTGGTCGCCGTAGGATCGCGACTGATTTGACAGCGGAACAAAGAAGTCAAAGGTTCGATTGTTCTTGTCGATTGAATTCGACAGATGACGAATATTGAACGTCTGCTGCAGTTCCGGCCAACTCCCCTCCTCATCCTCGGCGAACTCGATTTCAATCGGCCGCCTCTCCTGTGCCGCTTTTTCCAGGAACGTCGCCTCGCGTTTGAAGGCGTGACCGACGATGTAAAGCATCTGGTGATTCGACAAGTTCGCAAGCAATTGGCCTGCTTGTACTTGCTGCCCGAGTTCGACTGACAACTCTTGAACCTCGTATGCAATTGGTTGGTCCTGAGCCAATTCACTGACGAAATTAACTTGCTGAATTTCCTGAGGTGCCTTGCGATTTGCGAGCGCGTCAAAGTCTCGCACTGGCGGAGCAACCACGTCGACAGTTGAAATGAACGTTCCAGATTCAATCTGTTGCACTTGCTCAGGCGTCAAACCTCGCGTCAGCAACTCTTGGCGAGAAGCTTGGATCAATGTGCTTTGGCGACTGATTTCGCTCTCCAGTTCGATCATCTTGGAGCGAGAAACAGCACCAGTGCTGACCGCTCCAGACAAGCGATCGATTTCGGCTTGAACGATGGTGGTTTCTTGTCGAGCCTTGAATAACTGGGTCTGTGTAGCCTGTAGGTATTCGCTGAACAAACGCAGGGAGAACAGTGGCTCTCCCGGTCGCATCGTGTCGCCAGGAAACGCATGGATCGCTGTGACGACACCAACTGCTGGTGACGTGACTCCTCGATCGGACAGCCCTGGACGGTCGGCAACTTCTCCAGGAATCACGACAGTGCGCCAGTACGATTGGGGCCGCGCGGCTTTGGAAACGAGCGACAGATTCTTTCGAGCCTGTTCGCTGATTTCGAGGACGGTCTGCTTCTCGGCCGACTCTCCCGGCGCATCAACCTTCGACGCGGCGGTCGTTTCCTGCTGCGGAAACAACTGCTTACGGAACGTCCACCCCATAACCAATACGGCGACCACAATCGCTGGACCCACCAGCGATTTGGCAATTGAAACCAAACGTTTCATCTAAAAATTCCCGATAGAAGAGGCACGCAACGACCCTGGTGCAGCACCGAAACAAACGCGCAGGCGCAAACGACGGAGGAGCCTCAAATTGAAAGTCACATTGAGAAGATCACCGATGCCGAAACACAGCGTCTAGAACGCGGAGCATCGGTGAGGCGTGTCCGCTACAGCCGTAGAGAGGCTGTCAGAAGGTAGATGGGCAGCGAAGAGCGTCTCTGCAACGGAACCAAGATTTGTGGACCAGACATAGGCCTACAACCGAGATGTTCCGGTACGTTGAATGGAACAACCGCGAAATGGTTCTGCTCGCCGCCAATGCTCAGTCGATGATGCGACGGTGTTGAGTTAGCAAGATAGAAAGCATCGTCATCATGACCATTCATCCCGAAGATCGCGGCGATATCATCAGCCGCATCCGCCACGCCTGAATCATCGCGATGGTAATCTGTCTCACTCTCACGTTCCGCGTGCGAATGACCATGGTGATGGTCATGCTGTGCAAAATGAACGTGGGGACGAGAGGCATGGTCGTCCGCTTGGTCTACGCAAGCCCCTGCATGCGAATGAGGCAAAGGTTGCCCCAGCATGAACATGGGAATTAGCAATAGAGAGACCAAACGATTCATACATTCTCTTTGAGAGGGTTTCCGCCTAATTTTACTTATAGAACGACTGGGCGGATAGATCAGTTCATTTCTACCGGGTCACAATAGGCATACACAAGTCAATTTCTCGATTGCTAAATGCGGAGCAAATTGCTCCACACCGTTCGACCGAGTGTTGCATCGCGTTGATGCCTCTGGCGTGCTCACACTTATCAATTGGCTCAAACCCATTCCCCGCTCGAGAAAGTTTCGCTGCCGCCTGGTTGGTCTTCGGGATCGGTAGTGCCAGGATGGCCGAGCGGCATGTTGTCGGGCCACCAAGTGTTGCCACGAACGTGTACACGCCGTGGACTCTCCGCGAATCACGACTTGCATCAAAGTCGGAACTCGCACGGATCGCGAGCAGTCGATGCAGGACAAGATTGATAGCGTTACCGAGACGCAAATGTAGGACGCCTCGCAATCTAGCTTTGGTCGCGATCACCGACTGCAATTGACGATACTCGCAACTGCGATCGGCTCGCCCGATCTCGGCAGGTTGAAAGCGAACGAGTGCATTCGGCTTAGGGCCTCAACGTTGCCGCTGATTCTGATCCACCTATCACACACCGGCTGAATCGATATGCTACCAACCCTAGCTAAGTCAAAAATGGAGACCATCTTTGCTCAAACCTGTTCGGTCCGTGGGTACTATCATTGAAGCTTCGTCGGCGACGGAGTTCACAGCGCTGTGGGATCGTGACGCAGAATGGAATCGGCGGTTGGAGATGATCGCAGCTTCGCGTTCTTTCTTACACCTGTCGACGCTCTACGTGGAATGGGATGAAATTGGGCGTGAGGTTTTGTCCGAATTGCTGAAAGCACAGCAACGTGGCGTCGCGACCATCCTTTTGATCGATCGCTTCGGCCAGCGACTTGGCGGCACGCTCATGTCTAGGACGGATCGAGCACGGCTGCGCGACAAGCTGAACGAACTGAGGAAAGCGGGTGGCCAAGTGGTGATGTATTCACCCAAGCATGTGATCGATCGGTATGTGGGGTGCGGACATCACATCAAGATTCAGCTTTCCGATGCAGGTGAAGCGATCTTCGGAAGCAGCAACCTCTCGCGAAGCTCGTTCAAAGAATGGAATGAATTCTCCGTCGCGCTGCGTGGCCCCATCGTTGACGTCTTAACGCGAAACTTCAACGAATTGCTTGGATCATCGATTCCAGCAAACCCTCTTTTGCCAAGCAAGCAAGCCTTGCTCTCGCAGAACATCCCGATGGACTATTGGTCGTACAACCCGACCGAAGACCCGTGTCGCTGGGGTGCTTTTCATCGCCGCCAGACGAATCCACTCACCGCGATGTTGGCCGACAAGATCCGCCACGCTCAACACACCATCCGGCTTACCAGTTTCTACTACAAGCCAGCCCGCGTGATCGTCGAAGCGCTCAAAGAGGCCACATCGCGTGGTGTGAAGGTCGACATTTTTCACTCCAATGCTTCGTCGCTCAATACGCCACTGCCCTGGTTGGCTGCAGCGACCGGCTACGCAACTCTGGTGCGACAGGGTGCAAACATCTACGAAAACCAACACGGCGAACACTCCAAAATCATTCTGATCGACAACGAATGGACGGCGTTTGGAAGTTACAACTTTGAAGATGCGGCCGACAGTCGATGGGCAGAAGCGATGCTCATGACAGAGGATCCGGCAATTCTGGCTGTGATACGAGCTATCTTTCAGGGGCTTGATGCTGATCCAGACAATAATCTTGTGACAGCGGATGAGGTCAACCAGTGGCCCCTGTTGCAACGTGTCTCCACCAATCTCATTCGCCCAATCAAAGGCTGGTTTTGAAGTTTCGATGCTTAAGTGGCCTAAAGGTCCCGCTGCGTTTCATCAATCGCCCAGTTGGCCAGTTCTGCGTTGCAGGAACCGACCAGAGTACATGTCTGCTCGCCTTCACTAGATCTTCTTCCGTCGCTGGAGATCCTTAAAGCTTACTCGCTCACGTTTTAGCGATGCGAGTAAATCCGTTCCGAAAAGAATCGCTCCTTGCATCGACGCGGCTACGGCGGTACCGACTAGGCAGTCGAGCCAGTGGTTGTCGGGTTGTTCGGGGCGGGCTTTCCATTCGTCGACGGTTCGGCCGCGGCCTTCGGTTTTGATGAAGTACTCGGCGGTGATTTGTTTGGCGAACATGCGGTGTTGCTCGGCGCGGTCGCCGAAGACTGACAGGCAACCTCGATCGCCCATCGCGACGGCGAGTCGAGCGTGGGTGAAGGACTTCCACCAGTTCATGTCGTAGATGACGTGGCGAATGGCTCGTTTACCGTGAACCGAGGGGACTCGCCAGTTGAGTCCGACGCGATCGCCGGGTCGGCGTTTGTATTCGCTGAAGGGACTGGACGATGCACCGCCGGCGGGGAACGAACTGTTGCCCGCCGCGATCGCGTTCTTGCTTCGCGGTTCGACGTTGACGTTGACGTCGACGTTGACGTTGTACGGTAGATCGGTATTCACCATATGAATTTTCACGCCGGCGAGCAAGCGATCGACGTCGTCGGTTTGCGACGAATCACCGCAAAGCAATCAGTGATCGCCAAGGATCCAAACATCGCCGAGTTGCGTTACTGCTTCGTCCGGAGGCTCCGGCACGTCCTCGGGATCGGCCAGACCTTGCGTGACGCCGGGATCGAGCAGCTTGGCAAGTTCGTCATCGTTGAACCCAAGCAACTCGCAATCGAAACCGGATTGTTGGAGTTCGCCGATTTCGATGGGCAGCAGGTCCCAATCCCATTCGGCGTTCTCGCCGGTTCGGTTATCGGCGATCCGATATGCCTTGACCGCTTCGGGTTCAAGGTCCGTTGCGACGTGAACGGGCACTTCGGTCAGACCTAGTTTTTTCGCGGCTTTGAACCGTGTATGGCCGACGATGATGACACCGTGGGTATCCAAAACGATTGGCTGGCGAAATCCAAACTCGTTGATCGAGAGGATGACGGCATCAACGGCGTCGTCATTGATGCGAGGGTTGTTTTCGTAAGGCTTTTTACAGCGATCAAGCGACCACCCGCGTTAGCAATCGACAACACAGTGACCTGCATGGCAGCGTCCTTTCCAAGGAGAAGAGAAATGGAAAGGGTTCGGTCGTTGGGCGGTTGGTTAGATGTTTGGTTGGGTGGGTGTGTTTTCGGAAGTCGCCTGTCTACTTATTGTCGGCTGCAGGCGTTTCGTCGTTCGGTTCGTCGAACTCTGGCGAGAACGGATCGAGTTCAACAACCTTACCCTCTCGCCAAAGGACAATTGGCGTATTGTGTTTTCGAGCACGGTCAACAACAACCTTCCGAGTCTCTTTCATCGCAGCGTTCGTTCGCTTAGAAAATTCACTTTGATTGTCACGGATCATGGCATCATCTCCTGCGTTGTTTGATTGAGGAATTCAAAATGGGCGTCATCAGAGATGAGCAGTTCTTGGCTTTCAAAACGCATGATCTCGGTTGGCGGCGACTCGGCCCCGTCGAAAACAATCCAACCATCAACGATTGGGGTGTATAGCTTTGCAAAATTCGCAATGCCTTGTCGATAGCGTCGCCGGATTGTCGCTTCAGGAATATTGTGGCCGCCCTGTTGGACACGCCCGGCCACTCGCAGCACGGCCAACTCAGGGCTGGGCAACCAAACAAACACCAATTTTACATCATAACCAAAGTTGGCTCTCAGGCGTCGAATCCGCGCGGCATGCGATCGTCCGGCGAGAGTTGTTTCAAAACTGAAGGTGCCCCGGTGCTGGGCCAGTTCTTCGATTTTATCCAGCATCATCCGTCCGGCAATCAATGCCTGAGAATCTGGATCCGTGGGTGAAAGCTCAGCAGCAATGAGATCCGCGTTTACAAACTCGTCGCAATTGGCGAACCGAGACAGGTATTGCTTCGCGAATGTCGTCTTGCCGGCACCATTCGGGCCGGCGATGACGTAGACGGTTGGATTCAATGTTTCGGGCAAGCTTATGGAATTCCTTTTCTTGGCATTTTACGCTGTGTGGTGCTTTTCACTAGCGTGACATGTTTCGTTCGGACAAATAGAACAAACTGTGTCCAATAAGGCTGCTGTTCCCGTGGCCCTGACCAGATACACGATCGGCCGGCAGTACCTAAACGTCTTGCCGGCGGTCAGTCAGTTCAATCCTTCCCTCGAATCCTTCCCCAACGCACGGGAAGGTTTGGGAACGATTCGTTGCTTTCAGGTCGAATCCTTCTCTTTTTGGGGAAGGATTGGGAAGCGGCGGTGAAGATTTCATTCGGCAACCACTCGCTGGAAGCCACTCGCGGTCTTCGTGGCGGTTGGCATGGTGATGGGTTCGATCTCGCCTTGTTGCACCAGCGTCAAAATGATCTGGTCCAAGTCGGCGGCTTTGCACTTCATGTACTTGAGAATGTGTTGTCGTTGCATTCGCTGGTCGGGTTGCTCGCCGAGTCGTTTAAGCAGCTTCAGGCACTCGGCATGAAACGGATTCTCGGCGACGTGGACGGACGCGAGATACAGTTGCCGACGCGTTTGATGCATCGCGAACTCAGTAGCCCACTCGACGGCCGGCAAACCGATGAGCGGTTCGATGTGGTTCTCGCTGCACGCATAGATCAACGCCAGCTTCTTGGCGTGTTCGCACGTACGACTCCATGCCGTACGAGCGACTTCATCGAGTGCCTCTTCCGCGGTGTTGTATTCATGCTCAGTCATCAACCGCAGTTTGTCGATCGCTTCGGCTGCGTCTGGCGTGGCTTGCAACACGAGCGGCTTGGGATGGAAGTTCAGGAAATTGCCCGTGCCAGGCTCGAATTCGGCCCACCACTTTGCAATGTCCAGGATCTCCTCGGGCAGGTCGCGTGCAGACCCAGGCGATTGGCCTGAGCCACGTTTGCCGACGTCGATGATGTTGAGGCGTGCGAAAAAGCCGTTCGTGAGCATTCGCTTCGACAGCGATTCGTAGAAGTACACGGGCCAGCGGGATCAGCTCGAAGGCGAATCTCTCAGCTGGAGTCACGGCGACTCATGACGTGAGTCTTTGGCACATGGCGTGAGTCGTTCGGAATTTTGTTGTTTTTTGAAAGGGCGCAGTGGTCGAGCCAAAACAGGCTCTCGAAGAAGTATGGAAATTTCCAAGCTGACATCGCGAACACCGATCTTCCCGCTTTACATTGCGGCGAGCTTGCTCATCGGCTGGTTTATTCCAGGGTTCTACGCGTGGACGGACTCCGACCAGAGCCGGCCGTCGCCGCTGCTGTGGAAGGTGCCGCTTTGGTCGGCGATTGCGTCCGCGGCGTTTTGTATTGCTCTGCCATGGTTGCCAATCACGAGCAAGTCGGCGAACGACGCTCCACGTACGCCGATGCGATTCTCGGTTCGCACTTTGCTGATGATTACCGCCGGTGTTGCGGTGGCGATTCCGCTGCTCGCCAAGTTCCCAATCGTGGTGAGTGGGATCGCTTGCGCCGGCGCGTTCGCTTACTTCATTGCGTTCTGCGTTAGAAATCCACAGCATCGCATGGCCGGATCGGCATTGATTGCGTGCATGATCCTGCCGTATGCCTGGGTGGTTGGGTACGACGAACTCGACCGAATTTTGCCGGCTCTGGTAGTCATGATTGCAGGAATGCCAGCCTTTCTTCCGGCGGCATTGCTAAGTCAAGTTTTCGGACAACATTTCCAAGAGTCGCAATGGCTGGCGTTTTTGCTGACTGCACTCGAGCTCGTGATTGGGATTTGGATGATTCGTCTCGGTCCAAAACGAACGATCGCTTACTTGCTGCTCGTCACGCTAATTTCTGCCGTGGGCTCGCTGGGTTTCTACATGATGTGCATTGCCTAACACGCAAATGAAGACATCGTGCCTATCAATCATCATCTTGCTCGGGGACGAAGCCCTTCAGGAATTCGTGATCTGAGATGAGTTGCGTACGGATCATGAATACTTGACCAATGCCAAAGTTGCTCTTGTTATCGTCCTCATCAGACTCACTCGAATACGGTTTGGGCGAGAACACTAGCAACGCTTCCGACTCTTTCAGCATGCTTTCCACGGCGATTGAATCCGACTTGACCGTTGGTACTTGGATGGTCACTCGTTGGTCCGGATCATTGCTACGCGAATTCGGGAGGCTCGCGAGCTTTACACCTTCAACACTCGCTTGAGTTAAGACCATTTGCAACTTTACGTCCTCATCCGAAGAAACGGTCGTTTTCAATAAGAATTTCCAACCGTCCTCAAAAACAGAAATCTTTGGCTGAATCGCCGTAGCTTTGTCACCAGCAATCTCCCACACATCGGTGACGAATGGTCGTTGGTAAACATCGCTGATGACGGCACATTGGCCGTTGAACATCGTGACCTTGGGAGCTTGCATGAGGTTCGAGCGACTGTCGAGTTGCAGTTGACGAATGAATCGTTCGCTTTGCAGCCGACTGATTTTGGCGGCGCGAATCGGCATCGAGGCAGATTGCTCAATTCTGTAGTTTTCGTTCGTGCTCGGCGACAAACCCAAAGCATTGAACGAGAGCGTTGCTTCCGGCCAGAGTTCTGGATTGTCCAGCACGGGTGCGCGATCGAGTCGCGCGACGCGTGCTGTCGTCTCGGACGTCGACCAATCAAATTGATCCAGTAGTTTAATGTTGGTGTCGATTACTCGAAGCTCGGTGACGATCTGCCAGAGCCCCGACTTCTCGAATGCCGACAGCATTTGCTTTATCAGCGTTTCTTGCGGTTTCGTTACCTCGACGGTCATCATGCCGTCAGTGATTATCGCATCGGCACGCTGATCTGAAGTCACCGGGTACATCGCGAAATAGTTGAGCACAAATCGCTCCGCATCAATTCGCGGCTCAAGTTCCTTCGCTTTTCGCAGTGCTTTTTCGACATTGATGGATACGACTCGAGTGTCCGGGACAGTTGGAGACTGGATTAAATCGTCAGGGCGTTTCCAGTCACCTCCGGACAACGCAACCTCGAAATTTGGAACGGGTCGTGGCTTCACCACAGGCGTTTCGATTGGTTTGGCGTCGGTCAATCCACAGATGGCAACCATGCCGATCGCAGAAATTGCCACCAATTCTCGAAGCCAACTTCTACTACGAACTGGCGTTCCTAACGATTCGATTCGCTGCCCGAGACCTTTCGGTGCCGCCATCGCGAGAAGCCCGATTGTTGGGCGCGTGCGCGGCGATGGTTGGCCGGCAGCAAATTGAAGCAGGAGTTCGCCATATTCGCGAACCTGCGTCTCATTCAAGTGGAGCGTCACGAGTTCATCGGCGGCTCTCTCCATGCTGTACTGAAGCTTGGCAACCGCAATCCAAGACAAAGGGTTGAACCAATGCAGCGATCTCGCCAAAGTCGCCATCGAAAGCAGCAAACCGTCCCGACCTTTGACGTGAGCGACCTCGTGACGAAACACCCATTCGAGCTGTTTTGTTGTCAGCCTTTCTCGCCATCGGGTAGGAAGGCAGATAACTGGCCGAAACACCCCAAACATGGCCGGTGCATGAAGCGACGGAACTTCCTTCAGCTTGGGTCGCCGTCCTACACCGAGCTCGTCACAAACCCTCAACAGACAGTCGATTGTCGCTCGATCGTTAACGAGTGGAAGCGTCCGCAATGCCAACGCGAAACGAACATGTGATGCGAAGCTCCGAAGTAGCAACACAACCCCAATGGCCGGTAAGGCGAGGACTATTGAGTAGGCGATGAACTCCAGTAACGTATCCGGCTTTGCAGACGGAGATTCAATTGCGTTCACTTGGTTGTACTGTTGCTGTGACGCGTTAGACGCACTCAAAGCCAACTCCTCCGAGCTGATCTTCGACACATAGGCATCCGCCGCAGCCTGTTCCTCAGCGGTAGCACCGGGTGGCAGGAGTGCAACCGTCACGGACTTCCCGTCGTCGTCTTCGTAGGTAAATGTATCGAAGCCAACTGAATCTACCGCGACTTCTTCATCGCCCGAAACCAGCGTTCGTGCAGGTTTGTCAGCGATGGAACTGATCGCAACCGTCGATTCGACCGAAAAAGGCAGCAACAACCTTGCGATCACGATCAGCCAAAGCCAGCACAGGTAGCGTGCTGGCAATCGGTTGCGGAGCACCATCGCCAAAACGGCGACGATCGCAAAAACAGGCAACGCTCGCCAACTGGCAAGAAATGCGAGATAGGTCACTTCAACGCACGGTTCAGCAATTTGTTCGATCATTCCTTTGATCCCTTGTTTTGAGAGTTCTTCGTTTTGGAATCCAACAGTTCACGCAATTGAGACAATTCGTCTTCGCTCAACTTGGACGTTTTCACCAGATGCAGAAGAGCCGGTGCGGCATCCCCACCGAAGACGACGTCCAAAAATGAACGACTTGCTTTGCGGACACAGGCGCCGCGACGCACCGCGACGGTGTAGCGATATTTCTTACCGATTTGCTCGGTCGTCAATGCACCCTTCTTCACCAATCGGTGAAGCATGGTTTTGACAGTCGCGTCGGACCAACCGTTGTCCGATCCGAGCGCCGCGATGACTTCGCTTGCTTCCGTTGGACCCGAATCCCAAATGAGATTCATTACGATCCATTCCGCGTCTGATAGCTGCATAAGTTTTCCTTTTCCGATGACAGATGTAAACAGTTTACGCCCGTAAACGGAAATGACACAAGGTGAGTTGACGAGATCTTACTATTGGATGCTTAGCCTTCCCAAGCGGGGACATCATCGGGAGAGTAACACATTGCATTGCCTTTAAACGCGAACTTCAAATGCTCAGCCAGATCAAGATGATGCTCGGCAATGCGTTTGATGTCGCGGTTGACTGCTTGCCGGACATTCTTACGTGCCTTGGATTCGTCGGGGAGCACGCGCGTCTTGCCGTTCATGCCTGAGTCCCTCTGAAGTTGCGCGAGAATTTCGTACTGTTCGGACTGCAGCGTTTCAAGCGTCCCTGCATCGTTGTTGCGCTCAGATTCCGCGATGCGAGCACCGAGGTCCGCCAGCCGACGTTTGTAGTCGCGGCGCGCTTCTTCGTCGAAAGCTTCGCCCATACCACTAGTGGAGGACCGGGCCGCGATCCCTGTGCGAGCGTTTTCGAGTTCGACGGGATTCAGTACTTTCCCTGGACGCGATAAGAATTCAGCGAGATACTACATGCCAATCGCGTCGGAGAGCACGAACCGGGTCTTCTGGAAACAGATCTCCCAATGGTCGTCCGTCATGCGGAACGCGTTTGGTGGTGAATCTTCGCCAAGCCCCAAGCGAAAACGGAATTCTTCCATCGCGGCCGCGCTCGCTACGATCGTTCCGTTTTCGTCGAAGTAGATTTCGTCGAAGTAGATTTCATCAGCAGCGATGATCGTTACCTCGAACGTCCGTTCGATCGAGCCGAGGTCGACGCGAACCCCAGCGAGCGAGGGTACCAGAAGCACAGTCTGCGTACCGACACTCATTGCCGTTTCGATGAGTGACGTTTGATCCGTGCGAGCGCAGAAGTGAACCGTCGTCGACGCAAACTGCGGTGACAAACGGCCTAATTTCTGTACGCATCCATTGGGATCAATGGACAGACTTTCCGCACGCCCACCAAACAACGGCATCAATGACTTGCCGAGTCTTGCGACGCTCAACTTACATACTGTCAGATCGCTACGCTGAACATCGAACACCTCGCCTTGCAGGCGATTGATGCCGACGAAGGTTACTGTTTGAGACTCCACCTGCGGACCATTTCCCGCCAGCAAAACAGTCGCCGCGAGACACAGTGATCACTGACGGCGGAGAGATCTCAAGTCCCGTTTCCTCAATCTCGCGAGAACTTTCCGAAGTCTCTGGAATTTCGCCGCGTTTGACCCGAATCGTTACCAACTCCAGCAATTTCGCCACTTTCCGCACTTGAACCGCGGGCTGGATATAGTCGGGCGCCATATAACCCTTCCTCCTCAAATCAATCCCTAGCAAACCGAACAAAACTTTCCCGCCCTCAGGGTTATGTAGGAGAGAACTCGGTAGGGTTAACCAGAAACTTCGCAAGATTGAGCGTTAGGAAGGCTCTCTAATCAGATGATCAGAAATTCAACAATGAAGAAATGGCTGATTCTGTTCGGTCCAATGCTTGCGACGACTATTGGCTTGGCGGTGGTATTGTTGACCGGCCTAGCTTCATGGCCACTCGCTCGCGGATTGCCTGGGATCGCGATCGGATTGAATGTCTCTGTCTTGTTCGCTTGTCTGATGCGATGGAAAGCTGGTTGGCCTATCTCGTTGATTGCCAGTGGCATTGGCGCAGTAGTGGCCTGCTTCTTTGCGATTTCCACGGCCGAGGTCCTGCCACCCGGAAGTATCCGATGGATGTGGCAGGGTGGTCTCTACGGCGCAGCTTTCGGAATCCCCGCCGCCGTGCTGCTATCGCCACTTGCTTTGCTGGAGCAGCGACAATCGGCAGTCTGATTGGTTCACGACAACTGGAAGATTACGATGAGGCAGAAGACAGCAACCAATACCGAGAAAGTCTCGTCATGATCAAGCGACTATGTTTCCTTCTTCTCGCATTCACCGCAGCGTCATTCGTCGGCACCTGTCCAGCGACAGAGCCAGCCACAGCCTTCGCAGAATCACTGCCGCGATACTACGCGCCGGTTGAACGCACCGAGGCCCAACGCCTCACGTTCGATGTCGCTGTCTACGGCAGCACGCCGGGTGGAATCACGGCCGCAATTCAGGCGGCGCGGATGGACAAGAAAGTCGTACTCATTTCGTTCGGCGTCCATGTCGGCGGCCTGACCACAGGTGGTCTGACAGCGACCGACATTGGCACGAACACATCCGTCGGTGGCTTGGCTCGCGAGTTTTACAACCGAATGGGTACGATAACTAATTTCAGCTCTTATGAGGCCGAGACTAAGTTTCTTGAGATGCTAAAAGAAGCCGGCGTTACGGTACTGCTTCGCCGGCCGTTGGAGTCCGCTGAGGCCAGCGACAAGCGGATCCAATCCATCTCGTTAATGACTGGCGAGACGATCGTCGCGAAGATGTTTGTCGATGCGACCTACGAAGGAGACTTGTACGCGGCCGCAGGCGTCTCCTACCGGGTCGGCCGCGAGCCAAGGTCCGCGTTTCACGAATCGCTCGCTGGACAATGGCAGGCGGAATCATGGAAAGGTGTGTACCAGTTCTGCGATCTGCCCATCAGCCCGTTCGCCCAACCTGGTGACCTGAACTCGGGCCTCCTCCCGGAGATCGCGATCGAGCCCGCCGGCAAGCCTGGACAAGGCGACTACAAGGTCCAGGCTTACAACTTCCGCATGATCTTGACAAACAAAGACAGCAAGATCCCCTTCCCTCAACCCAAACGCTACGACGCAGGTCGATATGCATTACTGGCACGCTTTCTGAACTTCGATGCCAACATCACGTGGACACTGAACTACACCGTCAAGCCAATGACCGACGGCCCGGTGCAGATGCGTCGTGGCGACTCCAACAACGCGGGGAGCTTCTCCAGCGATTACGTTGGCGGCAACTATCCGTGGCCCGATGGCACCTACCTCCCTGGCTCTTTCGATGAACTGCCCGAGCCACGCCGAGGATTGCCGATGCCCATGGCCGCGCTGTACGAGTTGCGTGAAAAAATCTTTCAAGATCACATCAACTACCAGGTCGGCATGATGTATTTCCTGGCCAACGACCCAAGTATCCCCAAGCCGCTGCAGCAACGCGTCAATACGTTCGGACTGGATCCCAATGAGTTCAAGAGCACAGGCCACTGGCCCCACGAACTCTATGTCCGCGAAGGCAGGCGGATGGTCTCGGACTACATCATGAACCAAGACAACTGCGAGGGAAGACGCATCGCAGAGGACTCGGTCGGACTCGCTTCGTACGCGATGGATTCACACTTCTGCCAACGCGTGGTTGTCGTGCGCGACGGCAAAACAACCGTCCGTAACGAAGGCGGATTCGGCAAGTCATGCCCCACGCCCTATCCCGTTGCGTACCGTTCGATCGTGCCAAGCAGGCGTGAGTGCGAGAACCTGTTGGTGCCCGTCACTCTGTCATCCACCCACGCCGCCTATGGCTCGATCCGCATGGAACCGGTTTTCATGATTCTCGGCCAAAGCGCAGGTGCCGCTGCCTCCAAGGCGATCGATGCAAAGGCAACAGTGCAAGACATGCCTTACAACAAGCTGCGAGAGCAACTACTTGCAAGTGGCCAGAAGTTGCAGAACTAGTTCCTTTCGATTGCGAAAACGAAGACCCGCCCATGTACAAAAATACGCTCAAAACGCTAACTCTTTGTTGGTGCACGTTTGCGCTGCAAACTAGTGAGTTCTCACGAGCGAATGAACCTGCGAAGCAGCCGCCAAATGTCGTCATCATTCTTGCTGATGATCTCGGTATCGAATGTCTGTCGACGTATGGCGGACGGTCGCACCAGACTCCTCATATCGACAAGCTCGCCACCCAAGGCATGCGGTTTACACATTGCTTTTCCAACCCAACGTGTTCGCCCTCGCGTGCGACTCTCTTAACCGGGCGATACTCCTTTCAGCATGGCGTGAAGCAAGTGATCTGGCGCGAGAAAGAGCACGCCGACCTCTACCTGCGAACCAGCCACCCCAGCTTCGCTCGGCAACTCAAAGCATCGGGGTACACCACGGCGATCGCTGGAAAGTGGCAACTCTCGTTTCTGCATCAGCGAAATACGATCAAGGACTTTGGTTTCGATACATACCAGTGCTGGCAGATCTACGACCAACAGCTCGCCAAGACCAGACGCTATCATCAGCCGCACTTCATCCAGGATGGCAACATCATTGCCGACCAGATCGAACATCGTTACGGCCCAGATGTGAACACTGATTTCCTGGTCAACTTCATTCAAACCAATGCGCAGATGGGCAAGCCTTTCCTTGCCTACTACACGTGCCTGCTGCCGCATTACCCATGGGTCCCAACTCCGGACAGCAAGGAAAAGGATTACGAACTCTCCGATACCGAAGGCATCGGCGACCCTCGCTATTTCCCTGACATGGTTCGCTATCTGGATAAAAACATCGGCCGCATCATGAAGACGATCGCTGATTCAGCGGCTGCCGAAAACACGATCCTGATCTTTTTGGCCGATAACGGGACCGATCGTCGTCTCAAGAACAACTGGGGCGAAAACAAAACCATTGCTGGCGGAAAAGGCACCATGACAGATCGCGGCACGCATGTTCCGTTGATCATCCGCTGGCCGGGGAAAGTCGCTCCCGGCACGACGTGCGACGACCTCGTTGACTTCACTGATCTCATGCCCACATTGTGCGAACTGACCGGGGCTGCCTTGCCTGATGAAGCGATTCATGGCCGTAGTTTTGCGTCTCAGCTTTTAGGCCACGCAAGTACTCCAAGAGATTGGGTGCACATTCAAGACTACGAGAAACGTCATGTCCGAAGCCGGGACTATATCTATACCAATGAAGGACAATTACGGCCGGTGGTCAAGATTTGGCAGAAGCCCGCTCCGCCGATCAAGCAACCGTCGTCTGCTGCCGAGCAAGCGGCGATCGAGCAACTCGACGCCGCTCTGATTCAGCTCGGAGATGACGTCCTCTGAATGTGACATCCGAGAGTTCACGTTCTGCCACAAAAAGAACCACTTCCGCCGAACCGTCAATAAATTGAGCGAATGCTCGTCGACTAAAAGCCGCTTTCGATGAAGACTTCTTCAAGTGAAAGTTGCCCAGGCTTTGGCCAAGCTTCTTCGGTGCCTTTGCCGATCGCGATCATGGGTCCCATGAAGATGGCGTCTGTGACTTGCATAGCGAACCGAACAAAACGGCGATCGCCCTCTGGGTTATGTTGGAGAGATCTCTATACGGTTAACCAGACACTGCGAAGCAACCCGCCACCTATCGGGTCTTCAAGTGGTTCCCTCTTCCAAACCGATTGAACTGAGTTGACAATCCTTCAGACGGTTCATCAATTACAATTAGACTCGATTTCCAAACAGTCACAACTTGAGCTCAACGATGTTTCCGATGATGTTCTCAGTACTCCGCTTAAACGTTCTTCTTACGCTGCTTTGGCTCCCGGTGCCCGTGTTCGCGGAAACGGCTACATCACTTCTCTCCAACAGCAACTTTGAGTTGGGTACCGCCGAGAAGCCGCAAGATTGGCCGACGCCTGATGGCGTGACATGGCTTGAGGAAGATGGAAATCACTTTTTGCGTTTCTCCGCCAGCATCGACAAGATGCTCACCGTCTACCGCGAAGTCCGCATCAATCCGGAATACGAGGCCCTGCAACTCAGTTTCCGAGTGCGCGTCAATTCGCTCCAGCGAGGCAAGGCGAATTGGCACGATGGACGCATCATTCTCGATTTCAAAGACGCCGATGGAAACAAGCTCAAAGGAGCAACTCACCCCAGTTTCTCAGGAACGACCGATGGCTGGACGCGTCGTAGTGTAGAAATGCTCGTTCCCAAAGGTGCCGTCAAGCTGGAGGTGATGCCGGCGATGTTTCAGGCGAAGTCAGGTTCCTATGATCTTGATGACGTGAAGCTTTCTGCGATCGACTCGGCACCGCTCATCGCAAAGCGTGAAGCAGACGCAATCAAAGAGAATGCGGAGATTGCTCGTCGCGCCGCGCTCGTGCAGCCAAGTGTTTCCAAAGCGTCTGCCGAACAGTTGCCACTTAGGTTGCATGTGCAGGGGAACAAAATCCTTGATGCCAAAGGCAGCGAAGTTTGGCTGCAAGGCGTTTCACTCCCTAGCATGGAATGGTCTGCCGGCGGTGAGAACATCCTCAAGTCGGTCCACGTCGCTATCGAGGACTGGAATGCGAATTCAATACGACTCTGCATTCGCGAAAACTTCTGGAGCGGTACTGGTCCGTATCAACGCGATGGCGGAGCGGGATATCGGCAGCTCGTCGATGATGTCGTCAATCTTGCGGGCTCCCACGGCGTTTACGTCATTCTCGACCTGCACCGTTTCCGAGCTCCGGAACCCCAACATGCTGTCTTTTGGAAGGAACTCGCCACGCTCTACAAAGACCATCCCGCAGTACTGTTTGAACTTTTCAACGAACCACACGATCTCACTTGGCAGGTCTGGCGCGATGGTGGATTTGTCTCGAACGAGAAGAAATCAGACTCTACCGCCGTTGCGGAAAACAAAGAGGAACTCAAAGGCTTCGAATCGATCGGCATGCAAGCGCTGGTCGATGCCGTTCGGAAGACCGGTGCAAAGAACATCGTCATCGCTGGCGGACTGGATTGGTCGTATGACCTCTCGGGCATCCTCACCGGCTTCGCGCTCAACGACCGCAATGGTCATGGCATCGTTTACTCAACCCACGTTTACCCCTGGAAAAGCGATTGGCGGGATAAGTTTATGGACGTGGCGAAGCGGCATCCAATTTTCATCGGCGAATGCGGTGCGACTCAGGAACGCCTTGACTTCATTCCTCCGGAACAACACGAAGACCCCGCGACGTGGGTTCCCGATTTTATTGGCGTAGTGCAGCAACATCGCTACCATTGGACTGCTTGGTCGTTCCACCCAAAGTCAAGTCCCTGCCTGCTGAGCGATTGGGACTACACGCCGACGCCTTATTGGGGTGAACCAGCAAAGCGAGCGTTATTGGGTGAACAATTCCCAGTGGGTGAGCTCAGGTGAGATGAGACCAATGCTAGTTTTGCATCGTTAGAATCCGTATCTACCGATGACTTTACCCAGCGGGAGCTGGCCGGGCTTCGGCCAAGCTTCTTTGGTGCCTTTGCCGATCGCGACCAATGGTCCCATGACGTGGTCATCCGGAAGATTGATCAGCTTCGCGACTTCTTCGATGTCGAAGCCGATCATCGGGCAGGATTGGTAGTCCATGCCTTGGGCGGCCAACATCATGGTTTACATCGCCAAAGTAAGCCTTACGAAAATTTCCAATGCCGATCAATTTCAGCGCAAATGGATTCGGCGTCCCGATCGACGCAATTGAGTTCGACGACAAGCAGCTTCGACCAGTGGTAGCGTCCGCCTGGTCGCGAGTGCCGATTCCATTCTCGGACCAATCTGGACCTCGCTCGCTGGTAGATGCAAAGACGGTTGCCCGATCTGACCACATGCGAAACTTCATTCCACTCGAACGATCGGGGAAGCCATGCGTGGTAGCCTTGAACGCCTTCATCAGTAATCACAATTGCCGTGGGATCGAGAGCCAGCCTGACTGCGCTGAGCAACGCTTCTGCCAGAGACATGACAAACAACGCGAGAAAAACGCAGCTCATGACGCTTCGTTCCCATGGTCCTGGTGTGGTACCTCCTTTTCCGAGTGGAAAGTTGTCCCACACAGCATCGGTTTGAATGGCGACTAACGGAATTCCGAATAGCAGCAACACGGGCGCGTGCGTGCGAAACAACACCCATCCGCTCGATACAACGGAGGCGACAAATGGATGTTCTTTGGCATGGCGATCGAAAGGATCGGTCGCGGGAAGATTCAGTGGTTCGAGGGACATGGCGAGTGGTTTGTCAGAGCGATGGCGGTTAGATCTCGGCTTGAAGGCGTTGCAGCCGATCGCGGATTTGAGTCTTGGTTCGGTTGATCTGCTGCTCGCTTGAGTGGGGAAAGAACGGCAAGTCATCGACGGAAACTCCCATCCTTGCCAAAGTCAATCGCCACGCTTGCACATCATTGAAACCAGACGTGATCGGTGACGGACGCTGCAAAATCAGAGTGCTGATCTTCGCGGCATCCTGTTTTGCGGCCGGCCCGAGTAACGCGTAAGCGTCTCGAATCCCTTCAACCATCGCACGACGTTGGCTCCAGGTCTCTTTCGTCGAAACGTGATCAAGCGCGTCGCTCAGAATGGGAACGGCACGGCTAGCATCAAGGTCACCAACTCTTGAAAGAAACAGCCCGGCCTGTTCGTAGAGTTCGGGGCGAGTCCAAATCGCAAGGTGAGCTGGATCGGGTTTGGCGAACGTGCCCGGTGGCATTAAAGATAAGTCTTCCGCCAACAGCGATCGTTCTTTTTCGGTCGCATCATCGAACGCAATCCGTCGTGCGTAGGCGGTGCTGAGTTCGATCGGCGTTTTGCCCTTGGAAAAGACGCTCTCGATCGGACTGGCGATGTCTTTCACTCGGGGGTCACCGACAACACGGGCGATCAATGCGTAGTCGTCCGGACCAGCGTCGAAGAAAAAGAGCGAGAGCCAGCGTCTCGCTAATTCCAGCCTCGCTGGACTCGCGTCGGGATCGTCAATCGCACGTTGGACTTCCTGGCGCAATCGTTCGCGTGTGTCATCGAGCTCAGCGAGACGCGGCACCCCGAGGGCTTCCAACAACGTCGGTTCCAAATTGATTGACTGGTCCGACGACTTCCAATCGCGTCCGCCGATACCAAACGATGCGCTAGAGATCGTTCCGATACCCGTTTGAACATCGAAGCCGAAGTAGAAGAGGTTGCCAGGAACAAAGTGTCGAACTTCACTCCTGCGAAACTGAACGTCATTGCCGGCACGGGCAATCTCGACTCGTTCGACTCGTGGACTTTCTTTACTGTGGGTTGAAACCAAACGCACGATCCAATCCGCTTCGTCGGCGGGTGTTGGCTTCACCTCAACAATTCGCTCCCCACCGGCAAGACGTAGCGCCCAATCGGCTTCGAGCGATTTCTCAACCTTCAGCAACTCATTCCCTTTCACTTGTCGCATGAGCCCTGGATGGTTGCGAATCAATTGACCAGGGTTCGTTGGGAACACTCCTGGTCCCGCATCCGCACCAGTGCGAACCAAAGCGAACGCCGCGACGGAAGGATCACGTTTGCGGCCAGTCAGGCCGGTGCGCTGGATGGTGACACTTTCCACACCCGGTAAATCGAAAAGCGCCGTGCATAGGTAGTCACATTCGGGCGACCGGTAGAGATCGCCGTTCTCGACGTACACGTTTCCGCTCAAGATGATTGGTTCACCAGGAAGAACGTCGGGTAAGACTTCCGCGTGGAACTCCGATATTGCTGACCAGCGACTTGGTTGCATGACCAACCAGCCCAGTCCGAGTGCAAGAAAGATTGCGATCGGAAACGCGGCCCAACCGATCTTGGTTGGCAAAATTCGGTGAATACCGAGCGTGGTCGCAAGATAAACAAACACGGTGGGAGCCGCGAGAAGCACCAATCCTGGAACAATGAGTAAGAAGCCTAACACGACCAGCATCGGGCAACAGAGCGACACGGCAGCCGTGACGCCTGTGAGGATTAGAACAATGTTGCGGAATTTACGCATACTGGATTCAAGATCGAGACGTTCGGCGCATATCTACCGCGGCGAAGACCGCAGGTCGATGAAGCTTAGGTCACGATTCGAACCCGCTAAAATTCATTGTTGACGGTGACTTCATCGAGCGTCAGTTGCCGAGGCTTCGGCCAAGCTTCTTTGGTGCCTTTCGGATCATGGTTGAACCAATCGAGCAGTTGCTTGCTCTTCGCATCACTGCCGATGAACAATGCGGTTTGGTACTTCTACTCTGATGGTTGAGATTGCGATGTAACGAACCGAACAGAACGGTCCTGCCCCCAGGTTTACGTAGGAGAGAACTCGATAGGGTGAACCAGATTCTCGCGACGAGAGACTCAACGGTTTAGCGAAAGCCGGCCTTCGTGAATGTCGCGGATGATTGGATTGGATTGAATTTTATCGGCGGGGATCAACAGCGACAGACATTGGGCTGCTAAGAGAGGATCTCTGCGTTGGGCAGTCCCGCTCGCAGCGATTGCACTCCACGCGTTGTGAGCCGCGTATCGGCGACGTCGATGTCGTTCAGAGCCATTGCGACGAGGGTGGAAACCGATGCGTCTGTCATCTGCGTTCCGCACAACTTCTCTGTTTGGTTGGAACATTTTTCGACCCACCAGTAAACGAAAAGCCGTCGTGTAACCCACGGCGGCTTTTCTTGTTTTATCCCGTTATTTCGCAAGGATTTGAGTCATTGGCCGTACGCGGCATTTCTCTGTCGTCTGAGACCGGTCAGAAAACCGGGCGCGACATAGGCGGCCCGATTTCGAGCTCTGGGCCAGATCTCTAACGATCTTGGTTTCTAAGGGCCGTTGGGTTAGATGCCGTCGGCACCTCCCTTTCGATCGAGTTTGAAACACCGCCGGCCCCCGGAAAACATTGGGTTTGAAAGAGTATCGCTCGGTAAGAGGTAACGAGGATCGCTCACAATGCATCTTCCTGAGTAAGAAGGCGTTCAGAAGCTCAGAAAATCGCCAAGACGATCAGAACGCTAGATTCTTTGGAAAACGGGAAGAAGACCAACCGTATATCTCCCCCAATAATCGGTCGCCTGCCTATTAAGGTTTTCGCGGGGGTGGCTCGTTGGTGTAGATGCGTGGCCAGAATGTGATTTGAGATCTTTTTGGGATTTCTGTTAACGATTTCCGCTTGCATTCGGCATATGGTCATCTCACGGTTGTTTTGCATTGGTTTGGGCGTATGGACGAAGGTCAAAAACGAGAAGAATTCACTCATCGCTGGTTGGAAACTGAGCCTTCCATATCGGCTTACGTGTTTGCGTCCATCGCTGGATTTCACGATGCCGAGGATGTCGTGCAGCGGATCGCTCAGGAACTGGCTCGTCGGTTTGACGAGTTCGACTCGGGTCAGCCGTTCGTTGGCTGGGCGCTGTGGATCGCCAAGTCCAGGGTGATTGACTACTACCGGGCTCAGGGGCGTTCACGGGTTGTTTTCTCCGATGAATTGCTTGGCCAACTCGCTGATACGATCGTGAACCAATCTGACGGACGCAGCCAACGACGCGAGGCACTCGAAGCCTGTCTGGAGGAACTCCCATCAAGGTCTCGACGACTGCTTGATTTGCAATACGTCGAAGGACGCTCCGCTGCCGAGATAGCGCAGGAAACTGGATCCACCAGCGGATCGGTTCGAGTCCTGCTGTCGCGAGTCCGAACGGCACTTGCCAGTTGCATCGAAAGACGTCTTGCGTTGGAGAACCCATGATGTCGATAGACGATGACTTTATCGATCGTGTTCTTGCAGATGATGTGTCCGAGGAAGAGGCTGCAGAGTTTCAGCAGTGGCTGAAGATTCCTGCTAATCTCCAGCGGTTTGCTCTTCGCGGCGAGCTGCACTCACAGTTGCGACGTTCTCTGCAACGCAGACACATTCAGTCAAGTGCATTGGGGACCAAGGAAGATGTCTCGGCGCCTCCAGAACCCCGATCGACGGTTGTCCGCTCGCGAAAGATGTTGCTGCTCAGCGTCGCTGGGCTCGTGACCGCAGCCTGCATCCTCATTGCGTTGGTTGGTCTACGGCACGAAGGGAACGGAGCGCCGAATCATGGCGATACTGTGGCAGCGACCATCGTCAGCAATGTGAGCGGACTGCTTATCAGGGGCGATCGGCAATGGGACGGCACGTATCTTTCCGCAGGTGAGTACGAATTGCAGAAAGGCTTGCTGCATCTGCAGTTTGGTGGTGGAGTGATGGTTTACGTTGAGGCTCCTGCCCGCTTCGACGCGGTAGGTGATTCACGTGTGGTGCTGCACAACGGGCGACTGTCCGCCAGAGTCCCTCCGGAAGGGATCGGGTTCACCGTGGAAACTCCTGAGGCGGAAGTTGTTGATTTTGGCACGGAGTTCTCCGTCGATGTCGAAGGCGGCGCGAGTGAAGTTCATGTGTTTGACGGACTGGTGCGAGTGAATCCCGGAGCGTCGAGTCAGCGAGATGAATCAAGGTCCGTTGATGTGCAAGCGTCTCACGCCGTGCGGATTACTGACGGAGCGGCTAATCCCGAAAATATTTCGATCGCGACCGACCGTTTCATTCGTAACTTTGAAGAGCCGAGGCTGAACTACGCTCGCGCAATCAAACAGCTATCGCCTTTGGCTTACTACCGCATGCCGATTCGCGACCGTGGCTTGGTTGCTCAGCCGCCCGAGTATTCGGGCGTTGTTTTGACCGGACAGGGCAAGCGTCCGCCACATGCTTGCGGTGTCTTCGTCGGCGGTTCCTTGCGAGTCGGAGTCGACTCCATCGGCCGCGGAGGACGTGTCGATACGCCGCCCGCATTGAGCACGGGGCAATTTTCATTGACAGTGTTCGTTTATCTTGAAGATCAGGCACAACACGGAGTGGTCGCCACGAACTTCGATGGCGAGCGTGGGAATTTTGACCTATCGCTCGACGAGACTGGATTGCTGCAGGCCTCCATCAGGAACAGCAATGGCGATGTGTTCGTCGTCGCAGGCAACGCGACTCTTCCGCTAGCAGCGTGGCGGCACGTCGTCGTGACCGCTGATGGCGAGAACCTGCAGCTTTACGAAGACGGAAAGTTTGTTGCGTCCAAACCCTGCAAAGCCTTGGCAACCACCGACGCCGAAACGGTCTGGTTTGGAACGGATGCTAGTGCCGGTCGCGTATGGAACGGCCGGATCGATGAGGTGGCGTTGTTTGACAGAGCACTCACCGAAGAAGAAGTCGCCGCGCTTTATCGTACCGCCCAAGAGGAGATCGCCAGAACACTATGAGAAACGAATTGAATCAAGCGTTGTTAAGACTTCTGATACGAAGTTGGTTGAGTGTGCTCGTCATGCTGCCGATCCTCGGCGGATCGATCGCTGCGGCTGCCGACCGACCTAACATCGTGATCATTCTTGCGGATGACCTTGGGTACGGAAGCCTCAACAGCTACGGCGCAGACGTGTCGCTCATACACACGCCAAATATTGATCGGCTGGCCATGCAGGGGCGACGTTTCACGGATGCCAACACCCCGTCGTCGGTGTGCTCGCCAACTCGCTACGGATTGCTGACCGGACGCTACGACTGGCGGACGAACCAGAAGCACGGTGTGATTAACACGACCGACCCGTTGCACATCGAAACCTCACGCTCCACCATCGCTTCGGTGTTGAAGTCCGCGGGTTATCGCAACGCAGCCATCGGAAAGTGGCACCTCGGGTACGGGACAGGGAAAGCCGATTTCACGAAACCACTGACACCGGGGCCGCTGGATATCGGCTTCGACTATCACTTTGCCGTGCCGCAGAATCATGGAGACGCTTCGGGCGTTTATGTTCGCAATCGGCAAGTCGTCGGCTTGCGCAGCGGCGAAAATGTTGCGGCAGGTAGATCTCCCTACGGCCGAGACTACATGGGGATCGATGCTCCTCAGCGCGTCGATGAAAATGTGATGGATGAATTGACAACGGATGCGATTGGTTGGCTTGAGGAGCCAAAACGTGACGAGCCCTTCTTTCTCTATTTCGCCCCCGTCGCAATCCACTTTCCGTACACGCCTTCAGAAGAAACCAGCGGTACAAGCGGGACTGGGTTATACGGTGATTGGATCCACGAACTTGATAGGTCCGTCGATCGAATTCTGGACACGCTTGATCGGATGAAAGTGGCGGATGACACGCTTGTCATTTTCACCAGCGACAACGGTGGCGTGCTGATGACTGTAGGGGAACGCCCTGAGGCGGAAGCGTTTCGAGCCGGGCTTCGTCCGAATGGCCAGTGGCGCGGTCGCAAGCACAGCATCTACGAGGGTGGCTTTCGAGTTCCGTTTCTCGTTCGCTGGCCCGGGCATGTTGCACCAGGAACCGTGTGCGACGAAACGATTAACCTCGTCGATATGTATGCGACGATTGCCGCGTTGATTGCTCAGCCCGTATCGCCGAATAAAGAGATCGCAGAAGACAGCTTCAACGTGCTGCCGGCGTTTCTTGGCGTGCCTCATGAAGAACCGCTTCGGCCATCGATGATTGTCCACAGTCCCAATGGCAACTACGCCATTCGAAGTGGCCCATGGAAGTACATCGAAGGCCAAGCGAGCCCGACTTTGAAGCGGCCTTCGCAGCGTGACGAACTTCACGCTCAACTTTACAACCTGCAGGACGATCCTGGTGAGCAGAACAACGTCGTCGACGAACATCCCGGAATTAGGAAGCGACTCGCGAGTCTGCTTGAACAACATCGTAAGAGCGGACGGTCATCGACGAGCGTTCTACATCGGGAGAATTCCCCATGAATAACCATGCTGCTTCAGTAAACTCAGGAACGGTCTACGCTTGCCTGTCGATCGTCTGCTCGTGTCTCCTTGTAATCATCGCGATCAGCGACGCCAACGCGGCGACGCCGACCGAACGGAAGCCAAATGTCATCATCATTTTGGCCGATGACTTGGGCTATGGCGATCTGTCGTGCTATGGAGCCGACGACATTGCTACGCCAAACATCGACCGCATGGCGTCCGAGGGAATAAAGTTCAACAGCTTCTATGTTTCTCCCGTCTGTTCTCCGACACGCGCGTCGCTGATAACCGGCAGCCATTCGACTCGAGTAGGTATTGGCGGTGTGATGTTTCCGCGAAACAATCATGGGCTGAACCCTCACGAAATCACGTTACCGGAACTGTTGAAAGGTCAGGGTTATGCGACGGCCATCATTGGTAAATGGCATCTCGGCAACCAAGACATGTTTCAACCGCTCGTCCACGGGTTTGACTACTGGTACGGAACGCCGTCATCCAACAGCCAGTTCTATTACCCGACGATTAAGAAGTACGCAGCCGACTGCGTGTTTCGCGAAGGTTACACTCGCGACGGAATCCTCAAGCGGGAGACAGCGGCATGTCCGCTGGTTCGCGACAACATCGTCATCGAAGTCCCTGCGGACCAGACGCAGTTCACTCAGCGATACACTCGCGAGACCATTCGCTTTCTCACTCAAAACAAAGACAAGCCGTTCTTTGTGTACCTAGCGCACAACATGCCGCACATCCCGCTGCACGCGTCCGAGAAGTTCGTGGGCAGCAGTCGGCGAGGCATCTACGGCGACACGATCCAGGAACTTGACTGGAGCACCGGTGAGATTCTGCGGGCTCTGAAGGAAATTGGACTCGATCAGAACACGCTGGTCATCTTCACGTCAGACAACGGACCCAATACTAGTACAGGCGGTACCGCCGGCCCGTTGAAAGGAGGCAAAGGCTCGACTCTGGAAGGTGGCGTTCGAGTGCCGTTTGTGGCTCGCTGGCCGGGGAAGATACCGGCAGGAATCGAAACTGACGAAGCCATCACCGGTATGGACTTGCTGCCGACGCTGACCAAACTCGCGGGCGGCGAAGTTCCCGATGAACGCGTGATTGATGGAAAGGACATCTCGCCGCTACTCTCCGCAACCCCGGATGCGAAATCACCGCATGAAGCTATCTTCTACCTGCGAGGCCGTGGCGTTGATGCCATCCGCGTCGGCGACTGGAAGTACCGAATCGCTGCCGACAAGCCGCCAAAGAAAAAGGGGTCAAAGGGACAGCCCGCCGGCGACTCGAAGCCGAAGAAGGTCAGCGTTGAGACTCTCTACAATCTGCGCGATAGCGTTGGCGAGCAGACCAACCTGATCGATGAGCATCCTGAGATCGCCGCGCGGCTGAAGAAGCGGATGGAAGACTTCCACAATGAGCTTCGCAAAAACACGCGGCCTGCTGCAGTTGCTGAATCAACCAAACAAGATTAGCCACAGATGAACACGGATAAACACAGATGCATGAAGACGAATTGAATGCGTTGACGGAGAAGTCATTGGCTGTGAGTTTTCAGTATCGAAGCCACTACACAACGAGTCTTGATATCTGTGTTAATCCGTGTTCATCTGTGGCCAATTGCCAGGCGCCGCAAGGCTGCAGATACACTCAACCAAACACGGTCGCTATTCCGAATGATGGATGAAAAATGAATTTAGTGCGTGCTTTTTCCCTGCCGTTTATTGCCTTGGTGTTCGTCCCCATTGCTTGTGCCGCGAGTCCCGATCGGCCGAATATCGTTGTTTTTCTGACGGACGATCAGGGCTATGGCGACATCGGTTGTTTTGGCTCGGAGTCACTTGAGACGCCGAACATCGACCGGCTGTGCCAGCAGGGGATGAAGTTCACGGACTTCTATGTGCACCAGCGCTGCTCGCCAACGCGTCTGGCGTTCATGACGGGCTCGCACGCGCACCGTGCAGGTTGTACCAAAGTCATTTACAACAAAGACCGCATTGGGATTCACGCGGACGAAGTCACGACGCCGGAGCTTCTTAAGACCGCTGGCTACACCACAGGAATCGTCGGCAAGTGGCATCTGGGCGAATGGGACGCGTTCAATCCTACTCGTCACGGATTCGATTTCTTTTACGGATTCATGGACGATCTCGATCAGGGCTCGGGGATCTATCGGAACCTTGAACGCGTCGAATCGATCAAACGGAAGACCGATGGACAACATTCGCCGGAATTGCTCGATGCTGCGATTGGCTTCATCAGAGAGAACAAAGAACGGCCGTTCTTTCTCTATTACGCTTCGCCACTGCCGCACACGCCGTGGAGTCCAAACACACGATTCAAGGGAACTTCAAAGCGCGGCGCGTACGGCGACGTGACCCGTGAGATCGACTGGCAGGTCGGTGAGTTAATGAAGACGCTCGACGAGCAAGGGCTTGCCAGCAACACGTTAATCGTCTTCGCATCAGACAACGGCCCGGTGCTTGGCATTAACGGCGGAGACGCCGGCCCGTTTCGCGACGGCAAATGGACCGACTTTGAGGGCGGCATTCGTGTGCCGTGCATCATGCGCTGGCCAGGCACCATCAAACCCGGTTCAACGAACAGTCAGATCACCGGAATCATCGACTTGCTGCCGACGTTCTGTGCGATCGCCGAAGTCGACCCGCCGGGCGACCGGGTGATCGACGGCCGTAACATTCTGCCGTACCTAAAGAGCGAGAAGGTTGAACAACCAATCCACGAATCGTTCATCGTGCCTGGTTCGGTGATTCGTCACGGGCAGTGGAAGCTGCTTGTTCGAGACCTAAAGCCAGGCGGCAAGAGCGGTCGAGAGGGTAAGCGCCCATCCGCTGCAGCGGGTTCGCTCTTCAACCTCCAGACAGACCCCGGTGAGACTCAAGACGTCTCAGCCGATCATCCCGAAATCGTCGCGGACCTGCGACGCAGAATGAATGAAGCGGTCAGGGAACTCGAAGCCAACAGTCGACCGATCGGCAGACTTCCTAGTCGTTGAAGAATTAGCCACAGACGAACACGGATAAACACAGATGAATGATGACGAGTTGAATGCGTTGACGGAGAAGGTCATAGGTTGTGCGTTTCAAGTCTCAAATACTTTGGGATCGGGATTTTTAGAAAAGGTCTATGAGAATGCGCTTGCCATTGAGCTTCGCAAGAGTGGCCTCGACGTGAAGCAGCAAGCGCCGATCAATGTGTTGTACGACGGCATCGTTGTAGGCGAGTATTTCGCCGACCTTCTCGTCTCAGACGCAGTGATCGTGGAACTCAAAGCGGTCAAGGAATTCAGCGATGCGCACGCTGCTCAATGCCTTAACTATTTGAAGGCAACTGGGCTGCCGATTTGCCTATTGCTCAACTTCGGCAAGCCTCGAGTTGAAGTGAAACGCTACCGACTTTAGATGAGCGGGAATGGCCACAGATGAACACGGATAAACACAGATGTTTGAAATTGGAAATACCCGCACCGAGGGTTTAGCGAACGTCGGCACACTCTGAGAAACATGTTTTTAACAAACAAAAACGCATCAAAAATTACTATCGACCATCGCATTTAGGTCATCATTCCTCAACTCTAATAACCTGTGTTCATCCGTGTTTATCTGTGGCCAATCGCTTCCCCAAACTGATCCACAAACGAATCAACGAAAGAACAAGCAAACTCAATGAATCCTAGACACCTTCCCTCCCTGGCCATCTGTGTTCATCCGTGTTTATCTGTGGCTAATCTACTATTACCCCTGATTCTCGCGACCGTTTTTGCTTTGTCCCATTCACCGGCCCGAGCTGAATCCGACAAGCCGATGAACGTGCTCTTCCTGGTTGCCGACGATTTGAATAGTTGGATGTTGGAAGACGCGGATCGCTATGCAGGCAAGGTGGTCGCACCGAATCTTCGCAAGCTCGCTAGCAGTGGAGTGAACTTCACGCGAGCCTACACCGCGGCGCCGGTTTGTTCGCCTTCTCGGACTGCGTTCTTTTCCGGTGTAGCACCGTGGGAGTCAGGTATCTACAACAACGCGCAGATCATCAACGAGAGCGAGGCACTGAATCAGGATGCGGTGCTATCTCTTGCCGGGTTGTTCAAGAAGAACGGCTACGACACTTTCGGTTACGGCAAGATTACCCACGGCTGGGACCAGAAAGAGCACTGGGATGAACATGTCGGCCACAAAAGAGATCCGGCTCCTCCCGGAGCCCCCTTGGCCAAACTCAGCGGGGGAGAGCAAGACTGGGGGCCTATTCACCTCACCGAGGAACAAATGAATGACACCGGCGGGGCCAATAAGGCAATCGCGATCCTAGAAAAACAACACGACAAACCATTCTTTCTGGCCTACGGTTCCTTCAATCCTCACATGCCCTGGTATGTCCCGCAGAAGTATTTTGACATGTACCCTCTGGACCAGATCATCCTTCCCGAGCTGAAGGAGAATGATTTGGATGACCTTCCTCCCCTGGCCAAAGCGGTGAGCGACGGGCTCGGGAGCTTCGCCGACAAAGTCATCAAGTCTGGCAAACATAAGGAGGCGGTGCAGGCCTATCTAGCCACGACCACTTATGTCGACACTCAATTCGGGCGCGTCCTCGATGCCCTCGAAAAAAGCCCCTACAAGAACAACACCATGGTTGTGTTTCTCACCGATCACGGCTTTCACCTGGGCGAAAAACACCATTGGCAAAAAACTACGCTCTGGGAAGAGGGGACACACACGTTGTTGATGTTTCGCGCGCCGGGTGTCACCCAAGCCGGAGGCGTGTCGCAGCGGTTTGTTTCCCTGATGGATATCTACCCCACGCTGGCTGAACTCTGCGGACTTACGCCACCTGCGAATATCGATGGACGCTCGTTGGTGCCCCTGCTCAAAGACCCGAAGGCTCCCTGGGAAAGCACCGCCATCACCGGATTGTGCGATAAAGCCAAAACGGACCTTGCCTACATCAGCATCCGCCACGAACTCGGACGCTACACCCGCTACGGAGCCGAAGAGGAGGAGTTCTACGACACCACCAAGGATCCTCACGAATGGACCAACCAGATCGACAACCCGAAATACGCCACGAGCGTCAAAAAACTCCGCGGCCTAATCCCCGGTTTCAAGGATGCCGCTCAGCCCCTTCCTTCGGCGCTGACCAAGAAGCGTAGGGAAACTCAAAAAGAGAAAAAGAAGAAATAGTCCAATTCTTTCAAATCATAAAAACAAGCTGACCTAACAGGACCAACCATGAACCCTTCCCCTCAAAACAATCCTTCACGTCGAACCGTGTTGAAATCCATCGGCGCGACCACCACGCTGGCTGCGTCAGGTCTATTACCATCAGCAATCTACGCTGCCCCGCCCGCATCTGCGAACGACAAGTTGCGAGTCGGATTGATCGGTGGGGGGAATCGAGCCAAATGGCTGACGCGTGCGCTGTCGCGCGAATCCCATCGCGCCGAATTGGTGGCGGTCTGCGATTGTTACCTACCGCAGATCGATGTACTCGCGGCTGACAACAGAAGCGATCCAAAGGCCGGCGATTCCTGGAAACGTTATCAGAACTACGAGCAGATGTTCGATCAGGAAGAACTCGACGCCGTCATCATCGCAACGCCGGATCATGTGCGTGTGCGTGCGGCGATCGTTGCCTGCGTCAAAGGCTTGGACATCTACGCCGAAAAGCCACTCAGCTTTAGCATTCCCGAAGGCCGAGCACTGGTACAGGCTGTGCGCAAGCACAAACGCATTTTGCAAGTCGGCACGCAACAGCGCAGCACGGCCAACAACCAGTACTCATGCGAATTCGTTCGCAGTGGCGGCCTCGGCAAAGTGCATACGATTCTCGTCAAGAACTATTCCGGCTCGCGTCCTGCAACCGGTCTCGAAAAGCAAGTCATTCCCGAAGGCATGGATTGGGATCGATTCTGTGACCAGGCGCAGTTGCTGGACTACCACGCCCAACTTCACCGCAGTTGGCGAAATTTTGATGCCTTTACGGGAGGTCCCATTTGCGATCGCGGTGCGCACGCTCTGGACATGGTTCATTTGGCGATGGGCTGGGATAGTGTCGCGCCAACGCGAATCGAGCCAACCACGGATGCAAAAGACGCTCGCCAGCGCGGTGTCCGTCTTTATTACCCGGACGGCACGGTTGTTCGGCTGGAAAGCGACAATGGACCAGCTTTTGGAGGCATCTTTATCGGTGAGAAGGGCAAGTTGGAAATCAATCGAGGACGCTTCGCCTGCAATCCAACGACTCTGATTGCACCTTTCGAAGGCGAAGAGACCGAAAACCATGTCGGCAACTGGCTCGACTGCATCGAATCACGCGGGGAACCCAATGCTCCCGTTGAAGTCGGACATCTGATTACCAGCGTCGCGCACCTGATCAACCTTTGTCGCATAACCGGTCGCACGCTCAACTGGGACGCTACCCAAGAACAAATCATCGGCGATGAGGCTGCCAATGCATTGCTGAACAAAGAACGGCGTCCCGACTACGCACTTCCCGTTGTTTAACCAAAGGAGTTTCAATGCTTTCCCTCCCAATCCATCGTTCTGACCGCGCGAGGCAATGTTATTTTCAAATCATTGCGTTCGTAGCGATTTCACTTTGCTGTAGCCCAACCTACGCCGACGATTGGGTCACGCTGTTCGACGGCAAGAGCCTCGACGGCTGGAAATCGTCACACGACAACACCCAATTTGCGATCACCGATGAAGTCATCGTGGGCTCGAGTTCCAGCCAGACTCATTTTTTACACACGGTTGAAACGTATGGTGATTTTGAACTTGAACTGGAAGTCAAACTTCACGACACCGACCTGAACTCCGGCGTTCAGATCCGCACCATGTTGAATCGGGAAAATACGAAGGGCCAATCGAGGGAATCGATCCATGGTCCTCAAGTCGATCTCGGAAAATCTCCAGGACGCAGCGGCCACATCTTTAACCAGGGAAATGGTGCGTGGATCACACCAGAGAAAGACTTGACCCGCAATGACGCAATGGTCAACGGCCGGTGGAATAAGCTCCGCGTGTTGGCCGTAGGCCCGCGCATTCAAACCTGGATCAATGACAAGCCGGTTGCGGATGTCACCGATAACGAAGCTTTCGCAAAATATCCCTCAGGCGTGATTGCCCTGCAGGTACACGGTGTCAAGAACTCACCAGAGAAAACTCGCCATGTGTCGTTTCGATCGATCCGCGTTCGGAGACTCGACTCCGCCAAGTAGCGTCCACTCGCGATGGATACCTGCCGTAACGTGACGATACAGTTCGCGAAACGGTTCGACCTGTTCGTATTGAAGATGCGGAAGCCAACCCTGGGCCGAGTGCATCACCAGTTTGAAATTCTCGCAACCTTCGTTGGCTTTATAACGCAAACTGCCATCGCCGGTAAACTTGCCGTGGCGATGAGCTAGCGATGAGATCAAGTCAAACGCACTCAGCGACGCACCCAGAGTTCCCACCGTGAAGTCGCAAAATTGACCCTTCTTCGGCAACAACTTTTGTATCGGCCAAGGGGACGCGAAGTAGCCGGAGTCAGGATCATCGACATCGCAAAAGTGGTGGCCGCTAGCAATCACAACCGCATCGAACGTGTGCCGCGAACCTGCCGCGGTCTTGACGACGATCGTGTTAGCGTGACGCTGGTCAACAATGTCGACGACCTTGCAACTGGAATGTTCAACCACTTCAATTCCGACGCGATCCAGTTTCGATACCATCGCCTGAAACTGGTCTGCGAAGTACTCACCCATGGCGATCCGGCTATACGTCTCGTCGTGACTGACATTGTCTCGCGACAATCCGAACTCGTTGAGCGACTCTTTGTTCAACGAACGCAGCCAATCGGCAAATGATTGGACAAGCGGCGGCAACTCTTCCGATGAGATGTTGCACATGTGGTGGTGGTCCGTCGTCTCACGACTATAGGGCATCCCGACGCCCAACTGGGGGCCTTGCTCAAAGACATCAATACTCGCTATTCCGTCCCCGAACTCGTGGGCAGACTCCGCTAGATAACGAAGCAGATACAAGGCGGTTGGACCGCTGCCCACAATGGCCAAACGATTCAGCGATAGCATGCAAAACGATCCTGATGCGAAATGGTTTTGTCCGGACGTTATCCCAGCGAAGTTACTGGTCGTCCTCAATTCTTAATTCCCGGTTAGCAGTTGCCGTACCAAACTCGCAAACAGCACCTTTTCCAGCCGTCGTCGGAACATGGTTTGCACCTCATCTGGACGAATGAAGCTGCTCCAAATCATCATTTCGCCGGGCCATGATTACTGGGTTCCCAAAGGCGGACCGGCCCACCAGCACGGGACGCAAAGCCCTAGCGAAGTTGATTGCGTCGCGGGTTTTGGATTGGTTGGTGATCGCTACTTTCACGGCAAGCCGAATCGCAAAGGCCAAGTCACCTTCTTCGACTACGATGTTCTGCAGCAAATCCGCGAGCAGTTCGACTTGCCTCAGTTACCCGCATCGCTGCTTCGTCGCAACCTCGTTGTCGTGGGGGCTGATCTCTCCACTCTGTTGGGTCAGCAGTTCGAGTTGCAGGGCGTTCAGTTTGAGGGCCGGCAAGAATGCCGACCATGCGGCTGGATGGATCGCATGATCGCGCCTGGTGCCAAATCGTTCATGAGCCAAGGGTTCCGTGGCGGTTTGCGAGCCAGAGTTCTTACCAACGGCAAGCTGCAAGTTGGCTGACCAAACAATTTTTGCGTCTTGGTACGCCGGTTGCATTGTGATCTGCAACCGATGACGCGGTAACTGCCGTTGAAGCCAACGGGCGCTCTCATCGAGAATTTTCAACAGGTGGAACCATGAGCCAGCAACGCAAAACTGCAGACAGTGAAATTGAGACTTTGGAACGCTCGCCTTCGATCTTGGACCGGACGGCAGAGACTAAACAAGCCAAAAGTATTCAGAACGCGACACAAGTCGGTGAAGTCTTGGACCGAGTTCGCTACGAGGCCGACGAACATCCCGCTGCGATGACTGGTTTGGTATTCGTCTCCGGATTCGCCCTTGGCGTCCTGGCGACCCTCGCGTTCTGTCAATCGCGACCTCAGCCGACGGGTTACCAATCGTACTTGCCACGCAATTGGCGAAATTGATCTTTCTTTCACTCTCTCAAGCAGGATTCAAAGCAATGCCCATGGCATCTCAACCTAAACATCCACGCATGTCCGGTCGGCATGAAAGAGAATCACAGTCCACTACGGGCGAAGCGGTTGCACGTCACAGTCAAGCAGCGGCCGAACATTTTCTAACAACGCCCGCCAAAGACGTCTTCGGACAATTGAAGCAGTACGCTCGTGAAAAACCAGACGTGGCCGCATGCTGGTGCTTCGCGGTTGGCATCGTTGTAGGCTGGAAACTACGAGGATGAGCCAAGTTTCTCAACTTCGCAAACGACTGGAGGAATCGTTCGGCTACAAGCGATTCCGTCCGGGTCAATCGAAAGCATGTCGCGCCGCCATCGAGGGCCGTGACACGTTAATTTTGATGCCCACGGGTTCAGGCAAAAGCATTTGCTATCAGTTGCCGGGAATTGAACTGGATGGGGTAACGGTCGTGGTCAGTCCGCTGATCTCGTTGGCGGAAGATCAGGCTGCGAGTCTCCAAGAGAACGGCATATATGCGGTCATCTTAAACAGCAGCAAATCCAAGAAGCAAATTGCATCGTTTCGCGAAGACTTGCGGACTGGCAAGTCCGAGTTTGTATTCACGACGCCCGAGCGACTACAGCAAACGGATTTGTGCGAGCAGCTTGCTGAGGCTGGTGTGGACTTGTTCGTTATCGACGAGGCGCACTGCGTCAGTCAGTGGGGACACGATTTTCGGTCCGACTATCTATGTCTGCACCACGCTCGCAAACGTCTCGGCAATCCGCCGATCTTGGCGATGACCGCGACCGCATCTGCTCGCACCGTTGATGAGATCGTTTCGTGTTTACAACTGAACGATCCGGTCACAGTGTTCAACTCCGCCTACCGATCGAATCTCAGACTTGAAGTCGTTTCGTGCGAAGGGGAAGTTCAAAAGGATGCGTTGTTGCGGGGGTTGCTGTCGGATCAGAGCAATTTGGTTGCTAATGAGCCAGCGATCGTCTATTGCAGCACGGTGAAGGAGGTCGACCGACTCGCGAGCGAATTCGCAGACTTAGCCGTGCCTGTGCTTCGTTACCACGGAAGGATGAGGAAGCAAGAGCGACTTGATTCGCAGAACTCGTTCATGGACGGATCGCCGGCGGTCATGTTTGCAACCAATGCGTTTGGTTTGGGCATCGACAAACCCAACATTCGTCGAGTGATTCACTACAACGTGCCCGCCTCGATCGAAGCATACTATCAGGAAGTCGGGCGGGCAGGACGTGACGGCAAACACGCTCATTGCACATTGCTGTTTGATGCCAACGACCTGCGTGTCTTGAAAATGTTCGCGGGCGGACATCTTGATTCGTCACAGCTCGCGACGGCTCATCACTGCTTATGTCAGGGGGTGGAGCGATGGGGTTCCGACGACGGCACCGTTTCCCTCAACGAAATAAAGAAGATCAGTGCTCTGGGCCGACAAACACTGCAAAACTGCCTGCAGCAGTTAGCTTCTCGCGGCTTGGTTGCACCAGCCGGCCGCGGTCGATGGCGTCTGCTCGTTAGAGAAGTCGACCACGACATCACCGATCGGATTGCGGACGAGGCACGACAACGAGCCGAAGACCGCCAGATCGCGTTGCGGCAAATGGTGCAATTCGCAGAGCAGCATTCGTGTCGCTGGTCCTTGATCTTGAATCACTTTGACGACCAGGGCACGTCAGACATCTCCGATTGCTGCTGTAACGTTTGCGAACCGTCGACTCGGGCCCAGAAGTCAGTGACCGAACCGACAGCAGTTGAGGAATTGACGTTAACCCGGTGAAGTTGAACTAGCCCAACGTGCTTACGAAACGCGAGTGCCTTAGTGAATGAACGTAAGCAAGTTTGTCGATCACGGGCGGTAACAGACGTTCGGGCAGGAGAGGCTGCAAACCGAGATCGAAGTTGTACTCGCTCACCTCGACAACGATTTGCAGGACAGTCGCAACCAAGTTGGACGCCTCGTTGTCGGTTGAAAGGTCGATGCATATTCGGCCATGGGCGTTTGCGGTTGTCGCAATTGCCATGATGTCTAAATAGACGTTGATTGACGAAGAAGAGGCGATTGCCGCAACGGCAGTTGCCAGTTTTCATGTTGCTTGAAAATCGTCGACGTTGAAATTCAGTTACGGGGATGAATCTAGTTCGGCGACGACCATCTCACGCAAACGTTGCAGGCAGCTTTTCGCAAACTGCTTCTGGACGGAACGACCGAGCAGTTTAAAACCAAGGCGGTGAAACCAATTAGGAATACGATCGAACTTGGAATACGCATCAATCAGAATCCGTACCTCGCCCGTGGTGGCACACTTTTCGACCACGTAAGTCATCTCACCGATTTCCCAGTGGCCTTCGAGCGTGCGGTAGGCGTATCCGTAACGGGTGACCAGCTCGCCGCTACCATTTGGACTTTCCTCGTCGATCACATTTGAGACACGAACACCGAATATAAAACGCATCCACAAGAACTTGGCTTCCAGTAGCATCGTGCGCCCGGCCAGATCCGCGGTTTCATCGTAGTAACCAACAATGCGTCCGGGATCGGGGAATTTGTACGCAATCAGAATTCGCTTGGCGGTTTCAAAAGATCCATCCGGCTGTGGCGGACCAGGCAACTCGCTGGGAACGTTGCATTCGTAATGATCGACACTCCATCCGGGCTCACCCGCGACGTACTCGCTGGCGTCGTAGTTGTACGACAAAGCATGGAGCTGCGTTAACTGCTCTGTCCACCATGGCTCACTCTTCATTCACGTCGCCTGTTGAGAAGTTCTCGAGTGTGACGGTGTTGATGACCAGCGGTCCTTCGACATCTCCGCTGGCAACCTCGGCTACTTTCAGGCAATAGTGCCGCCACATTTTCGTTTGCATCTTTTGAGCAATCCCGAATCCGGTATAGCTGAGCCAAACGATCGGACCTGCGGACGCCGCCCATGACTCTACTGCAAACTCAGTGATCCCATCGCTTTCACCAACTGAAAAGCGAATGAACCCGGCCTCCAAGTGATCTTTCATCGTGGCGAAGATATATGACTGATTTTCGATCGCGATGACCTGCACGGGTCCATCCCAAGGGCCGGAGATCGAAATGTGGAACCGGTCGCCGACCTGCATCGCCGATTTTTCGCCGCGAGTTTTTTCAAACTTCGCCAATCGCGGATCGCAATAGCGTCCGGGATGCGCCTTCAAGTTGTCGAGCAAGTCAACCGCACTCCTGTCGCAACGGAACCGAATCCGGTACTCGCGATGAATGACCTCTCCAACACCTTCGGCTGGCAGTTGCAGTGAATCGAGTTCGTCATTGGTCGCAACCCGTTCAAGCAGACGCGAAAGCTGCTCATGATCTTCTGTCATGAACGTTGATTGATGCCGGGTTTCAACGTGCTCCATCAACGGTGGCGAGTTGACGAATATCGTTCGTAACCAACCACGTGCGAGTCTCGATAAGTAATAGACGGTTCTCGCCATGGACGCTCGAAAACACAGATTAGACCAAGCAAACAATCCGGCCCCCTCCACCGATTGAATCGGCGGAGGTGTGCAGGATTGCTGACAACCATTTAGCTCTTTGTTCGATAACCATAGGCGTGCTGGATGTAACGACGATCCGCGTCGTAGTCGCCGTCGTATTCCGATCGCAGTCGGGTGTCGACGTCATTGCTCCACTTTGGATGATCCGATCCATAGCGTTGCTGAGCCGTGTAGCCGAAGCGGAACGCTTGCTCGCGATTCTCGAACGCATCGTCGGAACCTGCCATTTGTTTGAACGTGTCATCGACATCCTGGTCCATGTCACGAGCGGAATCGGAGCCGAAGTCAGCCTTGGTTTGTTCCCAATCGTTCGCGAACGCCTTTTTGATCCGTTCCCAGGTGCTCATGTCATCTTCGGTATAGAAATCAGCCTTACTCATGATCGTCTCCGGTGTTGTGGGGTGAGTTATATGGAAGGCAACCAAGGCAAACGCTGTGCCGGAATGAGGCGTGACGGCGATTTAGCGAGCAACTGGTTCTTCGTTGGCACAACGAATGCTAACGCTTTGTTGCTAACGCTTTGTTGCTAACGCTTTGTTGCTAACGCTATGTGCCGAGCATGACCGACTCGCCGTCCAGGCTAGGTTCGACTGGCTACAAAACTCCACAAAGGAAAAATCTTGGAAAACAATCCCGTCGATGCCATTGACGAAAATGGTGTGATGATGCAGTTCTTTCACTGGTACATCCCGGCCGATGGAGAACTTTGGAGCGAGTTGAGGAGGGAGATTGAGTGGCTCGCTAAGCTCGGCGTCACGGCTGTTTGGTTGCCGCCGACCTACAAGGGTGACCAAGGCGGAACCGACGTTGGCTATGCGGTTTACGACATGTACGATCTGGGCGAATTCGATCAGAAGGGTTCTGTTCGGACCAAGTATGGGACCAAAGATCAGTTGGTCGCTGCGGTCAGTAAGTGCAAGGATTTTGGTGTTCAGGTCTACGCGGATGTCGTGTTCAATCATCGTATTGGCGGCGACGAGGATGAAACGTTTCGAGCGACTCCCGTTAGCAACGACAACAGGCATGAAGTCATCGGCGGACCTCGCGACGTTCGTTCGTTCACCAAGTTCACGTTTCCGGGGCGTGGCGGTACGCATTCCGAATTTCAGTGGAATCACCAGCATTTCACGGCCGTCGATATCGACATGAACGATCGCGATTACCAGGCCGTCTTCCTGATCGAGGGAAAGACGTTCGATGAAGCCGTCGATATGGAGAAGGGCTGCTTTGATTACTTGATGGGCTGTGATGTCGACGTCAAACACCCAGACGTGCAGCAAGAACTCAAAGATTGGGGAACCTGGTATTTGAACGAAGTCGGGCTTGATGGCGTGCGCTTCGATGCCGTCAAACACATCGAAGCAGGCTTCTTTCCCGAATGGCTCAAGCATGTCCGTGATCACGCGGGCCGCGATATTTTTGCGGTCGGCGAATACTGGTCGTATGACCTCGGCGCGTTGAAGCATTTTCTGCATCTGACCGGTGGAATGGTGACGCTGTTTGATGCTCCGCTTCACGCGTCGTTTTCGCGGGCCAGCAAAGCAGAACAGGATTTCGATCTTCGAACGATCTTCGATGGTTCGTTGGTCAGCCAAGCCCCCGAACTTGCGGTCACGATCGTTTCCAATCACGACACGCAACCGCTTCAGGCACTTGAATCGGTTGTCGAGGCTTGGTTCAAACCGCTCGCGTACGCATTGATCTTGTTGCGCCGCGATGGTTATCCGTGTCTGTTCTATGCCGACTACTACGGCGCGAGCTACACCGATAAAGGTCGCGACGGAAATGAGTTCACGATCAAGATGACCAGTCATCGGTTCTTGATCGACCAATTCCTGAACGTGCGTCGCAATTTCAATCACGGCCAACAGTTCGACTACTTTGATCATCCCAACACCATTGGATGGACAAGATCGACGCCGGACGGATCCCTTGGCATGGCGGTTGTGTTGTCGAACTCCGAAGCCGGATGCAAACGGATGCAGTTGCATATGAAGAACGCGAAGCTACGCGATGTTACGGGTCACGTGGATGACGAAGTCACGACGGACGGCGAAGGTTGGGGCGAATTCCCGTGCCCCGCACGCTCGTTGTCGCTCTGGGTGCCGGCGGAGTAGTCCGATGCTGCACCGAGTTGGTATTCACTTCTCGCATGAGCTAATGCGACCGGCAGAAAAAAACATACCGTAGCGGGATTCGCCAGAATTCCGACTGCGAGATCGGACGTCTGGCGACATCCGCTACGGTTGGCGATTAAGCCAAGTTCCTCGGCGGTGCTTGCTACGGCAGCGGACACCATTCGCTTTCGCTGCGTCCAACAATCGCACGACAGCCTCCAAAACTCGTTGCCTGTTGAGTCCCTTTGTATTCAAATCGCTCAACACATGACGCCGAATGGCCGTTAAACATTCACCGATTGTAGGTGAAGCCACGCCCGCACCGATGGCGTGAAATGCCCGTCGCTTCAATGTCGTTGATGTAACCCAACCCCGCCTTTGCGGCACGTCGCTCGGCTTGCTGCACGGTTGGTCGAATAGCTGTAGTCATAGATTTTCGTCGGTTTGCAAATTAGCCGTTTTGGCGCTAGCCACGGTTCCGTCGTAAGAACCATGGCTAACGCCAAAACGGCAAATTGTGTGAGAGAACCGTGGCTAGCGCCATACGGCCAATTGAGTGATGAGTAACGACGGTGCCGCAATCGACCGCCAGTAAAGCAAATTTCGATCCACTGGCACGCCAATAGCTTTGCAAAGAACGAATCAGGTCACTGACATCCAGATGACCTTCAGCGAACCGCTCGCAATCACACCCCAACCCCACTTAGATTGGACGATCCCCATGGCAATGAAAACTTTAGCCGATGCTTTTTACGACGAACTTTGCGATGCCTTGAGTGCCGAAAAGCAACTCGTGAAGGCCCTGCCAAAGATGATCAAGGCAGCGACGTGCGAAAAGCTGACCGCAGCTCTCGAATCGCATTTGGCCGAAACGAAGGAACAAGTCGAACGAGTGACCCAAGCGTTTGAAGACACCGGCAAGGCAGCGAAAGCAAAGACCTGCGAAGCCATGAAGGGCCTCGTCACCGAAGCGGAAGGGATGCTCGAGGAAGAAGCGGAACCAGCAGTCAAAGACGCGGTGATCATTGCTTGTGCCCAAAAAGTTGAGCACTACGAAATCGCGACCTACGGCACGCTATGCACCTGGGCTGAATCACTCGGATACGAGAACGCGCTGAAGCTACTCAAACAAAACATCGAGGAAGAAGAAAACGCCGATAAGAAGCTTTCAAAACTTGCAGTTGCAATCAATAAAGACGCGTTCGCCGTCGGTTAGCGTCTCGAGGCAATCAGGACGCGACACCCGCTGTGTCGCGTCCGATTCCCGTTTAAGATTGACTCGTCAGCGGTGTGCTGACCGTGTTGCCTATCAGCTCGTTGATCTGATCAAACAATCTGTCGAAGTCGACCGGTTTGGCGTGGAAAGCGTTGCAACCAGCAGCTTTCGTCCGTGCTTGGTCGCCCGGCAGTGCGTAAGCGGTCAATGCGATCACCGGAATTCGTTGGCTTGGGTCGGTATCCGCAGCACGGATTTGCATTGTCGCTTCAAACCCGTCCAGTTCAGGCATGTTGATGTCCATCAAGATGAGCGCGGGAGCAACCTGAGCCGTTGCCAAGACCGCTTCGACTCCATTGCTGACAGCCACGACAGCGAACCCTCGCTTTTCAAGTTGTAAAGTCATCATTTCGCGGATGTCATCGTTGTCGTCGCCCAGAAGTATTGTTGTCATTTATCGCTTTGGGTTTCGGCGTCGGCGTGAAGCAGGCTCACGTTATTGGATGATGTTTTCACCGGTCCTGCTTGGAAGATCAATCGGCCGTCATGACGGATAGACGGTGGAGCGGTTGTCGTTAACAGTCGGTTGGTTTGACCCGCATTCATCGCTCGAATGAAAGCGAACAACCGGTTTGGTGCCCCGTCCGGCAGGAGCCGATTTGTACCTTCGCCGATAGTTGCATTACAAATCAATTCAGTCCACGTCCACGCTGACGCCGCCATCGCCGAACTGTACGTCGACGTGGTCAACCGCTTCGCGGATGTCATTGCGTCGCTCTTGCCGACGTTCCACTCGGTTTTCAAACGGCGTGTCGGGTGTGTCAACGTCGACATTCACGCCGTCCGTTTGCATCGGCACTACCGGACCGGCTTCATAGCCCTCGTCGCATCCGGCGGTACATAAGCCAGCAGCAAGTACGATCGCCGACAAACTTTTCGCTTTCATGTTTAAACTCTTTCAATTTGAATCATGTAGAATTGGTCGAAAAAAGGCCACACAACAATCGTCGTGTGGCCTGGTGTGCATTTTAAGTCAGTCTGTCGCATCAAGCGACGACGATTTGACTATTGACGGTCGAGACGGATGCGGTCTTTGGCGTTCATGTCACGCTTGACTCCGTAGCGTTTGTCGAGGTCAGCTGCCCACTGCTTGTCAGCCATATTAGGCCAATTGTCTTCGTCGAAGCCTTGTTGGCCTTCGAGTTGCTGCTGAGTGACGTTCAAGACCAAAACGTAATCGTCCGCGTCGATGTCGTCGTCGCCGACTTCATCGGGACCGACCTGCACCTTGAACGCGTCGAAGGGAACTGCAAACATCTTGTTGCCCACGCCGAGGAACCCACCGTACGTTACAGCGACGTAGTTCACTTTGCCGGTTCGCGAATCCATCACGATGTCTTTGATCTCGCCAACACTTTCGCCCTGAGCGTTTTGAATGTTGTAGCCCATCAGTTGACTTACACGGATGTTAGCACCGCTGGTTACATCGTCGAGTTGGCCAGCGTCCGCGCTGGCGTTGCGAGTGTTGACTCGGTCTTTAGTCAGGCCACCTTGAGCATTGACCGAACCGGTGGTCAGGCAGGCGAATGCGGCAGTCGCGAGAACAGATTGGATTGCATGGTTCATTTGTTTTCTCTTTAAGAAAGGAGTGGAGGTCAATGGTTAAGAGTTAAAAACTTGTAGGCGTCAGATGATCGAAGTTTCAATGACGCCCGATCTGCGGCAGCACGATAAGGATGGTGTAGATAGTCGTTCGCAAAGTGGTGAATTGAGTTGCCGACTCAGGCAGCCGATTGCTCAGCAAAGCCCGTGCCAGAGATCGGTATGCACCGTTAAGCCAGCCGCTCCAACTCGGTCAGTGACTCGACGGCGATATTGAGAATGGCATCAACATCCTCAAGGTCGCCTTCGGCGGTGTGGCGTTCCAAAATGTCCAACGACATCGCCGCGGCATGAAGCCGGTTGCAGATTGCATGACGTTCCACCGAACTCTCCTCTGCGGATAGTCCAGACCAACGGCACTGCGGCCAGTCCGCCACATCGAACGCTTGTGGAACCGTCGGTGAAGGCGTTTGCAGGCTCAACGCGATCGGTTGACCACGGCGTCGTACGATTTCGATATGAATTTGCAGATTGGGAAAGTCGATCGCTTCCCGTTGGGTGGCAACTCGGTTCATGATTGGTTTCGCTCCGTGTACTGGCCTTCTGTAACGCAGAGGCTCAGCAACCGGCGTGCCGGTTCAGGAGAGATGAACGCTCATTGCCAGCGAGTGTCCCACTTGCCCGTTCTCGTCAAGTCGGCTGGCGGTTAGAATTGGCGGTGAATTCTTTGGCTGGCAAAATGGTGCAAAATCTCATTGATCGGCTGATTTAACAATACCGAGCGACAGATGGCAAAGGCCCGCCCATTGAACGATTCCCCTTCCCAAGATCGTTTCCTGACCGTCGCCGTTGGCGCGTCTGCCGGTGGCTTGGAAGCGTTCCGCGAGTTTCTGAACAGACTCGGCGATGCACCGAACCTGGCGATCGTGTTCGTGCAACATCTCGATCCAACAAGCAAGTCGTTGCTGCCCGAACTTCTCGCCAACACGACGCGGATGAAAATCGTCGAGATCGACGGCCAGCAACAACTCGCTCCCGGCACGCTCTATCTGTGTCCACCGCAGACGCTGTTGGACTTGAATGACGGCGTTGTCTCGATCGCAAGCCAGAATATCGACGAGCGACCGGCGTTACCCATTGATCACTTCCTTCACGCGGTCGCTGAAGACCAAGGCGAACGCGGCGTCGGCGTGATTTTGTCCGGCACGGGCAGCGATGGCACTATGGGACTCAAGGCGATCAGTGACCAGGGCGGCTTGACGTTCGCCCAAAACGCGGCCTCCGCCAAATTCGATTCGATGCCGCGCAGCGCCGCCATAACCGGCGTGGCGGACCATGTGCTTTCGCCGTCGCAGATCGCCGCGGAGTTGCTGATCTATGCCCAACACTTCGCCGATACCGACCAACCCGCATCAAGGACGCGAACGCAGACCGTCATCAAGGAAGCGATCCCCGCGATCGCGGAACGTTTGATGGAAGTCACGCATCACGACTTTCAACACTACAAGACCAACACGCTGTCGCGGCGGATTCAGCGTCGCATGCAAGTCCTGAAACTTGCGGAAGTGAGCGACTATGTCGGTCACTTGCAGCAACACGAAGATGAAGTCCGAGCGCTCTTCGGTGAGCTGCTGATAGGCGTGACTGAGTTCTTTCGCGATCCCGATGCGTTCGATTCGCTGCAACAAACAGTGCTGCCCAAGCTGTTCGAGAATCGCACGTCGGATGACTGCGTCCGAATTTGGGTGGCAGGTTGCTCAAGCGGCCAGGAAGCCTACACGATGGCCATCCTCTGCCGCGAAGTGATGGACAAACTTATCGCACCATGTGACGTACAAATATTCGCCACCGACATTGACGAACGCGCTCTTTCGGTCGCTCGCGGCGGTGCATATCCCATCGGCGTCGAGGAGCAGATCAGTCACGAACGCCTGAAGCGATTCTTCGTAAAGCGAGGCAAGAAATATTATGTCACGAAAGAAATTCGTGAGATGGTTTTATTCTCCGTACACAACTTGATTAGCGACCCACCGTTTTCGCGGCAGGATTTGATTTCTTGCCGCAATCTATTGATCTACCTCGGCTCGCACTTGCAGAACAAGTTAATTCCGCTATTCCATTACGCACTGCGTCCGAGCGGTTACTTGTTTTTGGGACCGAGTGAGAACATCACTTCTCACGATGAACTTTTTAAATCGCTGGACACCAAACAGCGTATTTCGCAGCGAAAGGGCACTGCGATTGGCTCCAGCGGCGCAAGCCAGTGCCGGCCTGCGTCGATGGCCACACGCCCCGACGGGCAGCTTGAACCTGACTCCGGCACCGATCTGACCGAGATTCGGCAGCGAATCCTGCTGGATGAATTTGCGCCCAAGTGCGTGGTGATCGACGAGAATGGACAGATTCTGAATGCATCTGCCGGTATGCAAAAGTACTTGACGATTGGCGGCGGTAACTTTCAAAACAACATCGTCAAAATGGCTGCTCGAGGATTACGACTGGGACTACGTGCGGCCATCGCCGAAGCTAAGAAGATTCGGCGCCGCGTCGACCACGATGATCTATCCGTCCGCGTCGACGACAAGATTCAGCGTGTGATGATCACGGTTCAGCCGATGCCCCGACTCGGCGAGGATAAAGGATTGTTCATGGTGGTCTTCCACGACGTGGGCAAACCAATTCAACGCGACGAAAGTAGCGAAAATCGCCAAAAGTATCGTGAGCATGATGCGGACACTTCGAAAGTTTTGACGACTTCCGGGACGACGATCTTGAACGACGAACTCGTCACACAGCTGGAGCGTGAACTCGATTCGACGCGAGAAGATCTCGGCAAGACGCTGCAGGAGATGGAAACCGCCAATGAGGAGCTGAAATCTTCCAACGAAGAGCTTCTCTCGATGAACGAAGAGCTCCAATCCGCCAATGAAGAACTAGAAACGTCGAAGGAGGAAATTCGTGCTGGAAGCGACGCGACGGCGAGAGCCAACGCCGACCTCGAAAACCTGCTGCGTAGTACTCGGATTGCAACTGTTTTCCTGGACGAGCAGTTGAACATTCGCAGCTTCACACCCGCGATCGGCGACATCTATTCATTGATTTCAACCGATGTAGGGCGTCCGCTGGAACGTTTTGTTCCGCTTGTTCGTGACATGCCGCCACTGCCCGATCCGGAGTCGATTCAACGCGGCCAAGCAGTCGAGCATACTGTCGTCGCCGAATCGGGAAAGTCATACATCCGGCGCGTGCTTCCCTATCAATCGCATACGGGCCAAAGCGAGGGTATTGTTGTTACGTTCACTGATATCAGTGAACTGCGTCACAGCCAAGATCTGTTCAAGTTGCTCGTTGACACCTCAGCACAAATCGTCTGGATTACCGACGATTCAGGAAAGGTCCGCGAAGATTCGCCCAGTTGGCGCGAGTTCACTGGCCAGACCTATGAACAGTTTCGTGGTAACGATTGGCTCAACGCCGTGCATCCTGACGATCGCCACACCACGTTCGAGGCTTGGGAAGGCGCGGTTGCACGCTGCGAACCTTTCGCGACCGAATACCGCTTACGACACCACAGCGGTGAATATCGGTGGATGCAGGTGCGCGCGATTGCCCAGCGGGCTGTTGATGGGACGGTCGATCGCTGGGTCGGGATGAACATGGACATTCACGATCGCAAAATAACGGAGATCGAATTAGCCGACGCGAAGCAAAGGTTGGAGTTATCGCTGAACGTCACCGACGTCGCCGTTTGGAATTGGGACATGCAAACCAATGACGTCGAGTCAAACGCGATCCTCAATCGGCACTTTGGTTTTCCTGAAGACTCAAAGCCGACGCTCAGCGAGTTCATCTCGCGGATGGATGAGTCGGCACGCGAGCGAGTATCGGCGGCGATCGAGCATTCTATTGAAACGGGCGAAGTCTACGATCAAGAGTATCCCGTCCACTGGCCGTCTGGTGAGGTTCGGCACATTCGAGCCCGTGGCCACGTCCGACTTACAGAAACCGGCGAATTGCAAGATTTCTTCGGTGTCGTGATGGACATCACTGACCGTAAACGTCGCGAACTCGACGCGGCCGAGCGTGAGTCGCATTTACGGCGAGTGATTAACCATCAACTCGGACTCGTTGGCGTGATCGACCGAAACGGAATCCTCTTGGAAGTCGACGAGCGTTCCTTAGCGATCGCGAAGGCACGCCGAGAGCAAGTCATCGGTAAAAATTTTTCCGACGCCCCGTGGTGGAACTACGATCCACATGTGGCGACCGAAATGCGGAATGCCATGCAGCGGGCGTTTGCGGGCGAAGTCGTTCGATACGACGTTTCGCTATTTGCCCACGGCGACGAAGGAGTGATGATCGACTTCATGATCGCACCGGTCAAGAACGATGCGGGCGAGGTGGAATATTTGATTCCGTCAGGCGTCGACATACGGGACCGTCATAAGGCCACCATTGAACTTCGCAAGAGCGAACAACTCGTCCGCACCATCGCCGAAAATTCGACGCAAGGGTTGGTGATGATGGATGACACGGGACACGTGATCTATTGCAACAGTGCTTTCTTGAAGATGACTGGGTTTGATGCTGGCGAGATTAGATCGAAACCTCTCCATGACCTCGTTCACCATCACTACCCGGATGGGCGCCCCTATCCGATTTCCGAATGTCCTATTGATCGTGCGTTACCGGAGGACTTCACGGTCCGAGCGCACCATGATTTGTTCTTCCGCAAGGACGGCAGCAAGTTTCCCGTCGTTTGCGCGGCCAGTCCGGTCTTTGAAGACGGTAAGCCGGTCTCGACCGTAATCGAAGTTCGAGACGTGACCGCTGACCGGCGACGCGAGGCGAAAATTCAGTTCCGAGGTTTACTGCTGGAACGTTTAACGCAACTAACGGACGCCGAAGAAATCATGCACGTGGCGACGCAAGAAATTGGCGAGTTCTTTGACGCCTCTCGTTGCTACTTAGCCAACATTCGTGCCGCCGAAAACACGACGGAAGTGTTTCACGAAATGCACCGTGAGCATCTTCCATCGCTGATCGGCGTTCATCGAATTGATGAGTTTCTGACCACTGACGAGATGGCTGCGATGAACCGAGGCGAACCCGTTCGCATGGGTGATATTCGCCAAACAGAGCGGAGCGAGGACAAGCTCCGTCAGTTCGAGTCGCTCGGCATTGTTGCGATTGCGGAAGGTGCCTTTGAACCAACCAAGGAACTGCGTCGCACCTTGTTCATCACGAAAGACCTTCCGCATCCCTGGCGTGTTGAGGAAATGCAGTTTTTAGATGATCTAACCGAATTAGTTTACTTGCGATTGGATCGTGCCCAAGCCCAAGCCGATCTAGAACAAGCACGTTTAATCGCGGAAGCCGCAAACCAAGCAAAGAGTGCCTTCGTGGCCAACATGTCGCACGAAATTCGCACGCCAATGACCGCCATCTTGGGCTACGCGGATTTGCTACAAGACTTCGTTGCTCAAGACGAAGCGAGGAAGCACTTGCAAACGATCCGTCGCAACGGCGACTACCTCCTCAAGATCATCAACGACATTCTCGATCTGTCGAAGATCGAAGCTGACAAGCTGGAGATTGATCGCGAACGGTTCGATCCTGCAGTTGTGGTCGAGGACGTTCGCAGCATCATGAACGTGCGAGCGAGTGAGAACAACTTGCAGTTGAATGTTCGCTACGATGGCAAAATACCTCGCTTGATCGAGAGCGACGCTAAACGCTTGAAGCAAATTCTTATCAACCTGATCGGCAACGCAATCAAGTTCACGCGTCAAGGGACTGTCGATATTGTCACTCGATACGTGGAGGACGAAGCGGCCAGCGGCGGCACACGCCAAGGCAAACTTGTGTTCGACATTACCGACACCGGCATCGGTATGAACGAAGAGCAGAAGGCGAGACTGTTCAAACCGTTCTCCCAAGGCGACTCGAGTGTCTCGCGGCACTTCGGTGGCACCGGCTTGGGGCTGGCGATCAGCCGACGACTTGCCAAGTTACTCGGTGGTAACATTCAGGCTGAAAGCACGCTAGGCGAAGGCAGCACCTTTAGCGCGACCATTCAAACCGGTTCGCTTGATAATGTGGAGCTTATTGAACCGAAACTCGTCGTCAAAGAGCGGTCGGATACCCATTCGACCGCCAGCGAAACGAGAGCGTTGACCTGCACGGTGCTCGTTGTGGACGATCGCCGCGACATCCGTTTCCTGAGCAAGCGTCTGCTCACAAACGCTGGTGCTACCGTTGAAGAGGCCGAAGATGGTCAACTGGCACTCGACTTTGTCCGTCAGCGACTCACCACCGGAAACACGCCGCAATTGATTCTGTTGGATATGCAGATGCCCAACATGGACGGCTACGAAACCGCGAAAGAGTTGCGAGCTTCCGGCTACACCGGGCCGATCATCGCCTTGACCGCCGACGCGATGCAGGGTGACATGAACCGTTGTATCGAAGCCGGATGCAACGATTATCTGAGTAAACCGATTGACGCAGCACGGCTTGTGCAACTGGTTCGGGAGCTTACTGCCTCGGCCTCGTTGTCATGACCCAATTCAAACCTAAATCTCTGCTTAGTCAATCCGGTGAAGGATTAGCGATCGCGCTGGTCATTATCGTCATTATTGTTTCGGGTTGGCTGACATGCGAAAACTTTCAGAAATTGTTGTCCGATCGGCGGCTCGTGCAGCACACGAACACGGTTTTGATGAAGGTCAAGGAGATTGAATCCGCGATCGTGAATGCCGAAACCGGGCAACGTGGTTATCTCATCACCAGTGACGAGGACTATCCGCAACCGTATCCAGATGCTTCTCGGGTAGTCAGTCAGCTGGTTTACGACGTGGAGGTTCCCGAAGCCATCAACACCGACCCGATCCGGCTCCGCCAAATCTTACTGAATTTGGTTGGTAACGCCATCAAGTTCACAGATGCGGGTGCCGTGAAAGTCGTTTGTCGCTATGACGCTGGCCCAGACGTCATGATCTTTGACGTGATCGACACCGGTATTGGAATCAGGGAGCAAGACCAAGCTCAATTGTTCCAGCCTTTCGTGCAAGCCGACAATACATCGACGCGGTCGTTTGGTGGCACTGGTCTTGGTCTAGCCATATGTCGCCGACTTGCCCACGCTCTCGGCGGGGATGTCATCATGAAAAGCGAATACGGCAAAGGGAACACTTTTACGTTGACGATCAACGCCGCCGCATCCGGCGAACTGATTGAACCCAATTTGACGCTCGACCTTCAGGCTCCCTCTCGACCAGAAGCGATTCAGTTGAACGCAAAGGTGCTGGTGGTCGATGACCGCCGCGACATCCGTTATCTGGCTCAGCACTTCATAGAAAAGGCAGGCGGGACGGTGGTGACGGCAACGAATGGCCAGGAAGCAATCGACCTGATTTACTCGGACCACCCATCTAGCATCCAGGTGATCGTGATGGATATGCAAATGCCGGTGATGGATGGCTATGCGGCGACGCGGGAACTAAGACGCCGTGGATGTCAACTTCCGATCATCGCACTCACCGCCAACGCGATGAAAAGCGACCGCGACGAGTGCTTGGCCGCTGGGTGCAGCGATTACACGACCAAACCACTCGACAGCAACGCACTTATCGCAAAAATTGATAGCATTGTTAACAAAAGACCTTAACGAACACGAACCGCAATGAATTCAATTACCCCCGCCAAGATCAGTACTGGCAACGCCTCACTCGATGAAATCCTCCTGGGCGGTTTAACCTCCGATCGGTTGTACCTCGTCGAAGGTATGCCAGGGACGGGAAAAACGACGCTGGCCTTGCAGTTCCTGCTCGAAGGGGTTCGTAGTGGCGAGAAGGGTTTGTACGTCACGCTGTCAGAAACCAAACGCGAACTTGAAGGCGTTGCAGAATCGCACGGTTGGGATTTGAGCGGCATCGACATATACGAGTTGGTCGATACTGAAGGTGTGGAAGATCCACGGTTGCAGTACACGATGTTTGAACCTGCGGAGATCGAACTTGGCACGACCGTCGATGGAGTGCTCGAGCGAGTCAAGGCGTTGCAGCCCAAACGAGTCGTCTTTGACTCGTTATCGGAAATGCGATTACTTTCGCAAGGTTCACTACGCTACCGACGTCAGATTTTGGCGCTGAAACAATTTTTCGTCGGCCGCGGCTGCACGGTTCTGTTACTGGACGACTATTCCGGCGTTGACGACCAGCACCTGCAGAGCATTGCACACGGTGTCATTCGATTGGAGCACTTGTTGTCTGACTACGGTGGCGAACGGCGACGACTACGAATTTTAAAACATCGTGGCAGTACCTTCATCGGCGGCGCTCATGACATGCGTATTGAGCGAGGCGGACTGCAAATATATCCGCGCGAGACAACCGAAAAATTTGTGGGTTCGCCGGACACTCACTTAGTCAATAGCGGCAATGAAGCGTTCGACAACTTGTTAGGCGGCGGACTGAACGCTGGCACCAGCGCATTGTTGCTCGGTCCGGCAGGCGTTGGTAAATCGTCGATGGCCTTACAGTTCGCGGTAACGGCGGCACGTCGTGGTGAACGGGCAATCTTATTTCAATTTGAGGAAAGTCTGCAATCATTACACGTTCGTTCAGCGGGTTTAGGCTTTGACCTTCAAGAGCATATCGACAACGGCCTAATTGAGATTGTGAACTTGATTCCCGGCGAGATCACACCCAGCGAGTTTGCGTGCATGGTCCGTAAAACGGTTCAGCCCGATGCACAGGGACGCCGCGTTAGCATCGTGACGATCGACAGTATTAATGGTTACTTGAACTCGATGCCTCATGAGAAGTTCTTAGTCATCCAGCTTCACGAGATGCTGCAGTACCTCGGCAAACGTGGGATTTTGACGCTGGTGGTCGTTGCCCAGCACGGAATGTTGGGGCAGTTGATGGGCACGCCGGTCGACACTAGCTACCTCGCCGATTCTGTCGTGTTGTTTCGTTACTTCGAGGCTTCCGGCGAGATACGCCAAGCGATCTCGGTCGTTAAGAAACGCACCGGTCGCCATGAACGCTCCATCCGCGAATTTAAGCTCAGCGACAAAGGCGTCGAGATTGGCCCGCCGCTCACGCAGTTCCGTGGCATTCTGACCGGCGTTCCAGATTTCATGGGCGAACACAATTCGCTGATCGAGCGAACGGGGAACGATCCAGTATGAACGCCGCTGTGAATGAAACATTGAGCCAGCGAGTCGTGGCATTGACGCCGACGCCTCAAGACGCGCGATTGTGTGACCAAGTCTTAACGCAGAACAATATTTCCGTGTGTTGCTGCGACGATATTCAAGGCTTCACGACCGCGATTGCCGAGGGCGCGGGAGTCGCCCTGATCGCTCAGGAACACCTTGACGGTGCTACGATCAATCAACTCAAGCAAACTTTGAGCAAACAACCGAAATGGTCCGAGCTTCCCATCCTCGTCTTACTGCAACCGGGCGAGGTCGGATCGACAATTCTGCAACAAATTCTCTCACTTGAGCACGTCACGCTGATCACTCGGCCGCTGAGGATCGCCATCTTCGTCAGCACGGTCGTCGCAAAACTTCGCGACCGGCAACGTCAATTTGAAGTCCGCGATCTGCTGCGCGAGCAAGATTCTGACCGCCAGAGCCTCCTGCAATCCAGTGAAACCCTTCGGCGTTTGATCGAGGACAGTCCGCAAGGTTTGTACGTGGTCGATGATGAATTGAAAGTGCTGCACGCCAGCAAAGGAGCACGCGACGCATTCTCCAACGTCGATCCATTGATCGGCACGGCGGTGGAGGACGCATTGAAGTGCATTTGGGATACGAGCGTCGCCGAAGATGTTGTTGCCAAGTTCAAGCATACATTGGAAACTGGCGAGACTTATCAATCCGAAGGGTTCGTGCATCAACGTGTCGACCGCGACGCAACGGAAGCCTACGAATGGTCGCTAGAACGGGTCGTCGTGCTGGGTGATCGTTATGGTGTGGTGTGCTACTTCTACGACAACACAGAGCGGCAACAATCCGTCGATATTTTGCTTCAGAGCGAAAAGTACTTTCGTGACATCGCGGATGCATCGCCGGCGATACTGTGGGTCACCGACGAGAACCACATGTGCACGTTTTTGTCCAAACACTGGTACGTCACGACTGGTCAAACGGAGGCCGAAGGCATGGGTCTGGGCTGGACAACGGCGACCCATCCTGACGATCAGCAACGCGCAGGTCATGATTTTCTATCCGCAGCAAAACACAGGCAACCGTTCTCGTGCGAGTATCGTTTACGAATGGCCGATGGCAATTACCGCTGGGCCATCGATGTGGGGCGACCGAGATTCGATGACTCTGGCAAGTTCCTCGGCTACACCGGTTATGTCATCGACGTCGACGAACGAAAGGCATTTGAACAGTCGCTTGAACAGGCCAAGCAATTTGCTGAAGCCGCCAACCGATCCCGTGGCGAGTTTTTGGCGAATATGTCGCATGAGATTCGCACGCCGATGGCCGCGATCTTAGGTCATGCCGACATTTTGAAAGATCACTTACAAGATCCGGACGACCAACAAGTCGTGGAAACGATCCGACGCAATGGCAATTTTTTGTTGAACATTATCAATGATATCTTGGACCTGTCCAAGATCGACGCAGGCAAATTGGAGGTCGAAAAGACGAAGGTACGGCCGGACGGATTGCTCGCGGAGGTGCGATCACTGATGGATGTGCGTGCGTCGGAAAAACAGATTCCTCTACGCATCCAATTCGATGGCCCGATTCCTGAGTGGATCGAAAGTGATCCTGTTCGACTTCGACAAATTCTGCTGAATTTGGTCGGCAATGCGATCAAGTTCACCGATGAAGGCGAAGTGAACGTGGTGTGTCGCTACGCGGAACGTATCCTCCACTTCCAAGTTACGGACACCGGGATCGGGATCAAGCCCGATGATCAAAAGGCGTTGTTCCGGCCGTTCACTCAAGTCGACAATACCTCGACGCGATCCTTCGGTGGCACGGGTCTCGGACTGGCCATCTGTCGCCGGTTAGCGCAAGCACTCGGTGGCGATATCTCTCTTCAAAGCGAGCACGGACGGGGCAGCACGTTCACACTTTCCATCGAAGCATCTGAAATCGGCCAGTTGGTCGAGCCGAATTTGGCGGTTGATATCGCGGCGGACAATCCAGGCGAGATTACTTCGATTCAAGCCAACGTTTTGGTGGTCGATGACCGCCGCGACATTCGTTACCTAGCTCGACACTTTATCGAGAAAGCCGGTGGCACGGTAGTCACGGCAACGAACGGCAGAGAGGCTGTCGACACGATCACCGCGGATGAACAATCAACAATCGACCTAATCGTGATGGACATGCAGATGCCCGTGATGGACGGCTACAGCGCCGCGACCGAACTTCGCCAGCGAGGTTGCACGCTGCCGATCATCGCGCTCACCGCCAATGCCATGAAGAGCGATCGCGATGAATGCTTGGCGGCTGGATGTACCGACTACACTACCAAACCACTCGACAGCAACGCATTGATCGCGATGATTCACCGCTTGACCACCCAAGCAACGTGTTGATGCAATTACTTCGTTATCGCTACACCGCTTTAAACAGTCTCAACGCCGTCTCAGCCAGCAGCTTCACATTGACCGGTTTGGGAACGATCGCATCCGCGCCCAGCTTACGCAATTCGGCAATGGTTTGATTGTCCACCTTTGAACTGCAAACGATGATCGGTATGTCACGTTGAATCGGGTTGTCACTCGATCGCAGAGCCGAGATTAAGCTCAACCCATCCATGCCAGACATTTCCAAGTCCGTCACCAAAGCATCGGGGTGGAAGTCACGAATGTGAACGAGCGCCGATGCTCCATCGAATCCGAATTCCATCGTTCATTGAATCACCTCATAACTTCGATAGGGCAAGGAACTGGCTGGGTCGTCGAGGACCGTGAGTGCGAATCCGCCATAGCCAGCCCAAAGGCGAACGAACTGTTCGCGCGGCGTGAGTTCAAACCGGCCGGGATAGTTGTTGTCGAGAATCGCTGCGTATTGCCGTCCGTCCCGATTCACCCAGCCGACGAAAGTGCAACAGTGGGCGGGCTTCCACCACAGAATCGCACCGCGACGAGTCGCCGTTGCCCAATCGAAAAAACGCGGGTCGGCTTTGATCGTGTAGCTGTAGTCGATGTCGGCGGCATCGAGTCGGCTTCGCAGCTGCGAGTCATATTCACCGTCGCTGTATGTCGACCGCCATCGTTCGCCGAGTTCAAACTCGTTGAGCCAACGCAAGTGATTGACCAGCGACGCGTGGACGCAACTGCCCTGGTTGAGCTTGCCAGTCCAATTGCGTTGATGCAGCTTGTTAGGCAAGTTCGCCGCGGGTTGCTCTGGCGCGGGGGCCGGAAGCGGACGAACCTGGATTGGTCGCTCTGGCAAACAACCGTTTGCCAGACACAGGACGCACGCGGCGATGATGGCTCGCAATGTTGCGTTCATGCAGTGAGTGCTCCTTAACTCTTGAAAATGACCCAAAGGATCGGATTGATTTGTTCGACCGTCGAAACGAAGCGAATGGGCAGGCCGCACATCACTTCCGGCTTCAAGTACAGCGGCTTGGAAGTGTTGAAGAGTTTGCTGCCCGTCGTAGACGAGCGAACGTAGTAACCGAACTGCACGACTTCTTCGTCGGGAAGCAACGCTTGCACGCGCCATGTCGCCTCTGTCGAGGCGACGGCGATGCAAAAGCAGGTTACGAACGGCGATGCCCGCAGCCATTGGCTAGTCTTGCGGTCGTCGGCGAACTCCAGACGCTCGATCGCCTTGGCCCGGTCGGCCGTTACTTGGCTGATCGACGCCATGCCCATCCTTATTGACTGAGTCGAACGCGGACGGTCGGTGTGTTGGTGCCAGTGGAAAGCACTGCTTTGCCGAGCAGCTTGTTACTGTTTGAGAGTTCACCTGCGGACCGTCTTGCCGCCAGCAAAACAGTCGCCGCGAGACACAGTGATCACTGACGGCGGAGAGATCTCAATTCCCGTTTCCTCCATCTCGCGAGAACTTTTCAAAGTCTCTGGAATTTCGCCGCGTTTGACCCGAATCGTCACCAACTCCAGCAGTTTCGCCACTTTCCGCACCTGAACGGCAGGCTGGATATAGTCGGGCGTCATTCAACCCTTTCTCCCAAAACCAATCCCTAGCGAACCGAACAAAACGGTTCCGCCCTCAGGGTTATGTAGGAGAGAACTCGATAGGGTTAACCAGATTTTGCGTAAACGGCGAACGTATTCGGTACGTTCTAACCGCTTCTCGACATTTCGATTCGCTTATAATTCTCTAGCCAATATCGAGTAGTGTGGCAACGCAGCGAACACAAACACGATTCACCAGAAAAACGACAAAATGTTTATCGATAATCCCACCGAAGGCTGGAAGCAACTTCAATCAGATTGGATTGGTATTCGTGACGGAATCGACACCATTCGACAAGAAATCGAAGCGAGCGTTACTCAGTGGCAATATACGGATGACCAATTACTAATCCCTAATCATCCGCTCAACTGGTCCATCGATACGAGTGAATCGGACGGTTATTGGAAGGACCGCAAAACATTGTTTGGTCCCGCACCGAAGCAAGTTTTTCGACAAGTAAAACATGGATTCGACCAAGACCATCGAATTGTGATAGCCCAGCGTGAATGGTACAGCTTTCTGGTCATGTACTCGGACACCTTTCATGACATTACAACAGCTCACAAGTCAGACGAAGATGCTTACACAGTGAACCCGGAGCGTCCTAGGTTTACGCGGTGTAATTCGGACGAACGCCAGCGAATTATCAGTACCTACAAATATTCGCCTGCCGAGTCTGACCATCTGACAATCGAAATGTTTCAGTGGAACGATGATCGGATCGTAGCCTCATTTCGCCAGTCATTTGAACACAACGGAGAATTGCCAAACTGGGCGAAGGATGATTCCCCGGAAGTGAATGCCGCACGATTCCGGATAGTCACGCCGGAACTTCGCGAATTCATGCCATCCCAAGAGATTTTGACCTATTCCTACGACAAACTTGGGATCCTACAAAGCGTTCAAAGCGAGGCAACGCACAAATCCCGTTCATCGACGGTTTACACTCGAAATACCAACGACACGATCGAGTCGGTATCGCTGGAGTTACAACCACTACTGGTCAAGCAGATTGCCGCGACGCTTAAGAAGGCAAAGAAAGCACATCCACTTCATCGCGTCGCACTGATCTATTCCGCCGAGCATGCCCATTGCGGCTTACCGACATCAGTGGCATGTCGGTCGAATTTGGACTCCGACGCGGACCGATTCGACGTCGAAGCATTCCCCGTCGAAGCAGTTTGGCCTCCTGAAAAGCGAACCGGCCAAACACTGCGAACCCTAACAAATCGCCTGCTAATCGCAGTGGACGCTTTGCCCGAGTTCCGGGATGTTGATGCACCACAGCCATTTCGTGAATTGCTTTGGAAGGTGTGCCGCGATTTGCAGTCACAACTTAGTGGCGAAAAATGGGTTGATTCTGATTTCGCTATTTATCCACTGGATGACCATGGCGATGTTAATGCAATGGAAGATTTTGAGAAGTCACGAGCATGATTTCACTTGCGTCGTGCTCGGTTGAAGCAGCCGTCCTCATAAATGTCCCGCATTCTTAAGGCGTTTTGAAACCGTTTTCGATGACAACTTCGTCAAGCGGGAGTTGGCCAGGCTTTGGCCATGCTTCTTTAGTGCCCTTGCCGATCGCGACCATTGGTCCCATGACGTGGTCATCCGGAAGATTGATCAGCTTAGCGACGGCTTCGATGTCGAAGCCGATCATCGGGCAGGATTGATAGCCCATGCCTTGGGCGGCCAACATCATGGTTTGCATCGCGATGCCGATCGAACGCTGGGCTTCGTCGCGTTGGAGCCACTCGCGGCCCCGAGTTCAATTGACACTGGGGAATGGTCCCATCCAGTTGACCAACATTTCGGCCACTTCCTTTGGCGCGTTCGCAAAGTAACGCGACGGCTCTTTCTGCCATGCCTTCATGTCGGCGGTGAACAGAACCAGCAGCGAGGCGTCAGTCACCTGGGCTTGGTCGTTGCCAAAGTCTTTTCGGATTTTCGCTCGGAGCTCGGGATCACGCAGGATGACGAACCGCCAGTGCTGGATGTTGAAGCTGGTCGGAGCCTGGATGGTGTTTTCGAGCAGCTCTTTTTCCTCGGCCGCCGACATTTTGTGGTCGGCGTCGAAGTGCTTGATGGCTCGGCGATTGAAGATGGCGTCTTTGACTTGCATATCGGATGTCTCGAAGGTGAGTTGAGATTTTTGGAATCTAGGAAAATGGTTTTGTATCGGACGTCTCCGTCTAGCACGACTCTAGGAACGTTGACCACTTTCTCCGGAGAGCACTCCGGGACTTCATAACCTGGAGGTCTGCATCGTACAGAGACAACAGAGACCTTTGGCCGAGATCGGCCCAGAGTCCGTTTTGGTGGCAGGCCGATAGTACTTTTCCAGAGACACTCCGAGAGAACTTTCGCGGGCCAGCGTCGACGTAAGTCCTTGCCAGGACTGCGGTAAAGCACGAAAAAAGCCGGCGTCAGTCATGAAGACCAACGTCGGCTGATTCGATAACCCGGCGGTCGGATTAAACCGACATGCCAGATTCAAGTTGAGCGAACCGAACTCCTTTCAAAAGGTCTCTCCACACAAAGTTATCCACAAAGAAACTCTACCCGCCCTCCCACAAAAAAGTGGTAAACGCATCCTCAAATTAGCCGTTTGCCCGTTAGCCACGGTTCTTCAAGCCGCTCACTTCGCAGGTGCCCGCACACTGCGAAATACCACGACTTCATAACCCGGTTTTCACCCGCGCGTTATCGCGTCATTCGCGAGCGAGCGTTGTCCGCGACCGACTTCCCAGAGTCAGTGGCACCGCATGCACTGCAACTCGCCAGCAAAATCCGCTTGACGGAAGGGAACCCTTGTAGCACAATGTGGTATCACCTGCCGCGGCTGCATTCGAGAATCAAAGTTGGAAAACGCCTGTCCTCCCATCGTTCTTGATACGAAGGTATTGATCGCAGGAGCGTGTCGACATGCAGGTAGCTTGGCTTACCGCGTTCTGATGGCTGTGCTCGACGGTCAAATTCAGCTCATGCTCACCGAGGGCATTGTGGCTGAGTATGCAGACGTGTTGGGGCGTCCGCCGGTTAGGAAGCTGACTGGACTGACGGTGAAGCAGAACGCTGATTTGATATTGGATCTCATTTCGCTTTCACACCAAACGCAACTCCATTTCAGTTGGCGACCGAACCTGCTTGATGAAGCGGACAACAAATTTATCGAGGCCGCTATCGCCGCAACCGCGATCATCGTCACGTATAACGTTCGCGATTTTTCGCACCTGGATCTCGTCAAGCACGGATGGGACGTAATGACTCCGCTTGAATTCACAACACTTTATGACCTGGAGAATTGATCATGGCAACGCTTTCCTTGCGAATGCGAGATGACCTCAAAGCAAAGGCACAAGAGTTGGCCAGCAAACAAGGCGTTTCGTTAAACAGTTACATCAACGCAACGCTTGCTGCCACGATCGCTCAGACCGAGACGCTCGCGATGATGGGCGATCGGCTAGGCAATGTCGATCGGGAAAAGTTGCATGCACGAGTGCTGAAGTTCATGTCCAAGCCCCGAGCAGGAACCGAGCCAACTCCAGCCGAGATTGAGCGAGCAGTCTCGGGCCAGTAAAAAGCGTGAAGGAGTCGGTGCCCGCTCACCAAGCGATATTCGTAACCCGTTTTCTTCATTTCAAACTTCACTCTTCAAGCTTCCCAACATGACTTGGCGAGACTGGTACGACGCCCTCGATAAACCGACTTGGACTCCCGAGCCGTCGACGATCGGTCTGGTCTGGCAACTCCTCTACCCGATCATCCTGATCACATTCGGATACGTCTTCTACCGAGTCGCCCGCAAGCAGATCCCGTGGCCAGTCGCGATTCCCTTCGCGATCAACCTGATCACCAACATCGCCTTCACCCCGATCCAGTTCGGCCTGCGAAACCTCCCCCTCGCCGCCCTCGACATCGCCATCGTCTGGATCACGATCCTCTGGGCCATGAAAGCCATCTGGCCTCACCACCGCTGGATCGCATTCGCTCAAATCCCGTACCTGATCTGGGTCACGATCGCGAGCGTCCTGCAGTTCTCGATCACCTGGAACAACTGATAGTGGCACGGTGGTCTCCACCGTGATCAGCTCGGCGGAGGACCGCCGAGCAACAATGGTGGCCCTCCTTGCCAGGCATCTATCCTTCTACAGTGTACGATCCGATTTCCGAATCGTCGCTGCGGGTTTTCGTTGGGTGAATGGATGATGCGTAAACGAATGGTGTATTTCTTCAGTATCGCGGTATTGGTCGCGATCGGGGTGTTTGTGTTCAACAAGTCCACTCGAGCCGGCTACGAATCAGCCGAATACAAGGTCATCGAGTCGGACGGCAACTTTGAAGTCCGCGAATACCCTGACCTAATGATGGTTGCGACGTCCACCAAGATCGACGCCCAAGGTCGCGACGGCAGTTTCATGAAACTGTTCCGCTACATCTCGGGCGCGAACGAGTCCGAACAGAAGATTTCCATGACGACGCCCGTGTTCATGGAGAACGACAAAGCGGATTCGGAAGTTCAAATGGGATTCGTGATGCCGAAGGAAGTAGCCGTCGAAGGCGTCCCGTCGCCCACCGGTCCCGACGTTGACGTTCGCAAACGATCTGGCGGTCGTTTCGCAGTCCTTCGATTCTCCGGCCGGCTCGACAAAAAGCTCGCCAAAGAATCCGAGACCAAGCTCCGAGCCTGGATGGAATCGAAAGGCCTCACTGCCGACGACTCACCGGAATCCAGCGGAGTTGAATCTGCATCCTACGATCCACCATTCACGCCTGGCCCACTGCGTCGGAATGAAGTCCTGATCCGGTTGAAGTAATTCATGAGCAACCAACCCTCAACCGCCAGCCACTCCGTCGAAGTCTTCTACGACTGCGAGTGCCCACTTTGCCTGCGTGAAATCAAGTTGCTGAAATGGCTCGATCGCAAAGATCGCATTCAATTCACCGACATCGCGTCTGCTGACTTCAACGCGGCAGAATACGAAAAGACGCCCGCTCAGTTCACGGATGAAATCCACGGTCGACTTCCTGATGGTCAGTGGATCATCGGCGTCGAAGTCTTCCGCCAACTCTACTCCGCCGTCGGCTTCGGCTTACTGGTCTGGCCAACCCGCCTCCCCGGCATCTCGCACGCCCTCAACTTCGGCTACCAAGTCTTCGCCAAGAACCGTCTCCGTTTAACCGGTCGCTGCACAGCCGAGACTTGCGAAGTCAATAAGTCGGCGTTGCGTTAGAAAAGGGTCATCCGGCTGTCGCTAACAGGCGGTCGATCGCTGCCTGCCATCGGTCTTCAAGTGGCACCATTGACGACGACGTCCAGGTCAGACCGCCCACGTCGGCCGTCGTGGAGTACACCCATTGGGCGACACGGGCCGACGTTGACAAATCGTTTAAAAATTCCTTGCACCGTGAAAGCTTCTTGCAATCCGCCACGAAGCGTTAGGTTGCGATCGACCCACTTGTCTAAAAACTCGGCCGCTGCAATGTGATCGGACTTTGACGAATTACACGTTGCGTGGGCGACAACGAAGTTGTGGCCGAGATTAACGGAATACTATGCCCACGGCACAAAGTGATCCACATGAGCCGTCGTCTCCGACAATCCCTTGTCGCAATAAAATCACTTTGTCGCCCCGGTATCCACCAAGGCATCTCGAACGCTGTTCAGCTGAGAACGCTCACTTCCAAACATCAACTCGGTCAGGTCGGTCGTCGTCCCAAGCAACTCGCGGTTGTTTCGACGCGCTGCCTAGCTCGGCCTGCTTTCTTTCGCTTCCCGACACGGACTGTGAATCATTTGGTGCGTTTGCTGCTGCGCGGCGACGGCGAATGGGCTCGGTTTGCCCGCGTTGTCGTCCACGTTAGATCCAGTCTCGACCCAAAATTGGTCTTCCGTCGAGGTTGCAACCCTGGAATTCATCGACCAAAGTGCTCGTTCGACTTTTTTGACCCCACGGGGTATCTGCTGTCGTATCGTTACGCATCGTAAGCAAAACCGATCTACTGCAGTGATGACGTCGTCACGTGTGTCGAAGCAGTCGGCCTGCAACTAAGTGACTTTCGAAAAGAGATGTCGGTCCTTGTGCGAGCTAGACGGATGTAGTTCACGTCAAGGACGCATTCGTCTAACAAAGATGCTGAACTGCAAACGCATGCAACACCTGAGCACTCATGTACGCGGCAAATTCCTGCATCCTATCGTTCTTTCGGTTGTCTCCGAAATCGCAAATTGCCTTCGCTGAAAAAACTACAGGTCGTGGTGATGTCGCCAAAGCCGCCGCGAGATAAACGCCATAGGTCTCCATCTCAATACCAATCAATTTTCGATTGTTTCTCTTGATGGCCTCAATCGCAGGTCGGTTCTCAAGAACTGATGCCCCCGATGCAACTGGACCAATGAGAATTTCAGGTGTGTGCTCAACAGAACCATTCCAGTCTTGGGCGAGTTGACGAAGCATCTCGCGATTCTGAGAACGAAAGAGCGAAATCCGTGACAGCAATCCGTCATCGGTCGAAATCTGATGCGGATCTGGATCAAATTGGGTTCTTGCAAACCAACGACCTGAATTTCTCGACTTCCCGCTTCCATAGTCCCATGTGCGATCAGCGACGAGCACATCGCCGAAATTGCCCTTAACGCCGGCTGCGATGCCTGCCATTGCCAGATACCTGGGGCGAAACCGCTCGATGGCCAGGCAGGTGAGCACAGTTGCGGCCGGCATGCCCATTCGAGTCGCTGACGCCGAAATAACCGACAGCTTTTTGTTGTCAAGTTTGAAGGTCCCGCGATGAAAACAAAACGCATCCCCAATGGACTGCGGAAGCTGAACCCAGTCAGCGTCTAGTTTCAACACTGCATCAAGCTCGGGACTTTGTAGCGCCGTCAAAATTGCCAAGTCGCAAAGGTAGTTCGCGTCCTCGGCATCTGGTTTCGCCGCGACGATGTTAACGACCAAGGTGCTGAGACGCGACTGCCAATCAGAACTGCTCGCTTTATAGGTTATCAAGAACCTCATGGAGCTATTGAACAGAGACGCGTTCTTGGCAGCCAACTCTTCGTAAGCGGTTAAGCCGACCACGTGCTGCGGCGAATTAAATTCCTTGTGTTTGTCGAGTGTCTTTAGCAACCTAATCCCACCATCAGACACTGGATTATCGGAAGCTCCTCGTGGAAGATTAATGTCAAGAACCATCAAATCGAAATGATTGCTCCGGAGCTCCTCCAATGCCGCTGCTTGGCAAGGAACCACCTTGAGCTCCAAATCACAAAAAACATGCGAACGAATGACCTGTTCGATTTTTGCTTGTTTGACACTGTCGTCGTCAACAATTAGTACGTTTAACATTTCTCTCCATAAAACTTCAACAGAAGTTCCTTCAATTCAATTTGCCAACGTGACTCAGATGCACGAAGGTGAACGATCCCCAGAAAGATTTCGGGAAATTCGTCTCTCAGTCGATGCTCCAGACCTTCAAGCGACACTTTTTCTTCGCCCTCACCAAAACTCTCAAATCCGGTGACGACGATTACCCTGGTAGAAATACCATGCTTCCGAAGCCTCCGAAGTAGGTGTATACCAGCGAAATGTCTTAACGGCCCACCATCTTCTTTCTCTGATTTATCAAATGTTGGCATTTGCATATCAAGGAGTAGCAGATCCGGCCCTTCCCGAATTGCACGATCAACTCCCGAGGAATACGATCGCGAGTGGGAAACCTCGCAACCCGACTTCAATTCACGCACAAACTCGTCAATTTTTGCGCGCTTATTATCATCGTCTTCAACGATCAAAATACTTGTCATGGTAGATCTCCAATATTTACGGTTACCGACACCGAAAAACGTCGTTCCGCCTCATCGACGGAAAATTCTATTCTGGGCTCTGTCTGCCGGAGATCAACGTCAAGAATCTTCAACAGCTTGGGGAATCCACTTTTGCCCTCGCTTCGAATAGCCTCCCGGAACTCGCGAAATGATTTCGCTCGTTCAATGCTATCGACTTTCTCTCGCAGCAGTTTAATGTCAGTTTGATCTGACAGAGGGTTCGTCACGGTTAGTCGAAGTGCTCCGTTTTCCTCGACAGCATCGATCGAAACTTCTTCCGATGAGGGCGCGGCGTGCTTGGCGACATTTTCCAGGAGAATGTACAGCATGTTTATGAATGATCTGAAGCTCCCACCGCCGAACTTATGAGAACATCGCACCGAAATCTTCGGACTTTCCAGGAAATTTGGAAAAGAACTGACAATGTCAGACGCGGCACGGACGGCTTCCTCAAACTCAAAGTCATAAAAGTCTTGTTCTGTTGACAATCGAAACCAGCTTGACACCCGCTTACATGTTTCGTGTAGCTCTGTCCGACACTCTTCAATTGAACGCCTGAATTTCTGTCTGTCAGATGGTGAAAGATGATGCTCAACTTCCTGTTCGAGATTATCGACGAGCGAGGTGTATCTGCGCTCTAATTCACCTTCAATCTTGTTTCGAGCGTTTTTCAGATTCACTTCAGTCCGCTGCGTGAGCGAGTCAAAAATAGCATCGAGAAATGCCTCTATTGGCTCGAACGTTTCAAGACTCGCATAGAGCTTCGAAAGGTCGTCTTGGTCGAAACGATAATCAAACAGCGCAGATGGTAATTCATGCTCAACATTTACCTGGACCCATTTTGTTCGAACCTCTTCATTGATCGCATCGATAGTCTGAGAGAATTCCATGAAGTGTTGATCCACGAACTGCTTAGATTCATCACTCATTGGGACGCTTGTCGTTAGCCAATAGTGGTTGCTGGAATACCGACCGTCAGACTCCTCCGTTACAAGGTTGTGCCTTTCAAAAATTGCCCTGAGCTGGTTCGTCATTGTCCCGTGCCGAATCTGCATTCCGATGTAGGAATCTAGGCCGTGCTCGTCACTTGCTATGTACCGAGTCCTTACCTGATCAAACAGTTCACTGAAAACTTTTAGGCCATCATCTCCCGACTTTGCAAGGATGATGACACGATCCAAACCCTCTACTCCGTCCATACCCAGCGAGACAATGCCGCGACGGAGTCGCTCCAGGGGGAGATCGGCGAGTTTAACAAGCCGTTGATGCTTCTCTCGGAAATTATCGTCTAACGACTCTCGGATTCCCTCGACATTGATAAAGATCTTTGTTTCGTCAATATGCCGAATGCCCCGCCTAATTGCTTGCTGCCGACGAATCTCTGCAATCTCGGCGGAGTAAGATTCCTGCGCGTCTAAAAAGTTGCTCCGAAGATGCTCTAGTATTCTTATCCTGTCATTTTCAACCCCTTCTGTACCAGTGTTGGCAAACGACGGCCAGGAGCAAATTACACTTGGAACGCAGATGCATTCGAGGAAACGACGTAACTTCGTTTCATCTAGGTCGGTTTCTTGCTCGATTAGATCACCGGGCATGACGAGATTTAGCTTGATGAATAGATCTTCCGCGATGTCAAAGACTTGATCGTCTTCCCACAAGCGATAATCAAACGTTGCGGCAATCCAGAAGACCAGCGAGCGATCAACAATCTGATTCAAGTTCCCAGGCGGTAGCAGCTTTAAAGCTTTGAGCAGGTTACTCAACTGAACATTCAGCAGCAATCCTGTGCTTCGCAAGGCACCTTCAACCACCACGCTCGCACATTGGTCAAATTCGCCAAGAGACATCAAGCAACGGAAAAGGCCTCCAAGTGCATCGCTCTGTTGAAATGCGGGTGAAGTGGGATCTTCCCAGATTCGATTGTATTCTCGAATAGCTCCTGAGAAATCGCTGCTTTTCTCAAGGTATTGACCTTTGTATTTGGCAACTCTCTGCTGCGGAATCACTTTCAGGTCATCATTGTCTTCTTCGACAATTGTCCCGTCAGCGATAGCTCGAAAAAGTGATGCCGTTAGTGGAGCGCCTCGTTGACCAAGGTAGTTAAGGATTTCCCTCCCTTTGAATCGGTCCTTGATTCCAGTTGCCAATCTCGGTGTTAGCGAAGATACATTAATGAGACCAAGCGTCCCTGCACTCATTGCTTCGGAGGGCATCCGATTTTCCAAGAAAAATGCAATTGTCTGGTCCGCGAATTGTGAAGAACTTATACGCAAGCCCTCTTTCATCAAGCGATGCAGTGAATAGGCCGATGACTCGGTTCTCGCTAAAGCATCGAATACCAAATTTGCAATTTGCGCTGCGATTGAACCTAGACCATCGACATTTAGTGTTCGTTGGCCAAGGTAGAGAGATGACCGAACAAGCAACTCGTAGTGCTCGAAACGCGAAGGGTGTTTTTTAATAGCGTCAATCGCCTGGTTTCTTACCTCGAAATACTCTCCGGCGGTGTAGAGCTCTATCAGCTTTACCAATTCCCCACCGTTCCACGTCTTTGCCAGAGCTGGTAGGTAGCCGGTTGCCAGAGTTTGCATGAAGTGCAGCTTGCTTTCGGTGATTGCGTCTAGTCCTCGAGTTGAAAGGATTTTGGTTACGCAAACAGATGAGAAGGCAAATTGGTGTTGTATCGATTGAACCAGAGCGAGATACTGGTCTACCAGAGAGAAGAATCCTGCAACATATAGAAAGCTGTGGATGTCAATGCTCGATGCTTGGCTGTGGAAATCCATCCTCGCTCTAACAAAGTCGACAAACTGCTGAGCCGTTTTCTCGAGCTTTGATTCCCTTGCCATAGACATTTGCGCATCGCTGAACGCGTTTAGTTCATAGCGAAGATGGTTTCGAGAAACATCATCCTCGGCGCGTTCGCTCAAAAACTGACACAAAATCGCTAGGAAATCGTTGTCGCATTCTTGTCGAATGTCGGCAAGAAGACTTCGGTTTTCTTGAAAACCTCCTCGGAGCTGGGCTACAGCAAACTTGGACTCTATTAGCCATAAAGAGCAACCGAAACGATCTTCGTGTTCCTTCAAGACACGGTCTGCGTCCAAAAACGAACCGTTCAGCAATCGGTCTTCAAATTGTTTTTTGTTATCTAAGAACTGATTGATATCGTCGCTTCGGGCTACACAGAGAGAAGTCAACCAGAGCATTTCCGTCTCAAGAGACCTGGCTTTCGGCAGTGTTTGCCCCCGTCCTAAATCTGCCAATCGCCGCGGGTATAAATTCCTCAGAATGGTGCTTTCTTCAACGTCATCTCGGCCAAGTCGCCCGATCACGCGAGTGAGGTCCTCGACCGAATAAGCCTTCAGGTTCCTGACATCCGAGTAGTTGTGCTTTCCATCGTGTTGAACGATGTCCAGAATTTTTTGCTGCTTGTCTTTTCTTCGCAATGCCTGCGGTCGCCGGGGTGCCTTTGTCATGGTAGGGATCGACGTCGATGGAGCCAGCGAGTTGATTGAAAACTACAAAATAGAGGACTCACTTTCAAAGGAAGTGTGTAGTCTCTGAGCATTGTCCAACAGATCAACAACGCTGAAAAGGCCTGGGGGAGACGCAACAGGCATGACTTATCAGGTTTAATCCGCAACACTTCGCTACATAGTCCACGCTACCGATCACGAAACGCAATCGCGAACTTCGATGCTGCAACGACATCCGCTGCATTCAATTCACAAAATGGACATCTGCCGACATCATCAGCCATCACGTTTCCTCACCATCGCCTCGATTGCGCGAATCCCGTTTTCCATCTTTGTCCGTGCCGACACATTCGCCGAGTGAACCTTCATCGCTGGTGGAACGAAGCCGTGCAACGCGACCTGTTCTTCGATCCAGAGGGCGACGTCGTATCCGGTCCCGCGATCGTCATCGCCAAGATCGTGATCCAGGCTGAGGTCGGTGGCCGTGCCGGTTTTCAATAACTCGATGGCTTCATCGGGCCAATAGACTCGGTGCCAACCCTCGGGCGTCGTTCGTTCATCGTCGAGATAGACTTTCATTCGGTTTCGACCCAATGAAACTTGTCGGCACTGAGCACGGACTCGCCATGCCAGCGGTAGGCAACCAACTTGCCGCCCTTCGCCACGGAGTAGTCTGTGCAAGCGACGTTGGCCGCCAGTGGCGTCGGCGTACCAGTTAGCCAATAGTGGCCAACAAACACCGGCACTGCGTCACGCGGGTAGATGTCAACGGTCGCCAGATCGTCAGTCGCAATCTCAACATCAGGAACATCGTCGCTGCCAAGGTGATGCTGACGATAGGTGAGTCCAGTACCGTCCTCATACCATTTGATCCGCACCGAGCCTCGCCGGTGTCCAGCCTTATCGACAATCGAGTGTCCATCTGGCATCTGTAGCTCCGGACCTTTCAATACATTCTCGATTGCGTTGTTCAAATCGCTGCCGGCATCTTCCGACATCGCTAGAAATTCAGGCGTGAATCGGCCCGCGTCGGCCAACGCATCGTTAATGCTGTCAATGTCCCGCGTCTGCCACGATGCATGAGCCACACGAATTCCAACGATTTCAATCGCAACCGGCAGCGTTTTGAACCAAGATATCGCATCGGCAAGTTCGCCCGGCGACAACTGATCCAGCGTGGCCTGATGCTGCTTCAAGTTCTTGTCCGAATGAGGCCGAAACCATTCTCCCTGCTTCCCCGGTCGCGGAGTATGAAACGCAATCGCGTTGTACTCATGATTCCCCATCACCGCCAAAGCATCCCTCGCCTCCACCATCGCCCGAGCAATCTCGACAACTTCTCCGATTGCTGGTCCCCGATCCACGAAGTCACCAACGAAAATGACTTTCCGATCCGAATGGCGGTAGCCTTTGCCATGCCGTCGATACCCCAGTTTTTCCAGCAATGAGACAAGTACATTGGCGTGTCCGTGGATATCACCGATGATGTCGAATCGCTTACTCATAAAGATCGTCAGTCACATTGAGAATCGACTGCTTCAATTTCTCCTCTTCGGCTTTCTGATTGAGGAACCAATCTGTCGACCAAATTCGGTGAATCTCCCAACCGCGGGATCGAATGATCTCTTCACGCAGGCGATCTCGATCTCGTGCGCTCCTTGCTGAGTGATAGGTTGCTCCGTCGCATTCGACTCCAAGCAAGAATGAACGGTCACCATCCCGGCGACGCACACCGATGTCGATGAAAAAGCCAGCGACTCCCACCTGGGGAACTGCCTCGAGGCCCATCTGCTCAATCGTTCGACAAACCGCAATTTCGAAGGGAGAGTCGGGAGCTTTGCCTGCAACCGTGCCGCCGTCATCAATCGTCCCAGAGATCGCGTAGCTGAGGAAATCCTTGTATGCGTTCACCCCGCGACTCTTTTCTGGACCGCCTTGAATATCACCGGGATGAAACGATGAAAAAACAACCATGCGGTGACGCGACCGAGTGATCAAAACATTCAGGCGACGCCATCCCTTTTCCGAGTTGATGGGACCGAAGCGTTGCATCAATCGTTTACTTGCTGGATCCTTGCCGTAGGTGTAGCAAACGAAAATCACATCACGTTCATCCCCCTGCAGGTTCTCCAGATTTTTGATGAACAGTTCTTCTTCGCCTTGCTTCAATCGCTCCACCGCAATCGCGGCTGCCGCGTCCTTCTCACAACGCTTTTCCAAAAGCTCCGAAATCATCTCCGCCTGTTTCTTATTGAAAGTGCCGATGCCCAATGATTCATCTGGACGCGAGATCGCGTGGCGAACGATCTCTTCGACGACTGCGGCGGCCTCCTTCATGTTTAATCCACTCGTGCAGGTTGCATCTTCGACAAACACGTGTCGAATACCATACGCTTCTGGGTCGCCACTTGGAGACGGAAAGACAACCAAGTCGTTGTCGTAGAACCGCGAATTGGAAAACCGAATCAGACTTTCGTGCTTACTTCGATAATGCCATCGCAGCCGCCGGAACGGCTGAAATACTTTCATCGCAGCCTCAAGTACGGATTCGGTATTGTCCAACTGCGTTGACTCATCATCGTCGAGATCTTCCTCCGTCCGATCGAAAAAAGATGTCGGCGGAAGCTGCTTGGGATCCCCAACCACGACGAGCTGTTTCGCTCTTAGAATCGTCCCGATTGCATCTTCTGGTTTGATTTGCGATGCCTCATCCATGATCACCATGTCAAACTCGACGGTACTTTCTGAAATGAATCGTGACACGGAAAGTGGACTCATCATCAGACACGGCTTAAGTGCCTGCACCGCAGTTCCGGCCCGTTGCATCAAGTCACGAATTCGACAATGCCGCCGCTGCTTTTGAGATTCATGTCGAATCAACGCAAGCTCCGTCAGTTCGCCAACACGACCTTTAGAATTGCCAGATGGCACGGGGCGGTCGGCGGCCCGAGAAGCAATCTCATTCTTCCCAAGGTCTCGGAGCTCACGATCGTAGAACTGAAACTCCTCGCGCAGTCCGTCCATCGTTTGACCGGAGCCATGTCGCAACGCCTCTGATTCCTCGAAGGCCCTTTCAGCAGCGATCTCGAAAACCGACAGTTCGTACGACGCTGACATTAAGCCAGGCTCGATGACACCATTGATTGCTAGCTCAGCGAAGTCGCCAAGGTGAAGACGCGAACACTCATCCAAGGATCGACAGAACTTCGACCAGGCTGGAAGTTCATCAAGCTTCTGCCCAAGCGTCTGCGCACGGTCCGTGGTTTCACCAGCGAGAATGGATGGTATCTCCACCGACAACCATGACGAATCCAAGCGACCAAAAGTAGCAAGCCGTTGGCGAGCATCAGACACACTTTTCACGCATTCCCGATGAAGCCGGATCCGATCGCACAACTCTGTCATTGCTTCCACGTCCGCACTGGCGATCATTCGCTCGCGAATTGCTTCGGGAGTCTCGCTCAGCAGCGAGCGTCCATCGGAAATCCAACCTAAAACTGAATCAATCTCTACTGGCGAAGTGATTACGTTTTGATAGACGCCGCTCAATTTTAGAAGGCCCCAGCGATCGTTATCGCCGATCTCGCCATCACTGACGCTAAACCGATCAGATAGTTCAACCTGTTGTGCCAGCGCCGATATCCTCACTTGCGGGCTGTTCCCTATTTCGATTGCATCTCGGCATCCGGATTCAAGGCAGTCGATCGCCGATTCAAGCGAACTTCCCAACTCTTCATAATTCATGCCTTGATAGCGTTTTGATGACGACTCACCTTTTGGGGCCGATTCAAACAGTCCCGCAATTCGCTTTGCCCCCGCGAGCGATTCCTTTACATCGAAGCGGGCCAACTCTTCGGCGCGACTTGCGAACAAAGAAGTGATTCTCTCGTGGTCCGCACCGGCACTGCGAGCCGTGCTAGACCAGTTCACGGCCATTTGAAGTTGCTTCCAATCAGTAGCTTGCCCGCTAAACATTGAACCGAGCCGAAGCCGGTGTTCGGGATTGTCGCTGAATGCGTTTGTTATCGCATCGACTTTCGCACGTTCACGTAACGCGACAATCAGTTCCATCATCCGTGCAAGCGTCCAATCTTTTGGCAGCTTCAATTCAGAAGCAATCGCCGAAAGGTCCTTCGCCGCTGCAGCCCAGAGACCAACCCTTCGTTTCAACAGCTCGAGAGGCACCTGCTTTGCGTTACCGTCGGCAACTTTTGTCGAAACAGAGGTCGTCTCTGCCCATGCCGAAACGAATCCACTCTCAGCCTGTTTCAGATCAACATTGGAAACATCCGGCAAGAGACTCGACTTTTCAGTCAGTATCGAACAGGCAGATGCGTAATCCATCCCATGCTGCGTGGCGGTATGCACCCAATCGAAACGCAATCTCAGTGTTTCCCAATCGGTATCGACGCCCCGAAAGCCATCTCCAAAGACTGCCTCCAAGTCCTCTCGCGAACTAAACTCATTCTCCTCGTTGGACAGTACTTCCAAGTCCTCCAACGCTCGTATCCAGTCGTTCAGTTTGCGTTTGACACCGACGGCTGCAAACTCATCTAAATTGGCTCGTGCTGATCGGTATTCTCCGCTGAGCACCTTTAACCAAGATCGCCGATGACGCCTCAGCGTCTTCGCGATCTTTGTGACTTCGGTGGCCTCGGGAACCGAGGACATGTGAAACGATTCCTTGAGCGTCTGACGTCTTGCAAGAAGATCTTCGGCAACCCGGTTCGCTTGTTGAAACGTATTTCGTCCTTCGCTGCGAAACATCGGCGCACGAAGGCAATTCGGCTCAGCCACAACACGGTGTCGCGCCAGCTGAACAAGAGTGGACGCTTTCGCGAACGCATCGAAGTTCGACGGTCGGGAAACGCCCGGTAGATCCATGCGCCCGCCGACGTCGATGATCACGTCGGTTGCGCTCTCCGCGATTGCCGACCAGCGTGCAATTTCAGCAACGTCGGTGAGTGTATGCTCTGTTCCCGCAATGCTTCGAAATGCCTCTAGCGATGAATCCAGCTCTCCGAGCTTGCTGTCAGTCTGTGCGACATCGCAAGTGGAACCAGAAACGATCGCATCAAGTTTTTCGTTGGCCTTCTGCTTTGCCAACAGAAGGGCATTGTTTTCTTTGTAGGCAGCTCGCAAATGTTCAATGGCATTCGGATCAAACATCGGTTTCGTGACGGATGCGGGATCGGCGACGATTGGGTGCTGAACCAATTGCACCAATTTGATACAGCGACTCAAATCCTCGAGCATGTCACTTGGCGGGATTCCCACCTGACTCAAGATGTCCAAATTGGATTTTAGTTCGACGATTGACTGCCGCAGTTCCTTGCACCAATTCAGAGCATTGCCAGCGTCCTCGATTGAATCGTCAAGCGTAACAATACCCAACGCTAACATCGGCGCAATCGTGGTGCATTTCTCCTGAAGCGACGCCACCGCAACGCCAAACTCCGACTTAAGTCGTGTTGCGGCAGCGGTGCGAGCGTGCAGCAAAGACAGCAAGCCTTTGCACGCCCGGTATTTCTGTTCATCGACAAGTTCGGCGGCCAGGTTGGCAGTGGCCGGCGGCGTGCGATCGACGAAACTGCGAATGGCGTCGATATCAAGTCGATCCGCGGCGAAGTAGGTTTCGTCCGGTGCCATTCCCCAATCTTGCCCCAACTCGGTAGCACTCGAAAGAACGGTGCGAGACCGTTCTTCAATGTCATGGATACATGACTGGATTTCATCCGACTGTCGAAACGCGTATGCCTCGGGAAAAAATCCCCACCATACCCACTGTTTCGGATTCGGAGTCTCCAGCAAGACATTCGCGAACACATTCAATTCAGAAATCGCATATTGCATTGCATTGCGATCTCGTGGCATCCGCTGAACAGCCGCTCGATGAAATGTCGCACCTTGGCCGCGCAACGCAACAATCTTCCAGAGCATGTCGTACAACGCATCCCCACATGGACCGGCGGGCGCTGCCATTTCAGAAACGTAGTGGTTCAGCCGATCGCGTAGCCCAGCAAGCGACTCTCGCGTTCCGTCGAGCTCCTTGGGAGACGGATATTCGGCCCCCATCCGATCTCGCAACGACTCGAATACCTGTCTCGGTGACGCTGCATCACTGTGGAGCTCAAGGCAAAAGTCATCGAGCCCCAACGCTGTCATGCGATCATGCACGACCTGCAACGCCGCCAACTTTTCCGCTACGAACAAAACGGTCTTGCCTGCTCCAATGGCATCGGCGATCGCATTCGTAATGGTCTGAGACTTCCCAGTGCCCGGCGGCCCCTCGATGACCAAGTTTCGACCCGATCGAATGTCAACGAGCGCCGATTGCTGGGAACTATCCGCATCCAACGACAAAATCAGATCCGCTGCGGTTGAGTTTCGATCGACATCGTAATCTGGCGCATAAAGCGTCGCTTCATCGATCTCCCGATCGCCATTCGTGCCATCACCACCACAAATCAATTGTTCGATGATGGTGGCGGACTCGGATCCGACGGTCAAATCCCAGTTCGCCGGGTCGATGTCTGCATACATCGAAAGCTTGTGGAACGAGAAAAACCCCAGCACCGCCTCACGGCGAATACTCCACTCTGGTTTTGATTTGATCGCCTTCTGGAGTTCCCGGAAATACTCTTCGGGTTTTGCCCCTTCGGGCAAATCTGGAAGTGTGAGATCGAAGTCGCGAGCAAGCTTCTTTTGCAAGCTCAAGTTGAATTGAACCTCGTCCTCATCCCACTCGATTGTAAATCGAGGCTCTCCTCCGCTGCGCGAGACTTTTTCAATCCTCACGGGAATCAGGATCAACGGGGCAAGCCGAACCTTGTCCGAACTATCGGATTCCTTCCAAGCCAGGAAGCCAATTGCCAGGAATAGGTAATTGATCCCTGTTTCTTGCATCGCGGTGCGAGCCTCGCGCTGCATATACCTCAGAGTCGAATTCAACCTTTCCTGCGTCAGATTCGTTTGCAACTTGTCGTCAAACAGTGCCTTATTGCGCCCCAGTCGCTCGCTCGACATCTCGGGCAAGAGAATTGGATACTTCTTCGCTTCTTCATCGCTGCTGTGCGAACCAGACCCCAGCCTATTGGTTGCTAGTGTCTTGGGGTCCACGGCGGTGGTCGAAACACCAGTCGCCGTCGCCAACGTCTTATCTGCACTACCTCCGGAACCGTCCTGCAGAGAAGTGGCGAGTTGATCAACGTCCTCGGTCTTCTTCTTTGGCGGATCAGGCGCAAAGTCAAAAATGAACGGCTTTCCTGACTCAATCAGTCGCTCGTACATCACGTCAGGAAGTTCGTTGACTACCTGCAGTGTCCGCCGCTTGCTCTTGCGATAGCTCAGCAGTGGATTGCGAAGGCTAAGGTCCAGCAGTCGTTCGCGAAAACGCTCGATTTCATCGTGAAGGTTTACGGTACTCATTCAGTCTCGGTGCACAGTCAACGTTGTCGTAGTAATTTGTCCAATACGCTGAGCATCATGCTTCGACAAAGGAGTGACTACCGAACTGACTTCGGCGGTTCGCCACTGAATTGGCCCATCAGTCGATCAATTTGATCGTCGTCCATATTCGCGACCACGCGAAAGACTTCCGGTCTCTCACGAATTCGCTCGCGGATTGAAAGGGGCACCTTGTCGGCCAACATCAATAATTCATCTTCATCCGCTTTTAACTCGATGGCCAACTTGTGAATGAACTTCTCTGATGGATAATCGCCGAAATGCAGGCGACCACGTTCCACCTTGCTGATGTATGAGATGCTGACGTCTAGTCGCTCAGCCAATGTCGCTTGAGTTAATGAACGCTGCACGCGTAGAAGTCGCACACGATCGCCAAAATTCATTATCGCTTCTCCAATAGACGACCTACCTATGATTGCCGCCCCCCTCTAAAGAACCTATGCTCTTGGGACTTTTAGGTCAAGCAGTACGGATCGCTTAGCGATGAAGTGTCCGATTGCGTTGACGATTCCACTCTGTACTCTCGATTGGCAGATCGCAAAGAAGCGTGCGGGAAGAATGCACAAGTAAAATTGCGGCTTTCATCCGAAAACGAAAAGGAATCAAAGAATCCGAATCACTAGACAGCAAAAGCGACTTCATGTTCGATTCAACCAAAGAAGACCTCAAGGACATTTTGCGAGATGCAGATGCCGGCAAACTTCAACTTCCTGATTTCCAACGCAGTTATGTCTGGACCGACGAGGACGTCCGTAGTCTCGTTGCTTCCATTGCCAAGGGTTTTCCGGTTGGCGCTTTGCTCACGCTTCAAACTGGAAGCGAAGTCGCTTTTAAGCCCCGCCTGATCGCGGGTGTCCCAGAGAAGGACGTTGAACCATCAGAGCTGTTGCTCGACGGCCAGCAGCGGATCACGTCACTGTATCAATGCACGTTTTCAAAATCAGCAGTCCGTACAACGCTGCAAAACAAGAAGAAGGTGCAGGTCGAACGCCATTACTACATCGACATCAAACGATCTATCAATGGAGACGCCGATCTCTACGAGGCCATCGTAGGAGTCCCTGCTGATCGAGTCTTGCGGACCAATTTTGGCAAGGACGTTTCTCTCGACGTTTCAAGCCCGGAGCTCGAATACGCAAATGACATGTTCCCATTGGATCAGTCTTTTGACAGCAAGGACTGGTTCTACGGATGGCGTGATTACTGGAAACCGCAGGATCGTGACGTTGTTGACCTGGAGAAAGATTTCTACCGCCAGGTCCTCGAACGTATCGAACGCTACAAGATGCCAATCATCAGACTTGACAAATCAAACAGCCGAGAAGCGATCTGCTTGGTGTTCGAGAAGGTGAACGTCGGGGGCAAGAAGCTCGATGCGTTTGAGTTGCTCACAGCAGTCTATGCATCTAGCAAATTTGATCTGCGTGAAGCATGGAGTGGCGAGGCACCAAAACCGAACAAGAAAAAGAAGGATTTGAACCCCGGGATAAAGAAGCGACTCGTCGGAGGTGACTTTCCGCGTCGCGTGCTTCGGCCAATCGAGAACACGGACTTTATCCAGTCCTGCACGCTGTTGCATACGCGGGAACTCCGCTTGGAAAAGGAAGCAGCGGGTGCCGCCGGAAAAGAATTGCCGCAAATCTCCTGCAATCGACAAGCGCTACTCGGATTGCCGCTCACCGCGTTCAGCAAACATCAGCCAGCCGTCGAACGAGGCTTCATCGCGACGGCCGAATTCTTAAACGAGCAAAAGATCATTAGCGAGCGTGACGTACCCTATTCGTCACAGGTCAACGCACTTGCATCGCTATTTGCAACGCTTGGAAAACACGCCGACACTCTCCCAGCGAAAGAAAAGATCACACGATGGTTTTGGGCCGGCGCTCTCGGTGAGCTTTACGGCGGTGGCTCAGAAACTCGAATGGCCAGAGATCTTCATGAACTGGTTCCTTGGATTCAAGGCAATGGCCCCGTCCCACAGACCATCGGTGACGCCATCTTCCAGCAGGATCGGCTGCGTTCGCTGAGAGGGCGTATGTCAGCAGCCTATAAGGCGATTCACGCCTTGCTAATGCGGCACGGTTGTCGCGACTTCATCCACGGGAAGTCAGTTGAGCTAATGACGTTCTTTGAGAGCAAAATGGATGTGCATCACATCTTCCCTCGTGATTGGTGCGTAAAACAAGGAATCGACAAGAAGGTTTACGACAGCATCATCAACAAAACCCCACTTTCAAAGAAGTCGAACATCATCATCGGTGGCGTTGCACCTTCAGTTTATCTCGCCAAAATTGAAAAGAGGTCTGGCATCTCGTCAGTTGATTTGGACGAATTGCTGCACTCGCATTTGATCGAGCCAAGCTACCTACGAGCAGACGACTTCCAAGGTTTTTTCGATGCCCGAATGACTGCACTGTCCAGCTTGATCGGTGACGCAATTGGGAAGACCGTCGTACTAGACCACGGAACAAACGAACTCGAAATCGAAGTAGGTGACGACGAATCTGAAGTCGAAGGACTGTAAGTTCGACGATGTTCGTTTGCCACTTCCAGCACGAATTGGTATCAGCCGAAGCCGACAAAGAATCGTTGCTTAGTAGTGTTAAGAATCAGTCTGTCGTTTTGCGACTGAGGAGTCTTTTGTCGCTTCTCATCTTTGGGCCCGCGTATGCGAAGCTCGCCATCAGATCGTAGCGCATCCAGCGCCAAATATAGCCTGCTTCGGTCCGCTGGAGTTTCGTTCGCGACGGATTCGATCAATTGCTCGACGGTCGTTTCACCACCCATTTCGCTGATTCTTGGGCATAACTGTTCCACCAACGCTTCCTGAGTCGCTTCGGAAGCGGCTTGATCGAAACGGAACATCGTTGCTTGATTGAAGTTATTTCGATTGAATTCGAGCATCTTCAAGCCAGCAAAACCCTCGTGCAGTGAATTGTTTTGATGAAGCCAGTGCGTCGCTTTCATTACGTTGTTGGCTTGGGGATGATTGCTGAGATGCAAAAGCCAGTAACCCCAGCCATCATGTTGCACCATGAAAGGACTGACGTATTTTGCGACGCACCCCTTGCGAATTGCATCGAGAAAAATTGCAACTAGCGCTTTTCGCCAATCGCTGAAATGATTGAAGGACGCTTGGTTCGTAAACGCATCACCAAGATCGACTCCAAATCGCTTAATACCCTTACGGAAGTCAGGATTGTCGTTCGCAAACATAGCCAATGATTCGACGCTGATGTTCCAAATGATCTCAGCCTTCGGCAGATGCCGGAGGATCGCGTTGCAATGATCTAACGTAGCGATATTCCAGCCGCATTGATCCAGGAAGAAAATCGCTTTTGTCTTCTCGTGCGAAGGAATACGTTGCAGCAAACGCGGCAAGTACTCATCAAAGGCCATACGATCAACTTGAATATCACCGGTGCCAAGAAGCGGCGCGTACTCGGATGCTTGAATGCCACGAGTTAGCTCACTGATCGCAGAGCGACTCAAATCTGCAAAATGGTATTTGGCGCGGATCTCCAACTTATTCGTAGTTCGACCAGCATTGATCGTCTGTTGTGATCCGTGAACTGTGTTGAGCATTACGAACGGCGAGCCGGAAATCGGTCCTCGCGTAATCGGATCCGTGAAGATTCCTCCGCCAGCAAAAGCGTCCACAAAATGAATGTTGACGGCGGGAATGACTGGGTTTGCGGCGACCGTAGAAAAATACGCCTCAATGTAACTCCGAAGAATATCTAGTTTCACTTGGCTATGGATTGGGCAGACGGGCCGTTTGCCGTCTGTCCATGAAAAAGCGTCCTTGGATTTGACCACGATTCCCTCCGGTTCGTTTAGATGGCTGTTTAGCTAACCTCAATAGGATATGCATCCCACGTTTTACCGTCCAGTGTTCGGCCAGCACGGCCCTTGCCCATTCGGACGACAGTAGCATCCGTTTTTCGTTGCTTTGAATCTTCAGGGTCGCGGATGTTACCCATTTTGCCGATCCGAACTAGTCGTTTTTCGTCAGTACCCGCGGGAGCCGGGGCGTAATCGCCGTATTGCTTAAAGAAAAATGCGGTATCCGATTTCTCACAGATATCTCGCAATCGCCGAAACCAATCCGGGTGTGAAGGACGCGCTCCCGGGCCACTTTCACCTCCAACGATTGCCCAATGGATACCTCGCAGATCTACCTGATTGACCGGACCAATCAGAGGCTCAAATGAAACGAAGCGAACCTCAGCGGGAACTTCCCGCAAATGGTCGACACGAAAAGTGTACGACTGCGACTCCACGCTTACACCCATCCAGACATTCGTCGGCCAATCAAGTTTGCTGGCAATCTTGGCCAATCGCTGCGAGCGTTTCGTTAGAATTTGAAACTGGTGCCAATGAGCACGGCGGCAAACATCCAGCACGCGCTCGACAAACTCGATCGGCACATCGCGATGAAACAAATCGCTCATCGAGTTCACGAACACTTTTCGGGGACTCCGCCATGACAGCGGTTTGTCCAGGACGTGGTCGTGCGTCGTCAACTCAAAACCGTTGCGGTAGTTGGGTTGTCCCATGGCCTGCAATCGGCGAGACATCCGCAATGCATAGCAATTCTCGCAACCGGGACTGATCTGCGTACAGCCCGTCACCGGATTCCAGGTTTCGTCGGTCCACTCAATTTCTGACATTTTTGTCTCCTCCAGGAGAACAGAATACCGCTTCGCCATGACACGTCTGGTCACGGACATGCGATATTTTCCAACAACCAAGTCACCTCATCAATACTTCACCAACTTGAGATCTGATTCGGCACTGCAAATTCGTCCAAATGCCAACCAATTTTCGCTGAATCGTTCACCAACGTCCAAGCCCAGAACCCAAAACTTTGAGATTGATTGATTGCCTTGACCCATTGGTCCAAGAAAAGGTGCTTGGCCTTCGACTCGTCAGTCTCCTGACCTTTCGTCTCGATAATCAGCATCGTTCCGCACTCCAAACGGACCAAAAAGTCCGGCCGATACTTTCGCACGACGCCACGATACACATAAAGAATTTCAAACCCAAGATGATCGTTCTTTACCCAGGAATTCACCAGTTCGGAATGATCGAGTTCAAAGGCTTCCGATCCTTCCCAGGTGCTGTCATACACGGCGACATTGATGTGTGATCGCTTTGTCACTTCGCAGGGACGTGAAGTAAACCAAGGTCGCATGTCGGACGTGCTGAGCAGTGGCCGATGCGAATCGAAAACAGGTGTCAATCGCATTGTATTCTCAAATCGAATGGCTTCCCAAATGTGTTGGACGATCCGATTCATGTTTAAGATCAGCAGAATTCGACGTTTCAATGGATCTTCATTGTAGCTTTCACTATTTGCGCGAACACGATCTGAACGCAGGACTCGGTCAACGATCGAGATGACTTGCGAGAGAAGCGATTCTCGTGTTCCGTTCCAACTCGGCTGCATCTGCTCGAATACATCTCGCGCCATCTTGAACACTACTGTCTGTAATCGATGGCGCTCGCCAAGTTTACGCAAGTCAATTTCAGAAAGCGCGTCCATGTTCGGCTTTCCTTCCAGGATCGCCGCCAATTCCGCGTGAGTCGGCGTATCTCGCGGATTCAGCTCCAAAGCAGGAACGTTCGCGATCTCCAAATGCAACTCAGGCGAATACTCGTGTTCAATGCGGATGACGTTCGGCCAAGTGATGCCAAACTCTTGCTCGCGTTCACGAATAGGTTCGACGAGCGTCTTAGGCTTGGGTGGTGGCGGAGGAGTATCGTCGCCCTCCTCATGCGGCAAAAATGTGAACGGTACGCCAAAAATATTCACGTACTCCGGCTCAAACTGCCCAGTTTCTGGATTGATGTCGTACGAAGTCCGTCGCAAGCCACGTCCAACAACCTGCTCACACAACAGTTGGCTCGAAAACGCTCGTAGCCCCATCACGTGGGTTACCGTCTTCGCATCCCATCCCTCTGACAACATGCCGACGGAAATTACGTTCTGCAATTGTTCACCGGGTCTACCTACCTGGCCAACCGTATCTACCTGCAAGCGAAGCAGCTCGGCTTGTTGTTGCTTCGTAAGCGGCTTTGCGGTCCCGTCGTCATCATCATCGCTTGGCGGACGTGTTAGTTCGGTGGCCTGATCTTGCGACTCAGCTTTCTTCAGCACGCTGGAGTCGATGTGCAACGTTCGATCAGGATCACACAACTCCGTGATGAGGATCTTCTCATGATCAAAAGCGTACTTAATTCTCGCAGCAGTTTCGGTTCGGTTGGCCACTGTTATCAACACCGGAGGCACCGGATGCCCCACGCTTTCCCAGTCCTTGCGTGTCTCAAGCCAATCTTGTCCGAGAAGCGTGTAAGCCTGAGTGACAATATCTGGCAACGGCTCGTGCGGGAGAGCCTTGCGATTGAAGTCGTCTTGTACGTCATCGTCACGGTACAAGTGGTAGAAGCGACTCTTGTACTCCGCATCTAACTTTCCGTTGTCACGCACGACAACGCGTGGAGTCTTCACCAGCCCCGATTCGATTGCATCGTTCAACCCAAAGTCACTGGTGATCCATCCGAATAGTGCGTCCTCGCTACTCTTCTTTCCCGACGGCGTATATGGCGTCGCCGAAAAATCGAAGCAATGAACGAGATTGCGGGAGCGGTGAATCCGGTCCAACCCCTCGATCCATTTAGTCGCCGAATCCAAATCATCTTTGGAAACACCTTGCACCGATGAACCAGCCGGCACTCGCCAAGCATGGTGAGCCTCGTCATTGAGAACGATCAGATTACGAGCTGCCGCCATTTCACCGAGGACTTCTCGTGTGTACGCCTCATCGCTCTTCGCGCCTCGCTTGTCGACACTTCTTCGCTTCGCAATCTGTTCGTCAGTATCCCAGCCCAGCTTGTGCCAATTATGAATCACCACCTTGGCCTGTCGCAGTTTGTCGTACAGAGCTGGTGGAACGATTTGAAAGAGATCAAAGTAGTTGCCGGGTGAATCGGGGACGAGCACCGCGAGGCGGTTGCGAACCGTCAGACCCGGTGCGATTGCTAAGATGTGTTTGGAGTAACGCGAATCCTGCGAGTACGTCACTCTGTTGAGTGTTTGCCATGCGATCACCATCGCCATCACGATCGTCTTTCCGCTACCCGTGGCCATTTTGGCACATAGGCGAGGAAACGGCCCACCATCGCTAGGGATGTCGATCCCCTGCTTATCGGCCTCGGTGGCTTCGGTTAGCCAGATCAGTGTCTCAATCGCTTCAAGTTGGCAAAAAAAGAACCGCATCCCCTCGCGTTGGTCGGGATCGTACCAGTGTTCCAGCAAGCGGCGCGTGATTCCAGTCGCGCCGGGGTAGTTCGCTTCCCGCCATTCCTTAACACGCGGGCGGATCTGATTGACCAGCTCCAGTTCAACAAACTGTCCCGGATCGTTGAACCCCTGAACGTTCGGAGTAGCCACGACATAGCCCGCAGGCCTGCGACCTTCGATTTGAGTGAAGATCATGTACTGGCGATCGTAACTCCAGTAACGTTCGGGTTCAACGAAAGGCGTGTTCAGGATCAGGTCGCCAGCGCCTAAGCGATTCTTACGTTTAGGCATTAGATAGGCTCCAAGCAAGCATTCGCTTCATAGGAGAACAAGACTGCGCAGCCTTTCTTCATGTGCCTTTTGGCGTACTTTCTTAATCTGGTACGTCGATCACCGTCTCTTGGCTGCTTTGCTGGTGGCCCGAGGACTATATGATTACCGTCGTTTGAAACGAGAACACGTCCGTGCGTAAACGCTAAGTACACGTACGCAATGTCAGTTCGTTCATTCTCAATTATGACTCGCCTAATCGCCTTGATTAGATCTTGGTTCTTCTTGATTTCCTGTTCATCTTGATTGCCGATGTCGGCCCAGTATCGAAGCAAGTAAACCTCTCGCTCAGTTTCGAACTCTCTCTCGAATTGCGGTGCGACGATTCGTTCAAACTCTTCTCGAAATAGGTTTTGGTCGTCAACAATCAGTCGACAGCCACTCGTAAGTAGCCGCGACAGCAGATTATCAACGTTCCCATCTGGATTGTATTTGGCATTCTTATCACACAGATGCTTAAACACATTAGTGTCGATTAAAATTTGATTGCCTGGTGGCCAGCTCATTTCTTGACCCCCAGCTTCATGCTCTCAAGGACATCCGCACCAAAGAACTCCATCGGCAGTCCCTTTTGCAATCGTCCGCCAGGCTCCACGTCTAAGTTTGTTATCCTGGGACGCTTATTCTCATCGATATCGACGAAGGCCAATGAGATATCGGAAGGCTCGAGTCTTCCCTCGGCAACAAGAGTTCTCAAACGCAGGATAATTTGAGAGCTATGTGTTTCGATTAGCGAACGGACGCCGCGCGTCTTCCATAAATCGGCGAAGTATGAACCCATCGCGAGTTGTGCCGTCGGGTGCAATTGCGCCTCCGGCTGTTCGACCATCAGCAATGTATCTGGTGAAGCGATCGCACCTTGGACAATGATCGGCAAGCATTGTCCAACGCCAAAACCAAAGTCGGAAAGGTACGATTCCATCTGCGTCCGCCGATTCATCGCAGTGGCGTGCGCGACAAATCCGCGACCTGCCGACTTGAAACGTAGATTAATGACATCGGCAACCGCCTCCAAATGAGTCTGGACGAAGTCAGCGTCCTCCCCTTTCTTGGCCATGAGTAATTGCAAATGTGGTAGTGCAAACTGTCCACGCTGCCCAACTGTGCCATCAGGTGGATTGGACACCAGGATCACTCGAGACGATTCTTCACGGACCGCCTCTAAGTGTTGCATTGACGAGAGTTCATGTCGTATGGAAGAAAGAAACCGATCTGAAAAAACTCGTAGAATCGCCTTTTCGGGTGACGATGAACGAGCAGGAAACTTAAGTAGGCCGACTTCCGGATTTCTAAGTTGTCCTAACTCGTCGAATACTTTTTCGTCACCGAGCGTTACTTTTACTCGATGAGTACCTATACGGCTCCGAGATCGGTAGGCGACCAAGCCGCTGACGCGCACGTGAGCGACCTCCTCATGCGAGATGTCGGACTCAAGTGGGATCGTGAGTTGTAGTTTGATCTCTTTGGTTAGCGGATCGGACAGTCGCTTGATTGTACGCGCACCAAGAAAAAGAGCCATCTCCTTCGCGTCAGGCAAGTCAGTAGTTTCGTAATCCAAATCGAATTTCAGGCTGCCAGCCTTTCGACGCGAGTTCTTCAACTGCGCGAAATTTCCGAGCTTGACTCGATCACCGTCCGTACGAAGAAAGTCTTCGTCCGAAGTTGACAGCGACTGCTGCAACATCAACAGAAATTTAATGAGGGTCGACTTTCCAGCGCTATTGCGACCTATCAGGACCGTGATTGGGCGTAGACGTAGATAGACCCGCTCATCAAACGCTCTGAAATTCTCTAATTCAATTTGCTTTAACATTTTGCCCTGGCATCAATTTTCTACGTTGATGATTTTTAGACATTCGATCCCGCGATCGTCGATAATCTTCGCGGCGATACGACGGTTCTTGCCCAGGTCGAAGGCCAGAGAGACAGTGCCTCGATAGGCTTCAATCAGGTCTTCGTCGATCTCGGCTTTCAAATTCTTTGACAACCGGCTCCAGCCATCCTTCTCGCCAGCCATGGGGAAGAATACCTGCCGTGGCAGCAGACTGCGGCCGTCGTAGTCAGTGTCGAGTAGCCACATCGCAATACGGGATGTGTCGCCCGATTCGATCTTGCCGTTGCCTGGGTTGTAATAATCGAAACCATGTACCTCGACTTCCCACAAACCGGTGTCTTGGCCGCGATGAATTTTTCGCAAGGTAACGTCTGGCTGTCCGACCAGCCAGAAACTCTCGTTGCTTGAACGCTTCTTCTTCAAGTCGTCCGTCAACAAGTCCGTGTTCATTTGAAGCTTCAAAAACTGCATCCCAGCTTTCTTTGGATCCAGCTCGTCGATGTCCTTGGCCGCTTCGGGATCGAAGTGGAACGAGGCGAACAGCAAGACTTCCGGCTTGGGCAAGAGGCCGCGAGCTTCTTCCCACGCTAATTCGACGTGGCGTTGTTCCATCGGTGCGTGTTCGGGACCGAAAGAAACCGCGACGGCGCGAGCTTCCTTGTCCCTGGTCTCGCCAATTGCATGCAAATAACGAGTGCCGGGCAAAGGCTCCAAACGAGAAAACTCAATCTTCGCGCCGCCTTTGCCACGCACACCAGTGCGAGCCAATTCGTCACGCCATTCGTCTTGCCGCGAGGTTGCACCGCTGCGCGTGATGGACTGGTCCGCGGGCATCGGGTCAGCGATTGGTCCATGTGAATCTGGATCGTCGATAGGGCGCACGTTGATGGCGGGAACTGCCTCATAAGTGAATGGGCCAGTCACGCGTGCCTTGCTGCGATCGACTTCGGGTTGATCGTAGAGCGTTTCCTGGTCTGAGTATTTCTTAATAGCCGCATCAATCTCTTCACGTGTCATTCCTTCAACAATTTCAGGATTGTTGGCAATCGACTTCAGCGTCACGTGCGGCACAGTCTTGTACTTGAATCCGCTCCCGACACCTTCGTTGGGATGAGCTAGAGTGTAGTAGTCAAAAACCGCTGTCATTAGGCGTTGCTTTGCGAGAGTGATTGCAACACGGGACGTATCACATGTGATCCAACGCCGCCCCCATTGTTCGGCAACAAACGCTGTTGTGCCCGACCCGCAAGTAGGGTCGAAAACCAAATCACCTGGGTCCGTTGTCATGAGCATGCATCTCTTAACAACGTTCAATCCTGTTTGCACAACGTACTGCTTGTCACCCCCAAATTGATTCTGACCGAGAGTGTCCGACCATAGATTCGTCAAAGGAACTGCGGGAAAATCGTCTAAGAATCGCACGTAGCCAAGGCCTCTCCCGGCGCGTGCAATTCGGCTGGCCAACTTAAGTCGCTCGACTCCGTCTCGATGAGTGCTCCATTCGCGCTTAGGTGGAAGAAATTCTTCTCCATCAAACTTTATAGAAAAATAACCTGTACGTCCGGGGCGAACCCGCGATGATGTAAGGTCCCCCGTTGTGAATATGCGAGCGTCTTTCGGCAGATCTTCGATTCCCGACTTCTCTTCGCTGGTCATCCGTCGGCGAGTTCCATCGCTTAGTTCAATTTGGGTATAGGCAGTTGCACCTTCTCCACCTGCTTCTTTCAAACGGAATAGAGGACGGTATCGGCATACTTGTGGGTCTTTTGCATACCAAACCAAATAGTCAAGCGTACCTGGAATATATTTTGATGTTGCTCCAACCGTTTTTGCAAAGCTAATCGTTCCGATACAAGCTCTAGAGCCGAAAACCTCATCAAGTATCCCGCGTACAAGATGCAAGTTCTCATCTCCAATTTGCACAAATACGCTTCCTGTATCAGTAAGCAAATCGCGAGACAGTAGTAGGCGATCACGCAGATAGGTGAGGTAGCTATGAATGCCTACCTCCCAGGTATCACGAAACGCCTTCAGCATTTCCGGTTCCTGTGTAAGGTCTTCATCTCGAGAATCCTGAACATTCCTTTTATTCACAAACGGCTGGAAGTTTGATCCGTATCGGATGCCGTAAGGCGGGTCGAGGTAGATCATCTGAACTTTGCCAGCCATGCCCTCCTTTTCCAGAAGACTATTCATCACCAGCATCGAATCGCCTGCGACAAGTCGATTGGTCCAGCCGTGCGGATGCTTGTAGAAGTCGAGCGCATCGCGGAGCGGTAGATATGAGGCCGGCTCCTCGAACAAGGACATCTGCCGATTTCTACCATCACCCGGCTTGGCGCGATCGCCGTTTGTTCGCACGGCGGCGATGATGGCCTTTGGATCAATCCGCTCGTGAACGTGCAATGAAACGGTTGGCACATCGAAACTCGTTCGCTCGGCCTTGCCAGCCCACACCAATTGCGGATCAAGGTGTGGGTCGTATTGGTAGGTCTTCCGCGTTGGCCTAACTGGCTCACTGTCTGAAGTCACCAAACCGACGGGCGGATTATTCGCTCGTTTCTTGTCCGTGTGCGCGTACGAGTCGATCTGCTTTTTCGCAGACGCCTTTGTCGATTCAGCGGACGACTTTTTTGTCGCCGCTTTCTTGGTTGCCTTCTTTTTCGCCATCAGAGCGAGATTCCTGACATGGAGCTATTTGCTTTTCGGTTTTCGGGGATTGGCTTCGTTGCACGGCCGGTCAGCTTGCCGTAGCAACTGATTCAACTCGTCTTCAGCGTAGAGTCGATACTGGTTCACTGGGTGCCGTCGTTCCTTGATGCGTCCATCACGTCCCCAGTTGCGCAGTGTGTTCTGCGACACGCCGAGGTATTCGGCTGCTTCTTTAATCGTCAGAAATTCACTCAACTTTGTCATCGAGACCTCTCCGCTCGCGGAACCACCGGCCTACAAAACCTTACCAAACCCGGCAGCACTCCAACAGTGGACGAACCAAACCTCCAACTTCACAAATTTCTTGAGGCTTGAGCCAGCACCTACTTGCACTTGTTGCTGACGATTCGGATACACTGATCGCTAGCGTGCAACGAGGCATTGCTGATCGTCTGCAATGACTTGAAGTTGACATTGTCGAACGGCAAGAGAGAGAGGGGCGCTAGGATGAAAAGGTTTTGGTTGTTACCGGGTATTGCGATTGCAATGTCTGTTTTCGTGACGGGCCAAGATGGCCTTGAGCCTGCACCGCGAATGGATCTGCGGACATTCGCTGAATATCACCTGTTCGTTGATACAAATGGCGATGGTGTCGTCGACGAATCCGAGGACAGACGGTCGCCTGAGGCGAAACAGAGGCTTGCATCTTTGCGAAAAGGCGTGCGAGTCATGAAGTCGCGGAATCCTTCCGATCCCACGAGTTGGTTCTTTCAGGCCGCGATTCATGGCGTGACTGATGATGCGATGATCGAGGCAGCGGATCGCGATCCTTACGTTACTAGCGTCCGCCGTGAGATGTTTTGGAATCGCTGCCCACACAACGGAGAACCGTCTGCCGATTTCTTGGTTTGGCACCGCGCTTACATCTATTACTTCGAGCAGATTCTTCGCGAGGCTGCTGAGGACCCGACGCTCAGCTTGCCATACTGGAACTACACTGGCGGCGACGTGTCTTTTCCGCCCGCGTTCGCGAATAGAGAAGTCGCAGACGGTGATATCATTCCCAGGAACCCACTGTGGGCATCGGATCGTGAAGCGGCATTCGTTGTAGGGCGAACCGGCCTCACTCCTAAGGTTACGACCGAAGCGTTCGCTGCGTTGATGTCTGAGACGCGACTTTTCGGACCGAGTGAAGACACAGGCTTTGCTGGTGGTGTCTACGACGACGCGCCCGGCACGATGGGAATGATTGAGCGCCGACCTCACAACGATATTCACGTGGCCATAGGTGGCGTGATCGGGAATGACTTCAATGGATTAATGGCTGAGGTGCGAACGGCCGCTTTCGATCCGATTTTTTGGGTTCATCACGCAAACATTGATCGCATCTTTGCGAAATGGGACGCCCTGCAAGGTCGAACCTGGGGCTATTTCCCCGACGCGGCGTGGTTTGCGGCGCGTCCATGGTATTTCTACGACGTTGACGGCAATGTTCAGAACAATCAGCGGGTCTTCTATTTGAATGGAAAGAATCTGAGGGTTGCGTACGACGACGTTGACTCGAATGCTCCAACATTAACTGAATCTGCTCCTTTTGATGTGAAGGAGTCCAACGTAATGCTCGCAACGCTTCCTAAGAATTTCCAAATGGATAAGGCTACGGGCATGGCATCGCCTCAACTCGAACCAATGTGCGATTGCTGTCGCAACAAAGATGTGGAGGCAACGCTTTCGGCAGAAGTCGCGACCGAGTTTAGCCTTAATGTTGTCGGATCAGCAGCGGAATCACAGAAGTTGATGGGGCTTGCACCGCGTGTAGAGCGACCGAAACGGGGACCACAAACGATGCTGGAAGTCACGTTCCTCGTGCCGAAGAGCGTGCCAAACGTCGGGTACGAAGTCTTTTTGCAAATAGCTGATGCTGACGAGATCTCGGTCGGAAACCTGTCAATGTTTGGATTGAAACACCATGCAGAACATGACACCGATGAATCGAACTCGGTGACTCAACGGATGAATATTACCGATGCGATTAAGGGTGTCACGGACGTAAGCCGCCTCAAGGTTGTGATCAAACCGTATTCGCTTTTTAGCGAAGCCGGGACGACATCTACCCGACGCAGTGGAAACATTGGTGTCACCAACGTCAGCATCAAAGTTGATTAGCCACCCATAGAAACTCGCGCAATGCTTCTCTACCCTTCGGCCCCAGAATATGGACTGAAGCGGGAATCGGAACTCCTGAAGGTAGCAAGTATGCAATCGTTTACTCACGAATCCGCTAGCCAAGAAACGCCCGCGGGGGATTGATCCTCCGCGGGCGTTTCGGATTTCAGTTCGTCTTTCGACTTACAGTTCGACGGATTCTACTTCGCGGACGAAGCGGGATGCGTCGTTTACTAGGAACGATGAGACAACGTTGAACACGGCGTCACTGAAGCCGCCGATGTTTAGGATGTCCTCTCGCTCGGGTGCCTGGCTGGTTCCGTAGGGTTGGATGTCGATGCAGACTAGCTTTGGATCGGAGATGCCGAGTCCACGCTGGGTCTTCTTGAACTTCTCCCATTCGGTCATCACTCCGGTTGCGCCGTTTTGGCCGTAGCTGTAGGCGCGTCTGTTCGTGATCCAGCTTTCGTTGTCGCTGATCAACACGATGCCCGCGAAGGCTTGCTTCGCGTAACGAGTGTTGGCTTCGACGAATGGCAACGAGCAGTCCGTTCCTCCGCCTCCGTACTTCGACAAGCGTCCTGACAGTGACAGGATCGAATCACTTGGATCGACCTTGACCTTGTAAGCTTGCGTATCGAACGGAACGACGACGCTGTCTGGGTTGCGACGCAGGATCGCTGCTGCGAACAGTGCCGCAACATCGACGCATCGCATCTTCGACGTTCCGCCCCCTCTTCCCGAACGACCCGCACGGTTTCCCGTAACGGCACATCCCATCGAACCTGACGTGTCGAGTCCGATGATGACTGGGCCTGGAAGCTTTGGTACGTTTCCGCACGCGATCTCCGCCGCGTCATGTAGCGCCGTCTTGATCTTGCTTGGAACCTCGTCCGATGCGTTCATGTAAGCTGCCAGGAACTGGTACGGGAACTGACGGCTGCGAGTGATCGCATCACGGTCAGCCAGTTGGCTGGCCACGTAGTCGATCATCGCGTTGTCGGTTCCTGCGAATCCGAGGATTCCAGGCTTCTTAAATGCGTCGTGACGCAGTAGCGTGTTGAGGTTCATTCGCAGTGCTTGCGGACCCATTTGTCGGGCGATCGCCTTCCAAACCAACGGTCCTTTGGCTGCGTCGGCTAGCAAGTCCCATCGAACTTGCAGGTCGCCGGCGATCAGCGTTTGGGCTTCGGCCGTGTCGGCTGCTCGGTACGCGACCAACGACTGCACCGTCGAAGGTAGGTGGTCAGCCGTAGCTGGTGCCCACTTCTCGACTGGCTTGTCGGTCAACCATCCGAACAACGCTCGACGCGCGTCGTCCTTTGGCGTTGGACGTGCCATTCGCAAGATGTCTCGCAGGCTTGGATCGTTGCCGATCGAAGCTGAGAGCAACTTGCCAACAGACGCGTCGTTCAGCCAACGTTGGAACGCACGCTGCAGCGATGACGACAGACCCTTGCGACCGAATTGTCCTGAACGAGTCATTTGGAAAACGGTGCGCAGAACGCGGCCGTTATCGGCGACTCGGTCGAAGACTTGGTGCATGAGCTTGGTGTCTCGCGTCGACAGTACGACCAAGAGCGCTGCCGGCATGTCCTTCATGTAAGCACGCTCACGTGAGTAGACGGCCAGCTTTGCCAGGAACTCGTTGTCGTCGATCTCGTCGATCAGCTTTCGCATCGCGTCGAGTTGGTTTTGCGCGGACGCGTAGTAGACGTTGCCGAAAGTACCGGTCGCCGCCATTTGGGCGAGCGCGTGCTTCGCTGACATCTTGTACGCTGGGCCGCCTGCTTCGTTAACGACGGTCGCTCGTGGCAGGACGCTAGTGATGCTTTGGAATAGTGACTTGTTGGCCATGTTTGACCTCCTGAGTAATGCAGGTTGTTAGCCTGCGTGTGCAGTCGCGGCAGGTTGGAAGCCCACGCTACGACGAAGTAAACGATCCGACGAGGTTTGGTGCAGAGGTGGCTCCCGAATGAGCCACGTCGCCGGTTTTTGACCAGCCAATTCGGCTGGGTCGTAGTGGACAGCGGCGACGAAGGGAATCGAACTCTTATGTACTCCACTCCGGCAGTCGGATCGTGTGTCTTGCCACCGCGTGGAAACGCCCCGAACGAAGTGGGGCCGTTTCACAGCACGATGGTTTTGTGTTGTTAAATCGAAAAAGCACTCGGCGAAGTGTTGGACAGAGACCCGTGTTGCTTTCGAGGAAGCTTGCGGGGCGGGGCTCGAACCCGCTGGACCTTTCGGTCGTGCCATGTACTCCGAACCGGCAGCCGAGTGTGTTTCGATGTTCTGTTATCTGTTGAAGTAGTGATGCACTGTGTTTGCCTTGATAAAGGGCACGATCGACGAACTTGTGACCAGAGGGTTTTACGGTGCTCTACCACTGAGCTACGGCGCTGCAATCTTGCGAATTGCAGTTGCGCCGGTGGGACTCGAACCCACGACACCCGGCTCCTGAAGCATGTACTCCGAATCGGCAGTCGATCGTGTGCGCTTTCTATTTCGTTTTCTTCTTGGTGGTCTTTCCCATTTGTTTCCAAAGGGAACGGCCGTTGTCTCGGTCGAGCCGGACAAGTTGTTGCTGTCGTGTGTCGAAAGCGATCAGGTTTCCCTTGGGTCGCTTCGCGTAAACGAACGGCAAGCAAACGGCAACGACTTTGTGCGGTTCGCCGGCTGCGCGTGGCAGGTAGCGAAGTCGTACGAGTTCGTCGATCGGTTGCGAGATGCCTGAGCAGTCCCATAGGTAGGACGGAAGCTCGATGATCTCGCTGAGGATGGTGACGTAGTCACCTTTGGCGATGTCTTCGCCAGCGATCCTGGCCGCGACGGTCGTCACGGTTTTGGATCGGGATTCGGTTGTGGTTTTCATGTTTCCGTAATCGTTGAAAGATTGAATTGTGCATGTGTGTGTTCTCTGTTGAACCACGAGCTTGGATTACTCGCGGCCGGTCATAATGGCGAAACAGGAATATAAAACACGCATAGTTCAGTCTCTCGAGACGATTGGGAAAACGCGACTAACGAAGTGGTTGAATCAGAAACGTTTCGATGCTCTAACCAATTGAGCTACGGCACCGCTTGGCAATGCCGGCGGGAATCGAACCCGCAACCTCCGAATTAAGATGTACTCCGAAACGGCAGTTAGTCGTGTGCGGGTGCTAAGTTAAAGGGGGGCGACGAAGTTTGTGGCCAGAGGTTTTTTCCTGAGCTATCGGCGTTCCTTGCGGATACCGAGCGGGGCTTGAACCCGCGACCTCGTCGCTCTCGCGACGCGCTCTAACCTATGTACTCCGAACGGGCAGTCGCCTTGTTCTGTTGTTGTGTGTAAAAAACGATTGACGAAGTTTGTTAATCAGACAATTCGATGCTCTACCAACTGAGCTACGAAGCGGACACAAGGTTCACTTCGGTGGGACTCGAACCCACGACCGTCGCGTGATGTAGTCCAATCAGGCAGTCAATCGTGTATTGGTGGCGACGAAGTTCTGGACCAGAGGTTTTTGTCTGAGCTACCGCTTGCTTTCGCAGCGGACGGGAATCGAACCCGCGACCTCGTCACTCGCGTGACGCGCTCTCCCATGTACTCCGAACCGGCAGTCGCCATGTGTTGTTGTTAGCTGGATCAATTACGACTGACGAAGTATTGAGCAGAGAATCTGTCCTGCGTGTCTTCCAATTCCACCACAACGATCTTGCGATCGCTGGCGGGACTCGAACCCGCAAGGCTTGTAGGCCACAGAAGCCCATGTACTCCAAATCGGCAGTCAGTCGTGTTTTGTAAATGGCGACGAGGTAATGACTCAGATCACTAACGCATAGGAATCGAACCTACCGATCGTGTTGCCACGATCCCCAGACTCACTGGACGCAATCATTGGTGGATGGATTCCAAGCCGGCAGTCGCCATGTTTTGCAAAAGTCCAACGAAGTTGTTGTTGAGAGGGTAAGAACGTCCGTTTCAGCGGATGCTGATCGTTGACTGGCCCCTTGGTCTCCGAGAGACTCCAGCGCCGTTCACTAGCCGGTCGCCCGACATCGCTACCTTAGGCTCCTCATGTATTCCCAGCAGGCAGTTGAACCTTGTGTTGTGATCGGCCAGCGAAGGTTTTGAATCAGACGGTTCTTTAGCAAAGATGTATTCCGATTCGTCAGTTGGTCGATCAAGAAACGCTGGTGGGAGTCGAACCCACTTAAACCGGGTTGCAGCCGGCCGCCTAGCCATCTGGCTCCAGCGTTAAGATAGGGGTGAGTCTTGAGTTGTGAGTCCTGAGAAAAAGGGGTTGAGATATGCGGGATCATCGGAAGCTACGAGCGTTCGAGTTGGCGGACCAGCTTGTTATGTCGGTCTACTCAGCAACGAGGACATTCCCTAAAGACGAAATGTTCGGGCTGACGTCACAACTTCGTAGAGCTTCCGTTTCGATCGCGTCCAACATTGTCGAAGGATGTGCGCGGAACTCTGAAGCAGACTTCCTGCGTTTCCTCGACATGGCATTTGGGTCCATTCGAGAGGTCGAGTATCAACTGACGATCGCTCGGCGGCTCGAATACACAAACGGAGAAACCGCCGAACAACTTGCTAACCAAGCAGATGAAACAGCAAGGGTGCTCGCTGGCCTCATCCGCTCACTTCGCTCGTCTTCTTGAACCTCAACGACTCAAGACTCATCCCTCAGGTCTCATTCCCTAAAAGTAGTCGTCGCGATTGACGCCATCACAGACGCCCCGATCGTAGGCAACAACGCTTGAAGCGTTGACCGCTTCCGCATGGGCACAGGTCGTTGCGACCGAGCTTTTCCTCGAGTTGCTTGCCTTGGATGATTCGGACTCCGCGTTTGACTTTCGTTTCTGACGGGTAGCTTTTACGACGTTTGCTCATCGGCTCGAAAGCAATGGGCGTTGTCGTCGTCATACAGATGTTCGTATCGCATCGTTCTGCTCCGGTTTGAGTGTGAAACTGTTGAGTTGTGTAAAGACCGATCGGCGAAGGTACAACTCAGATGGTTCACATTTTCAAGATGTAATCCGAGTCTGCAGTCGATCAGTCAGTGCTCTCGCCAGGAATCGAACCTGGTCTACGACCTTCGCAAAGTCGCGTGCGAATCCGGCACACTCCGAGAACAGTTTGAGTAACCCGCCCAGGAATCGAACCTGGTCCGACAGTTTCGAAGACTGTCATGCTATCCAGCACACCCGCGAGTCATTTGATTGCTTTGTTCATTCATAGTCACAAGAGCCGACGACTGGGTTCGCACCAGCATGGGTCGCTTTACAAGAGCGGTGCCTTTCTACATCGAGTCACGTCGGCTTGGGAAATGGCCCCGCACCGAAGTGCGGGACCAAACTTCAGTCGATGAATGCGACATGTCGCATTGCGATCGACTCGTTTTCAGTGTTCATCAGGACTTGGTGCCAACCGTTCAAGATGATTGTCTTGTGGTCCGGATGGCGAACTCGTCCGCGAACCAACACGCTGGGGTTTCTACGTTGAGCGACCCAGTGCAGATGACGAAGTTCAGGCTTGCGACTTATCAATCGCATTCGCTGTCCCTCGGTCAACCCGTTCGGGTGCTGGTTACTGATGTAAACCAGTTGTCCGCCCTGTCGAACCACTTCTTCGCAAATGTGCGGCTTTCCACCACCACGTGCGATCGGTTCGTTCCGCAGCACGAGACGCTCATCGACCAACGCCGGGTTTTCGACCGGGACGAAGAACCACTCGCCCTGACGGATGAACGCTTCATTGCGTCGACGATTCCGCTTTCGCGGCTTCACGCCAAGACGGTTCTCAAGTGCTCGCACCGCAACCGGCTTGAGCGCGTCGAAAGCTGTCTTCACAGATGAAACGGCTGCCCGTTCAGGAACAGCAGCAACGAACCAATGTCGCTCGTCGTGTCCGCACAAGAACTTGTGCTTTCCGTCGTCTTGTCGCGACATCAGTAGCAGGTGCCGCATTGAAGGCTGAACGTCGATCACCTGCGTTTCGGCCAACTGTGGTGGCTGAATCGAGATGTCGAAGAACTCGCCCTCGGCGTCGTTGCCGATGTCGATCGAAACTTTTTCACGGAGAGCCGTTCCCCAACGCCGAACGATCGGCGGATGAACGTTTGCTCGAGCACCAATCCGCGTGAATTGACGCTCAATCTGACGCATGCTCATGACATTGCCTTTCAAAAGTGTCAAACAAGCGAATGGATGCCGGCAGCCAACGTGACTGCAAATATCGGCAGTAGCCCGACCAGGAATCGAACCCGGAACTTCTGGTTAGAAGCCAGAGATGATGTCCGTTTCACCATCGAGCCGTTTCAAACAAGCGGAAGGCGAGGGAGTCGAACCCTCATCACCCGAAGGTGGCACGCGTTAGCAGTGCGGCCCGGCAAACCGTATCCGGCTGCCTTCCGTAAACAATCGTGAGTGGACCGGAAGGGAATCGAACCCTTCCACCGACTTTGCAAAAGTCAGTCGCCTCCTTGGAACATGCCAGCCCATTTGTTTCAAACGTCACTCAGAGGTCCGTCCGGGAATTGAACCCGGTCTTCGTCCATACCACAGACGCGTGCTGCCGCAACACTTACAGACCGTTTGTGTCAGTGATCACGGATGGAATCGAACCATCGGTCTCCTGCTTGTCACGCAGGCGTCTTAGCCGCTGGACCACGCGATCGTTTGTCATGACCGAGGTGGGAGTCGAACCCACAAAGTCACGAGTCTCTCGACCTCGTCGCTTTGCCAGTTTGCGTACCCGGCCGAATGAAGTAGCGGATCCGGGGGTCGCACCCGGCGGTCCTGGCTTATGAGGCCTGGCTGAGCTCTGGCCCATCCGCGTTGTTATCGCATCGAAGTAGCGGGTTCGGGGGTCGCACCCGACGGTCCAGGCTTATGAGGCCCGGATGAGCCTGGCTCACCCGCATCGTTGAAAAGTAGCCAAGGCGAGAGTTGAACTCGCACGCCGCTGTGGGCACGACATTCTGAGTGTCGCGTGTCTACCGGTTCCACCACTTGGCTGTTTGAATCGAAGTACTGCGGGAGGGAGTCGAACCCTCAAACACGAACATTTGAAATTCGCCGCTTTGCCGGTTTGCGTACCACAGCATGTTGAATCAGTACTGAGGGCGGGAGTCGAACCCGCAAGCACTTGTTCCTAAGACAAGCGGATCGCCGTTGGCCTACCTCAGCGTGAGTGGAGCACCGGGGAATCGAACCCCGATTTTCTGCGTGCAAAACAGACGTCTTCCCGTTGGACGAGCGCCCCATGTTGTTCTTCGTTTCAGTGCCCAGAGCAGGAGTCGAACCTGCAAACACTCGGGCCCTGTGTTTATTGATTACCGGGGCGAGTCGCTCGGCCGGTTGGCGTACCTGGGCGTTGAGTGCTGGTGCCGCTGGGAAGAACGCGACCGACCGCGTCCTTCCCTTGGCTGCCAACGTGTTACGCATTGAGTCGCGGAGCACTATCGCCGGTCAACTTGCGATGGTTCTTGATCGCCTTGTGCGAGTCAGGAATCTGGTCACCTTCGACGATCGAATCACCAACGCACTCGACCACCCAGCCATCGACCCAACCGACCTTGTCGTCTTTGAGCCTCAGCACTCGACCGACCTTCGCAAACTCTTGCGGGATGTACGATGTCGTTCGCACAGATCCGCGGGCGATGTTGCGTCTCATCGCACATTGCACGTACCTCACGTTTCTGGACATCGTCATTCTCCTTGGTTAATTGCGGGCCAGCGTCACCGTGACGCCGGCAGTAGTCTCGGATGGAATCGAACAATCGTTTCCTGCGTGTAAAACAGGTGTCGTAGCCGTTGGACCACAGGACTTTGTCAAAAAGTCGATCCGAAGAGCACGTCCCCAAGGATTTGAACCCTGACTAACTGGTTTGGAATCAGCAGTGCTACCGTTACACCAGAGACGTGTGAAACTTTTCAAAACAAGTGGGAACGCAAGGAATCGCACCTCTCGCCGACTACCACACAATTAAAGGCAGAAGGGTTACAACCTCCCGTGTGGAAACGATCCCATGTTGTCGAGCGGAAGCCGTGGGACTCGAACCCACAACGGTTTTTGACCGCAGCTGTTTTCAAGACAGTGTCCTCATCCGGCCGGGTGACTTCCGTATTGCGTTATTGAACGCAGTGACGTGAGCGGGAATCGAACCCGCGAACTCCTGGATGAAAACCAGACGATTCTGCCATCAGAATCTACCACGCCGTTTGGTTGCTTCGATCGAAGCGAGTACCGCATAGGAGTTTCGATCTCCTCCTGCTGCCTGAGAAGCAGCCGACCTAGCCAGTAGTCGAATGCGGCGAATTGAAAGCGATGGCAACGGGAGTCGAACCCGCAGCAACTTGATAGACAATCAAGCTTCCTTCCCAGAGGAACTTGCCACCGAAAATGTTTGCACGAGGGTGACCAACCGGAATTGAACCGGCGACAAACTCATTCACAGTGAGTCTCTGGAAACCAACACCAGATCTGGCCACAGCACCGGAGACTGGAATCGAACCAATGAACTCCTCGTTCAGAGCGAGGTGCAGCGACCAACAACTGCTACTCCGGCATTTGGTCTTCAATACATCAGCACTCCGTCCGGGGATCGAACCCGATCTGCGAGCTTCAAAGGCTCACGTCGCGACTACGCGCCGGAGAGAGTTTTCACCATCAGAAGAGTGTCCTGTGGGAGTCGAACCCACCTAGCCGGATTGGAAATCCGGAACCTTTGCCGCTCGGCCAAGGACACGAAATATGCGGAAGTCTGAAGGGCGAGGTGTGAAACGAAGCGATCTATTCCACACTTCTCGCTTCGCCCTTCAAACTTCGCGAAGCTCCGGCGGATGGACTCGAACCATCACTCGTCTCCTTAACAGGGAGCCGCCTTACCATTGGGCCACACCGGATTCTGCAAAGCGCCCAGTGGGAGTCGAACCCACACTTCCGCCATGGCAAGGCAGCAGGCTACCGCTACATCATGGGCGCAAAAATGCATCACTACCAAATTGTCAAAGATCAATGGCGCCGAAGCGTCTTAAGAGCACCGAGCCGGAATCGAACCCGCATCACCTCGTTACGACGGAGGAGTCTTGCCGTTAGACCATCAGAGCTGGAGTAGCCATTAGCGGTTAGCCGTTAGCAATTAGCTTTTCCGTGCTGGAGCTAATCGCTAACGGCTAATAGCTTGTTGCTATTTTCAAGTGGGATCGGTGAGAATCGAACTCACATCGCTCGGATTAAGAGTCCGATGCATTACCTTGTCTGCCACAATCCCATGTGTCGTCGTTGTTTCATTTCAGTCGGCGTGGCGGGAATTGAACCCGCGACCGTCGCCTTATAAGGACGCCGCTCTCACCCCTGAGCTACACGCCGATGCGTAGCAATGGGGCCGAAGGGAGTTGAACCCTCACCGAACGGATTAAAAGTCCGTCATGCTGCCAGTTACACCACAGCCCCGATGTTCGATCGCGGCTATGCGTTTCAATCGCAGTGCAGTCAGCATGTTGGTGTTCTCCTTCGTGTTCGTTGACGTAAGTGGTAGCCCCGAGGATCGAACTCAGCGCGACCCGCGTATCAGGCGGATTTGGGCGACCAGCCCTCGACTACCATGTTGTGTTGTGAAAAAGTCGGACACCTCGGAGTCGAACCGAGACCCTCCTGGTCCCAAACCAGGCGTGCTTCCATCTGCACCTGTATCCGATGTTGTGCTCTTCCGATCGCCGCAGCGTTTGCTGTCGGCGCATATCTTCCTTGTCAGTGGGCCGGGAGGCGCTCGAATCCTCGTCTGCGGTTCTTCAGACCGCCGCTAGACCGTCTCAGCTACCAGCCCATGTTGGGTTCGTTGTTGGGTTTGCCCGCCGCAATGCGGACACGAAAAAAGGCTCGATGCCTGCGGTGACACCGAGCCTTCATGGAGAAAGCATTCGCTAGAGCAGCGAGTGTCACATCAGACGCGGATACGCCGGGGCATTATCTGTATTCAACGGTTGCCCGCCGAAGAGATTGCCTTCGTGTATCTGTTCGAGTCGACTGGATTGGGTTTTTGATAACATCAGAAAGCTCGTTACTCGCTCGTCTGTGAATGTGACTTGTAGTTCAGGGAGATAGACGCGCTCGCGTCACGATGGTTCGCTTAAAATCTCGCTTTCACAAAAATAGAGATGTGTAAGACCGCGATTCTATTTTACCAAACGCAGAGTTTTTCAAGAAATACTCGTAAGTATGAGCTCGGCCAACCGAATTGAGCAGGGACAACTCAATCGCCGACTTCGCAAGTGGCGACAGAATTCAAAGCGTGAAGATGATTCGGGATCACTCGCCCAGTCAATTGCGAGCCTAACCGGAACGATTTTCGTAAAGCTCGCGCAGTGAAGCAACGAGCTGATCTTGTTGTTCGGCGTCGAGCAGCGAGTAATAGGACTCCACTCCGAATGTTGCAATCGTCTGACCTGCCCAAGCTCCGGCGATTCCGCCGACAATCGCTCCAGCCGGCACGGTGAACCAAGCCGCTGGTCCACCGAAGCCACCCAACGCTCCTCCGCCAATCGCACCTGCGACTCCTCCTCCAAATGCTCCACCTGTTGTTGAGGTGGCATATACGAACTGACGTGTGTTCAATTCACCGCTGTAGAACTGATAGCCTTGAACACCAAACGCACCTGCCATCAGGACTCCGCCAACGGGACCTGCGTAACGTCCGACGCGTCCTAAAACCGCGGCGGCGCGGCTTGAGGCGTTGACTTGAGTTGCGATCGTGGAAGAAACGCCGCCCAACGCAAAGCTTGCTCCCGAGCTCGCCATCAGCGTGTGGTAACTTGCCTCGGTTGCTGAACCATTGCCGGCTAAATAGTCGTTCCACTTCTGAAAGGCATGGCCGCCTTCCGCGGCCGCCATGACCAAGCCGAAACCTGTGCTGACAGCCCGCATGCGGAACTGGCGGGTCGCCGCGCGATCGAGGTCGTCCAGGACTCTGCTGACCGGAACGTGCCCGGCCTTTAATGCACTTGCTGAAGAAGTGACGACATTGCCATATGCTGCTACGCCCTGCTGGGCCGCAAATTTCTGTAATGCGGGAATGAGTGGCCGACGATTGACGAATGCTTGCGGTTGACCCGTCGCCCGTTGCTCTGCGGCGAGTTGCCTGATTTGTCGCTTGTACTTTTGAATATTGCTGTACTGCGATGACGGTATCGCGTCTTTGACTTCGATCCTGCCCAAGCTTCCGCTTGCACGGTGGCGGAAAACGAGATCACGATCGGTGACCATTCTGCCTCGCCGGTTGTAAACATTTTGCTCGACATCAATTACGCGGTATCGCGAGTCGGCGCCGAAAGCATCAACCATGCGAACCAGCCGTGCCGCGCCTTTGCGCTGGGCTTGGCTGTCGCTAGCTAGGCCACGAGCGGTCTTCATTCCACCCGGCGTGCTCGCCAAGATGTTGGTCGCATTGCCAAGCACGTTAGGTGCGCGCGTTCCGTATCCTTTGTTTGCGGCGCGGACGAGAGCCTGACGACGATGGTCCAACGAGGAGCCACGACGAAACGCGTCTTCGATGGCCGGTTTTGCCAGGCGATAGGGAGTTTGGTAACCCAGTTGTTCCAACGTCAATTCTTGAGCGTGCACGGTTCGTGGGAGGAGCGAGCAAGTGAGAATGCACGCAGCGATACGAACCATCCAGTTACACTGGCGAGAATTCATTTGGAGTGCTCCATAAAGCTTTCGAGGGTGCGTTTAGGAACTTCAGCGGTTTTACGGGCTAGCGAGAGCTGCATGCCTTCACCGTCTTCGATCTGTTGCCAAATGGTCTCAAATGCTTCGCTGTAAAACTTCGCGACGGGCGGTTCCAGTAAGCCCTGATTGATGGGAAGCAAGTGTTTCACGGCCGCGTCGTGCTTTTTCTGGTAATTGTTCTCGAACCATCCCTCGGACTCGAACATCTGATTGAGTGTTTGAATCTGTCCTAATGCCCATGCTTGGTATTTCATGCGAGCCTTGTTAACTCGACGCCCTTGTTCTTTTCCGAGCGTTTCAAGGGATTCGGTGAGATGGTCGTCGATTTTAGACCGCAGTGAAGCAAATGCCGCTTCGGGACCTTGCATCTTCTCCATGACGAAACGGACTCGAATGGAATCAACTGTTTGGCTGAGGCCCACGAGAGCGGACCTGCGAAGCTCGGCGTCATCGACGCTGGAAATATTCTCGAGCTGTGTTTGCAACGCTTTTGCTTCGGTTCGCAATCCTTCGGCCAGTTGGAGATTGGCGAGAGCCTTCGATTTCGCCTGTAGGTCTTGCATGATCATGGTGACTTCTTCGTCTGGCGAATCGTCTTGCCGTTGAAGGCGTCCCAAGAGCCCTTGAATGATATCCAAGCTGTCCGCATCAACGATTTCAGCTTCGGACGATGTCTTCGCGAGTTGGATACATTGAGTCGCATGTTCCGTGGCCAACTTAGGCGCGATTTGTTCCAAGCTAGGTGGGATTGCGTCGAGCAAAGCTTCGGCATCAAGCAAACTGACTGCCGTCGGTTCCAACGATATGGACTGCCGGGCCGCTAACAGCCAGTCGAGTGCGGCCAATTCATCGGATAGCTCGATACCTGCGAGCACGGGCAGTGAATTGCGAAGTTCGTCCCTTTGTTGAACGAGTTGGTCGAGCTGGGAGATCGCAGCGTTTTGTGTTTGCTTCTGTAATCTGACGATCGATTGACGTGAAGCCTCCATATCGCCCAGTAGGGCATCGAGTCGTTTGTCGATTCTTTGCACGCTAGCTTCGCTAGCAACGTCGTCACGGCCGCATCCAACAAGGAGGATCGAAGCCAGTGTCGCCAGTGCAATGGAGTTGTAGGTTTGTGAATATCTCATTGTTAATCTGCCGAAACACGGTTGTATCGAGCTCGCTTGACCACGTCTTTTTTTTTCGCGCTGTATTCTATACCAGTGAGTGGACGTTCGTAGTTTATCAAGCATTCTGAACGATTTGTACTGGCCCAGTGCATCCATCATCACCAAGTTTGCTGCTGCTGGTTATTCACGTCAACTCGATTGAAGCTGTGCTTCGACGCGACCATCGTCTGTATTCTCTGATCTTGGCTACCATTTGCATCTGTCCTTTGCTATTTGCCGGCAGAGACGATCGACGAATGACCACTCTGATTGAATGTTCGTTGTCCTAAACCTTTTAGGAATTCTTTCATCGTGCTTCAAGAAATACATAAACACTTCTGCGAAGTCCTCCGATGAATCCGTTGCTGCATAATCGGGACGTGCTCGGTCGGACTATAGCTCGAATCAATACAACTGTTGTTAAGAGTGCCAAAAGCAACTCGAAAGCGACGCGATCGAATTAAACCGCGATTCGTGTCAGCCACTGCGTGGCCATATTCATGCCGCAGTAGATCACGAAGCGTGCGTCGCGGACCGCCAAAGATGACTTCGCTCATCCGGCTCATCGAAATCGCCGGGATCTCGATATGGCCAGTTGATCGGTAGCACTGATATCCGTACGCGGTGCCAATCCAAGTAAGGTAAACGTCTACATCGGCAAGACGTTCATTCCACACGCCCAAGCAATCTAGTTCGTTGCGCACATCCTCAAACGCCTTTTCAAGACGCGGCATCGTAATCACGGCATGCTTTCTGTTAGCCATCGCGTGCCTAGTCAGCAATAGGGCAAAGATGAGCTTTTAGCCGGTTGCCGATGCGCCGAACGAACATTGCATTGACGGTGCCTTCCCCGATTCGAGCGCCAACTTTCGCAGCAACAGCGCCAGCAGCAACGCCCAATGTATGTTGCAAAGTCTCACGCAATTGCTCTTCAACCTTGTCGGCGGCTTGGTCTCCGCCAGCAGCAATCGCCACGGACAAGAATGATTGCCCCAAGATGTAGCACGTCTCCAATCCGCCAGGGCGGACGCCATATAGTTGACACAGTTCGTTTACCAAGTGATACGACTGTGCCATCACAATAAGTGAATCAACACTACCGCGCGGCGAAATAGCAGTCGCCGCGCCAACCTGAAGTGAGACTCGCTTGATGATCCGTGAAGCAGCATCTTCCATAGGCGAGACGATTTGACTACGAACTTCTTCGAGCCACTGGTCAGGCAGACCGTTGTCGATTCTCAACTGTTGTTCAATTCGCTCGAAAAAATCATCGACGGTGATACTATCACGTCCAAACCCGCCATTCTCTAACAGCTTTTTTTGGTTTCGATCGGTTGGATATAGCCTCAGAAATTCTCGAACAGCCGTTTCGGCGACCTTTTCATTTTCACGATGCCACTTTCGGCTCTCTGCGCGTTCTTGCATTACTTTCAATGCAGATAGCGAAACACCTGGTGTCTTCTTCAACCGTGCAAATCCCGAGACAAGTTGCCAGGTAGCAACGCCGATCGCTAGCCACAGAACGCCCAGAGAAACGAACCCAATCCAGTTTCCGGGGAATGGCAAATAGCCAATTTCTCGCATCAAAGTCGCCGTCTGTGAGAGTGCAAACAGCAAAAACGCCGCCACGATGATGATTAAAAATGAAACTACCATCCAGTTAAAGCGTTTAAGGCGAGCGATCAATGTCGAAGGATCGACTGACGATTCAAGCTCCCCGAGCATTTCGGAATCTTCGTCAACGGGATCAAATAGCGTTTCACCCTCAGCCAGTCGTACACCACGAATATCGGGAACACCCAGCAACGCATCTTTCTGCTTTACCACGCGAGGACCGGAAGATTCGCTTTGTTCTGTTGTTTCAGTTGCCTTCGACATCTCGTTCTCAGAGCGACCAGCTACTTCATCGGCCTCATCCAGGATCGGAGACTCGAAAATATTCTTTGATTGCCGAGCAGGCTTTGGATCAGTCATTGTTTCGATTTCCATTGGAATGTCGGCCGAAAACGATTCCGGTCCGACTATTTCTTGATCGCAAAAAGTATTTCAGTGATCGCATCGAGCCCAAATTGCTTTGGTGGATTCCCTTTGTTCTCAGGCATCCGTGGTGCGGTTCGTGGGAAGCGATAGTCACCTCTTTTCCAGCCGTTCGGAAACTCATCCGGTAACTCACTGATGGTCGCTTTGGAGGGCTCGCTTTCGTCCTGATTCAGGTAACGGAGTTCATGCATTGGATGCGATTCGGTTGACTCAACGGCGGCAGCAACACAGTAATGCACTTCGAGGTAACCCTTCGACGCCGGATACCTCACGGCAGGACGAGCCAAGTCTTCCAGCAATTGTTTGACTTTAGATCGATCGTCGCGATGAATGCGATCCGTTTGCGTCGCAACGAAAACAATGCGATCGACTTGCGGAGCGACAAGACCCAACGCACCGTAGTGCAATGATTTCTTCCACCATTTTTCTGTCCAGCTGCCAGGCGCAACTCCACCGACAAATCGTTCGATCAGCGTGCTGGCTTGGTTTTTCCAACTTGCGCCCTGAGCAAAGATGCCGGCGATATCGACCAAGAAGACGATGTCATGACAAGCGCCCAATGGTTCGAGTGCTGGTCGGACCACCATCCTGCGATACTCGTTGTAGTGCGATTGGCATCGCAGCCACATCTCGCTTTTTTTGTCCTTGAAGCACTTCGGGACCGGCACGATTGGTTTTCCCGAGATCCCCATCGGGCATTGTTCCGTAAACCATTTTTCGAGTTTCTCAATGCTGGTCATCGAGTCATCGGGCACGTAGTTGCCATCCGAATCAACCAACATCGACGACGGTGTGATAAGCGGGATGCGGCTTCGCAGGAACTTTGCCATTAACCTCCGGTAAGCCTTTTCAAGTCGTGAAAGACTTGATTCTGTGGCCGATGTTGTTCCGCGATAAGCCCTTAAAAAGTCAGCAGCGTGGTCGGAAAGTGATGGATCAACCTCGATCGTGTGAACAATCGCCTCACTCCAATGAGACAAGCACTTGTGCCGAAGCATTTCTGCGTCGGCAAGGCGTTCGCCTGGGATGTCGTAGAGTTTTATAGGTTGAGCAAGATGCCAACTGCTGCAATTCAATGACAGCGAGTAAGTTTCCAAAGCAAGCGACTTGCTGACCCACTCGCCACTGGCGATTGAAGCGCGGTTCTGTTCAAACAGTCGTCTTCCACTGTCTTCGTCTTCACCGTTCCATTGAATCATGAGGCTATGTTTCTGCGGGGTTCTGCCAAGCGGAAACTTTTTAGGGTGGTGGTTATTCCAATGGTCCAGTAACGATGTAAGAAAGGTAGTCTTACCACTCTGAGTTAGGCCGATGACGCCGATATGATGTGTCCGATTCAACATTTGGATAAATGATTACGAGCTGTTTGGTTTATTATCTCAATACAAATTTCGGCTCGCCAACCGCCATAAACGCGACCTCAACAACCGAACTGTCTTCAATCATGGTCACTCCGATCTCGTGCAATCGCTCGAGATCAAGGGCCTCTGAAAACGCCCGAGGTGAAGCTAGGGCTAAAGCAACCAAATAGAAGGCAGCTCTAAATGAAATAGTACGAGGATTCATCGACTTCGCCACGGGGCGCAGAATTGGAATTAGATACTAACGTCGTCGGCCGCCGGCACGCTTCAGGCCTTTAGCGACGAAGTCGAATGCATCTACGGCTTTGTAGTCTTCGAGTACGTCGAAAAAGCAAGCGAGAACACGTTTGGTTTCTGCAACGTTGATCTTGACGCCCTGAGTGTCTGCCTTGCGAGAAACCTGGTCGTAGATGTCGTTGAGCGTCAATGCCTTTTTCTTGGTCGCTGTCTTTGCTTTCTTCTTTGCCATGACGAGTTTGTCCTTGCTGGAGTGAGTAGAGTGAATTCCTAGCAAGTGTTTTAACCGTCGAAAGGCATGATGAGAATACAGGTCACGTTCGACTAGAACAGACTGTCATCTACTGTGCGAAGTGATCGTGTTCACAATATCAATTGCTCACACCCATTCGCCGCTCGACGAAGTTTCACTGCCGCCTGGTTCGTCTCCGGGCTCGGGCGTGCCGGGATGTCCGGGCGGCATGTTGTCGGGCCACCAGAATCCGGGCGGCAAATGGTACGGGTGGTCGGGCGGCAGTCGCGGCCATACGTGGCGTGGTGGCGGCACGAGTACTTCGGTTGAACCTTCGGGTTCGGGCGGCCAGTCCCAATCCTCGGGCCACCACGGCGGGCGAGGCTCGTCGTCGGAACCGTTGTCATCAGTGCTTGATCCCTCCGGTGGAACGTTCGGAGGTGCGGGCGGCAACGAACTGCCCGGCGGATCGAATGGCGGAATGAACGGATGCCAGGGAGGCGGGATGTCGTCGCTGCCAGAACCAAGCGGATACGTCATCGAATCTCACTCCTTTGAGTCGGATCGGGATGTCTGAATGGGACACGTTTGCTCGGGCAGAGTCCGCATTGCGGGATCGCTTTCGTCTCGACGAACGATTGCAGTTCGTCTTCACTGGCCGATGCAGGGCATGCCTTGTAGTCGCGAAAGAGTTGCCAAGCGGGGATGCTTTCGAATTTCAGTCGTTGTTCCATCAGGGCGTGATAGGCGAGTGCCGGACACTTCCACAAGCAATCGCGGAACAGCTGAGTGCACGTCTTCTGCATGCAGATTCGGTACGCTGCATCCGGCTTGGAATCGAATGGCATCGGCTTGCCATCCTTGACGCGATACTGTCGCATCCAGCCACGATGTGACTGGCGAATCTTGATCTGGATGCCCGGATGGTCCACTCGCCACTGCCACACGGTTTTCTTTGCCGCATTGAAGCGATCCATATACGACTCATGTGTGCCGTGCTGACTGACCTCAAGCCGACAGTTGGCTTCAATTAAAGCCGCAGGTAACTCGGGATGACGATCGAATAAGAATCCGTTCGTGACGAGCATCAAGTTGGAGTCGGGCCAATACTCGCGGGCCAATCGCAAGTGCTCGATCAAATGTGGGTTCAAGAGCGGCTCCCCACCAAGCAACGCGAATCGGCGCGGCCGAACGCGGTACGACCATGACGAATACTCGCGGCGTGCGTCATCCAGTGTTGGAAGTTTGCCGGCGAGACGGAAGTTACTGTAGTGACTGCATTGTTGGCACGAGAGATTGCAGCCATGAGCGAGGTGGTACTCAAGTGCGGGAATTTCGATCATCGCCACATGACCTTTTCCAGTCCGTGTTTGTCCAAGCCAGCTTTTAGGAATTCCGGCCGCCGACGCTGATAGCCGGGTGGGTCAACGTGCTCATGTTTGAATGAGTGATTGACGTCGACTGCGACGTTCATTCCGGCGATTTTTGCGCGCCAGAAGAAGTCCCAGTGTTCTTCGACTTTGAGTGACTCGTCCCAGCGGATCGCTCGCAGGATGTCGCGATAGGCGACGAAGCAGTTGCCGACGTAATGGCACCAGCGAATTGAATGCCGCTGCCGGTAGCTTCCGAAGGCGATCCGCAGCGTTCTACCGTCGACACGCAGCATGCGAGGACGTTCGTCGTTGTTACTGAGCGCCGCCAGCAAATCGAGGTCGTGATGTTTGTTGAGCGTCCCGATCAACTCAGGAAGACGCGTTTGATTCGTGACGAGATGATCGTCATCTGCGAAGACAACGATCGGCGTGTCGCCGGAATTGAGCAATCTGTTGCGACCGGCGGAAAGGCCGATGTCGTATTTGGTCTCGATCAGTCGATCGACCATGGCAGCTTCGTCTGGACAAACGGCCGAGAATCGCAGTTCCGGTTTCCCGTCATCGAGGACGTGGATCAGCGGACGGTGATCACCATAGTGGTCGTAGATGCTGCGAACGAGCGCCGCACAGCAATGCGGGCGATGGATCGTCTTGATGCAGAAAGTGGCTTGATTACGCACGGACGATTTGACCTCCTGGATAGCGCAATGAATGGAAACCGTGTTTGCGAAGCCCCATCGCCCGGAACTTGGCTCTGCCACGCAGGTCGCGATAGCCCGTGCCGGCGACATGGGCGTGGACGACGGAGCAATCGGTCGCGACCGCGATTTGCAGCTTGGCGAGGTGACTCGCTCGGTAGAAGAACTCCCAGTGCTCGTACGTCTTCAGGGCCTCGTCCCAACGGAGCGTGGCGATCGTTTCCTTGCGAGCGAGAAACGCGTTGCTGACCATGTCGCACCAGGCGACCGAGCCAATTCGCTTCTTTTCACCGCGGTGCATCCAGATACGTTTGCCGTTCATCAGCGGCGAAAGCATCGTGGGTCGACCGCCTCCGCCTTGTCGGACGGCGAGAATGTCGAGTTCGTGAGCGGCGAAGTACTCGCAGACGCGGTCGATGTGAAAGTCAGCCGTGGCAACGTGATCGTCGTCCAACAGGAAGATGTACTCGGTCTGCGCCGCGTCGATCGCTGCGTTGCGTCCAACGCCAACGCCCACATCGTGTCGATCGAGATTGATGACCTCGCAATGCTTGGCGGTTTCGGGATACTTCTCGCTGAAGCGAAGTTCGGGGCGACCGTCATCGACGACGACAATGGTCGGGTCGACGATATGATCGCGCAGCGACTGGACCAGCCGATGGCAGGACCAAGGCCGGTGAATCGTCTTGATGCAGAACGTGATGTCTGCCGTTGAAACACTTTTTGCCATGATGCTTACCCAAACTTCCGGAGATCAGGATTGACGTGTTCGATCGCCGACTGGATTTCATCCGGAGTCGGCGTTATGCCGAGAAACTCGACCAGATTGCCAATCACTTCCTCGGGATACGTCACCAACTCGGCGAATTCGATCCGGAACACCGGCACGTCGGGATGCTCGGAGATGAAGTTGTCTCGGTGGTCTCGGAGACTGCGTTGAAGAACCTCACAGTCCTCATCGTTCGCCGCGAACCATTGGCCACGATGTTTCTCGCTACGGTTCTGCAGCGATCGAATCGACGCTTCGATGTCTCGTTCGACAGAGATGATTCGCAGTGAATCGCCAAGCCCCGCGTGAAGGTGATTCACGAAGCGACATAGATGCGGATACTTCGCTCCAGAAACCGTCTTATCGCGATTCGCTTCTGATTTACGACTGACGATCCACGACTTGAGCATTTGAGTGAGTTGGTCGTCGCTGACGTTCGGGTCCGTCGCCGGGAAACGCATCACCTTTTCGCAAAGCTGTGCCAGCCCAACTGCCTCGCCGCCTCCAGTGGCTTCGTAGCCACCAAGCTGATTGCCCATGTGAACGCCAAGATGGTGCATGACCATGGCGACGCACGAAGTGCCGGCGCGGTGCGGTCCAAGCACGGCAAAGAACGGTGCATCCGAATGGTCAGCGTTCTTGGCGTCATTGAAGAACCGCGTTTGGCTCCACTTGCGACCACAGATGTTGGACTTCGTCGGCAATTGTCCAACGAGCCAGCGATCGGGCGTGTAAACCGCGATGGATTCTTTTTGAACGTTCTTGCCTTGAACGAGTGCTTGGTAGCGTCGCTGGATCAATCGACCGAGGTGATGGTCGATGTGATGCTTGGTGTGCCAATCGTTCCAAGTCAAATGGCGATAGAGTGTTTTCATCGCCTCGCGTCCTCGCACCATGAACGCATGCGTACGATTCACGTTGTACGGACGATAAACGTGTTCGCTGACCTTGTGCGGCGGATTTTTGCCAGCGTAAAGGTGTTGGCCGCCGAGGTACGCCATGCCCCAGTCGGCCGGCAGTTCGGCTATGAACTGTTGCAGTCGCTCGCAGAAGTCGTCGCCAAACCCGGCGTCGTCTTCAAAGACAACATACGAGTCGATGTGTTCGAGCAAACACTTTTCGAGGATCAGCAAATGTGATCGGTAACAGCCCCACGCACCGTTGCCTGCTCGCCACTGCGGGGGCGTTGCCACGCGGCGTCCGTCGATCGCGGTGAACCGTTCGGGTTCGGGGAACGGCCAAGGATCGGGAAGCTGCCGCATCCAGTCACGCAGCCGATCATCGCGTCGCTCGAGGTTCATTAGGAAGCAACGTTCAACGATCGAATTCGTCCTCCGGATCGTCTTGGTCTGGTTCGGGTGCCCCTTCGGGGAATTTTCGCTCGTACTTGCGGATGGCAGTGCTGACGAGACTGCGGGCGACTTTTGCTGTAAACCTTCCATGCGGGAGTCCTCTTGCTTGGGCTTCTTCAAGTAACCAATCGACGATCGTGTCAATGTTTCGGCGGCATCCATCGGCACCCCAGTCGTTCATCGTGTCGACGCGGGTTTCGCAGTTGCACGTCTCGCTCGGCTTTGCAAACCAAGCGATCATCTTCTTGAGTTCGTTGCCGGGACCAGGTCGGTAACTACTCATCTTCAGCGTCGCCGGGATCGGGTCTTCGTCTGGCATGTAGTTGCGAAGCAGTGTTTCCAACTCAGTGACGTCTTGTTTGCGTCGCTTTTTGTTGACCAACGCCATACCGATCGTGACGACGTTGATCGCGCACGGGTTGTCATTGGTCTGGCACGCGTTGCAGGCGGTCGGCGTGGTTTGCACGCGACAGCCAGCGAGTTGGCAGGCAACTTCGCATTGGTTGTCGGGCGTTAGATGTGGGCAATGCATCATGCTGTCATCCCCGCTACTGCTCCGTCGAATGAACCAGACGAACTGGGTGGATCGCCGGGGTCTTCACAATCACTGCTCACCAATTCCCAACCGCACGACCAAATCCAGGTGCTGTTGCAAGGCTCACTCGATCCACTGCTGTCTTCGGAAGGTTCCTCCGTGGAATCGCTTTCGCTCGGCCGATCGGAGCCGTCGCTGCTATCGGATGCGCTTTCGCTGGGTCGGTCGGAACCATCGCTGGGCGGGTCTGAGTCGGATGTCGAGTCGTTGCTTTCGGATGGTTGATTGCTGTCGCTTCCAGATGAATCGCCGACACTCGGGTCGTCGCTTTCACTTGGCCGATCGCTGTCAGAACCTTCCGATCCTGATCTGCTCATCGACCGCGATGTCGAATCGGAATCAGAGACACTTGATGACGTTGGAACACTGGTCGAGTCATCACTTCGCGAATCACTGCCAGAGTCCGATGTGCTCGTTGATCGCGAACCGGAACCCGACCTGCTTCCGCTATCTGATTCGGATGCACTTACGCTGCCTGATCCTGAGTCACTGCCTGAATCTGATCCGCTTCCTGATGCAGAACCACTTTGGCTCTCGCTTCCGGAGGCACTGTCCGAGTACGATGCCGAAGCACTCGCTGAGTAGCTTTTTGAGTCCGAACTGCGGTCGATGCTTGATTCGCTTTGGGAATCGCTACCCGACTCGCTGGCTGACTGCGACGTTGATTCCGATTGCGACTGGGATTCCGATTCGGACTCACTCGATACGGAATCGCTTTCGCTGCTTGCTGACGAATTCCAACTAAACGAAGGCACGCTCTCCGAGTCTGACTCGCTGCGTGATTCACTTTCGGATGTGCTCGACTCGGACTGGCTCGATTCTGAAGTCGATGACTCGCTAGTTGATGATGCACTCTCGGATGTGGACGATTGCGAACTGCTGACGGATGGCGTGCTGGCGGATTCGCTTGATTGCGAGTTGGACGAATCGCTCGACGAACCGGAATCGCTTGATTGTGAGTTGCTCGACGACGAATCACTCGCCGATGATTTGGATCCAGACACACTTGGCAGGCTGATCGACGTGCTGGAATCACTCGATTCGCTTGTCGATGAGTTGCTGGACTGGGAATCGGACGAACTATCTGAAGGAGCACTCGATGCGGACGACGACCCATCGGAGCTTGATGAACCGCTGATGCTCGTAAGACTGGTCGATGTGCTCGAGTCACTTGAATCGCTGTTGGATGAATCGCTCGATTGTGAGTTTGACGAACTATTTGACGAACCACTCGAAGCGGACGATGACCCATCGGAGCTTGATGAACCACTGATACTGGGCTGGCTGGTCGAAATACTTGAGTCGCTTGACTCGCTGTTGGATGAATCGCTTGATTGGGAACTTGACGAACTGACGGACGAACCGCTCGATGCGGACGCCGATCCGTCTGAGCTCGATGAACCACTGGTGCTTGGCAGGCTAGCCGATGTGCTCGAGTCACTCGAATCGCTGTTGGATGAATTGCTCGATTGAGAACTCGACGAACTGGCGGACGAACCGCTCGATGCAGACGAGGAACTGGATGAACTGCTCACGCTCGGCAAACTCGTCGATTTGCTCGAATCGCTGCTGTCTGACGAATCGCTCGATTGACTACTGCTGTCGCTGCTTGATGAAGACGTTGAACTGTCGCTCGAATCGCTACTGCTGGATGCGGACGAACTCAGAGAGGAATCGCTGCTGTCAGACGACGAGGAGTTTGAGGATGAATCGCTACTCGAAGACGACTTCGATGACGAACTGCCGGAACTGCTACTTGATGACGGGCTGCTCGATGACGAACCGCTGCTTGATGAGGACGAAGGGCTGCCGGACGACGATGACGACGATCCGCTACTCGACGAGCTAGAACCCGACGAACTGCTGCTGGATGACGATAGAGAACTGCTGGAACTCGACGACATGCTCGATGAGCTTGAACCGCTCATGCTCAAACTACTCGACGAGCCACTGCTGCTTGATGAGCTTCCCGATGTCGAGGATGAAGATGATGACGAAGGAGACGAAGAAGAACTGCTGGACGATGAATCGCTGCTAGAACTGCTGCTGGAACTTGAACTCGACGAACTGCTGGAGCTCGAAGAACTACTCGAACTGCTGCTGCCATCACAACAGCGGCAACCGATCGTCAAGTATGCCGACGTGTCTTCATGGAAATGGCAGACGATCTGTTGGCTCGCCAGCAACGCGTAGTCGCAAACGTTGTAAACCGAGACGGCAGGGCCAATCGGTTTCCATCCACCATCAAACCGAAGCTCGCGAGCCGTTCCCCATGACTTTGCTTTGATGCGTTTCGTTGGCTTGCATAGAAGTGTTTGCTTGGGAGGGTCGATCACCCAGGATCGCTGACCGTCGAACTGCACTTCCAAGTATTGTTTCGGCGAATCCGCGATCGGTCCTCGAATACGCTGTGCTGAGTGATTCCGAGCGGTGATTCGTACTGTGTCGCCAGCCGGATCAGTGACGGCTTCGATCTCGCCGGCTTTGTCGAGTTGATAGAGGTCGCAGTCCGCACTGCCAGTCCGCATCCCTCGGCGGCCAGCGATGCCACCGACCGGAACCTCGACAAGGTAAACCGGATCTGCGGGCCGACCGACTCGAACGACTGCCCATTGGTCACCAAGTTGGTTGAGGTCACTTCGCCACAGAATCTGTGCCGACCCATCCGGCTTCGACTGCAACGTGTCACCGACCGATTCGCCAACGTCCGCAAACTTGTGCCAAGTCTTCACGACGTTGACTCGCGCGGCCACCACGCCATCGAACACCACGCGGCCGACCTTGTCCTCCGCGATCGGTTCGATGGCGACCCCAACGCGACCTGTGTGTTCGACTTCGGTCGGCCGCACGCACTCAATCGTTGCGTCGCGAACGAAGCGGGCCAATTCCATCGGGCCGATGGTCGGATCGGTCAGCGGCGACTCGAAGCCAACGATTCCGCCAATCGGGACCGTGGTTGCCGATAGGTTGTGAACGCGAACGGTTTCGGCGTTTCGCAAATGGGTGCGAGGCCCGCCTCCGCCCGGCAGTCGATTGCGATGCGCGGCTTCGGCAGCGACAAGCAATCGGTTGTATTCAGCGGCGGTGATCGCAAACTGATCGCCTGGTTTAACGCGTCGGGTCACTAGCTGATCCCCAACACGTTGAAGTTTCCTCCGTGATAGACCTGTTCAACGTAAGCTGCCTCAGGAACTTGCAGCACACGATCGCCAACCACTTTCTCGCCGTGTTTGACCCAAAGGTAATCCCATCCCTGCTTGCTGATCCCGGTGATGTTGCCAACCGTCATCGCGAACTCGTTCGGTCGAGCGGCGAAGTGGTAGGTCACATCAACCCAGTTCTGTTCGTCCTCGCCCCCTTCGCCACCGAGAAACAACGCTTCACCGGGAGCGAAGATCGACCACGCACCCGAGTTAACGCGGCCGGTCATTGAGACCATGGCAAGAAGGTATGCCGTCGAAACGAACTCGAACTTCTTGCGGACGGAGAACTCAAACGCTGGGACCGTGATGTCGACTCCGGAAACGCCGGAATCGCTGACGCCGATCGCTCCGTGATAAACCGGGGCCGAGATTCCTGGGGCGGAGTAAATGCCACGAGTCTGCAGCGATTGATTCAGATGGGTTGTCGCTCCGGTCGTACTGAACGAAACCGGATCCAGTTTGGTCTTGTTGATCGTAACGCTGACCAGAGCGTGCTTCTGGTTGATGAACTCCGAGTCGATTTGCAGATACGGAATCAGCTCTTTGTGATTCGCTTTGTAGTACTGATACAGAGCACTTGAAGCGGCGGCCGGATCGACAGCCCCGCTATTCGTCGCAACGTAAGAAGTGAAGTCGGAGTGTGATTTTCCTCGCGACGCCTTTTCGGACAGAGCCGCAACCTCGAAGTCGTATCCACCGGTGGAGATTGACATCAGCCAAACACCAATCCTCCCGACTGCGAACGCTCAACAAGGCGTCGAGTGTTCTCAGCGGTTTGAATGATCGCGCGTTTCATGTCCTCGCTGAATTCCCCGCCCGACATCGCAGGCAGATGCAATTGCGACGTGCTGTTGGAGATCGCGGAATCAAATGCCGCGAGGGATCGGCCAACAGATGCGAACGCTTCGGTGATCGCAGCAACGTCGAGCGTCGGCGGGGATTCCATCTCTATCGGATCGGGCTGATCCGAAAGCAATGGCAGATCCAACGGGACATCGCTTTGGTTTTCGGCGATGAACTCATTGTTTTGCTCGCCGTTTACGATCGGATCGTCGAGTTGTTCAGGTTCCAACCTCAACTGTGGCGCGAAGATGACCTCGACGGGATCGTCCTCAGCGGCAATGGGCTCCAGTTTCTTCAGTGGATCGCGAGCCTGTTGAGGAATCGTCGACGCTCCACTGCCGAGCCCTAAGCCGCGCGCATCAAAATTGCCGGCGACTTCGGTTCGATCAGTTTCGGGACCGTCAGCGAACTGATCCATTGCCGCCTGGGCGTTTGGGTTCAGGTCGAGACGGAGGTCTTTCGCATTGGGCGGTTGCAACTCGGGATCGTCGATTCCGGGGAGATCGACCTTGGGGATATCGACTGCGCCGGGCTCAGGCATCTTGGGCGGAGCGACTGGTGGTTCCGGCTGAGCGACATCGTCTGGTTTCGGCACAGCGTCCGAAGGGGCAGTTGCGTTGTTGGCTCGTTCCACCGCAGCATCGAACTCGGCCTGCGCGGTTGCGATTTGATCGTCGCGTTCCTTGTTGCGATCTTCAGCGTTTGGCCGAACTGCATCGCGTGCCGCTTTCGCTTCCGCTCGCATCTGATTGAGCGTGCGTTGCACCCCGACGGTCGTGTCGTCGATGATTTGTTGGCGATTGTTCTGCGCCGCATCGTTTTCGCGGAACTGGTGTTCCTTGGATTGGTCAACAACTGCATTCTTGGCATCGGTCTCATCGTCGATCGCCCGCATGTCGGCGTCGATGTCCGTACCTTCGCGAGCCTTGCGGCGTGCTTCGAGTTGCGCCGCGATGCCCTTTTGCATTTCCACGCGGTTGGCTTCGATCTGCTCCTTGCGTTTCGATCGGCGACGCTGACGCTCGATGATCGCTTGCTGGCGTTGTTGCTCCTCGGCGGTATCGGCCGCTCGAGTGTCAGCGTCAATCTTCGCCATTTCGACGTCGACGTTGATGTCGTCGTCAAAGAGGCCTTTGAGTTTGATCCAGGCTTTCTTCAAGAACCCCACGGTCGAGTTCCACATCGACTTCACTTGACCGACAAACACGGTCCAGGTGTCGGCAAGGTAGTCGACTGTTTCGACCCAAGCGTTCTCGACGCCGGCCAATGCGTTGATGAGCACTCCGCCGATCTGTACCGACACGTCGCCGGCGATATCAACGAGTTCGTGAAGCTTGAGGAATCCCTTCTTGAGGAACCCGATGGTGTTGTTCCAGCCCTTTTGCACGGCGGACGTAAGAATCGTCCAACCGTCTGCCATGAAACCGAGCGTGCTGTTCCAGACGCCAGCGAGTCCGGATAAGGCACCAATCAGGACATCCCCGATCGCGTAGGCAGAATCGGCCCACAAGTCAGAGATATATTGAGTGAAGTCGGCCCAGACGCCTTTGATGTAGGTCGTGCCTTTGACCCACTGCAGTTTCAAGTACGTCCACAACACATCGGTCGCCGCAGTGATGTCGCCAGCAGCCAGAGCGCTGGCAATCGCACCGAATGCGGCGAGAGTGTCGGCTTTGAGTGTTTCAAAAAGTCCTTTGAGATACTCGACCGCCTGGCCAGCGATGCCTGTGGAGTAGAGAAAGTAGCCACCGAGTGCTGCAACCGCTGCGACAACAAGGCCAAGCGGCGTGAACAACAATCCGACCGCTGAGACGATGACGCCGATTGCACCGCCGATGAATGAAAAGATGGTTGCGAGTCCACCAACAGCGAATGACGCAACGGCAGCGACCGAACCAAGAGCGAACAATGCCGCGCCAATCGTGAAGATCGCGATGGCACTCGCCGCGGCGATTTTTACGATCTTTTGATTCTTGTTGATCCACTCGATCACGCCTGACGCGGCGCGGCTGAAGGCTTGAACCATCGTGGTGACGCTGCCTTCCAGTGATTCACCAATGGCGATCGCGACTCCCTCGATGGAAGACTTCAGGATTCGGAATGCTCCGCCGAGTCCGCCTTCCATCTCTTCAGCAGTTTTGCCGGCGATGCCGCCTGCCTTTTGCAGTTCGGAATACAACTCGCGGGTATCGGCCACGCTCTTCCCGATCGAGCTGGCCGCAGTGATGCCCAGCAGTCCGAACACTTCGCTTAGTTTCTCAGCCTTTTCGGCCGTTCCCATCTTCTCGGTCGCAGCTGCAACTTCGCCGAGAATGTCGACGAGCGATCGGGCATTGCCTTTCGCATCCTTGGTCGTGACGCCGAAGGTGGTTTTGAATTTCTCCGATTCGGCGGCACTGATCGTCAGCAAGCGACGCATTGCGTTACCGGCCGACGATCCCTGGATACCCATATTGCCGAGCGTACCGAGAATCGCGAGCGTCTCTTCGAGGCTCATATTCGCGTCGGCAGCGACGGGGCCAGCGTAGGACAAGGCTTCGCCGAGAGACTCCACCGTGTTGAACGACTTGTTCGCCGCGGCGGTCAGGCCATCGGCAACCCGCGTTGCTTCGCCGGCTTCCATTCCGAACTGACGAATCGTTGCTGCCATGATGCCGGATGCCTGAGTCGCGTCCGTGCCAGTTGCACGTGCCATGTTCATCACAGCGGCTGTCATCTTCTCGATCTGCTCTGGCTTGAAGCCGGCCCGACCGAGTTCGGTCATCAACGATGCGACTTCGCTGGCAGAGTAACTGGTGGTTGCTCCGAGCTTCTTTGCCGTATTGCGAAGCGACTCAAGCTGCGATCCAGTCGCTTGTGTGATCGCGGCAACGCCTCGCATGGCATCGTCGAAGTTGGAGAAGATTGCAACGCTGCCCGCCAGTGGTGTGGCGGCGGCCGCGCCGAGCCCCATGAGTTTGGTACCGAGCAACCGCGTGGATGCACCGAATGATTCCAATCGCTTCTGAGCCGACCGCAGACCTTTGACGAATGCTGAATCCTTGGTCAGCAGTTCGACGTAGGCGGATCCGGCTCGGACTTGGGACATGGAGACTCGTTCTCACGGGGTTGGAAGACTGCGCCGAGCAAATGGGCGACTTGTTCGACAGTGGCTTTCACCGGAACCGGCCGAGTGACCGTGTAGGGATTGAAGTCATCCGGCTTGAACGGCTTTCGCCGACGTTTGCGATCGCGATTGATCTCGGCCGTCAGTGCCATGACGCTCGATGCGATATGCCAATCGTGCTGGCGTTTCGCTTCGGCCATCTGCACGAGTTGCCGGAGCGTCAGTGGTCCGGGGTCGACTCCGACGATGCCGGCGAGCCGAATGATGAGTCGCTCGATGTCGGCACCGCGAGCTTGCGTTCCAGGTCCTCCACAATCCGGTCCACCAGATTGGGATCGTCCAGCCGCTTCTCGATCGCTTCCAATCCCCGCATCTCGATCATCTTCTGCTTGTCGGCCGCCTTCCGCAGAAGACGGCGTCGGGACTCCGGGAAATACGCGACCAAAGCATCCACCAATGCCTTGCACGCTTCGTCGATCGAGTCACCGGCCAATCCCTCGGCGAACGCTTCGTCGTCAACGTCTTGTTGATCGGCTTGCGGCTTGCAGATCGCAAACAACACATCGCCGAGTAGCAGTGGGTCGCTCGACAACCGAGTGACGAGGTCGCCGTCGATCGCGTCCAGCAATCGCACGTCGGTGAGTGCCTTCACGCGGCGAAGCGTCGTATTGTCGATGTCAACGATCCAGACACGACCACGACGATCAATGAATTTCTGCATGGAGTTCCGTTCCGAGGATTACTTAGGGCGTTCCGCCACCAACATTCATGCCGCTGCCAGACGAAGATTGGGTTGGCTTCAAGGTGACGTCGGCCGACACCACTTCTTCGAGGTTTTGATTGACATTGAAGTTCATGACTTCACAGGTCAGTGTCAGCGAACCACCAGCATCCGAAATGCCAACGTCAGTCGGCGTTCCGCTACTCCACAGTCCTTGCAGCATCCCGAACGCGGTGTCGCCGTTCTTGTTGAGCACCGTGAATTCGATCGACGCGTCTTTTAGAGTACCGACTGTGGCTCGCCAGCCGTTGTTATCACGAGTCGATGCGTCGGCTTCGGCCTTTTCGAGATTGACGGTCAAGTCTTTGACGTTCTTGATCTCGGCACCGTCGATCGTCAGGACGGCATCGAGACCGAGTTTGACTTCTGCTGACATGTTTCGATTCCATCCATGGACGAGAGACTATTTCACCGAGTCACGCCAGAACTTCGGCAGGCGTGCTTGGTTGGCAATGAGGGCAGGTTTCATGAACGGGCGTGCGGGATAGCGGCGTGGTTTACTGGCTCCGCGGCGTTCGTTTTCTTCTTCGATTAGACGTGTGGCTCGACTGGCTTGGGCGATCGTTAGCAGTTTGATGCGGGCAAACTTACCAGGCTGCTTCGCACGGATCGGCCCAAACTCGCCAACGCGGAACCGATGTCGTTTCAGTTTGCGTCGCTTCGTGACAACGCCGCCGAACTCATGCAGGTTCCATAGCCGGCCAGCGATCTCATTGACGGGGCCAATGACTGCTTCGCCGCGATCGCGGTTGACTTCGTAGCGAAGCACACGACGCAGCATTCCGGTCGGCGAACTGGGCGGCGATCCTGGGTTGGATGGTTTCTTGCGTTTGCGGATAGATCGTTTTGCCGTCATCCGGATGGTGCCGGCCGCATGATTCATGCTTTTGAAGGTCGCTTGGTTGACCTTCTTTTTCAGTTGGCCCGGTGTGAATCGCACGCGAGCCCTGATGTGCATCATTTCGCGAGCTCAAACGTCAACGTCAGCAGGCTTGTGAATTGATTGAACTGGGTCCAGTGCTCGGAGGAGTACAGGACCGAGTTCTCGACCTTGACGCAGCGAGCGGCCACGAACGAATTAAGGCGTTTGAGCCGGAAGTAGTCGGCCAGTTCTTCGACGAAAAACACCAGTGGGTCAATCTCTTTGGCATCGCCCTTGCTAAACTTCTTCTGCACGGCGACGTCGATCGTGGCATGGTATTTGTTTGATGCTCTATCGAGCGGGAGGTATTCCACCTCGCGAGGCACAACCGTGACTCGCAGTTCCTTCATGTCTTCGAGATCGAAGTTTGGAACATAGAGTCGCTGAGCGGAGAGGTTTGTCTTGCTGAAGTCGCCAGCGTTGATTTCCGCGACGACGCTTTCGGCAATTTGAATGACGGTTGCGGGCGTTACTGTCATGTAATCGTGTCAACCAGTTTGGTGTGGATGCGGAGTTTGACGCGGAAGGGATCGCTGTATCGCCACGGCGGTTCGTTTCCGATCGACATCAACTCGTAGACGAAGGTCGTGTCGCCATCGGTTTCGAGGATGCGATCGCCGCGCCGGGGCCAGGTGCCTATGGCGGATTGCAACAAGTCTTTCGTGTTAATCAGAAAGTCGCGGACTTGAGCACGAGTGATGACGCCGTCGCCGTCGTCCTGTTCGTACTCCGATTTGCCAATCGTGGCGGATAGCTCGACGGAAACATCGTCACGCTGATACACGACGTTTCGTGAGGCGTGCTTGGTCAGCTTCTCCGCCAACCAAGACTGGCCTCGATGCAATATGTCGCTCACGATTTACGGGTCTTCGTTGCAGTCGTCGTCTTGGTCTGAAACAAGACGGTTGCCTTTTCGCCAAGCTCTTCACGCCAGGCTTCATCAGCTCGACGTTGATATTCGTCAGCGATCGCCTCCGCTTCTTCGCTAAGTTGCTGTTGCCGAAAGTTCGCTGGTCGTGTGAAGGACTGAACGAAGTTCGGGGGCGATGCGTCGCGATCTCGCTTTTTCGCCGGCAAAATCGCAAGCGCGACCAAGACCAGGACGACGACGGTTGCAATTCCAAGAATCATGAGTTTTACAGTCCTCGTTTGATGAGAATGAATCCGAGCAACAGAACCGCCACAAAGATCAATGCGAGCGTGGCCAGTTCACCAGCCCCCGCCCAAATCAATGCGTTGCGGCCATTGGAGTCTCGGTCGAAGAGTCGATCGCGGTCGCCGTCACGATCCCGATCGAACGGCCGCCAAGTGTTGTCGACGGGTTCGATAGGGCAGTAACCATCCGGGCAGTCTTCAGACGAGAGCTGCATCGTTGGTGAGATCGCAGCGTCCCAGGAATAGCCTCGCGTCTTTAGCGCGCCCGTTCGTTGGGCCTGCCTCGTCTGTTGATAGAGTTCGTAACCGTGACGCAGATCGTCGAAGAGTTCACGAGCGGTTGACGGCAACATTGTGTGACCAGCCGCATGAACATGCCCGCCGGTCGAGTCCTGGAAAAGCACCACAGGGAATTGATTTGCTGGGACAATGTCCGCATATCGCGTGCGGTACAGTGCATTCGATTCAGTGTAGACCTGAAATGCACACTTCGACTTCAACTTCACCAGGTTTGGGTCCGTGTTGAACCAGTCAAGCAGACGCTGGCTCTTGGCGTCACTGGCAACGAACAAGGCGATTTGGTAGCGATTCTTCGCTTGTTCGGGTGGCGTCGCGGGTCGCGTGCTGCTCGACGCGGGGGTGACGATGATCGGAGCAGGAACCGTTGGAGCTGTTGGCACCACACGATAGGGCTGCACAATTCGATACGGCTCCGCGGCGGGAATCGTGTTCGGCGGACAGGGCGGGCAGTAACCAGACTGTTGTTTCAGCTCGCCTTGTGCTTCCAAGTTGACCCGCGAAGGTTGCGGCAACTGTTGGATTCGCGATCCAGCCTCGCTGGTGGGTTGTGCCGGCGGCAATCGCCAGGATTCGCTCGTGTCGGCTGGCGGTGTTCGGTGCAATGCTGTGAACACCGCTCCAAGCATCACCGCATGCAGCACTGCGACTACAATCAGGCCGACGCTCAGCCGGATTCGGATTTCATCTTTCATCAATGACCTCGTAGCTTCGATAGGGCAAGGAACTGGCGGGGTCTTCCATCACCGTCAGGGCGAACCCGCCGTAGCCGGCCCAAAGACGCACGAACTGTTCGCGCGGTGTGAGTTCAAATCGGCCGGGATAGTTGTTGTCGAGAATGGCTGCGTATTGCCGGCCGTCGCGATTGACCCAACCGACGAATGTGCAGCAGTGAGCCGGCTTCCACCACAGAATCGCACCGCGCCGCGTCGCCGTTGCCCAGTCAAGAAACCGAGGATCCGCTTTGACGGTGTAGCTGTAGTCGATGTCGGCAGCATCAAGTCGGTTTCGTAATCGTGAATCCCATTCACCGTCGCTGTAGGTCGCCCGCCAGCGTTCGCCAAGTTCAAACTCGTTGAGCCAACGCAAGTGATTGACCAGCGATGCGTGAACACAACTACCTTGGTTGAGACGCCCCGTCCAATTTCGTTGATGCAACTGGGTGGGAAGGTTGGCGATCGGTTGTTCGGGCGGAGGTGCCGGCAGCGAGCGGACTTGAACATCGCCCTCCGGCAAACAGCCTGTGCAAATCAGCAGCAAGCATGCGACGACAAGCGTGCGCAGTTTCGCTTCCATGCGAGGACCTCGTGTTGGGGTGGTTACTGAAGCAATTTGACTTTGACGGTCAGCGAACTCGGTGGCGCGTCTTCAACCGCGATGCCGATCATTGAGTGTTCGTAAGCGTTCTTGATGACGTGGTGACTGATCTTGGACCAATAAAGAATGGTGCCGGCCGGAATGTTGGTTGTCGGATCTTTGACCACATCGAATACGCCAGCAACGGTGATGCTGCCGCGAGAGTTGGCACAGATCCCGAACTTGGCGACGCCGACCAGCTTGCCAAGGACAACGACATTGCCGGCCGGAATCTCAACGTCGGTAACGATCGGGACCGTCACGCCCTCGTGGACGTAGATCGCCCCGACGGGTGCGATGATGGGGTTGCTCACAGGTGGTCATCACTGGCTCAGACGAACGCGAACGAAGTTGTCGGTCGGCGCGGCGTCAGCAACGACCTTGCCGAGCAACACCGATCCATCGGGCACTTCAGTGACGATCCCGTCAGTGGTTGCGTAAATCTTTTGTCCAGCGGTGTAGGTCTCCGCGTCAGCCGGGTCTTTGGGCATGTCGAACACGCCTTCCACGGCGATCGAGCCGAGTACATCGGCTTTCAGATCTCGTTTGGTGATGCCAACCAAATCACCTTGAATGACGATTGATCCAACAGGGACATCGACGTCGGGTGTGAAGTCGACTTGCTTTCCATCGTGAATGAATTGAGCTTGCATGGGTCTTTGTGTTTACGTTGAAAGAAGAAGATTGACATCAGCGGGCGATCACTCGCCGGCGACTTTCACGGCGGCTCGGTGGTCTTGGCTGTTCACACCAAAGTCGATGTAAGACCGGAAACCCATGCCAAGCGTGTTCGGTGGCATCTCAACTCGCTCGATGATCGGCGTTCGACGACCGTTCAGGAACACGATCTCGAACGCTGGCAGCACCTGCGGATTGGCGAAGAGATACCACGCGGAAGCACTCGCACCGGGATAGTAGCTGTCCGACAGATGCGGCGTGCTGATGATCCGGTACTTGTTGCGGTGCGGGTTATCGACAGGGATTTTCGTCGGCGACCCTTGCGCGTCGATCATCAACTGTGACGAACCCATCAACAGTTCCGCTTCGGTTTCCAACTCCACCGGAACGACCAAGTACTCAGGCCGGATGTTGATCGGCTTTTGATCCTTGGGTTTGCCGCCAGGACCAGCTTTCTGCTTGCGGAAGGTTGTCTTGGCAACGGTCAGTGCATCCGGGCCGAACTTAGTGTCCGCTCCCTGCAGCAAGTTGGCGTTGGCGGACGAGAAGAATCCGGCGTTCTTGAGCAGCAGTGTGAAGAACAAGTCGTCGATGGACTCGGCACCACTGCGTCCCATTTGACGAGGGATATCCATGAACGCCGACAGGTCATCGTTGATGATGTCGTGCCGAGTCAGCGTGAGGATCTGACCGTAGGTGTCAGCCTTGTTTGAGTACTTCTGTTCGGACAGTTTGCCGTGCTTCAATTCGCCATCGGGAGCAACCTGCTCAAACCCGCCGGTGCCAAGCAAACGGTATCGGGCCACTTCCTTAAAGTCGGTGACCGTTCCAACGCTGCAAAGATCGAAGGCGGCGATCGGTGTGTTTTGATAGGCCGCCAGTAACGTCTTGTTCATGACGTTTTCCATAATGCTGGGTAGGCTCATGGAACTGAAACCAGCTCGAATGGTTGCCGTTCCATCGCCAAAGACGCGAGGCACGTCGATGCCTTCCATCCGAGCGCACTCGGCGACGAGTTCACGCAAGCCAATGTGACGTAGCGGGTTGGCGGCGTTGAGCGTCTTTTCGCCATAGCTGGCCAGCAGCGTTTTTTCTTCGATGCCGACCGACAGACAGGCGGCAGCTTCGAGGACCTCGCGACTGTAGCGTGGTGAGTTTTGCGTCTGTTCGGGAGCCTTGGGGCGTTCGCTTCTCAGCACGGCGAGTTCCGTTTTGGTAGTGGACCAGCCTTGCTCAATCGCGTCGGCTTCAAGATCGGCGTGATTGCCCGCACAGACTTTGCGAATACCTGCAATGCGACGAGATTCCGCAGCGGCCTCGGAACGCATGTCGTTGACCGGTGAAGTGGTCGCTGTTTTGTTTTCGGTCGTTCGCTTGGTGCTCATATTCAAACTTGCGTTGACGGGTTCGAGATCGTCGGTGTCTTCATCCGTGTCGCTGGGATCATCACCGTCGGCGTAGTTTCCGGCGGCGACGCGAGCCTCGGTATCGTCGTCAGCACCCAAGGCAACGAACGAAACCTCGCCCAGCGTTGACTTGCGAGCCACATAGACTGGCCCTTTGAACTCGCGTCCGTTGGCGTTTGCCGTTTTGCCTTCAGGGATGAAAACAACCTTGTCGGCACTTGCGCCCAGCGATGCCTGCCAAGGAAAACCGTTCTCACTGGTCGCGATCACTTCCTGAGCCGTCGCACCCACACCCGAGATCACGCCGGCGACTTCGAGCGACTTGTCGGTGATCGCGATGTCGTCGGTGTGTCCAACAATGCTGCCTCGATCGTGGTCTTTCAAAATCGGACGCGACTTGCGAGTGACTCGCATGCCGGCCAAGTCGACGACGACTGGATAGGGCCAACCACCAAGTCGCATCGCACCACCGGTGTATGCGGTCATGGAGAACTTACGCAGCGACGGCTTGCCTTCTTCTGGCGTTTCGGCCGCGGCGAGAGTGATCGTCGCCGCATCATCACAAACGATTCGCAGCGAACTTGGGACGGATTCGGCGTCGGCTTCAAGCGGCGCGTGCTGTGTCTTCGGCATTGTCTTCCGTGACCTTGGTTGAGGGTTTGGTTTCAGTTTCATCGCTGGCCGACAGACCAAGCTCACGCATCAGTGCCACTTCTTTGGCACGCTGTTTGAGTTCCGTCTCCCAATCACGTCCCTGCCGCGCAAATTCGATGGCCAGGGTAGTCGTATGATTCGAGAGACGGATCTTTTGGGCATTGGCTTCTTTGGCGGGATCCACATGCTCGTGACCATCCCAAAACCATTGGTGCTCGAAAGTGCTGTCGAGCGTGCGAAGCGAATTAGGCAGATAGCCCTCGATGAGAATGGCTTCGCGAAGCCAAGCATTCAACAAGCGATCCAGAACGACGCGAGCAAGTTGCGTTTGCTCGACACGGATCGACTTGAAGTAGGTTTGATGATCGAGTCGCCCAGATGCATAATTGTAACCCGACGAATTGCCAGCGGCGACGTTGAAGGGCATGTTCAAACATCGAGCGATCTCGTTGAGAATCTCTTTCTTGAACTCGGCATATGTGGTCGAAGGTTGCTCCGACTTCATCTGAGCCATCTTCCAGCCGCCTGGCATCGTGAGCAGCATTCGCTTCTCAAGTTCGATCGGCTCGAACGGTTCGGCGGAGTCGGCTTCTCCATTCGCAGGAGCGTCGGTGTACAGGATGCCGGCGAACTCAGCGGCAGTCTCGGCAGCCGCAAGTACGGCAAGCGTAAAGCGGCGTAGTTGTGCGAATAGTGGCAACGCCGGGGTGATGTCGGGTATGCCGCGAATCTGCCCCGGACGATCGCAACGGAAGTAGTGCAGCACCGCGGCGGCCGGCACCGTGTCGAATTCTTCGTCGATCGTGAAAGTCACATCACCAGGATGTTCACGCAGGACGTCGTAAGTGATCGGGTTTCCGTCAGCATCAAACTGAATGCCGTCGATGTAACGAGAACGGTCTGCGACCAACGTCGGTGAGGCCACTTGGTCGGCTTCGATCAACCGCACGTCCAGTTTCACCGCCGCGTCGATGCGTTCGTTGCTGGTTAACAAACCAAACGATTCACCGTCCGAAACACGAGCCAGTCGCATCGTTCGCAGCTTTTCCGCCAATCCAACCGCCTCGGCCCAAGCAAAGAACTCCGCCTCAACGAAACGATTTGCAGCATCATCCGGCGTCAGCATTTGCAGTCGCGGTCCAGTGCCAACGACATCATTCGCCAGCGTCAACGTGATCCCGCGAGCGTAACTATTGTTGGCGACCTCGTATCGCGACCGATTGCGAAGTGTTCGACGCACATCGGGGCTATTCGCTGCAGCGGACGACAACCCATCGGCTCGAGACCAATGTTTCATGTTGTCGAGCGTCGTATTCGCGGCGTCGTACTTCGCACGAAGCCGCGAAAAGAAGGGCTGCCGGGGCGAGCGTCCCGGCGCGGATGAAGAGCGGGAAGCTCCGCCGCGCCATGCTTGCTCGATCAACCCTGACAACTTCTTCAACATCCGTGTTGTAATCCTATTGCCGTCCCCGGCAGCCCTGTGCTCATCGCAAAACGAAAGAAAGATTAGCCAGCCGACGGCGGCACGATCTTGTTAAATCGCAAGCCGCGATTCGGCTTGCGAACCGCGTCCTTGCCGGCGAGATGCTTGTCCGCAGCGATCTGCTCCGTCAGCTTGTGCTGCTCAACCGATCCCGCATCGCCGGAAGCCTTCGCAGGCCCCGCAGCGTTCTCACGGATTTCATCGTTGAGGTTTTCTGGCATCGCCGGCACTCGCTCGCAAACAAACGTCCCTCTCAGGGTTACTTAGCCGAAGCGACCCTCACGTGAACCAGAAAAAGCGGAGTAGTTAAGATTTCTGATCTGGCATTCTCTTAGGGAGACCCTTCCGAAGTTCCACATGCCTAGTTAGTTAGCTATTTCACTCCTAGCATGCTGACTGTGTCGTCGGGTTCAATGTCCACTTCGGATTTTGTAGGATTACAACGCACGCGTGGGTCATCTTGGGTCGTCTATCTGCAACACAAGTGAGTCGCCTGCTCGGATGCTGGAATGTCTAATAAAAACTCGCCAACAATCGCTTAACTCAATGCCTCAGAATCCAGACAGAAGAATTGAACAGATAAAGCGATGCGCATTAAAAGGCATCGTTGGGAGTGATTTGCTTCGCGAACTGCTTGTTCTCAAAGGTGGCAATGCAATCGATCTCGTACATGGTTTGGGAAGCCGGGCTTCGATGGATCTCGACTTTTCTATGCCGGACGATTTTCTGGATGTTGAGCAAGTCTCCCAAGAGCTTCAAAGAACACTCGTAGATGCGTTCGCGGCAATGAATCTATTCGTCTTCGATTTCAAAATTGAAGCGAAGCCGAAGAATCTGTCACAATCGCTTGCCGATTTTTGGGGTGGATATAAAGTTTCTTTCAAAGTTATTCCTTGCGAACTCGCTCAAAAGTTAGGCAGCGACCTTCCACAGATGCGAAACTATGCAATGGTCGTTGCATCATTGGGTGGGAAGACGTTCAAAGTCGATATTAGCAAGTACGAATACTGCGAAGGCAAGGAAGCATCCGAAGTTGATGGTACAACTTTTTACGTGTATTCGATCGCAATGATTGTTGCAGAGAAGTTTCGTGCTCTTTGTCAACAGATGCCCGAATATGGATTAGTCGTACAGCGAAGCAGGCCGGGTGCGCCTAGAGCCCGCGACTTCTTTGATCTTTACAACCTCGTTAGTCCTGGCTATGTCAATATGGATTCAAGTGATTTCCATGAGTTGCTTCGAGAGACGTTCGCTGTCAAACGTGTTCCGCTCGACCTACTCGACAAGATCAAGGACTACAAGGATTTTCATGAGAGCGATTTCCAGAGTGTCAAAGACACGGTCCATCCCGAAGAAGATATCGAGGCGTTCGACTACTATTTCAGTTTTGTTTGCAGCCTTGCCAAGCGACTAGAACCCTTGTGGAACATGTAGACGCCATTTCTCGACGTACTTGGTCTTCTTCATTCCGTAGTCAAGATAGAAGTCATGCTCCAGTCCAAGTTCGCGGATTGCATCTAGTTGTGAATGCGAGAATTTCCCCGAACGATCCATGTAGTAACCAATCGACTGGTGGTACGGGTACGTGAAGTTCAGGCGGCGCAGATATGTCGTGATTCGTTCGATGGACACTTCGGATGCAGCAGCGACGAAGGCCTCAGCAACTTGAAAGACCCCGCCGGAATAGACCGGTCGTACCGTGATGTCGATTAGCGTCCGTTCGATGTTTGTTACGCGTTTTTCAAACGGATTGTCATCTGCAATCGTGATGACACCCATCTCACCAGTATTTCTACCGTTCAGTATCCTTATTGTTCGCTCACCCACATTGACACTATTTTTGGATACGCGGCATTTGCCCTTGAACGCACGATCCATTGCCGTTTGCGATGGCTCGGTTCCACCACCTGTGAGCTTTTGCTCGATATTGAAGTAGATGGTTTTTGGAATTTGCTCAGTCAGGTCATGATGCTGCATTGCTGTATAGTGACTGAAATACCCTTTCGGGTGAATTGACTGAATGATGCTTTCTAATGGCACGTCGCCCCAGCTGTAGCGAGTTGCTGGGCGGTGGGGAAATTCAAGTCGATGTCTTTGGAGTTTGCCGTGCTCGATAGCAAACTGTATGAACTTGTTAAAGGACAGCGTGACCGGTAGTTCCCATGCCTTATTTTTTTCACGGAACAGTATTTGGAGGTCCGAATGGGTCCTGATCGGCTGTTCGGCGAGGGCTTTGAAGATTTTTGGGGCGGCTTTTTCAAGTTTCGTTACCATCGAATTTCCTCTGTAGGCATGATGTATATATACATCATGCCTACCGGATGTCCAGGAGAAAAAGATCGGAGCCTAGCAGCGGTGTTGTATATATACAACACCGCTGCTGATTCCACATCGCCCGTAAGTCGTTTCCAGGAAAGGACTTACGGCGGCAGCTTCGTGAAGCGGTTGGATGGAAATGACCACCAAATTCTCGGTTCTTTCTTGTCGCCGGAACAAATACGGGGTAATTCGACGGTCGACGCCAGATCTTTCTCCAACCGATAGTTGTCTGAAAGACCTCGTGCCTATCCCTTCTTTTGTCGTTGAAGCTCTTTAAAACTTACCCGCTCTCGTCGGTTGGCTGATTGATTGTCGGTACCGAAGAGCAACGCTCCCTGCATCGAAGCGGCCACAGCGGTGCCGACGAGGCAGTCGAGCCAGTGGTTGTCGGGTTGCTCGGGGCGGGCTTTCCATTCGTCGACGGTTCGGCCACGGCCTTCGGTTTTGATGAAGTACTCGGCGGTGATTTGTTCGGCAAACATTCGGTGCTGCTCGGCACGGTCTCCGAAGATGGAGAGGCAGCCTCGGTCGCCCATGGCGACGGCGAGGCGGGCGTGCGTGAAGGACTTCCACCAGTTTGTGTCGTAGATGACGTGCCGGATCGCTCGTTTGCCGTGGACCGAGGGGACTCGCCAGTTGAGGCCGACGCGATCGCCGGGTCGACGTTTGTATTCGCTGAAGGGACTGGACGAGGCGCCGACGAAGCGACCGTGAGATGGTAGTAGGATCGAAGCGTGGGGGCTTTGCCGGCAGAACTGGTAGACGACGTTGGTGGAGTGGCCCCAGTTGGCGTCGATGAGGCAGCGTTCGATCTTCATTGCCGCGCCGTCGTCGCGTTGCCATTCTCGGCCGAGCAAGTCGGTGGTTAGTTTTTCCATTCCTGCGTAAAGCGAGCCTTCGAGGCCGGTGCCTTCGGTGGCGAGCGTGTGCCGGGCATCGCGGAGCGTGAAGTACGGACGCTTTTGGTCGGGAAATGAACCGTAGTCGACGATGTATCCGGTGAAGTCGTCTTCCCATGCGGCGACGACGAAGAAGAGCAACTTGCCTTGGACGTCGATGAATGCGGTGAGGTGATTGGCGGCGATGGGAATGCAGCACCGCTCCATTCCGTTCGTCTTTTCCGCGACTTGCTCGGCGGTGAGTTGGTCGGCATCGACCGTTTCGGCCGGCAACGGTTCGTTTTGGTACTCGGCAAAGAACGCGGCTTCGTCTTGAAGCTTGAGGTTCATCGCATGTTGGATCGCAGAAAGTTCGTCGTGGTTGAAACGCTCTTTCCACGCAACGTCGGCACCTTCGTCCATAGCCACCTTGTTCTTGCGATAGAACTCGGTGCCGGACGCTCCGCCATCGCCGGCTCGCAAACCTTCGCTGCGAATCTCGGCGTAGCGTTCCCACAAGGTTTCGTTGGTGGGGAACGAGTTGACCATTCGGGTTCGCGAGCCGTTCCACTCGGGGTGCTTGTCGCGGTCGAGGATGTTGTCGGCCATGTCGCCGGGACGAATAACCGTGCAAGGCATGATGCCGGAAATCTTTTTGCCTGGGCCGGCGAGCCCGAGCACCGCGCCGGCGAGGATGGCTTCGCGGTTGGCACATTGCGATAGCGAACGAGCGGACTCGTCGGTTTGCGGATCGTCGAGGACGACAAGCGACGGCCGGACCGTTTTGCCGTCGGGGCGTTTGAACTTCATGCCGCGGATTCGGCCGGTCAGGCCGGCGACTTTGATAATCGCGCCGCTCGCCTTGCTGCCGTCGATACTAGGCAGGACTACTTCTTTCGCGGTCCAACCAATTTGCGTGCGTTTGCCTTGGTGAAGTTGCCCGTTGGCTCGGTTGGCGATTCCATCAAGGGCTTGGATGGGAAAGCAGACCTCGGGGTAGTCGGCCAAGAGCAGATCGTTGCCGTCTAGCTCGGTCTTGATGGATTCGAGCATGTCGCAGGCGTGACCTTCGTCGCTGCCAATCAAACAAACGAAGTCTCGATAGCCGTTGAGGACCGCCCAAATGCATGCGACTTCAGCAAGCGAGCTCTTACCGCTGCCGCGGGCCATTGCGAGCGAGAACAAACCGCCTCGGACGACGGCTTCTTCGATCTTGTTGATGACGGCGATGTGGTCCGGCGACCAGGAAAGATGAAACGTCAGCGAGAAGTAGGCTTCGCAAAAATATCGAAAGCTCGCGGCGGCTTTTGATTTTCGATCAGCGTCGGCGACCGGCGGAAGCTCACCGATGTCACGGCCGGCGAGTGACTTCGCTGCGTTTCGTTCGCGCGAGTAGTCCTTGTGCTTTTCGTAGGCATCGGTGTCGTCGGCTTTTGGTCGGTGGCGGTCTTTGATCAGCAGGCCGGCGAACTTCAGCAAGTGAACGCTCTTACCGTCACCGATGCGATGACCTGCTCGCGTTCGATAGCGGTGAAGTTGTCGTTCGTTGATTACTTCGCCGAGTGGCGTGCTGTTGAGTAGCCGGCGACATTCGCTCGGTCGAAGTTTCGCTGGGTCAAGTTGCACGTCGAGTCTCCTGGAGTAGCCACGCGACGTAGGCGACCACGTTGAGCGTTCCGTCGGCGTTGGTTGGTGCGCCGGCCGCAACGTCGGCCTCGATTTGCTCGGGCGTGATTCGCGTTTGGTAGGCGTTACTGATCGCGGTCGCGGCGTCTTTGATCGGCAGCGAGTTAATCGTCACTGCTTTGCGTTTGTCTTCCATGACTGCTCTTGATTGGAGGGCTTCGCGACACGCCGCACACGTTGGCGACTGTGGCGAATGTTTGCATGTTTGGCATGGTTAGCCGCATGTTTTTGGACGGCACGTTGGGCCAAAACTGGCCGCGTGTTGGCGTGCTAAAAAACATGCGAAATCATTCAAAACGTTGGCCAGACTTCGCTTGATGTGTTCCGAAACCCATGGCTCATGTGTCACACGCGGCCGGCAAAACGCCACGCGAAACACAACTACCTAGCCACCTTTCGGAGACACAACCATGCACGCCAACGACATCGCCTTCGGTATCGAAATCGAAACTCACCTGCCCGGAAACGACGCCACGCCGATCGGCGGATATCACAACGGCTTGCCTGTAACTTGGCTGCCCGAAGGCTGGAAAGCAGAACGCGATAGCAGCATTCGCACGCCGGTCGGACGCAAGAACGCCGAGTTCGTATCGCCTATCGTTCGCGGCTACGAAGGACTTCAAAACGTAGAGCGAGCGGTCGACGCGATCAAAGCACGCGGGGCTCGGGTCAACGAAAGCTGCGGCCTTCACATTACGATCACCTGGAACGGCGACGCGGCTGCCCTGGCTCGGCTGATAAGCCTGATCGGAAACCACGAGCGAGCCATCTACGCCTCGACGGGAACCAAACGACGCGAGCGAAATACTTGGGCGAAGCAAATCAAGAGCTACGGCAACAGGGACGCAGCCAAGCGAAACTGCGAAGCCGACCGCTACCACCTTTTGAACTTGACGCACCTCGCTCGGGGCCGAAACCGAATCGAGATTCGAGCCTTCGCTGGCACGCTTAACAAAACCAAACTGCTCGGCTACATCCAAATGGTACTGGGCTTGGCCGAGTTGGCTTTGACTACGCGACGCTGCAGCGGCTGGGACTACACCAAGCGACCTGGCACCAAGAGCTGCTGGGATCGCAACGGCGCGGGCGAAGGCGAAACTGAACTGAACCGGCTTTACTACCGACTTGGCTGGACTATCGGTTGGCGCAAAGGAGCACTTCGCACCAAACGATACGGCGAGCTTTCGGCCGGCGAACAAACCTGCGACTGGAAGCCGGTCAAGAAGAAGCTTTTGCAAATGGCTCGCAAGTACGACCAAGCGGTCTAAAGGGCCGGCCAACTTCTTTCCTTCAACGCCGCGGCCTTCACCGCGGCTTTTCTTTTGCGCGTTGGTTTCCTTCCGAACCGTTTGCTTCAAAACGTTGGCGTTTTCTGGCGCACATGTCGCGTCGTTCGCATAAGTAACCCTAAGGGGCCGAGTGTTTCGAGGACGCCGACACGAGGCCTTTGTGGGGCACGTCGGCGAGATCGAGAAACATGCAAAAAGACTGCAAATTGCAGTGCGAATGCGCTTGCTGTGTCTCGAAAACCATGGCTCATGTGTGTCATCGCAAGACGAATTTTCCTTCCTACCTACGGAGACCAAACGATGACGATTGACGCCCTGATCGAACTGCTGAGCGAGTACCGCGAACAGTACGGGCCGGACGCCGAAGTGCGTTTGATGACGCAAGAGAACTGGCCCTTTGAAAACCGAATCGCCGGCATCACCAGCGGCTCGGAAATGAACGAAGCCAGCGAAGAAGACCCCACCGAGTACTTCGACGACCAAGACGTAGCGGAAGACGCGATCGTCTACATCGTCGAAGGCGGGCAGATCTGCTACGGCAGCAAGCGTGCCTGGGAAACCTGCCGCGATTGCTAGCCGCGGGTCTTTGTCAGCAGGGCCTTTCCAACGCGGGCTTCGCTCGAAGCCCGCTTCCTTTCCTTTTTCAAACCGAGAGACACAACCATGGCCAACGCCAAACTCGAACACGCCTACACCGCCGCTCACATTCAAGCCCTCACGTTGCTGGAAGACCTGCACGAATCGGTCGAAGACTTGCCGGCACCAGGTAGCGAAACCGCACCGCTGAATTGGGAGCACGTTGGTTCCTTGCAGCATCTTTGCGAACAGCTCCGCGAACTGAAGGAACATTTCGGGAAAAACTTCCGAGCGTGAATTCGCCACACGTTCGGGAGTTATGCGAGTTCTGGAAGAACGTTTGAAAACATTTCCAGAACTCGCCGAGATTCGCTTGATGTGTTTTGAAAACCATGGCTCATGTGTCTTAACGCCCATCGGCAAAACGTAACCAGCTTTTCCACCGGAGAACAAAACATGGCCATGAACGAAACCCAAAAGGCCCGCGCCGAAGCCCTTGCCCCACTCTTCCGAAACATGGACGCGCATACCGCCCAGGAGATTCGCGAAAGCTACTACCGCATCGCCGAAAACCTTCGGCCCTTGGTAAACGCCCTCGAGATCGCGGACCTCGACCATGGCGGACCGGCCGGCCCGCTGCTCGAAGAGCACTACATCTTTTGCGAGCTGCTGGAAAAGCTCGACGAGAGCGTTTTGGGCGCGGTCCTGTAAACCGAAGCCGAAACGCTGGCACGGAGGCTTGGCGTAGCGGCGGGTGGTACCCGTCGCCTGACGATGGCAGCCAACCACGAACCTTTCCCTTTCGGAGAACGAACGATGAAGAAGGCAGACGTAAAAGTAGGCGGCGAGTACTACGCCAACGTGACGAACAAGAAGGTCGTTGTACGAATCGACTCGACCAACACGGCTGGCGGCTGGAACGCAACGAACCTTACGACCAACAAGAAGGTGCGGATCAAAACCGCCCAGCGGTTGCAAGGAAAAGCACGGGCGACGACGTCGGCCAGTGCGGCCGGAGAAACGCGAGCCCGCAAACGAGTCGCGAAGAAGACCAGCGGCGGTGACGCGGCGAGTGTGGCGGCAACGACCGACGATAAGAAGCTGTCGTGTATCGAGGCGGCGCTGAAAGTTTTGGGCGAGACCGAGGAAACGATGAACGCCCAGGAAATGATCGCGGCAATGACGGACGCCGGCTATTGGACCAGCCCCGGAGGCAAGACGCCGCACGCAACTTTGTACTCGGCGATCCTTCGCGAGCTTGCCAAGGGCGAAGATAGCCGTTTCATCAAAGTTGAGCGTGGTCGCTTTTCCGCGCGAGCGTAAGGGGATTGAGCCATGAAGCATTTTTACGACCTGCGAACTGTCGAGGACTTGGAACACGGTGAAACCGCGACGCCGGAGCCAGACGTGAGATACGAACTGCGGTCGATCCGCAACGAGATGATTGACGCCGGGCCGGTGCGTGACGTCATACGACGCGGCGACGCCCTGTACGCCAGAACCGACGCCGGCGAATCGTTCCCGGTGACGGGTCCGGACTCGCACGTTCTGGTACCGATCGGCTTGTAGCCGGCCGGATGATCCCTCTCGGCGAAGCTTCGCCGACAACGCCCGACGTTTGCAACGTGCGGGCGTTTTATCGTGACGGGAAACACAACGCCGACCTTCCAAACGACGCGACACGAGGCCACGTCGCGGCTCGTTGGGCGCACCGAAAAAGTATGCGAATTCTGAGGCGTGTTTCGCAGACTTCGCTTGATGTGTTTGGAAAGTCATGGCTCATGTGTGGTTGTACGAACGGTTTTTCAAACACGAACGGAGAAACGAAATGGCAAAGATTGAAACGCTCGCCGCGCGGCCGGTCGAACCGGCAGCGGCTTACGACAACGCTCACCAAATTTCACGCGACCTCTTGCAGCACATCGAGTTGCAGTTGGACCGAATGATTCGGCCGGACAACAAGGCATTGCGATGGACGCACGTACGAGCACTGAACTTGGTCAACGCTCAGCTTTCGGAAGTCGCCGCGCTGGTCGACGAAACCAACAACGCTCGCAACTAGGAATCAAAACGATGAAAACCAACCTCAAGGCGGGCGACCGCGTGCGGCTGCTTTCGATGACCGACGACCCCGATCCGATTCCCGCCGGCACGACCGGAACGGTGGCCGGCGTCTATCCGCTAAGCGATTGGACGCAAGTCGATGTGGATTGGGACAACGGCCGGTCGCTGATGCTTTCCATTCCCCCGGACGTCGTCGAGCGACTGCCGGCCGACACCACGAACTAAGGAGCAACCACCATGTCCACACGTGCGACGATCGCCGTCCGCAGCCCCGACCGAACGTACGCAGCGGTCTACCTTCACTTCGATGGCTACCCCGAACACACCGGAGCACTTTTGATGGCCAACTACCAAACGACCGAAGAAGCGGAAACCTTGATCGACGGCGGCGATATCCGCTGCTTGGACGCCGAGATGGGCGAGGCAGAGCGCTTTGCCGACGGTGACCCGCCAGCGATTCTGCCAACACACGATTCGCTGCTGGACTTTGCAAGGAACTGCGGTGCTCGGTTCGTCTATGTCTTTGACGACGGAGCTTGGTCCTACAAGGAACTCTAGACACAAAGATTCTCCTTTCCTCATTTCTGTGAATATTTGTCGCACGTCACCGGTTGACTATGAGGATGCCGAGAACGCGGGGTCGGCGTGAGCCTCCAGTCGCACGACCGTTTCGCAGTTCTGTCCGTGCCGGCCGATCACCTCGACGGTGCAATGAGCCGGCAGGGTCGTTCGCAACTCCTTTGCGATATCCTCTTGGCACATCGCTTTCCCGCGAACGAAATCAGCCATCTCCTCGATATCCTCTACCCGGACGAAGCGATCGGTGGTGACTCGTAGCGTGTAGTAATCCCAGACGCCGTTGATGGGACAGCGTCCGTGGATCGTCGTTTCGTGTGTATTCATTCAGCTTCCAGTTCAAGAAAAGTTTGAGTTTCAGTAACGGGTGTCCAGACGCTCGGCGAGCGAGTGGCTTCAATTCTCGATGCGATAACCTCGCGCCGTTGCGCCTGCGTTGGCGGCTTGTACATGCCGAAGCGAGCAAGCAGTTGGCTGTTTTGAGCAACGTTGGTGCTGTCGGCAGAATGAAATGGATAGCGAGCTACGATTGCTGGATCCAACATGCGTAGTCCGTGCAGCCTTGCTTTTGGCCTTCCATGCTCATCGCACAGAACACCCATCGCGTCAGACATGCGGCGGTTCCAACGTTCGGTTTTCGGCTTGGCGTATTCTCCGCTGCTTCCTAGAGCGATGACGGTCCAATCGTCGACAAGCCTTTCAAGTCGCCGGAGCGATTCATTCAGGTGCCAAACGGGAACTCCAAAACGCCCCACTGCTGAACAACCGAATTCTTCAATGAGCCGATCGTTCTCCTCTTCAGTACCGTCGATGACATCCGGTATGAACGCGAAGTCGAAACGCGGATTGCGACACCACGCTTCTACCCATGCGTAGTAGGGCGACCAGTCAGCGATTGGTTTTCCGGTTTTCCACGCTGAAAAAGCACCATTGTCAAGACAAAAACCAGTGCTGGCCTCAGCGACGATTGGCAAGTCCTCCTCGCGGCCAAAAGGCACCAAGAAATGCCGGTTGCCCGTAGCGATAAAGCGTGCAACCGAGTCGCGAGTTCCGCCCAAGGGGGTACCGTGATAGTGTCGCATTGGCTGGCTACCGCATCTTCTCCTCTCGCGGTTTCATCGCGATCGGTGATTCGCCGGTGCGTTCCAGTACCGCCGGCTTCCCGGTAAAGCGTTGGTAGCGATCAACGATCACGTCGCAGTACGGCGGATCGAGCTCCATCAAGAACGCCTTGCGTCCTGTTTGCTCGGCCGCGATCAATGTCGATCCGCTGCCGCCGAACAAGTCCAGCACATTCTCGCCCTTGCGGCTTGAGTACTGCATCGCTGTCACGGCGAGTTCCGCCGGCTTGCCGGTGAGATGTTCCAACTGTTGTGGCGGTATCTTCTTGACGTGCCAAAGGTCGGTGGCGTTGTTCGGCCCGAAGAACTTGTGGCCGGCACCCTCACGCCAACCGTAGAACGCCCACTCGTGGCCGGACATGAAATCTTTCCGATTGATGACCGGGTGCATCTTGTCCCAAATGATGGTCTGCGAAAGATACAGCCCGCTGGCCGCTAGTGCCGGCGGATAGCAGCCGATGTTGGAGAAGCCGCCCCAGATGTAGAAGCAGCGACCCGGTTGCAACACGCGGCCGATGTGGCCGAACCAGGCGGCGAGCAGTGATGCAAACTCGTCGTCGCTGACTTTATCGTTTGCAAGGACGCGATCCTTGGCTCGCATCTTTTTGTCGCCGGCTTTCGTCTTGCCTTCGCCGGCCGGGAACGAACTGTTGCCGGCAGCGATCGCGTTCTTGCTTCGCGGTTCGACGTTGACGTTGTACGGCGGATCGGTATTCACCAGGTGAATCTTCGCGCCGGCTAGCAAGCGATCGACGTCTTCGGCTTTCGACGAATCACCGCACAGCAATCGGTGGTCGCCGAGGATCCAAACGTCGCCGGGCTGAGTCACCGCTTCGTCCGGCGACTCCGGCACGTCCTCGGGATCGGTTAGACCTTGTGTCACGCCGGGATCGAGCAGCTTGGCGAGTTCGTCGTCATTGAACCCGAGCAACTCACAATCGAAACCCGAGTTCTGCAGTTCGCCGATTTCGATGGGCAGCAAGTCCCAATCCCATTCGGCATTTTCGCCTGTTCGATTGTCGGCGATCCGATACGCTTTCACCGCTTCGGGCTCGAGGTCCGTCGCGACGTGCACGGGGACTTCGGTCAGCCAGAGCTTCTTCGCAGCTTTGTACCGCGTGTGTCCAACAATGATGACACCGTCGGTATCGACTACGATCGGCTGGCGAAACCCGAATTCATTGATCGAGAGGATGACGGCATCAACGGCGTCGTCATTGATACGGGGGTTGTTTTCGTAAGGCTTGATCCGATCAAGCGTCCACATTTCGACCTGCATGGCAGAGTCCTTTTCCAAAGGGGAAGAAGCGGAAAAGGGTCGGTCGTTGGGTGGTTGGTTAGATGTTTGGGTGGGGTGAATCAAGCTTCTCAAATGTGCTGGTTCGTTGGTTACTTCGATCGCAACAGCGCGAGCCAGACATCGCAATCGGATACACTATGCCAGAATGTTTTTGCCCCCTGTTTTCCTCTTGCATTAGTTCCCTGAAACACAATCAATGAAACTCCCATTCTTTGCGATCGCTGGTTTGCTTGTTGTGGTTGGATGCGGCGAACCATCACTGTCAGATGCTGCATTGGCGTTGAACGAAGATTCTCCCGTTTTTAGCCGGGCTGCGATTCTCAGTCCTTCCTTCATCAAAGGGCGACTCAAAGCCGGAGTCGATCCGAATTCGCGAAACGGTGATGCTGCAGAAGATTCGCTGTTGACGTATGCGGTCCGCAACAACGCAGTTCCGACGGTGGACGTACTTTTGAAGGGTGGAGCGGACCCCAATATTCGATCGGTCGCGCTGAAGAAAACGCCTCTCTTTCAAGCTGCTTATGACGGTCGCTTTGAAATCGCTTGGCTTCTGATCGACGCTGGAGCGGACGCAAATGCCACCGACGACGTGGGAAACAATGCTCTACGCGAGGCGATCCTCGGTGAGAACAGCCGTCTCGTCAGATTGCTTCTCAAATCGGGGGCCGATCCCAACCATCGCAACGATGAGGGACAGTCCATGATCGACATCGCAGCCGATGAAGGAAAACCTGAGATCATCGCCCTGTTCAACATTGAATGACGTTTAATCAATTTTCATTCGGACAAGCGAAACAAACTGTGCCTAATAAGGCTGCTGTTCCCGTGGCCCTGACCAGAGATACGATCCGCCGGGAGTACCTAATCGTTTTGCGGTCGGTCCGTTGGGGCAATCCTTCCCTCGAATCCTTCCCCAGCCCCGTGCGAGGGCTGGCGGTCTGAGATTTGGTCATCGCGGGCATGAGCGGGGGAACAGGGGAAGTATTCATAGAAAGAGAGAGATTGTTCCTATATTTGTTAGTCAAACGTCCTTTGGAATCCTTCTCTAATCCTTCCCCAACGCTGGGGAAGGTTTGGGAACGATTCACTGCTTTCGGGTCGAATCCTTCTCTATTTGGGGAAGGATTGGGAAGCGTAGGTGAAGGTTTCATTCCGCAACGACACGCTGGAAGCCGCTCGCGGTCTTGGTGGCGGTCGGCATGGTGATGGGTTCGATCTCGCCTTGTTGCACGAGCGTCAAAATGATCTGGTCCAAGTCAGCGGCCTTGCACTTCATGTACTTGAGAATGTGTTGTCGTTGCATTCGCTGTTCGGGTTGCTCGCCGAGTCGTTTGAGCAGCTTCAAGCACTCAGCATGAAACGGATTCTCGGCGACGTGCACGGACGCGAGATACAATTGTCGGCGGGTCTGGTGCATTGCGAACTCGGTCGCCCACTCCACCGCTGGCAAGCCGATTAGCGGTTCGATGTGGTTTTCGCTGCACGCATAGATCAACGCCAGCTTCTTAGCGTGTTCGCACGTACGACTCCATGCCGTACGAGCGACTTCATCGAGTGCCTCTTCCGCTGCGTTGTATTCGTTCTCTGTCATCAACCGCAGGCTGTCGATCGCTTCGGCAGCGTCCGGGGTGGCTTGCACCACGAGCGGCCTGGGGTGGAAGTTCAGGAAGTTGCCACTGCCAGGCTCAAAGTCCGCCCACCACTTTGCTGTTTCGAGAATCTCCTCGGGCAGATCACGAGCGGAACCTGGCGATTGGCCTGAGCCACGTTTGCCGACGTCGATGATGTTGAGGCGTGCGAAAAAGCCGTTCGTTAGCATTCGCTTCGAGAGCGATTCGTAGAAGTACTGGGGCGTCGCGGTGCCGAAGAGCGTCAAGTGCGGCTGGTCGACGTGGATCGCTTCTTTCTGATTCGCCTTCACGCGGATCGGATAGACGTCGCCGGCCGACGTGTAGAGCGTGAGCAGGATATTCGGGATGGACTCGCGGCTGTTTTCACGATCGAGATTGATCTGGCGTAGCACTCCGTCCATCTCGTCGTTCTGAAATAGCATCCGGCCGGTGCGGACGAGAGCATCTTGAATGCCTTCGCCGGAAGCGAATTTGTCTCCGATTGATGCGGACATGCCGATTTGAAACAGAATCTGCGAATTGACTTTGCGAGGAAACTCCTTGCCCGTTCCGCTGCTGGCGAGAGCGAGTAGATACAGATTCGTTCGCAGGTCACCCGACGTGCAGACCTTTCGTCCAGCGAGAAACGATTGCAGTGCCATCGCGCCGCAAAACGCCAGGCCGATATTCGGATAGGGAGCATTCGCGAGCGTGAAATCCATGACACGGCGAACAAAGCCCGGCACATCGAATAGTCGCTCGGGTAGCTGTCCAGGATCTGGAGTTGTTTCGACCGGCGGAGGTGAGCTGGCAACCTCCGGCGATCGCTTGCCGACCATGAACTGGCTTAGGTCTACATCGTTGGCGGCGGTCTCGATCGCCCCATCATCACGAAGCCAGCCGAATGGGCGATCGTGCGGTTTCGTTGCCGCTTGGTTGACTTTGTGTTGCAGTTCCTTGTCGGACCAAGGCGGATTGCAGCGAGGGTTGTAATAGTTGGTCAGAATGGCGAGCGATTCCGCCGGGTCGAGGCCAAAACCGTGAATGAGCGCCGTCGCGGCGGCATACGTTTGCGAGTGACCGCCACTGCCGGCGATCGCTGGCGGCATTGCGTTGACATAACCAATCGCCCGCGATTCCACGTCGTTGCCCATACGCACCGACTGCGGCGGCAATGTGGCGGTTCGTTGCGGTGGCTTCGCAGTTCCACGCCGATGGATGACGGCCTCCGCAAGTGCTTTGACGCATGCGGCCAACATCAACGAGGGAACGGACGCTGGCTCGCCATCGAGTCTTTCGTAAACTTCACCGTCGGGATGGATACTTGGCCCGACGACGGTTTGCGTTCCGGTTGAACGCAATTCGACGATCATCGAGCCATCACTCGGATCGGTATGTTTTTCAGTGGTCGCGCCGATTGCGATGTACCAACGATGCGATCGCTGGGCTGTCGGTCGGCCGGTGATTGCTTGCGTTGGGGGCAGATAACTATCAGCCAATTCGATCGCTTCGGGACAATCGAGATCAACGTCGACGAGCCAACCAGATGGCTCGCCAAGGATGATTCCGATATTGCCTTGTTCGGGAAAGACCTCGGGGTTCAATCGAAGATTCGTCCAATCACGACGTGCCGGTGATTTCGATCGCGGGCGCAGCGGCACGCTGTACCAACCACGCTGTCGATAGATCGTGACTTGCTCGCGCACATCGGCCATCAAAAGGGTGCCTCCTCCAACGCAACGTTTGGAATCTCGCAGAGCGTCTGTTTGATGATGCGATCGTATTTCTGGCCGGCGATTGAGCGTACTGTTAGTGTTTCGGTCGCCGCGAGCAAACCTGATTCGGCAATATCAATCGCTTCTTCGGCGTTCGTAGGACAAGGATCGAGGCAACGGTCACGCCACCACGCTTCGGCTTTGCGACGTGCGTAGCCAGAGTGTTCGATGCAGATGAATTCGCTCTGCCAACGTTCGAGGCCGATCATGTAGTCGACGCGCAGGCATCGTGGTGCATCTTCGTCGGCGTCGCGTTTGCGATGGATGCGATAGATGATGTCTTGGACGTCGTAGTCGGTGTCGGTCACTTCACCAGACAACACGCCGGCCTCGCTTGCCTCGGCGTCGTGGGCTTCACGCTGCGGAGGCGGAAACGGATGACCGCACTCGGGACAGTTGGCATAGCCGCATGCGACCAAGGCGTGACACTTTTCACACTCTTTCGCCGGTGGACCTTGGTCCGGACGTTTGGCTTTGTCCTTCGGTTTGATCTGGTCGATCGGTCCATGACGTTCGATGTTGCCGCCAAAGTCGAGGACGAGGCAATCTTGTTTATCCGGGTGCAAGCGGAAACCGCGGCCGACGCATTGGTAGAGCAGTCCGGGCGACATCGTTGGACGCAGCATCACGACACAGTCGACACGGGGGGCATCGAAGCCGGTGGTGAGCACATTCACATTGCAAAGAAATCGTAGCGGTTCGGTTTCGATTAACGATGCTGGAGCATCGCCGCGAAAGCGGGCCAACAATTCGTCTCGTTCGCCAGCCGGTGTTTCGCCGGTTACGAAACCACACTCGATACCGTGATTTCCTTTCAACACCTCGACCACACGCCGCCCGTGTGCGACGGACGACGCGAAGATAAGGACCGCCCGGCGATCAGCCGTCAGTTCGACGATTTCGGCACACGCGGCCGACACGAGGGCGTCGTCGTTGACCAGCGATTCGACTTCTTCGCTGACAAACTCGCCGGCCCGGATGTGCAGACCTCCAAAATCCGCTCGATGCACGCCGGCTTTGGAAATGAGCGGACTCAAGTATCCGTCACGGATTAGTTCCTTGATTCCGATCTCGTAGCAGACTTCATTCAGGAAATGGTCCGGCGAACAGATCATGCCGGAATCGAGGCGGAACGGAGTGGCGGTCAGGCCGATCACACGAACGTGCGGATTGATAATCTTGCAGTCGGCCAGGAATTGCCGATACATGCCGTCGCCCTTCTTTGAAATCAGATGGGCTTCGTCGACGACTATCAGATCAAACGGATCGAGGTCACACGCTCGCTTGTAGATGCTTTGAATGCCTGCAACGAGAACTGGTGTGTTTGTGTCTCGCTTCTTAAGGCCGGCCGAATAAAGCCCGACCTTGACATCGGGACACAGTCGCCGAACCTTGTCAGCGTTCTGTTCGAGCAGCTCTTTGACGTGAGCCAAGATCAATACACGCCCATTCCATTGCGTCACGGCGTCGGACGCGATCTTTGCGAGCACGAGACTCTTGCCGGCACCCGTTGGTAACACCGCGACGGGATTGTCGTCGCGGTTGCGAAGGTGATCGTAGACCGCATCAACTGCGGCTTGCTGGTAGGAACGCAACTTCATGCTATCCGCGCTCCGTTACGATACTTGCGACCGCGTGCAATCGGAACGAAACCGGTGAGTCGGCTACGCCAACGCGTGCATTCCTCGCAGAGACGATTTCCTGGGCCGAGCGAATAGAACTCGTCATCGCAGCGAAGACAGAATCGGTAACCAGGCTCGCCCAGTTTTGCGGGCACGCGACGGACGATGACCTCCGTTCGTGGGCAGTTCGCTTCTGGCTCGAACTTCTCGACCGTCAATCGAACGATCTGGCTGTCGTCGTCATACGCTCCGCCAGCTTGCATCGCATCAAGCAATGCCTTGAGCGAGTTGTCCACGTCGCGGCGACGCCGGTCCACAGGTATCAAGCGAATGTCAACGATCAGGTCGCCATCGTGCTTCTTCACCTCTTGAAGCTTCATCAGACCGCGAACCGTCCGGCGGTACTCGCGACCTTCTTTACTGACGAGCACGCGGGTGCCGACGTGTCGCCAGTAGCGATTGACTGAGGGAGGAAACGGAAGTTGCAGTCGCAGCATGATGTATCACTTGAATCGGTGTCGGCAGACAAAAAAACAGCCGACCGGAATTAGGAGGCCGGCCGGCTGTCGGGCTTGGAAACGGTGACCGAGATCAACGTTTCCAAGGGGCGTCCGTGCCGCTGACATGCGACGCGGCGATCGGCTGAGCGACGGCGTCCTTCTTCGAGTAGCCCTTCACTTCGTTTTGCAACTCGCCGGTGTCGTTGCGGCGTTTGACTCGCACGTGAATCACGCAAGGCAAGTTGTGTAAGTCCGCCGAGTCGGTTGGCACCAAGACGCCAACCGACCGGCAGATCGCAGACAACTCCCGCCGGGCGATTTCCACCGCGGTCGCGTTGGGGTTGTCGAGGTTGAGACGCACCCAGAGAAGACGGTTTGCGTACTCGCCCTCCACGATCTGAAACGTCAACTGCAGGTAGTTGCCCGTGCCAGATTTCGTGGGTTTCATTTCGCTGTCTGTGATGACGGCGACGTACTTGCCGGAAGGGATCGGTTCGAGGTCGTCGGCTGGTTCGACAGTGTTGGCATCAAAGCCGTTGAGGTTGGCCATGGTTAGTTACCTTGGGTTTGAGGAGTGGGTGAGTTGTTGGTCAGTGCATTCACGAACGCCGACCACGAGAGCGGCAATTCTTCAGCGATGCCGTAGCGGTTCTTGGCAACGCAACTGGGAGATCCGTAAGCACGCACGACGCGTTCGCCACCGTCTTTGCCGATCGCATGAGCGATGGTGCGTTTGCGGTTGAAACCTCCGTCTTCGCTTTGCGTTCGCATCTTGCGAGTCGCGAACAACACGGCGTCGCACCATTCCTTCACGAGGGCCGCGGCGTGCTTGTGCAGTCGCGGCGAATAGCGGTCGTAGGGCGAGGATTCTGGATCCTCGAACCGTTCGACCTTGGAATGGGCGATCAGAACAATCACCATGCCGCGAGAACGCAGCACATTGAGAAGATCGAGCACTTCACGCCACAGGGAGAGGGCGTGCATATAACCGCGAGCGTACCCGCCGTCGACCTTTTCGATCGACTCAACGGCGTACTGCTGACAGAGTTTGTCCCAGACGAGACGCTCCAGCCAATCGAGTGAGTCAATCACGACGGATTCGTAATCGTGCTTCTCATTGACGAGCGTTTTCAAGGCTGCGACGACATCATCGAACTTCGTCGCCAGCGGAAAGCGATCGCATTCGATTTCGTCGAGCCCGTCTTCGGTTTGAATGAAGATCGGTTTGGGAGCCTCGCTGCCGAAGGTCGACTTGCCGATGCCTTCGACTCCGTAGAGCAAGACACGAGGCGGCTTCGATTGTCGGCCGAATTGGATGGTTTCAAGTAGGTTGGTCACTGGATTGGTAACTCCTTGATGGATAGGTGAGATGGTTGGCTAAAGGGTTTGGATTTGTTCGACATCGAAATTTCCGTGACGATCACTGGTCACCAGAAAATGCTTGAAGTCGCTCTGCACGACGAAACGCTGTTCGGCGCCGAGTTGATTGCGGAGCGATTTGCAGGATCCGGTGAATTCGCGTGAGGCTTCGTTGAAGCGTTCGGCGGATCGCAAGTAACGGCCGACGGCGAGCGAGAGTGCGACGCGGCGTTCGATATCGAGTTGTTTCATGAGTTCTCGTTTGGTGGTGTTGATTGGTGTTTGAATGACATGTCCCCTCCTGGGTTACTTAGGCGAACGGGACGGGGGTATGACCAGAAAATGAAGAGCGACTTTCAGAACGCCGCTATTTCCAGCGTTTGTCGCGAGGTGGTGTGATGCCGGCGTCGATGAACCGCTGCTGTATGTCTTGCAACATTGAGTGGAAGGCGCGACGGGTCATGCCAGACTGCTTCTGCGTCGCAATGCGCCCATGCTCCATGACTTGCTTGCAGAGTTCTTGCTGATGTTCGGGCAGTTCAGCGAAGACAACGCGGAACGCTTCGACTTCCTCGAATACTGCTTCTTCACTGCGAGTCTCTCTGCCGATTGCGCGGTCTCGATCTTCGAGCGAAAGTGCCGAGGCCAATTCCACCGGCGGGCCACCGTCGGGATCGTCGACCATCGTTGTGAGTGAAACGACAGGGCCGCCGGGCGGAGTGCGAAACGCGGTTTTGCGAGCCTCGAGAATCTTGGCGAGTGCCCGCGAGACGATCATGTCGATGTACGTTTTGAACGTCGCACGCTCGGGCGTGAAATCTTCGAGATACCGCTCGACCATCGTCCACAACGATTGTTCGATGTCGCGGAGTTCTTGTCGTGCGTACGCACCGGCCTTGTAGCCACGCCACGCTTGACAGCGGATGTTGGCCTGGATGTACTTCCAGTCGATGTCGCTGACTTTTGAGACTTCCTGAGTTTTCAAACGAATATCCTCCGGCTGGAGGTTCGTTCGACGACTCCGGCCGGCAAATACCGTGCTGCGAACGGACGATCGTTCACAGGGAAACACGGGCCAGCGGGATCAGCACGAAGGCGAATCTCTCAGCTGGAGTCACGGCGACTCATGGCGTGAGTCTTTGGCACATGGCGTGAGTCGAGGAGAAATTTTACAATTCCCAGTTTGGATCAGCATCTGGCCGATAGCACATTGCATTGCCTTTGAATGCGAGCTTTAAGTGCTCAGCGAGCTCCGCATGATGCTCGGCGATGCGTTTGATGTCGCGGTTGACGGCTTGTCGGACATTTTTGCGTGACTTGGATTCGTCAGTGAGGACACGGGCTTTGCCGTTCCTGCCTGTGTCCTTTTGAAGTTGCGAGAGAATCTCGTACTGTTCGGTCTGCAGCGTTTCGAGCGTACCTGAATCGTTGTTGCGTTCGGCTTCCGCGATTCTTGCACTGATGTCGGCCAGGGTCCGCTTGTACTCACGACGAGCGTGTTCGTCGAATGCCTCGCCCGTGCCGCTGGTGGAAGACCGAGCCACGATCCCGGTGCGAGCGTTTTCGAGTTCGACGGGATTCAGTGTTCTGCCAGGACGTGACAAGAACTCTGCGAGATACCACATGCCAATCGCGTCGGCGAGTACGAACCGATTCTTCTCGAAACAGATCTCCCAGTGATCGCCGGTCATGCGGAAAGAGTTTGGTGGAGAATCATCGCCCAGCCCGAGTCGGTAGCGAAGCTCGTCCAATGCCGCAGTACTCACAACGATCGTCCCCTCCTGGATGAAGAACAGATCGTCGGCGGCGATGACCGTGACCTCGAACGTACGCTCGATCGAGTCAAGGTCGATGCGAGTCCCAGAAAGCGACGGGACAAGCAGTACCGTCTTCGCACCAACACTCATTGCCGTTTCGATAAGCGACGTCTGATCTGTACGAGCGCAGAAGTGAACCATCGTTGATGCAAAGCGAGGTGGTAGCCGACCAAGTTTCTGGACTGAACCATTCGGAACAGCGGGCAGACTCTCGGCACGCCCACCAAGCAACGACATCAACGTTTTGGCAAGTTTTGCAACGCTGAACGTACAAATCGACAACTCATTTCGTTCGACATCGAACACTTCGCCCTGCAAACGATTGATGCCGACGAAGGTTCCGTCATCGTGCTCGATGACGTCGCAAGCGGTGACACCGTCACTGGCCAGCGTCCATGCAGCCAGGTCTGGCGTCGCGGAAAGGAACTGGTGGCACAGTTCCCAATGTTCACCCAGCTCGACCTGCCACGCTCGCCGTGGTGCTCGCAGGCTTGGGATCCGAGAGAGCGTTTGCCAAAGTCGTAGGTGTTGCAGGGTCACGAGGCAGTCCGGTGGTCTTGATTCCGTGGTGAGTCATCCAGGCTTCGATCAGTTCGACGCCGACTTGTCGCGAATACGAGATAATGTTTCCCGAGTGAATCGTCGCCGTGACTTCGGGGTAGTCCCGCAACATGAATCGAAATTTTGCTTTCGTGATCCGGGTACCGAGAGTGAGTTGCTGCTGGTGTTCACGTAGTTGGACGAAGATGCGTCGCCCACGAAAGGTCTTGGTCAGGTTCTGACTGCCCATGAACATCTCAGTGACTTCATCGAGCTGAACAGATTCAATTCCGTCGATGAAAGCTGGCGATTCAATGTCTTCACCGAGTTCATGAATCGGTGACAGATCAAACAACTCCGACGTGGGGAAGAAGTCCTCGTCACCGAATAGGTACTCGCCGATCAAACGGCAGTATTCACGGTGCTCGCTGATCAACGAAGCGTGAACGTGCAATTCTCCAAGCTGCTTTTGAACGAGGATGGTGTCGTAGCCGGCCGGTCGTTGGACTTGATAGCGACTCTTTTCGCCCTCGATGTATTCACCGCGTTTTAGGTTCTCCCCACGACGGACAACGAATGCCACAACGTCGCCCACGTCGTGCATCCACAACGCTGTCCCACCACCGCGGTGCCGATCGCGGTTAAACGTCGACAAACGTTTTTCCATCGCATTGATGACGACCGTGGTCGGCAACTGAAACGGCATCGGTTTCTCGTGCCGATTCATGTAGTGGCGAAACGAACGCTGGCTGGTCGCGATACGCTCGTAGTTCGATCGTCGCAGCAATTCGGGATAACTCATCCACGTTCGCATCGCTAGGTCGGCCGGCGTCAGCTCTTGGTCGGTTGGTAGCGGAATGCCGGCTTTGGAATAGGCCAAGATCAAGGACTCCATTCCTCGATCGTTGGCGACTTCGTCGATGTGGAATTGAGCTTCGATCAGCTCACTGGGAGCGGACCGCGTCGGTGTCCTCAGCAGACGTGCGAGCTTTTTGAATTGGTCTTCGTCGAAACTGGTGTCGGCTGAGATCGTGAATTTCCGCGCGGCGAAGTAGTCCGCGAACGGCAACAGAAAGTCGCGAAGAAGATCGAGGTCGACGGATCCGAGGGCATGGTTGAGGAAACTCGGTGGTCGGAAAGCGGGCATTTGGGACTCATGAAAAATCAGCTTTGGCGATGAACATCCTTGGGGAATGGCGAGGCGACTAGCGATTGCTAGCAAACTCCGTGCTCCTGTTTATCAGACACATGTCCTGTGACACGTCTGGTCCATCGTCACCAGAAAATTCTTCGCAGCCGTTACGACTGGTCCGGTTTTGACGGTGGGCCAGACCGCAATTCAGCCCACAAAACACGTTGCTTTTCCCAGTCCATTTCCATCGTCAGCGGTCGCAGAAGTTTTTCCGAGATTTGCGGCTTGCCCTTCTTCATCCGAGGCAGGAACAGCAGCTCTTCCTGAATATCGGGAGCAAGCAATGTCAGGCTGAGGATCTGCGAAACCCGAGGCTGCGACACATGACCGATCTCCGCAATGTGCTGCAGTCCCGTCGCCCGACCGGACCGGAGCAACTCGTCAAACCGAATCGCCAACGCCATCAGCCGCGTGATTCGCGGCAGCGTGCCCGGAACAGCTTCCTTCTCGTCGACGATTTTGTGACGACGCGATGTCGTCACCGCGATCGTCTTGCGAACCGTAATCATGCGACCGCCTCCTCGCACTCTTCGACGAGCGCGGTGATCGCCGTCGGGTGGTACGAGATCGCCATTGAACCGGCGTCAGGATCGTAGACAACTCTCGCGATGAGCAGCTCGACAAGGTGAACCCGTTCTTTCGCCGTCAGCGAAGTCCAAACCACTTTAAAGTCCGACATCGCAATGTCGATGTCGAGCCGCGAGAGTTGACGGGCGGCGACCTGTTTCAATTTTTCCGTCGCGACAACAACGTCGGCTTCCGCCGTTGCAATCCGTGCTTTCAGGTCTTCGACTCGGATATCGTTCAGGTTCTCGAACACTTCGTGCTTCAGTATTCGTTGAACCTCCTTGGTGTCCCGGTTGATTTGAGCTTTTAACTGAGCCAGGAGCGTTTCAACTTCAGCCTGCTCCTTATCAAGCAATCCCTTCGACCCTTGGTACACGGCGTCGCGCAAGCCTTGGTCATCAACAATGACTCGGAGTTCATCAACGACCGCAGCTTCGATCATCGCAGCTGACACTGAACCCATCTCACAAGCATCGGCACCACTCTTCACCGTCGTTTGGCAAGCGTAATACCGATACACGCTCGACTTCCTCTTTGTCGTTCGATGAACCATCCGGCAGTCGCAGTATGGACAAACAAGGATGCCCTTCAACAGTGCCGAGTACTTGTTGACCAGCCGCTGTGCTCTTCCCTTTTGGTGCGCCTTCAGCATCTTGCCGACCGCGTCGAACGTATCTTGGTCGATGATTGCGTCGTGCTCACCCTCGTAGATATGCTCCTTGTAGGCGATCTTGCCCACATAGAGCGGACTGGTAAGTAGTGAGTGAACCGCCGGCTTGTCGAACACTCGACCACCACGTGTCCGCCCAGTACGAGTTCGCCAAATCTTGTTCGGCCAGCCGAATTCTTGGAGGCGTTTCACCACCGGCAACAGCGAACGATACTCCAAGTACATCTCAAAGATTTTACGAACCTGTTTCGCTTCGGTTGCATTCACGACCAGCTTCGGACTCGTCCCACTGCGGTCAACGTCGAATCCGAGCACCGGCATCCCGCCAGACCATTTCCCCTTGGCTCGCATCGCAGCGATCTTGTCGCGAATCCGCTCGCCAATGATTTCACGCTCGAATTGGGCGAACGACAGTAGAATATTCAGCGTCAGCCGGCCCATCGAGTGCGTCGTATTGAACTGCTGGGTCACGGACACAAACGAAACACCAAATTTGTCGAACGTTTCCATCACCCGCGAAAAGTCCATCAGCGAGCGACTCAGTCGGTCGACCTTGTAAACCACCACACAGTCGACTTTGCCGGCCTCGATATCTTCCATCAGTCGCTTCATCGCCGGCCGCTCGAGGTTGCCGCCCGAGAAACCTCCGTCGTCATACATCTCCGGCAGGCAGCGCCAGCCCTCGGCTTTCTGACTGGCGATGAACGCTTCGCCCGCTTCACGCTGTGCGTCCAGCGAATTGAACTCTTGCTGCAAGCCCTCTTCAGTCGACTTGCGAGTGTAAATCGCACATCGGATCGTCTTCACTTGTTGCGTTTCTTGTTTCTTGCTCATGCGTGTTCTCCCAACTTGAAAAATCGGAAGCCGCTCAAGTGGTTTCCTGTGATGGATTTGGCGACCGCCGACAGAGAGTCAAAACGCTCGTCCTCGTATTCAAAGCCGTCGGTCAGAATCAGCACACGCCGAATCTTGCCCTTGTATCGCCGCTCAACGAAACTCCCTGGCGGAGGAATCCGAGGATCCCAATTCGGTGGCATCTTTGTTCGCACTACGTCGCCGCCGACTTTCGGTTTCGGCGGCGTCACTCGGATCACCGATTCGTCGGCGATTGGTCCGGCTCGAAGCAATGCTCGTTCGCTCAGTCCGCCTTCTTCGTTCGCTTGAATCCGCCAAGCGATGCGGCGGACGATGAAGTTGCGATTTCGGGAACGACATTTCTCTTGATGAACGACCTCGAACTTCGCCACCAGTTGGTCAATCGTTAGGTCGGCCAGCTCGGCGATTTCAAATGCTGCACTAGGACTCATCAGCTACCTCCGGCATGCGTCGGAAGTTGAGGTGTGTCGTTGCTGCTTTTCGTAGCCGCCTTGTACAGCGTTCGCCGAATCGCCCGCGCCAAAATGGTCGCGATCTCTTCGCGTTGTTGTTCGCTCAATGGGATCACCGTTTCTGTGTGAGGGTTCATCGCGGACCGTCTTGCCCGTTGCAAAACAGTCACCGCGAGACACAGTGATCACTGACGGCGGAAAGATCTCAAGTCCCGTTTCCTCAATCTCGCGAGAACTTTCCAAAGTCTCTGGCACTTCGCCGTTTTTCACCCGAATCGTCACCAATTCCAGCAATTTCGCCACTCTCCGCACCTGCACGGCAGGCTGGACATACTTCAACGCCATATAACCCTTCCTCCAAAAACCAATCCCAAGCGAACCGAACAAACCGGCAACCGCCCTCAGGGTTATGTAGGAGAGAACTCAGCAGGGTTAACCAAAAACCGCAACTGCCAACCGTTTTGCAAATTTCGTTCGATTGGATCGACGGTTCGGTTCACTTGCGAGCTCGGCCAGAAAAGAAACCTTCAAGAGCTAGGGCAAAGGCCTGTAACGAACCGATTATGTTCCCGCTTACGTTGGTATGCCAAACATTTCGATTTTGCAATTACCTTGTCAACGTGGGGATAAAGCCATGACTAAAAAGTTCTTTTTCGGTTGCTGGGGACTATTGTTTGGATTGATTTGGCAATCGGTACTGTCCGCCCAGCAGATTCAAAACGATGTCGAGATCCGAAATGAAGTTCTCTATGTCGACACTGACTGGACTCATGATCTTGTGATGTTTTCGATTGATCCGTCATACCCAAATCACTTGACAATTCATATCGCACAGTTTGAAGAGCTCGCCAGGATGGGAATCGCCATGACTGTCGAGGGTGCCTTAGAATATGCCGATGAGAGCGATATTGTGCGTAAACGTCTCGATCAATTTGACCGAGTCGAAGTACGAGTACTCGAGGGTGATGATGTTGTCATCGTGCACCCCAATGTTGCTGTGCCTTTCATGATTCTTGGTGGTCCAGGTAGTGATCGACTGGGCGGCGGCTCTGGCGATGACACAATACTTGGTCACGATCAGGGCGTTTCGTTGAATCCGACAGACGCTGGAAACGATACCCTGTTTGGAGAAGCGGGTAATGATCTATTGTTCGGTGGACCGCTCGATGACTTCATTGATGGCGGCGCGGACAACGACCATATCTTTGGCGGCCAAGGCGACGACCAACTCTTCGGTCGTTCCGGAAAAGACTATTTGTTTGGGGAAAACGGCGACGATTACATCGACGGCGAAATGGATGGCGATGAGGATGTGCTCATTGGTGGGAATGGCAGGGACTATTTTGTAGCGATGCGTGTTGTCATGATGTCTGAGGAAGTGACAAAGACGATCAGAAATAAGGAAGTGACTCGCAAACGAAAATGGACCGAAACACTTGAGGAAGACATCATTGCCGACTTCGATTGGGAATCTGGCGACCAAGCCCCCGCTGTCAACGTTGAATGATTACCTTCGTGTTGCTAAAGGCGGCCTTCAAGGAAACGTTTCCGAATGGTCCGCCGCGAACGTCAAGACGATGCGAAACGATCAACCGTGCCCTAAAAACTGTTTTCAATGACTACTTCGTCGAGCGGTAGTTGTCCCGGTTTCGGCCAAGCTTCTTTGGTGCCTTTGCCGATGGCGACCATGGGGCCCATGACGTGGTCGTCGGGCAGGTTGATCAGTTTGGCGACGGCTTCGATGTCGAAGCCGATCATCGGACAGGATTGGTAGCCCAGTCCTTGAGCGGCCAACATCATCGTTTGCATTGCCAAGCCGATCGAGCGTTGGGCTTCGTCGCGCTGCAGCCACTCGCGGCCTTCGTGGAATGGCCCCATCCAGTTAACCAACATTTCGGCGACTTCCTTCGGCGCGTTCGCAAAGTAACGCGACGGCTCTTTCTGCCATGCCTTCATGTCGGCGGTGAACAGGACCAGCAGTGACGCGTCGGTCATCTGGGCTTGGTCGTTGCCGTGTTCCTTGCGGATCTTCGCTCGCAGTTCGGGATCGCGGAGAATGACGAACCGCCAGTGCTGGATGTTGAAGCTGGTCGGGGCCTGGATGGTGGTTTCGAGTAGCTCTTTTTCCTCGGCCGCCGTCATTTTGTGGTCGGCGTCGAAGTGTTTGATGGCTCGGCGATTGAAGATGGCGTCTTTGACTTGCATATCGGTTGTCTCAAAAGTGAGTTGGAGGTTTGGGGTGTCTCGGAAAATGGTTTCCCCTCGGGCATTCCCGTTTAGGACGATTTTAGGAACGTTGACCACTTTCTTCCGATAGCCCTCCGGTACTTCATAACCTCGAGGTCAAATAGTACAGAGACAACAGAGACCTTTGGCCGAGATCGGCCCAGAGACCGGTTCGCCGGCGGCCCGATAGTACTATTCCAGAGACACTCCGAGAGATCTCTGGCCGGCCAGCGATGACGTAAGTCCTTGCCAGATAAGCGGTAAAGCACGAAAAAAGCCGACGCCAGTCATGAAGACCAACGTCGGCTGATTCGATAACCCGGCGGTCGGTTTAAACCAACATGCCGAATTGAAGTTGCGGGAGCCGGATTCGAACCGACGACCTCGAGGTTATGAGCCTCGCGAGCTACCGGGCTGCTCCATCCCGCGGTGAAGTTCGCCGGACAATTCCTTGCGGTTTCGTCTCGACCCACGTGTTATCGGCGAAACTTGGTTGGTTGTCAACGGCATGGTGACGCACTGCTTAGACTTTGTTTGGAGTGGGTGTCGCGACCTGCATTACCGGACTAATTGGACTTTGTTTTGCTTGTTTGGCCGTGGAGTTCGCTTTCGGCGGCGGAGGCCCTTATCCTATAGCAGGTTAAAACTCGAGAACAAACTTGTTGGTTGATGTCGTGTGCCTGTGCTTTATCCTTAGAATTTTGCCTTAGTTTTGACGCGGCTTTCCTGATACGGCTCTCTGGGCGTCTCTTTTCTCTTCTTCGATCCTGACAGTTCGCCACGATGTCACAAGCCGATTACTCGAACGACGCTGGGCTGAACGATTCCAACGGCCCAGTTTCGATGGGGTCGGGACCGTCCGTACCGACGCCTCCGACCGCCGGTTCGGCACCAAGTGACGAGAAGTCGCCAGGGCAACAGCCTGCTCGTCCACCAACTGCCAGCCCGCCGCCAGTTGGGCCTCCGCCGACAGTCGCTGCGCCGACGGTGCCGCCGCGGGTCGAAACGTCGGGCCAGGTAGTCGATAAAGTTGGGGCAACGATGCCGCCAGCGGCTGGAAAGAATCAGCGTCCTGCGTCCACCAATCGTGAGGCGGTTGTTCCGCCACCGCCACCGCCCCGATCAACTCTTCCGCCGGTCCGACAAGCAGCAGATGGCCGCGCGCCGTCCGGCGTTGGTTGGGCCAAGGGCGTTCGATGGCGTGGTGAGCTGGACGGAATCAAAAATTCGGCGTCGATGCCGCCGGTCGCAGGTGAGGCTGCGTTGCCGCCTGAGGACATGATTGATCCGGGTGAAGACCGGTTTCGGTTTTCCGCGCCTCCTTGGTTAGTCAGCTTGATCATCCACTTGGTATTTCTGTTGGCCTTGGCGTTGATCACAACGCCTGCGGGATCGGGAATCGGTAAGTTCATTTTGACGATGGGCTCAGCGGATGGCGATCCGAACGAAGAAATCACTGATTTCGACATTTCGACAGACACGTTGGTCGAAGCGGACTCGGTATTGCCGTCAGAAGTTGAGTCGGAGATGAACATCGAGTTACCGGAGCTTTTCGAAGCTGTCGAGGATTCGTCCGAAGCACCGACACTGGTACCGCTCGACATGGGATTGGCTGCTTCGGAATCAATGCAACCGATGTTCGGCGGCCGCACGGGTGCGTTGAAGGCGTCGTTGATGTCAATGTTTGGCGGTACCGCCGAGACTCAGGATGCCGTCAAGCGAGGCTTGCTGTGGTTGCAGCGCAACCAAAAAAAGAAAGGCGGCTGGAGCATGATGGGGCCGTATCGCGACGGCAACCATAGCGAGAACGAGACTTCTGCGACGGCGATGGCGATGCTGGCGTTCCTGGGTGACGGGCATACTCACCGCAGCGGCGACTATACCGACGAGATGGAAAAGGCGATGAAGTACTTGGTCGCGATGCAGGATCGCACCGGCTTCATGGCACGTAGTGCTCGCGGTCACGAACAGATGTACTCGCAAGCCCAAGCAACGATCGCGTTGTGCGAACTGTATGGCATGACGAAGGACTCTTGGCTTCGCCCGAGAGTCGAGTTGGCCGTTGACTTTGCACAAAAGGCTCAGTCCGACCAAGGCGGTTGGCGTTACACCCCCAACCAAGATTCAGACACTTCGGTTACCGGATGGTTCGTGCTGGCGTTGAAGAGCGCGCAGAGCGCGGGCATCGAAGTGGATGATTCGAAGCTGCGGCACGTCAGCGATTATTTAGACACTGCGGCGTCTTACGAGGGCGCCGCGTATTCCTATCAGCCCCGCGGTGGTCCTTCGCCAGCGATGACCGCCGAAGGTCTGCTGTGCCGCCAGTACTTGGGTTGGAATCGAGACGATGTTCCGATGGTTCGTGGCATCGAAGCGTTATCGATGGACTATCCGTTCGACGCCAATGACCAGGACGTCTACTACTGGTATTACGCGACGCAGGCTCTGCACCACTTCGGCGGTTCTGCTTGGCGAAATTGGAACGACATCATGAAGGTCGAACTGCCGAAGATGCAAATTCGCAGTGGTCGCGAAGACGGCAGTTGGTCGCCTCAGGGTGACGCATACGGATCTTATGGGCGTCTTTATACGACTTGTTTGTCGATCTATTGCTTGGAAGTCTACTATCGGCATATGCCGCTGTATCAGGTCGGACACGAGTAGACAGCTAGGTCGAACAGGCCGCCCGTCAGCTTGACGTTTTTTTTGCGTCGGCAAGCGGGACGTCTGATCCCTGTTTGCGGAACACAAAGAACGCCACAATCAGAACACAGCACCAAGCGGGAAGGTCGCCAATCCTGACGTACACGCTGCTGCGGTCATCCTTGCGAGGTTTTGTGATTAGCGTCTCGTTGGTGCCATTGGCTAGTCGCGCGACAACCTTTCCATTGGAATCGATGTGTGCCGTGGGGCCATTGTTCGCGGCCGAGACGATCGGGCGGCGGATTCCGACGGCTACCAACTGAGCACAGCGCAGGTGATGTTCAAGGACCGACGAATCATCAAACCACCCGTCATTGGTCACCGTTGCGATCATATTCGGCATTTCGCCAGTGCTAGCGAGAGATCGCATCTGATTGACCGTGACTCGTTCGACCGCGGTTTCAATGCAGATGTTGGGTGATACGCCAATCCCGGCAATCTCCATCCGTTTGCCGCCTTCGCCTTTGTTCAGGTGAGGGACCATTTGGCCGATCCAAGGCAGATCGCAAACCAGAGGTATGTTCTCGCCGACCAGAACCAGATGAGTCTTTCCGTACCAGTCGACGATGTCGCCATTTGTGTCGACGTGAATCACGCCGCTGAACATCTGCGGCGTATCCGCATAATCGATGACTCCGCAACCGGCAAGCAGTTCTGGCGGAGGCACTTTCGAATTCGCACCGACCATCAATTGCTGGATGTACCTGCAACGCTGGGTAAAGTACCGCTGGTGATCGGCGACACCAGCCTGAAATTCTTCGGCCGTCATCGACGCTTCGGCGGGAATGGTAGCGTCCGGTGCAGCAGTCATCCAAGGTGTTGCACCCGAGAACATTGACTCGGGCCAGACGATCATGGCGATCGGTTCTTCGGATTCGCGAACCGCTTTGACGGCTTGGTTCGCATAGTTTTGAAAGATCTCTTCTTGACGTTCGGGACTTTGTACGTAGTTGACTTCTTCGTCTCGTTGAAGCAGCGCAAACGTGCCTAGCGATTCACCGATTGGCTCGGAGGTACGAAACATTCCGTACGCAATCGATGCGATCAGCAGAGCGGAGGCGAACGAACTCGCAACCAACGCAGACCTTGAACTCGCCAAACCCCGCCATCGTTGCCAAGTTACGAAAGTCGCGACATTGGAGCACACCAGCACGACGCCGACGCCGTAGGAACCAAACAAATCCGCAATTTGGATCATCACCGGGACGTCCACGACTAGATGACCGAGCATCGCGGCGGAAATTCCCGTCAGGAAGTAGTTTCGAACCAGTTCAGTTGCGACCCAAACGATCGGAGCCGCGACAAGAAGCGGAACGCCACGCGAAATCGCGCGCCGAGTCACGCCAACGAAGGCGACGTGGTAGACGGCCAAATATGCGGACAACGCGATCCAGCACGCGTACATGACTGGGTGAGCGTGACGCAGTCCTTGAAGTGCGATCAACCAATATGCGGTCGACGCAATCCAAATGAACCAATAGCAATTTCGGGTCAGTGGTGTGGGAGACGTCGCTAGGTACAGCCACGGCATGATCGCAAAGAATGCAAGCGGCCAAATGCCAAGGGGTGGACCTGCTAACCACAGCATCGATACGGATGCGAGTGCAATCAGAGCGACTTGGTTCGGATTGGTTTGCGTTTGTTTTGGTTCGTCCATAGCGGGCGAATGGTACCAGAGTGCGAGGGCAAGCCGAAGATCGGTTGTGCCAGCGGATCCGGGGTGCTTGGAACTGACCGTTGGTGGTTGGGATTTGGAATTTGGGAACCACAGTTTGATGCTACTGGCGGCGTCGCGGCCACGGGAACGGTGGATTAGAATGTAGCGAACGGATTTCTGCTTCTCTTTCTGCAGGTGAACGATGCCACCCGACGAATACCTTGGCCCCTACAAGATCGGTGCCCTGATCGGACGTGGCGGCATGGGTGCGGTTTACGCGGGCGAGCATGCCAAAACGGGCGAGAAGTGTGCTGTCAAACTAATCGCCGCGCACGTTTCGGACGACCCGAGGTTTCGGCGTCGTTTCGATAGCGAAATCCGTGCTTTGAAATTGCTGAAACACCGCAACATCGTACGGATCATTGGCGAGGGCGAAGACGAAGAGGGGCGTCTTTTTTATTCGATGGAATTGATCGACGGCGAGACTTTGCAGGCTAGGATTCGGCGACAGAAGAAGCTGTCGTGGCAGTCCACCGTCGGCATTGCGATTCAAATCGCGGCCGCGCTGAAGCACGCGCACGACATCGGCGTGACTCATCGTGACCTGAAGCCGGCCAACTTAATCTTGACCGCCGATGACACCGTTAAGTTAGTCGACTTTGGAATCCCAAAAGTCTTTGGTGATGACCGAGAACAGACGCAATTGGGGTCGGTGCTTGGCACGCCTGACTACATGGCGCCCGAACAGGCGGTCGGCGGTCCGATCACTCCGCGTACTGACCTGTATGCGCTCGGAAGCGTCATGTACGCGATGTTGCTTGGCCGTGCGCCATTCAAAGGCAAGAATGCGACCGACGTGATTGATGCGTTGCGGCGTGACCGCCCGGTACCCCTGGACTTGGTCAATTCGGCGTTGCCTGAAGAATTGACGGCGCTCGTGCATCAACTGCTAGAAAAGAAGCCAGAAGATCGGCCGCCGACCGCGTTGTCGGTCATCAATCGATTGAAAGCGATCTTGGCCGAACCGCGTCATCACGAGACTCAGACCGGCAAGTCATCGGCCACTAACATTGGTGACCGATCCGATGGTGAGACGAATCTGGTTGATCCGGTAACAACAGATTCCGATGACACGCGCGAAGGTTTCCTACCGCGCGGTGAAACTCCGCTTAGCACTGCAACCAGCCCCCGATCGTCTGAAACGTCGCGTCGATACCGAGTCGCCGACGAGATTTCGACTCCTGGTCTGGCGACCGCAGTCTCGCGGCGAGACCAGACGGTTGAATCCACAACGTCAGGGGGCGAGTCGCTTGATTTTCCGAATCAATCGAATGCACCGGAAAACGGTGAGGTTCGGCGGGCGAGATTTGCGACGGTCGATTTAGAATCGCCTATCCTGGGATCGCCAGAACACCGGAGTCATCCACTCCTGCATGGAATCGCAATTGCTGGGATGATCGCGGTGTTGATGGCAGTTGGGTATTTAGCGTTTCGAATGCTACAGCCGCTGGGGCCAGACGCTAGTTATCAGGCAGCAATCGAATCGGGTGAAGTTGCGAAGTTAAGTTCGTTTCTTCGCCGTTTCCCGGACGATGAACGTGCCAACGAGATTCGCGATCTGCAGATGGAGCTGCGAGTCGCCGCTACGTTGAGAAGATTTTCGGCCCAAGACAAAATCGGCATCGTCGAGTTAGGGCCAGCCGAGCTGGGGTTCATTGCGGCGTTAAAGGACCGGAAGACTAAGCCAAATGAATCGGCAGAACGAGTCGGGCAGTGGTTGAACGTGTTCGATGGATCCGCAGAGGCTGAATCGGCCCCTGTTCTGGCGGAACTACTTGAACTTGCTCGCTATCAACGGGACAGGTTGAAAACTCGATCGCCACAGCGGATCGAAGATTCGCGAACTGCCGAGTTGTTGAAAGAAGTGCGGGATATTCGATTGCTTTCGAATAAGGATGAGATTCGCAAAAAGTTGACGGGCATCATCGAAACGTTTGGCGATCTCGGCTGGGCGGAGCCCGCGGTCGAAGAGGCTCGGAAACGGTTGCAACAATTGTAGGCAGCTTGTTTTTCGCTAGTTAGGAATGTTCGGTCGTGACCGTGTTGCGATTGATCACGGACCACTGAAATTCTTGCAGGAGGGCGATGCAAACGGCGAACGATGCTGCGAACACGAGTGCACCGTAGATCGATACAGCGACAACGATTGCCGCATTGGTCAACTGAAAGCTCCATCCGAATAGTCCGACCGCGTAGAAGCCATTGAGCAATGCCGAGCACCCGATTGCAAAGAACATCGCAACCCACCAGCCGATCCGATTGTTGGCACCTGACTGCATCGTGCTGATCATCAGAGTGATGATCGAGATTGTCGAAACGACTCCCCAAGCACCGAAGAAAACTAGACCAGCATGCAGGTCTTCGGTACCAACAGCGACGAGAATTGCGAATCCAACGGCGAAGAAGACCGTTAGTTCAAAAAAGTTTCGCAGGCCGGTTGGTGGGATCGGCGCCGAATCCAGTGGCTGGGCGTGCGACAGCGTGTAGGGAGTAAAGAACTGTACGAACAACGCCACCGTTGCAGTCGCAACGAACTGCGCGAACAGGCATGTTCCGGATTGCAGAAGCATCTCTTCGATAGACGCCCCTTCGATCAAACGAAACATCGTGGCGAAGACAGCAAAACCAAAGCTAACCGCGACCGCGGCAACAATCACTCGCAACAACACCGAGCGAAACCAGAAGAACGATGTAGCGGTCACAAATGAAAAGATCGCAAGCGTCGGGATCGCGATCGTTTGAATCATCAGCATAACCAAAGTAAAGCTAGCGAGACTGTTCAACCAATCTTCGGCCAGTTTGGTTGTTCCGATCATCAACACTGCGGCGACGGCTAACAACAGGCTCAACGAACCGATTCCGCCAACGACACTGAACAAGGGTGAGAAAGGCTCATCTCGCGGTCGATTACGGAAATCGCGAAAGCTGTCGGACGCCATGTACTGACGTACTGCGATCTGATCGTCGGTTGGTGCCGTGGTCGCTGCGTCACTGGAATCCGAGGATGATTGAATGTTGTTCAAGTCTCGTGTTGTTCAAGTCTCGTGTTGCTCAAGTCTCGACGGATCTCAGCGGATTGACGGGAAGATCAACCAGAACGCTTCTCTCGTTGCTAGACAGTAGTGTTGCTAAACAGAATCGCAACTAGACGAGCACGGGCTCTAGGATCGGCGTGCTGTGGATCATCAGCTTCTTGTGATCACGGACCACTCGCATGAAGTCCTCTTCGCAAACGGGTTTCTTCATGTAATCGTGCACGTTGAGTTCGTCGCAACGGGCTCGAAGTTCAGGATCACTTGATGCAGTGAGGACGACCGTCGTGGTACCGCAGGTGTTCACGTCTGCAACGTTGGACCGCTTGACCGCTTCCAGGACATCTAACCCAGTACCGTCGGGCAGCATCATGTCCAACAACAAAAGGTCGGGTTGAGGAGCACGAGAAAAGATACCTTCGCGGCGCAGAAACGCCGTCGCTTCGCTAACCGATCGGACCAAAGTCAATCGGTGATGCACCCGACTGCGACGCAGTGCAAAGATCGTAACTCGCGCGTCGGTCCAACCGTCTTCGACCAACAGGATTTCCATGGGTCGGTTTTTTGATTCGCTGTGCATAATCCGTCACCTCGATGGAGAGTAATTCCGTCTGAACTAGCCAATTCTACGTGTCAAAAGCCACGCATTACCTATTAATGGAATCGAATGATTGATCAATCATGTCGGCTTCCAACCGTTCGTGTTCGCACCAGAGTCGATCAAACTGACGAGTCTGTTCAATCAATCGGCACAGATGATCGTTCTGGACACCTCGATACTGAAGTTCCTCAGCTTGTTCAGCCAAATCGCTGATCATCAAATACAGTGTCCCGTGCTCTGCAGCCACTTTAATTGCCAAATCCGAAAACGCTTCATTGTGCGGTTCGGGAACCGCGATGTAGCCGTAAGATTCTTCCAACGAAAACTGCAACGACAAAGCGTCGCGAAGATCGTTCAGTAGACGAGTTAGACGTCGTAGAACTTCGGTGGGTTCGCCGTCGGCGCGATAGGCCCGGCGGAGGTTTTCTGCAACGGTCCAAAGATCTGGGTTGCTGTCCTTGATCTCTTGCAGAAAAGCGGGATTGACCGTCTTGGCGGTCGCCGTACTGATCACAGCCATTTTTTGAATCGCCTCCGTGAGAACCGTCTAGGAATCGAGACGTCTAGCATCATACGAGCGGTAGCGCCTGAGTCTGGTGACCGCCACCCAATAGCGTAGCGAGGCGAAATTGTAAAAGTCAAGCAATTCCGGCAAACTGACAAGAAATCCCTCTCAATTTTGGCTCATCTTCGCCACCAAAATTTGCATGGGCGTACAATTCCGATGAGACAGCGTTTTGTCTTCGAGGGATTCACCCCCCATCCAATGACGGTGACGGCCAGGGACATGTTTGTGACCGAAAATCAGCCATCCACCACAGTGAATTCGCGAGGGATGAAATTGCACGGGTGGACCAATCGCATGACCGAACCCCGTAGAGCGCGGCTGCAACGCGGTTTCGCCGGCTGGGTCGTCGTATTGCTGCTTTTTGGTTTGTCTTGCGCGGCCGCTGCGCAGGCGCAAGACGTCGATCCGTCGACGCCTCAACCGGAAACGACGGTCAAGACAGGTGTACGGATCGATATGCCAGTGCCGATGTCCAGCGACGCCGCCGAGAGTCTGGTCGCGACGTTGATTCGCATCAACGCTTCCGCCCCTGTTGGCCAGCGTGTCACGGTGGTACTGCGTTATCCGCCCGATTCGGTTGGCGGTGACGAAACGGAGTTCGAAAGTGCGCTTCGTCTGGCTCGCGCGATGAGTGGCAACGAGTTGCGGCAAGTTCGGATGGTTTCGTTGGTCGAAGGAACCGTCGACGGGCACTCGACTTTGCCGATCTTGGCATCGGATTTGTTGATCGTGGGGCCCAACGCCGAGATTGCGAATGCGGCGCAGGGCGAGCAGGGGGAAGTCGACACCATCCCGCTGATCTATCAGTCGATTGCCAAGCGACGCGGATTGTTTCCGGCTGCGGTGGTGTCGGCGCTGGTGGATCCGGAGCTCGAGTTGGCGTTGGTTTCGAAAGTGGGTGGCGAGCAGTCGTTTGCCGCCGGTGCAACGCTGGATCAATTGCGTGCGGACGGTGGCTTGTTGGGCGAAGAAGTCATCAGCGCGTCTGGCGTTCCGCTGCGTCTTGATGCCAAACAACTTCGTTCGACTCGGATCGCTGCTGGGCTGGTCGAATCCGTTGACCAAGCTGCCGAGTTGTTGGACTTGGCCGAATTGAAACGTGAAAACGAAAACGCGGCGATAGGCGAAGCGAAAGGTGTGTTGCTTGAAATCACTGGCTCGATCGCCAGCGGTCGAGCCAGACGTTGGCAAAGCAATCTCGACTCGACTCTATCCGGGTCAAGCGACATCAACACGTGGATGATCAGCATCGATTCGATCGGCGGCAACCTGGACGACAGCTTTACCATCGCGGGTTGGTTTGCTTCACCACAGCCTCCTCTGCAAACGGTGGCGGGATTGGTACGTGGCGAAGCCCGCGGCGACTCGGCGATCATCGCGTTGGCATGCAAACCGTTGCTGATGAAACCGGATGCTCGGTTGGGTGGCCCCGGCGCCCAATCGATCGCTCCCGAAGACGTTGTTCGCTACGAAGAACTGATCGATCAGATCGCCAAGCAAACGAAGCGTTCGTCGGCACTGATTCGCGGCCTGCTGGACACCGAGTTAGCTGTTTATCGTTACACGCATCAGAAAACGGGCCGCATTCGGTACTCGACCGAAGAAGACTTGGCCGGCGATGTCGAAAACCCAGACGCCGAGCGGGCAAAGTGGGAACGCGGCGAACGAATCGATCTGTCCGAAGGTTTGTCGGCAAGCGAAGCCGTTTTATTGGGGCTTGCCGATGGCGAAAGTCCGTCGTTGGAGGCTGCGTCGCGGCAAATCGGTCTGCCGGCCACTCCGCCCGTCGTTGCCGACCGCGGGCTGGTGCGTTTGGTTGAACGTCTCGGTCGCAATTCGACGCTGTCGTTTCTGCTGCTGTTTATTGGGTTTGCCGCGATTTCGGCAGAGGCGAACGCGCCCGGACTCGGCGTGCCTGCTTTCCTGGCGATCGTATCTTTTTCGCTGTTCTTCTGGATGAAGTTTTTGGCTGGAACGGCCGAGTGGCTAGAACTGGTCGCGCTCTCCGTCGGATTGATTTGTATCGGCATCGAACTGTTCGTCGTGCCAGGGTTTGGGATCTTTGGCGTCGGCGGATTGATGTTGACGGTTTTGGGCGTGGTGTTGATGAGCCAAACGTTCGTGATCCCGCACAACGTTTATCAGTTGAATCTATTGTCCAAGGGAATCTGGTTGGCGCTTGGTGGTGCAGCGGGAATGGTCGGTGGATTCATTGCGATGCGCATTCTGTTGCCTCACGTGCCGATGTTCCAAGGCTTGATCATGGAAGCACCCGATGCCGAAGCGATTGACGAAGCCGAGAAGCTCGGGGACTTTGGGCACCTGATGGGTCAGTCCGGTGTTGCGACGACGCCCCTTCGCCCCTCTGGCAAAGCGAGATTTGGAAACGAAATCCTTGCAGTGGTCAGCGACGGCACATCCGTATCGGCGGGCGAGCCGGTCCGAGTCATCTTGGTGCAGGCCACCAAAGTCGTTGTCGAAGCGATCGAGAACTGATGTCCCTCTTCTTCGCTATCGCACTGCTGTTTGCGTTCTATCTTTTTCTGATCGGCGAGTTTCTTTTGCCCACCGGCGGACTGCTGGGATTCGGCGCCGCGGTGGCATTGATCTCGATGCTCGTCATCGCGTTTTCGCACAGCGTTATGGCAGGAGCCGTGATGTCGGCGATCGTATTGGTGTCGACGCCGTTGTTGGTCACCGGCCTGGTCAAAGTCTGGCCGCATACGCCGATCGGACGACGAATCCTGAACCGACGCCCGGGACAAGCGGCGCCCATGGCACCGCAGCGAACAACCACCGGCGGAACCAAACTGGATGATTTGGTTGGGCGGATCGGCGTCGCGAAGAGCCCGCTGCTGCCAAGCGGTCGGGTCGTGATCGGTAGCGACAAAATCGACGCGTCGAGCACTGGAATGCCGATCGACGCAGGTTCACCCGTTGTTGTGGTACGAGTTCTGGCTGGTCGAGTGCAGGTGCGATTGGCAACGGAGGATGATTTGGCCGCACAGGATCCAACTCCCAAGTCCCCACTATCTCTCGAACAGTCGCTCGACGCGTTGGATTTTGATTGACACGTTGCCACACTAAATATCGCAACCGATTTGTGTGAATTAACGCGGGTCCGTGATTGATTTGGAATGGGGCTAAACGTCAAATTTATCGGCTCTGACGCATTGATCTCTTTCCAATTCCTTGACATCTCCCAAGGTTGCGATATATTGAGTTAGAACTTATGGAGATTCAATGCCTGAGAAAAAAGAACCTAGTACGAAACGCAGTTCCGGTGAGTCGGCAAATTCAAGCGAGAACTCCAAGCCTCGGGGCAATGTTCAGGACTTTGCGGCGGCGGCGGAGTGTTTGAAAACGCTAGCGCATCCTGTCCGTCTTCGGATCGTTCAATTGCTTTTACACGGCCGGTATACGGTTGGCGAACTGGCTGCGGATTGCGAAATCGCTGACAACGTGGGGTCGGAACACTTGCGGTTGCTACAGCGGTGCGGATTTTTGATTAGCGAGCGGGAAGGACGCCGTGTCTACTATCAAATTGCAGAACCTCATCTCGAAAAGTTGATGGCTTGCATCGAAGGTCGGTTTCTGGTGAGTTCAGACAAGTAGTCCGATTTGCAGATTGTCGGATTCGAGTTTGTCATGGATGGCAGAGTCAATTGGACTGGGAGTGTGTCATGGTGATGGCTCCGAGTCTTCGGTAACTATTCTTTTCTTCTCGAGACCAGTTCGTTGCATACTTTAACCGACCAAGAATTGATCGAAAAAGCTGAGCGTTCGATTGACCGACTCAAGATCTCTGACGCGCGGGTGACTGAGATTCAAGACGGTGTCGCCACGATTTGCTGTAGCAAGATCGAACGTAATGACAAGCAATTGATCCTTGTCGCCCTGCGACTCTTACCAGGAATCGAGTCTGTCACATTCGTGACCTCGTAACTCATTCCTGCGATAACGCCGTGTCGCCGACAATGGTGTTTGATCCAGCGCCTTTACACGATTCGCAAATGCGATGCCGATTGAGTCTGCAGATCCGCCACGTGCTTAACGATTGTTTTGTCTTTCGTTACTGATCCATTGCAAAAAACAAACGACCACCGCATCACTCGGATCACCATGATTCGGCCGACTCGTTGGCGAGTAAACTTTTGGTGGACACGCATCGACGAGCGGTTCCAAGGCTGGATTACGACCAGCAGTCGCTCGAAGCCTTTCGACTGAACGTCATCGGCCGCAAACGACAGCACTCGTTGGTAGATTCCCAAGCCGCGTGTCGCTGGATCCACATACGCACAGTAAAGCCACGCTTGGCATTCTGTCAGTTTGATTTGGAATCCAAGATTCGATTCCAAGAAATCATGCGTCCCCACCCAAACGCCGCCAATTGTGGTCTTTGGAGTTGCGGCCGACGTGATGGCATAGCCGAGGTCATCATGCGTCGTTTCGACTGGTACTGAATTCCAAGTGAATTTTCGCAACCGATCACGATCGTCAGGTGATTGCACGACCGATGCAATAAAGTCGTCTGACTTATTTTGGTTCCATTGAGCGGCCAACTTTGCGAGGTCCATCTCTAAAACGTCGCCAACCGAAAAACGAAACACCCAAGCGGGCACCCATTGGTTGAACCGAGTCTCGATCAGATGAAAGATCCCCTGTTGCTTGATTTTCTTTAGAAACAAAGTCATGGAAGCAGACAAGGAGCAAGCAGGCAGAATTGCGGTGTTTTTCAAAGTGGGTGGGAGCGACCGTCGATCGGCGTTCTCGAACGCTCAAGTTACCCCGCGATCACCGCAAACGCCAAGACGTCTTGAATGTCCCCCGCAAAGTTACGCTCGTGCAGCGACACTCGTCGAGACTTTCGCTACGCCGTGTTTCTGTGAATTGAGCTTCCGCCGAACACTAGCCACCGCTGAACGGATCACGTTGCTGTCGCACCAACATTTCGTTGGCGCGCTCGTCGCCCACGAACGTTTCGTTTGCGGCATCCCACTTTGCAACACGTCCGGGCCCGGTTTCGGGAAACAACCGAATCATGGCATTGGCGATGTGACACAGCACGGCCGATGAATGACCAACTTCGACCGGCGCACGCGGTTCTTTTCGCGTCTTTACGCATTCAATGAAGTTCGCCAAGTGCGCAGAGTGCGGATCTTGGGTGCCGGTTGGTTTGTTTGGCAGGCCGACCAGCAGTTCCGGGTTTGACGCCGTCGTGCCTTTGTATCCCGTTTGCAGCCAACCGTCGCTGCCTTCAAATCGAGTTTGAACGGATTCTGGACCACTTTCGCATATCAGCTCGACACCGCTCACGTATTTGCAGCGAAACCGGGTTTCCGTAGCCGTGTTGAACAGGCTTCCCTCGGGCAAGAACTTCGCGTCTAAACATTCCACTTCGACGGGGCCACCGGTATCAATGCCCATGCCCCAGTGTGCCATGTCGTTGCAGTGTGCGCCGAAGTTCGTGATCTGGCCGCCTGAGTAGTCATAGTTAAATCGGAACCGATACAAACAGCGGTCGTCGTGATACGGTGCCACCGGTGCTGGGCCAAGCCAAGTTGGATAGTCAAGCGTTTTCGGCACGGGCATCGCGTCCCAACCGGGGCCTGGACCGACCTTATTGTTGTAGCCGACCTTGGTGACGATCCGGGTAAGTTTGCCGATTCGTCCCGCCTTCGCGGCTTCGCAAATGAACTGGCTAACGGGATTGGATCGTTCCTGGCTGCCGGTCTGTAGAATCCGATTGTTGTTTCGTGTCGCCTCGATCATTTGCCGCCCATCGGCAACCGAGAACGTCAGCGGCTTTTCGCAGTAAACATCTTTGCCGGCTTCAAGTGCCATCACCGTGATCGTACGGTGCCAATGGTCGGGCACGACAACGACAACCGCATCAATGTCTTCTCGTTGCAGCACCTGCCGAAAGTCCGAATAGACATCGCACTTGTTTGCCGTGCCGCTTTTCGAGCGTCGCAAATTGTCGGTTTCAACCATTTCTTTGGCTGGGTTACGTCCGTAGAAATGTTCCGGTTCTTTGTAGCCATAACTACCTTCGTTGACGTCGCACACGGCCAGGACGTTGCCAAGGTCTGCGGCCAAAAACCGTTTCAGCATGCCCATTCCCTGGTTGCCAGTACCAATGAAAGCGACGTTGATCCGATTGCTCGGTGCATCCGCCGAAAAACAACGTGCAGAAACCAGTAACGGAGCCGCCACGGCGGCGGAAGACTTCAGGAAGTCGCGGCGATTGTTCATGGGAACCTTGTAGCGGGTCATTGGAAACGTAAGACGTAGACGAAGGAGATTGCACGACAGTTACAACCCCACCAGTTTATCCGACTTGAATATGGCCAGGGGCAGTCCCAATGCCGAATCGGCTGCCATTTGCGGCACGTCTAGCCGCCGCAGGGACGCCCGTTTACGCAGAGAAACGCGTTGCCTGTTGGGATTTCGACTCTTTCATTACCATTACGGCTTCATCTAACCGCTCCCACGCGTCCTCCAATTCAGCCGCAACGATCGAATGAAACATATTCGGAACTTCTGCATCATCGCCCACATCGATCATGGCAAATCGACTCTGGCCGACCGGCTGATCCAGGCCTGCAACGGCATCACGCAGCGAGAGTTTCATGATCAGATGCTTGATTCGATGGACATCGAACGCGAGCGAGGGATCACGATCAAGAGCAACACGGTGACGCTGGCCTACACGGCTTCCGACGGTGAAGAGTATCAGTTGAACCTGATCGACACCCCGGGCCACGTGGACTTTTCGCACGAAGTCCGTCGATCGCTGATGGCATGCGAGGGAGCCCTGATCGTCGTTGACGCATCGCAAAGCGTGGAAGCTCAAACCGTCGCCAACTTGTACCTGGCATTGGAATACGATCTTGAGCTATTGCCGGTGATCAACAAGATTGACTTGCCAGCCGCGGACGTCGACCGCGTTCGGATGGCGATCGACGAAGAATTGGGGCTCGATCCGTTCTTGGCGATTCCGGTTTCGGCGAAGACGGGCGTTGGAATCGAAGATGTGTTGGAAGGCATCGTCAAACATTTGCCGCCTCCCAAAGGCGACCCTGCCGCTCCGCTGAAAGCACTTGTATTCGACGCGCACTTTGACAAGTACCGCGGCGTGATTCTGCAGTGCCGTGTGATGGAAGGCACACTGAAGCCGCGGGACGTGATCCACTTTATGCATGCGGATCGCGATTTCAAAGTCGACGAAGTTGGTCATAACCAGTTCAAACTGATTCCCCAAAAACAATTGGCGGCCGGCGAAGTCGGTTACATCGTCGCGGGTGTCAAGAGCGTTCAGGACATTGAGATCGGCGACACGATCACACTGTTGGACCGCCAAGCCGACAAGCCGATTCCCGGCTACCAACCGGCCAAACAAGTGGTGTTCTCGTCGGTCTATCCGATGAGCACCGACGAGTATCCGGATCTGATCAAGGCGCTCGAAAAGCTTTCGATCAACGACGCTGCATTGACGTACGAAAAAGACAGCTCGGCAGCACTGGGTTTCGGTTTCCGATGTGGATTCCTCGGACTTCTGCACCTGGACGTCATCCAAGAACGATTGCAACGCGAGTTCGATCTCGGACTGGTCATCTCGGCTCCGTCGGTAAAGTACACGTTGAAGTTGAAGGACGGCACGACGGTTGACGTCGACAACCCAAGCTACTGGCCGGACCCTTCGAACATCGACTCGGCGTCCGAGCCGTACATCAAGGCCTCAATTTTGACGCCCGAAGAGTTCGTCGGCCCCGTGATGGAGTTATGCCGCGAACACCGTAGCGAAAGTCAAACGATGAATTACTTGTCGGCCGGGCGAGTTGAGGTGACCAGCGAGATGCCGCTTGGCGAAGTCTTGTTCGACTTCTATGGCAAACTGAAAATGATCACGCGTGGCTACGGCTCGTTCGACTACACGCCGATCGAGTACCGGACGACGGACGTGGTGAAGGTCGACATGTTGGTGAACAAAGAACCAATCGACGCATTGTCTTACTTAGTCCACCGGGAAAAATCTCGGACGCGAGCACTTCACTACTGCGAAAAGCTTGCCGAAGCAATTCCTCGTCACCAATTCAAGATTCCGATCCAAGGCGCCATCGGTGGCACGATCATTGCTCGAGCCACGATTGCTCCGTTCCGCAAAGACGTGACGGCGAAACTTTACGGTGGCGATGTAACGCGGAAGAAGAAGCTGCTTGAAAAGCAGAAGAAGGGCAAGGCAAAGATGAAGCAGTTCGGCAGCGTCAACATTCCTCAAAAAGCGTTCGTGTCGGTGCTTCGTGCCGACAAAGACTAGGAAGGATCCGCCGTGCCGCGCATCGTTGTGCATCAAACCGATTCTCATCGTCAGTGTCGCGAATTGCGACTGGTGATGGAGGCGGCCGGAATCGCATCCGATGTCGTGCAACGCAACGGCACATGGTTCTTGTCAGTTGATGACGCAAACCAGGCGTCGGCGGTCTACGAAATCGAGGCCTACCAGCGTGATAATGCTGCGGTCGTCGCTCGGCCAAACCAACGCACGCGATTGTACAGCGGTGGTGTGCTGGGTGTTTTTGCGTTCGCCGTGATCATCAATGCGATCACCTTCGTAGGCTGGACGCCGCCCTACGACCAGATCATGGATCGCGTTGGGCCAATGCGTGCCGGCGATGTGATGGGCGGTGACGGATGGCGAGTCGTGACGGCACTGACGTTGCACGTCGACTTGCAACACTGGTTGTCGAACTTGATTTTCGGCGGTGTCTTTGGCTGGCTGGTGGGACGTGTGCTTGGTGGCGGTGTCGGATGGCTAGTGATTTTGTTGGCTGGGTCGCTGGGGAATCTGATCAATGCTTGGGCTCGCGATGCGGGCCATGTTTCGATCGGATCGTCGACGGCAGTCTTTGGTGCGCTCGGGATCATGGTGGCACATGCTCTCGCACCACTGACTCGGACCTCCGGATCTCGCATGAAGCGATTTGCACCACTCGTTGGCGGTGTCTTGATGTTCGCAATGTTGGGCGTTGAGGGCGAGCGAACCGACGTGGGCGCCCACGCCGCTGGCTTCTTTGCCGGGCTGTTGTTGGGAGCGGTCGCGTGTCGCGCACCGGAGCGGTGGTTGGCGAACTGGCAAGTCCAATGGATCGCCGGCGTCTCGGCCGTGTTGATCATCGGAATAGCCTGGCTAGCCGCCGTTTCTCATGCGTAGGCAAGTTTGTCGTTGCACAGAAAACGACTTGCTTGCGCGATGCTTAGTGGCTCGGAAACAAAACGTCGGCAATTTTCCGCGACATGTCGTGTTCAGGCAAGAATGCCAACTCAACAAATGCGGTCCGAGACGGGCGGATTTTCATTTCCAAGACATCACCCAACGGCGTTCCGCCGATGAACCCACGCACCGGACGTTTGATCGGATCCAAGTTGCGAACCGTGATCGACGAGTTCATCGAGATTGGTGCGGACTTCCAGTTGCGTGGCGTCATCACGTTTGATCCCACCAACATCCAGGCCTCGGTGTCGGCCAACATCGGCGTGGCCCCCATCGACGACGCATACGCCGTCGATCCTGCTGCGGTGCAAGTCAGCACTCCGTCGCAAACGAGTTTTGGAAAACGGACCTGGTCGTCAACCACGACTTCGATCCAAGCCGTTTGACCAGTCGACCGTTCCAGCCACGCGTCGTTGAACGCCAAGTCGACTTCGTGACTGCCATCCGCCAACTTTGAGTCGACTCGAAGCATTGGCAAGTCACGCACAATAACGTCTTCCGACGGAAACAACGAATTCGAGACGTCTTCGCGATCGTTAAGCAGGAAGCCGAGGTGACCGAAGTTGACGCCAAAAAACGGAATTCTACGCTCCCAGAACTTCTCAATCGCTTGCAGCATCGTGCCGTCGCCGCCGAGAACCACGACATAGTCTGCCTCTTCGATCGCGACACCAGCGAAACCGTCGGCCCATTTTGCGGCTGCCTTGTTGCGAGGATCAAAGAACGCATGGCCGCGTTTTCCGTGCAAGGACACGGTACGCGAATGAGCAGGTGAACTGAGTCGATACAGCCCGCGACTCTCGATGAAGTTCAGTACCGCCGGATCGATCATGTCGGTCACGTTTTGACCTTGCACCAGCGCCGAACGAATCTGATGCGAACTGCCTTCGGTATTGACTTCCAACAATCGATGATGCGGTGGCAGGTCCTTCGGGTCTGGTTTCGTCTGACAAGTGTGGATGATGACAAAGTTCGCCGTTTGCCAAAGGTTTTGAGCATCGCACCAGTACTTGTGGATCAGCGATTTTCCCTCGTTACCGCCTTTAACAAACTCTTCGGGCACAACGTGCCAAACGTCGTAACCCGGGTAGCGTTTCTCGAGCTGGTCATTCGGCGTCGACGTCTGATTTTCGAGATCAGAAAAATCCAGCTCGACGCCTTCGATGCCGCGAAAGGCCAAGTCAACCAGAGCAGCCCGAAAACTGCTGGCGATCGCATTTTGCTCTCGCTTCTCAGCACGCGGCCCAGCGGGCACAATGACGACTCGATTGAAGGTGCGAACGAGCGCCCGCGCGATCTCGATATGATGAATCCCTGGCGGATTAAAGTTTCCGACGCACAGTGCAAGCTCCACAGCCATTCTCGATTTGTTTCGAAGAAGGTCAATTTCCAACCGGCATCATAGCCGAACACGCGCAACAAGCCGATGCAATTTGCCGACCGGATGAATCCTGTGATGAATAAAAACGCCGACCCACCGAAGTTGTTGACCGAAGGCAGGATTCAAATTGCGATCGCGGCGCTAGCGATCGTATCGATTGTGATGCATTTGGTGCTGCGATTTGGGTACGATTCTGGGGGCGATGTCCAGAACTGGCCGCTCTACGTAGCGATTCTATTGGGCGGCGTCCCATTAGTGTGGGGGCTGCTCGGCAACCTATTCCGAGGCGAATTCGGATCCGATCTGCTCGCCGGAATGTCGATCGTGACCGCAGCGGTGCTTGGCGAGTACCTGGCCGGCACTCTCGTTGTACTGATGCTTTCCGGCGGTGAAGCACTCGAAGCTTACGCTGTCCAGAGCGCATCCTCGGTCCTAGATGCACTTTCCAAACGGATGCCATCGAGGGCGCATCGCAAAGTCGACTCCGAGATCGAAGACATCCCGCTGGATCAGATCACGATCGGCGACGAAATCGTTTTGTTTCCTCACGAGGTCTGTCCGATCGACGGCGAGGTCGTCGAAGGACACACGGTGATGGACGAGTCCTACCTGACTGGCGAACCGTACTTGATGAGCAAGACGCCTGGAACGGCGGTTCTTTCCGGCGCGATCAATGGAGAATCGGCCATTACCATTCGCGCCGAGAAACTAGCGATCGATTCACGTTATGCTCAAATCATGAAGGTGATGGAAGTGTCGTCACAGACTCGCCCCCGCATCCGGCGTCTCGGCGATCAACTTGGCGCTTTCTATACGCCGGTCGCCCTGATTGTTGCCGCCGGCGCTTGGTTCGCCAGCGGAGACCCCGTTCGCTTCCTGGCTGTTCTGGTCGTCGCGACACCTTGTCCATTGTTGATCGCGATTCCAGTCGCGATCATCGGATCAATCTCGCTGGCGGCAAAGCGAGCGATCGTGATACGTGATCCTGCGATCCTGGAACGGATGGACGGATGCCGAACAGTCATTTTCGACAAAACGGGAACGTTGACGTACGGTAAACCTGAATTGACGGGCCAGTTCGTGGCGTCCCAGCACGACCAGAACGATTTGTTGTCGCTTGTTGCCAGCGTTGAACGCTATTCCAAGCACCCTCTTGCCGAAGCTATCGTGATGGCTGCCAAGAAGAGTGAGTTGCCGATGAAAGTCGCTTCGGAAATACGCGAACGTCCGGGCTTGGGATTGGTTGCGACCGTCGGCGCCAGAGAAGTCCGGATCACAAATCGAAAAACATTATTGGACGAGACCCAAGGCGATGCACCGGAGCTGCCGCCGACGACGGCGGGTCTTGAGTGCGTAGTGATGGTAGACGGAGCCTATGCGGCGACATATCAGTTCCGAGACCAACCCCGAAGCGACGGTGCGTCGTTCATTGGCCACCTCGGTCCGCAGCACAACATCAATCGAGTGATGCTGTTGTCAGGTGATCGCGAAAGCGAAGTCCGCTATTTGGCCGACAAAGTCGGAGTCACTGATATCTTGGCCGATCAGTCGCCTGAACAGAAACTGGAAATCGTACGCCAAGAAACCAAGCGGGCTGACACGATTTTCGTCGGTGACGGGATCAACGACGCACCGGCATTGATGGCGGCGACGGTTGGCATCGCGTTCGGCCAAAACAGCGACGTGACCACCGAAGCGGCTGACGCAGTGATTTTGGATTCGTCATTGGCAAAGGTCGACGAGTTGTTGCACATCAGCCGACGAATGCGCCGAATCGCTCTGCAAAGCGCGGTCGGCGGAATGGCGATCAGCATCATCGCAATGTTCTTCGCCGCCGCCGGATACCTACCGCCGGTCGCCGGTGCAATCACGCAAGAATTCATCGACGTTGTCGCCGTCGTCAACGCCCTGCGAGTCGCGATCCGACCGAAATCACTCACCGACTTCTAGGTGTTTTCTGCCGAATCCCCATCTCGCAAATCCGAGCCAAAAAGCCAAAAACTTGAGAGAGGTGGCGTTGATGGACAACCCCAAGACTCTGCCGTTCCCTTGGGGGGGCTGCAAGGCGAGGGAAAACGCCCTTCTTGATGTTTTGATCCGCCGACGCTCGATTTTGAGGTGGCAAATTGGGATAACTTTGCCAATTGCCTATTCTCCCCCCTAGAGCGATCCCATGAAACGACCAAGTCGCAAGTCTCGGTTCGAGAGCCTCGAACGTCGGAATCTCCTTGCTGGCGGTCTGTCACTTGGTGTCAATCTTCCCGAGGTAGCCGACTATTCTGCCGTTGCGTTCGTTGACGTCATGAAACAAGCGAGGTCTTGGCAGACCACCGACGAGGATCGTCAAGGGATCTACAACTCTGAGCATGCTGACCAGATTGATCTGGACGCAAGTGGATGGCCAACCGAGTCGCCGTTCACCCTTGATAACACCTACGATGTAACCGAGCCCCAAATCATTCACACGGTGATTCCTGTCCGCGGCGAAGGAATTTACACATTCATCGCGACTGGCACGGGTACGGTGCAGATCGAAGCTGGCACTGGACTGCTAGATCCGAACACGCCAAATATAATATCGCAAACGATTAGTCTGTCTGGCACAGTGGATGCAAACGGCGACTCGATCCCACAACAGTTTCAATTCGAAATTTTTAATTCCGAGTACGGCGACGGCAACGGAAATCTATTCCTCTACATCAACTCAAGTTCGCCGAACGATCATCTTCGTGAAATGCATTTGATCGCACCGGGCAGTCTTTCCGATTACGAAACGGATCCTTTTGATCCGACCTACACCGACGATCTCGATGCATTTTCGAATCTGCGATTCATGGAGTGGCAAGAGACGAACAACAGCGATGTTGTCGATGTTTCGGATCGAACGTTGACCACTGACTACACCCAATCGCTGCCGAGTGGTGTCGCCATCGAATACATCGTCGATCTCGCCAACCAGCTTGGGCAAGATCCGTGGATCACGATTCCCGCAAAGGCAAGCGATGCGTACGTAGCTGACATGGCTGACTACCTGCATGCGAATCTGAACTCGGGTTTAAAGGTCTTTGTTGAGTACAGCAACGAAACCTGGAATGGTGCTTTCAATCAGGCGGCGTACATCCAAAGCAAGGGACTAGCACTAGGACTGTCGACAACTTCTTTCGAGGCTGGACTACGTTATCACGCGATGCGTTCGGCCGAAGTCTGGGGAATCTTCGAGCAGTCGTTCGGGAATCGTTCAAGCGACCAACTGATCAAAGTCATTGCCACACAGTTCGTGAACATCGGCGTTAGCGATCAGTTGATGGCTGCCCTGAATGATCCCACGATTAATCCCGGTGGCATCATGCCGGACAGTCTTGCGATCGGTGCGTACTTCGGTTTTTCGATTGCCGACAAACTAGTGGCTGACGGGACCCTGGGGACGGCGACGACCGAGAGTATCATCAACTCGCTAAATGACGAATTAGCAAACCAAACTGCTGCCGACCTTGCTAAACAAAAAGCCGTTGCAGATCGACATGGCTTGTGGCTGATCACCTATGAAGGCGGGCAGCACCTCGCCGCGACTGGCACCAACGTCCAGAATACCGATCTGACGAACAAACTCATCGCGGCGAACCGTAGCCCATTGATGGGCGACGTTTACAAGAACTACCTTGATCTATTGCTTGCTAAAGGAGTCGTCCTGCACAGTAGTTTTAACTACATTTACACGCCGAATCAGTTCGGTTCGTGGGGTCTGCAAGAGAATCAAGATCCGACTTCGGAACAGTCCTATAAGTACGAAGCGGTCGTCGATTGGGCTTTCGCAAATCCAGTCTCGAACCATCTTCCTCGTGCCAACGCTGGCGAAGACTTCGCTCTTTTTGACATCGGCAACGATGGAGAAAATGTCACCTTGGACGGCACTCGTTCGCGTGACTTTGATGGAACTATCGCTAGCTACAACTGGATCGTCAACGGTCAGTCGGTAAGTACCGCTTCGACTTTTACTTACGACGCGTCGATCGGCATCACGGAAGTAACGTTGCAAGTGACGGACAACGACGGTGGCGTAAGCGAGGACGTGATCACGATTGTGCTTTCGTCGGCTGAAGCAATTCAAACCATTCTTGATGCCAATTTCGCTGCACCCGCCGTCAATGGCGTTTGGAGTGCAACAAATTCACTTGCTGCGGATGTCGAGTATTCTGGATTCACTCTTGGCTCTGGACTATCGCCGACGTCGACCGTAAATCCGCAAGCCCTAACCTTCACGACGGGGAACTACCCATCGGAACCCGCATCGCTCCAGGATGCGATCGTTAGCAACTTCTACATTAGTTTTACCATCGATCCAAATTCATTGACGACTTCTGCGCGTCTTGATCTGAACGGAGCACCCATGGAGTTCACGGTTGATCGTGTCGGGTTTCACTCGGCTCGTCGATTCGCCGTCATGTCCAGCGTTGATGGCTTCACGACAACCTCTGATGTCCTCTATGAATCTGCTGCCTTTGTCGACTATCAACCGAAAACTACATTCGACTTTCGCTTGCCGTTCGACGGTTTCGACACTGAGAATCCGATTGAATTCCGCATCTACATGTTGGATGGTCGCTACAACAATCTAACCAACAGTGTCACTTACTTCACATCGTTCCGTCTTAACGGTTCGCTTGTCCGAACCGACGGGCCGACCGAGATCGTGGAAACCAAATTCGCGATTGCCGAGAATACCGACAACGTTGCCAACGATATCGTTTTCGCATCGCTGGCTGCTGTTGATCCGACCGATTCCGATTCTCACACCTTCACATTGGTCACGGGAGAAGGCGATGACGATAACGTTCGATTTCATATCGTTGGAGATCAGTTGGTTCTGAACTCCGGTGAAGTGGTCGATTATGAAACAAAGCCCGATTACAGCGTTCGTGTTCGTGTCACTGACTCAACAGGGTCAACACTCGAAAAAGTCATCGACCTTGCGGTCATCGATTTGGTCGAAGTATCGCAAGTCCTGGTCAATGATGGCGTTGGCGCCCAGCGATCACGAGTCACATCGCTGTTGGTCGAGTTCGATGGGGTTGTGACAGTCGATTCCGATGCCTTCACAATCTTAAACAAAGCGACGAGTAGCGCCGTGGACTACACAATCAGTCCACTAAGCAACGTCAGCGGCAAGTCAGTTTTCCGGGTGACGTTCACGGGAGTCAATACGGAGTTCACATCGCTAAAGGACGGCTATCACACGCTAACGATCGATGCCACGAAGGTGCATAGCGTCACAATGAATGGCTTGGACGCAAACCGAAATGGCGTGGTCAATGATGACTACACATTTGGAAATTTTGAAGCAGACAAGTTTTTTCGCCTGTTTGGCGACATCGATGGAAGCAAGAGCGTCAATATCATTGACTTCTTCCAGTTTCAATACTCTTACCGTTCGACCAGTGGCTCATCCAAGTTCCAAGTAGGATTCGATAGCGATAACAGCGGATCGATAAACATATTCGATTTCTTCAAGTTCCAGACTCAATACCGTAAAGTCTTGACCTTCTAGAAGACCCTTCCGACTGTTAATTAGAACCGATTCGATTCCGCTAGCTCCTGTAATTCAAAATCTGATTCTATGATCGTCACTAGCAACTTCCGCTTACGTCTCCTTCGTTGTAGTGCACTTGCATTGTTTTCATGTTTTGTATCGGATGCAAAAGCAGACTTGATTCTTGAATTTGGACACGCTGGAGTTCCATTCGTGTCGGGCTTGGGTGGTGGATCCGCGATTGGCGTTGCTCCCGACACTCGAATAAGCATCGACGTGTTTGTGAGCCAGGATAGTGGTGACGGAATTCTCGATGGGCCTGGGCTTAGCTCATTCGAGTTTAATTTAACGCTAACTAGTCTAGCGAACGACAACTCGGTTCAGTTCGCGGCAGTCGACACTGACGTGGAGAACTCATTTGCTTATTCAGCAGATTTCCCAACGTTTCGTTTGCCTCAAGTATCGGGAGGGATCAGTTACCTAGTGGGTGCTATCGGGCAGATTGAATTTACCGCTGACGGGAACATTGTCTTAAATGCTGTGAAGCCCACTCTGTCACTACCCAATTCGGTTTTGCTCGGAACCGTGTTGGTTGACATCACTGATTTGGCGACAGGAGGCTACATTCTCAATGCGACGCCGAATTCCGAAGAGCCGTTTCTTACAACGGGGGTCGGAATAGAAGGGAGAGCGGTGTCGCCAGTCGTTAGCCCTTTATCTATTCACGTCATTGCAGTGCCCGAGTTAAGCTCGTCCACGCTTTTCGCATTTGCGATTCTTGTCGGGGGGGGGATGTCCATCCGAGGGAAACGCCGGCACTCGCTTTATGGCTCTGAAAGCCTCATTTAGTTCTGCGTTTTCAAGATTCTTTTGTTGGCAAAAGTGTTGCCGTTCCGATTACACTTCGTTGTACTACTGACTTGTGCACTTTTAAAACGATCAAAATTGCGTCATGGCGAACACTAAATCCCTACGGCACGCCATGCTTTGCGTGGCGTTTTCTGTAATAGCGTCTCCAGCTTCGGCGGCGATCCTGCTTCAGATCGGCCAGAACGGAAACATTGGCACTCCGGTCCTTTCGGGATCGAATGGCGAGACCGTCAAAGTACAGTTCTACCTATCTCAGACAGGTGATTTCGCCGGATCGCCTGACACTCGGTTGAATGATCTCGGTGTTGGTAGCTTCAATTTGATCTTTGATCTCGCCCGCACCGATGGCATCTCACTTGGCGGCTCGGGGACATTCGAATTTGCGTCAGGACTAGATTTCAACACGCTCGAAGACACCAGCAACCCTGCATCGGGCGTCTACGCGGCTTCGTCGGATATAGCCCCCGGTGGCTTTGACTTTTTGCCAGTTACTGTTGCTAGCGGGGTAAACTCTATTCTGCTGGGCACCGCGAGTTTAGATTTGGGACCCACGGCGAGCGGTACCTATGGGCTGACGCTTACACCCGATGCGTTTGGCGGCGTGACGCTCGGACCGTCCCCGCTTAATTTCGTTTCTGCTGCACCAGCATCCGCAAACTTGCAGGTCGTTGCGGTTCCCGAACCGACATCTTTTACCGCAGCCGCTACCGGGCTTGCCATGATGGTGGCAATACGCCGTCGACGAAAGCAATAGTTGTTGATGGGCCGGCCGTCAATATTTCAATCTTGGGTGCGCGCGAACGCGGACGTTTCTCGGCGTAGATGTCACGCTCGGCGACTACTTTTCGAATCGCTGGACCATCGACGGACTCTTGCCGGCGATGTCGAAATTGTCAGCAATGGAATGGGTGACGTCGCTACCTATCGAAGGACACTCGATCTAGATGGCGAGGTGACCTATTCGCCCCTGTCTAGTCTAGCAAAGATCGACGCTTCGACGATTGCGAACGATTTGGATGCTGGTCATCGTGTCGTCGTCGACACCACTATCGACACCGAATCCGTCAGCGGCAATATCACGATTGGATCAGCGATCGTTAAGCGTACGGCGGGGCCGGCCGGTTTGACGTTTCAGGCTGACAATGACATTGTCGTTTTAAGTTCGATTCGCAGCACTGGATCCAGCGATGCTGCGCTCGAACTAACCTTTAACAGCGACCGTGATAACGTCGATGGTGGACGAGTTCTTATTGATGCGGCTGCAAGTCTATCGACGCTTGGCGGATCGGTCACGATTGGCGGCGGTACTGACCCGCTCACGATTCCTGCGTCGGGAAATGCCGGTGCACCGGACGGTGTCGTTATCGACGGCAGCATTTCGACGGGCACGGGGCAAGTATCCGTTCTAGGAGTTGGCACAACCGTTTTGCCGCTCGATTCAGCGGCCTCATCAGCCAGCGGTGTTGTGATTGGTGGTGTGATCCGCACAACCTCTGGATCGGTGCTGATTGTTGGATCCGCAGGGGATGCACAGAACGATAGTGATGGTGTTCGGTTTACAGGTCAGGTTATCAGCCAGTCTGGTTTTGTGGCGGTCGATGGAACCGTTTCCGGCATCGGAACCGCGGTATCGTCAAATAACAACGGCGTTGAACTTCGAGGTGGCACGATAACATCGGCGGGTAACATTGACGTTTTCGGCAATGTGGAAGGCTCGACATTAAGCGGAACAGGTAACCACGGCGTCCTGCTCCATTCGGCAGCCCGGGTCGTTTCGATTGCCAGCGCGAACGTTGACACAGCCATCAAAATCCAGGGCAGAGTAAACGCGCCGCAGGCCAGCGACTCGGACGGAGTGCACGTTACAGGTGTCGGATCCGAGATTCTTAGTGATGTCGCGAACATTGCGATCACTGGTTCATCGGTTGGCGGCGGTCGCAATACTGGAAACGACGGAGTCGAATTGTTCGCGTCCACGTTGGTGACTTCGATCGGGTTTGCAGGGCGTTCGGGTGAAGTCTCGTTGACTGGTTCGAGTGACGGTGGACGCGGCGTGCGAATCAGCAATAACGTCACCATCGCATCACTGGGGGATAGTAGATCCGCAGCGATCAAGATCCTCGGCACGCTAGAATCGCTTCCAACCGACGATCGAGTCGCTGTTGAAGCAGGCGGTGACCTGGATGCAAAGTCCGTTTCGATCATTTCATCGGACTCGGTTGTTGTGAATGACACTGCGGTAATTACATCCGATGAAGTTTCAATATCGCTTGGATCCACCGGCAGAATCGCGAATAGCATCTCGATTGACCTCGAATCCATTGCAAGCTCGAGCGGATCGTTCACCATCGAGGGCAAAGGCTCGCTAGATCGGTTGCAGCTTAGCAGCGAGTTCCTGTCGCGCGCTACCACCGATGTCACCGGAGCGACTATGGCTTCGTTGGTCGCAGACGGTCGTCGTATTGATCTGCTAAATGTCGGAATGATCGATCTACTAGCAGATGTCGCTCACTCTTCGGTCATTCTGGGCAATCAGTTGAGTGAAACCGTCACGGTCGAAACAAACGTCAACGACAACTCGATCCTTGTTTCGACGAACGCTGGATTTGCTGTCCAGACCCGGCCTCAACGAACTTTTACGTTAAACACCGGCCTCGGTGACGACTTTGTAGACGTTACATCCTTTCGCACATCGCTAACCACAAGTGCTTCTTTTCAAGATGGTGACGCGGTCGCCAACGATCAATGGACGCTGTCCGGTGACTTCACCAGCACAACGGGAACGACGTCCTTGAATGTCGATGCGGCCAACGTTCGTGTCTTTGCGGATGTCGATTCGGTAGCGGCGAACGTTGTATTGGGGCGTAGCCAATCATCAAGCTTGATCGAACTCGACCAGACACAAATTATCGCTGGCCAGATTAATTTTGTCGCGCCCGTTCAGATTCAAAACAACGCAGAAATACAGTCGCTTGCTAGTTCAATTGACTTTGCGGAAACGGTCATAGGCCCGGGGAATTTATTGATCGACAGCGCTGGCTCGATCCGCTTTTCGGCGGGTGTGGGCGGCTCTGTCCCAATCGGCAGTCTCGATGCCCAGGCGGTTGACGAGGTTCTGCTACTCGAAAGTGTGATTTCCAATGGAGATTTGCGTTTCCGTACACCGGTTCAGTCAGTTGGACTTCTACCGTCACAATTCACCAGTCTGCGCGGCGCGGTCGCATTCGATTCGACACTCGATGCTGCGGACGGCCGCTTGATTTCCATCGACTCCAGTCTGCCCACCCGTTTATTAGGCGAGGTTGGCGGTCGTTCGGCGCTTGGTGGACTAGTAGTCATCTCGGGCGGTCCACTTCGGATCGGCACATCGCTTCAAATCGACGGCAACGTTGATTTAGAAGTCCGTGACTCGGTCGAGGGCAACGATTTGATCGTCGTTTCAGACGGCGCATCGATTCAAGCTTCCGGATCGGTTCGAATCAGCGCGGGTGACGAAATCGTGATCCAATCGGTCGCAACAATCGCGGCGGATTCGGTGACGCTCGATGTCGACTCGTCGCCGATCTCAGCAAACGATCCTGGTGGTACAGTATCTGTCCTGGGCAGGACGGAGTCACGGTCGGGCCCGATCATCATCAGCGGCGGCAATGACGACGACGACTTCATCATCGATCTGGCGACTCAGCGAACCACACGCGATTTTCACGTGCTTGGCGGAAACGAAGTTTCCGCCGGTCGAGGCGACCGAATCGCTTTCTCGGGCGCGAAAAGTGTTTCGCCACAATCGATCTCAATGACGCTTACCGAACAGTCACAAGGTTCAATTCGGCTTAGCGATGGTCCGAGCATTTCGTTCGACGATGTCGAACTGGTGGAGACGGACCAGGCGTCGGAATTGGTCCTAAATTTCGACGCAATCAGCAATTTGGACTTCACCGTTCGAGACCACAATCAAGCAGGTTTGAACGAAGTCGTGGGATCTAACGGACTGCAAACACGAATCGTGTTCGCGAATCCAACGGAGCAAATGAAGATCTTGTTGTCCGACGGAAATGACAAGGCAACGATTGAAAAACTGGACAACGCTTTTGCGGTTCCGACGTTCATCGACGGTAACGATGGCAGTGATGAATTATGGGTTCAGGACGCTAGTTTCGCCAACATCAATGGCCGAGCGTTAGACCTCGCGGAGCTCGAGAATGTTTCGATTCAGGACAGCGATTTTGCCGGAAACCAAGCCGTCTCTGGTGCGGCAATCCGCCTGCAAGGCGGTGTGATTGACGTCGCGCGCTCGACCTTCTCGCAAAACACCGCCATCCGCCGTGGCGGTGCGATCGAAGTCGTCGATGGCCGGGTCAGCATTCGTGACAGTCTGTTTCGTGGAAATGCGTCCGGTGACAACGGCGGAGCATTGTTTGCAATGTCGTCGACCGGGCTATCGGACGCGGTCGAAGTCGCATCAACGATCTTCGAACAAAACCAGTCCGACGCTAGCGGCGGCGCAATCATGCTCCAAAACTTGGACGCGTCGTTTGATGATGTGACCTTCATCGGGAACATTGCAACCGGGAATGCTTGGCAGATTTCAAAAGGCGGTGGACTTGCGATCGTTGGCAGTGAAACATTCGAACCAGTGGTCGAATTATTGAATGTGACGCTTGACCAAAACTCAGCCGAAACCGGCGGAGGCGTTTCTGTCGTGGACGCCCGCTTGCAACTTGTTCGTTCGATCGTCACCGCAAATCGTGCGAGTTCAATTGTCTATGGCGGAGGCGGCATCGAAGTCACGGCGACACGATCCACCAGTTCCGCCTCGCTGTCGGTTACCGATTCTGAAATCAAAAACAACGTCGCGATTGGCGAAGGCGGCGGGGTCATGTTGGTCGGCGTTGGCGCGACAATCAACGAAAGTTCGATCGAATCAAACTCGGCCGAGAACGGTGTTGGCGGTGGCATCAGTGCCTACACCAACGGCATCACTGGCGATCTGCTGATCACCGATTCAATGATCATTGGAAACCGTGCGGGCAAATCCGGTGGCGGAGTTGCGATTGTAGGCATCGGTGTCGACTGGAACCGAGTAACCGTGACCGGAAACCAAGCACGTACCTTTGCGGGCGGTCTCGACTTTATCAACCACGACTCGCAAACCTCGCGATCGATCGCTGAATCTTCCATCACCAACAATACTGCGTTAGCTGGCGAAGCGGACATCGCCCAAACCGGCCTTCCGCTGCAAATCACAGTGTCCACCGCCGGCGAAAGCGAATTCATCTACGACGTCAATCGCGATGGCGCAGTAACTTCAATGGATGCACTTCTGGTCGTCAACCGAATTGCCAAGATCGTGGCGACTGGCGAGCAAACATCCGCCAATTCAATTACCCGGTTGGCCACCGACGTCAACGCAGACGGCGAAACGACGGCGCTAGACGCACTGATGATCATCAACCAACTCGCCCGGCAAACGCTCGTCCAAATGAACTCTGGCCTACGGGCAATCTCGACCGACGTCGACGGTGACGACGAAGTCGGTGGAGAGTCACGTTTGTTTTAGCATTTTTGCTCGGGTGGCGTTGAGTTTAAACCTCAGCGTCGTCTGCTCGTCTGCTCGTCTGCTCGTCTGCTCAGCAACTCGGCGCTGGCGCATCCTGACCTACTCGTCACCATCATCACTCGTCGGCGTCTGCGTCTGCTTCCCGACCGCGAGTTCCGCTGCCAAGTCTTTCGCCGCCTTCAAGTCCAACTTTCCAGTTCCCAGCATGGGGATCGCTTCGACTTCGACAAATCCGTCGCGACCGGGAATGAAAAGATTTGGCAAACCTGCTGCGCTCAAACCCTTGCGGATCTCGTCGATATCCTTGGCCGTCGGCAAGTGCAGCACGATCAAACGTTCGCCCTTTTTGGGGTCCGGCACTGCCGAAACGCAGACTCTCAACAGGTCGTCATCCTCGCCTTCGGAGAACAGCTTTGCCAGTTCTTCCTCAATTCGAACATGCGGCACCATCTCGCCACCAATCTTCGAAAAGCGACTCAACCGGCCCGTGATGTGGATAAATCCTTGGTCGTCCACATTCGCGATGTCACCCGTCACATACCAACCTTGCTGGATCGCTTTCCCGGTCATTTCTTCCTGATTCGCATAGCCGCACATGACATTCGGTCCAGTCACCAACAGCATCCCGTCTTCGCCTGCCATCAACTCATCGCCCGAATCCGGCGAAACAATTCGAGTTGAAATACCCGGCAGCGGTCGTCCCACCGACCCTTCGATACGGTCAGCTTGATAGAGCGCGGACGAGCGTGACGGAGGAATGTTGACCGAAACCAGCGGACTAAGTTCGGTCGTGCCATAGCCTTCGACCGGTCGCACACCAAACTTCTTTTCGAACGCATCAAACAGTTCGGCCGGCATCTTCTCGGCACCCACAACCACCACATCCAACTTCGAAAACTGCTCGGGCGTGACCCGCCGCACATAACCACGCAAGAATGTCGGTGTCGCCAACAAGACAGTCACGCCATATTTCTCCGCCAACTTTCCGACTTGCTTGGAATCCAGCGGATTGAAGTGATAGACACCTCGCGGCCCGAGCGCCATCGCAGCCCACAACGTCACCGAATAACCGAACGAGTGGAAGAACGGCAGAATCCCCAGGATTGTGTCGTCCATGTCCAACTTTACCGCGCGCTCGATTGCGTCCACATTGTGACTGATGTTGGCATTGCTCAGCAGCACGCCCTTGGGCATCCCAGTTGAACCGCTGGTGAAGATGATGGTCAGCAAATCATCCGCTTTGATCTTGTTTAACCCCAACACTCGGTCCAGCAACCAGGCCGGCACCAAGGTGGCCTGAATGAATGCCAGCGCCTTGTCGAGTTTCGTGACCTTGTCTTTTAACGAATCAAGCAGCACGACTTCGGCGTCCATCTGCAAATCGATCTTCGACAAAAACCGTTCGCTAGTCAAAACGTGCTTGATACCGACCTCTTTGATGCAGTGGTTAACCACATCACTGCTGACCGTGTAGTTCAGGTTCGCCGAAATCCGCCGATCCATCGCCAACGCGATGTTCACGATCACGCCACCAACGCTTGGCGGCAACAAAACGCCCACATACTTCTCGTCATCGGAAAAGATTTCACGTCGCAACGTCCGCCGGAGCGCCAAGATGCGAATCAACATCTCGCGTCCCGTTACTTCGGTGCCCATCGAATCAGCCGCCTGCATACCACTGCCGCGACGCCGACAAACCCGGATCATGCGTTTGGCAAGCACTGGAAAGATCGATCGATGTTCGATCGTCGCTTGCGCGCCAAGTGCTTGCACCCGAGTGCGACAGATTTCCAGTGGTGTATCGTTTGGCAAGGGCTCGCCAATGTAGAGCGTCAGTGTTCGGCGAAACTGTTTCGGCCATTTGAAGAAAAACTTCCCGCCCGAAAAACTGAAAATACTGCCCCACATCCCGTCCATCCACATCGGGACGATCGGCGCCTCGGTGCCTTTCACCACTTTGCTAAGCCCAGGCCGAAACCCCTGCAACTGACCGGTCCGGCTTAACGTGCCTTCGGGAAACAATCCAACCACGTCGCCATCGTTCAGGGCCTGACGCCCAGCCTTCAGCGCCCGCCCGATCGACTTGACGTTCGACATCATGAAGATCGTGTCGAAGGCATTGCCTAAATACGTCGCGATCGGGTGAGTGAAGTTGCCTCCGTCGACGATAAACCGAACATTCCGAGGCAGCATCCACAGGATCAAAATCCCGTCGATCCACGAAACATGGTTGCTGATCACCGCGCACCCGCCCGTGGTGGGCAAATTCTCGAGCCCCACGATTTTGCGGCGATACAGGATCGGCAGCAAAATCTGGAACGGCAGCCGAACGAATCGACGTGGCGAAATGATCGCCAGAACCACTAAACCAACAACGACAATCGCAAGGATCGCCAACGCAATGAGCCAACCGTTCACTCGAAGTTCCCAACAAAGAAGCGAATTACAACGCTGATAGAGTAACGAATCTGCGCCGTTGTTTCGCTACCAATGCCTAACCGCCGTCAAATCGCGCTCAAGGCGGGCAAGCTTATCCCCAAAATGCCGCCAGCGCGATATGCTGGAGATCCGACTTAGCGAGATTCACCCCCGACGGTACGTCCATTGTCCATGTCCAGCGCATCGAAAATCGAAATCAGCACCGAACTCCTTCGCTCGCTGCACCGAATCCATCGTCAACGAACCGACGTTCGTTCGCGGTTAGACCGTGGGCCAAGACAAATCAAAGCTGGCGAATTGATGGTCGCTAAGGCCACCGCCGACGCCAAAGAGGCCCTCGCGGCCGTGCGAGCCGCCAAGCTGGTCAGTGACGAAAAGCAGCTTCAACTCTCTAGCCGCGAAGCCAAAATTACGGATCTCGAATCCAAACTCAACAACGCTGCGAGCAACCGCGAATTCTCGACACTGAAAGACCAGATCGCAGCCGACAAGCAAGCCAACCTCGTTTTGAGTGACGAGATCTTCGAAGCTCTCGAATTGATCGACCAACTCGAAGCTGCCGCCAGCGCCGCGGAACTTGAAGTTGCCAAACAAGAATCCGACCATCTGGCTCGGACCCAAGATGTCGAGTCAAAACGCGAACAGCTTCAAGAGGATCTCGATCGCGTTGAGTCGCAATTAGCGGCTTACGAAGAAAAAATTCCTGCTGCAGCCAAGGGCGAGTACAAGCGGGTCACCGATGCAAAAGGCGAGGACGGTCTCGCCGCCGTGGAAGATCAGTCCTGTGGGGGCTGCTACCAGACGTTGACGACCCAGCACCTCGAAACACTTCGCATGTCAGTCCTGCTACGTTGCCCAAACTGCAACGCCTTCCTGTACATGCCCGAAGACCTGCGACCGTAATCCAGCGACCGCAAACTAGCGACGACCTACGTTACCTATCATCCCCAACGTCAAACCGCAACGACGTCAATCCGAAACGACAGGGACAGCCTCATGATCTCGTCGATCTCGTTAAAGCAGACAACGGGCTCGCTCGCCGTTGTGATTTTGCTGTTGATCGCCTTCATCGGCGGTTGCGACACAAAGTCCGCGGTCGAAACCGCCGCGGGCTCACCGGACTCAATCGCCGAAGTCAGCCATCGTGCCGTCGTCTTCAAGGAACTCGTCGCCAGCAATCGCGAAGATGACAACTCGATTACCGATCTGTCATTCATTGATACTAACGGCGACACGGTCGCACTGAAGTCTTTCGAAGGCAAACAAAACGTCCTGCTCGTCTTCACCCGCGGATTCAGCGGCATGCTGTGTCCGTTTTGCACCACGCAGACGTCGCGGTTGATCGCGAACTACGACGAATTCAAGAAACGGAACACGGAAGTCCTGTTGGTCTACCCAGGATCGACAGACCAGCTTCCCGAATTTCAACAAGCCAGTCGCGAGTCGACCGATCTTGACGCTTTCCCATTCCCAGTATTGTTAGACGAAGACCTCGCAGCCGTCAAAAAACTAGGCATCGCTGCTCACCTCGCGTTCCCATCCACTTTTCTGATCGACCGAATGGGCAATGTTCGGCTCTCCTACGTGGGCTCCAGCCCTTCCGATCGTCCGTCAATCAAAGCGCTGCTGGAACAGATCGACGCGATCCCACCGAACTAGCCTTGCGGTCTGAATCGAGATTTCGCTCATCTTGCCGAGACTGTTCAAGCGGAAACACATAGAGTACCGAAATTTTTTCCAGATTTTTCGGCGGCCTATTCTTGCCCTGTTTCGGCACGACATCGATCGTTCTGCCAGCCGTTATTATCCACCCAGCCACTACAATTAGAGCCTAAACTGTGATTATCGTTGGCATCGTTGGTAGTCCTGCGGGGGGCAAATCGACCGTTGCTGCACGCCTACAGGAACTCGGGGCGACCTGGATCAACGCAGACCGAATCGCTCACAGCGTCCTCGAACAGCCCGATGTACGCCGGCAACTGATAGACCGTTGGGGCACCGGAATTGCGGGTCACGACGGCCAAATTGACCGTGCAAAATTAGCTGACTTGGTTTTCAGGGCTGACGATCCAAATCGAACCGCATTAAACTATCTTGAGAGCTTGGTTCATCCGAGAACTCGGCAGCTTATCCAACAAGAACTTGAAAAAGCCGCTCACGCCGGCGCACCGGTCGCCATACTGGACGTGCCGCTTTTGTTCGAATCCAACTGGCATCTCGCCTGCGATCAAATTTGGTGCATCGACGCTTCGTTCGAAAAACGGTTAGATAGAGCCGCCAGCCGAAACTGGGATGCGAACGAACTCCGCCGCCGCGAAACCAACCAACTCGACATTCATCGAAAGAAGCAGCTCAGCACACTGGTCATCAACAATTACGGGCCCCTTTCGGAACTTATCGCAAAGGTCGACCACAACTACGAACGACTCTCCCTAGCCCCCGCCGACAATTCAAAGCACTGCATCTGAGGCGTGACGCACTCGCGACCTCCAGGCATTGCAACTCCTCACTGCCCCTTCCAACTCTTCCCTTCCCTCTCTGCCTTCCCTCCTCCGCTCTTCTCTTCTCCTAAGTCCATCATGGCTCCTAACCGGCATCCCTCCAGGGACAATTCCGGACCGAATCGCAAGACTGGTCCGCGCGAGTATCGTGACTACCGGCGATCGCAAAGCGGTCCGCGGCATCCCGATAAAGAAGTCGACCAACGGATACGCGAACTCGACGCCGAACGTGATCCGCTGTCACTACCCGAAGAAATCGTCAGCGAAGCAAACAAAGCTGGAAAGCGTGTTGGCATCCCAACGACAAACAACACGCAAGCTGTCTGGAGCATCTCGGATCTCCAGAACTCGTCGCTCGAAACTCTGATTGAACTCGCACGCGCCGACGGCCTGCCTGTTTCCGACACCGATACTGACACCGACGGCCATATCACGTCGCGTCAACAACTGATCTTCCAAATCCTCAAGCATCGCATGAAAGCGAATGGCTTGATGTACGGCGAAGGTACCCTCGAAATCCTTCCCGATGGATTCGGGTTTCTCCGTTCACCGCTGTACCACTACTTGTCCTGTCCCGACGACATCTACGTTTCACCAAGCCAGATCCGGCGTTTCGGTTTGCAGACCGGTTCTCACGTGGCAGGGCAAATTCGTCCGCCAAAAGAAAACGAACGCTACTTTGCGCTCTTGCGAATCGAGGCCATCAATCGCCTCGACCCGTCGGCGCGAGGAAAGGCGATTCCGTTCGAAGAACTCACGCCGCTCCATCCCAACTCGCGCATCATCATGGAACACGATGCGGCCGAAATGTCGACACGCGTCGTCGACATGCTGACGCCGATCGGGTTCGGACAGCGCGGACTGATCGTCAGCCCTCCGCGTGCGGGCAAGACGATCTTGATGCAACAGATGGCGCGGGCCGTTCTGAAAAACTATCCCGACGCCTACACCTTCATTCTTCTGATCGACGAACGTCCAGAAGAAGTGACGGACATGAAGCGCGAAATCCGCGGCCCACAATGCGAAGTCATCAGCAGCACGTTCGATGAACCAGCCCAGCGACACATCCAAGTCGCCCAGATGGTCATCGAAAAAGCCAAACGGATGGTTGAATCGGGTACCGACGTCGTAATCTTCCTCGACTCCATCACACGGCTAGCCCGTGCCCACAACTCCGACGGTGAATCAACCGGCAAGTTGTTGACGGGCGGTCTCGACGCCGGCGCACTGCAAAAACCCAAAGCCCTCTTCGGGTCGGCCCGCAAGGTCGAAGAAGGTGGCTCGTTAACGATCCTCGCCACCGCGCTGGTCGACACCGGCAGCCGCATGGACGATGTTATCTTCGAAGAATTCAAAGGCACCGGAAATCTCGAGATCGTCCTCGACCGAGAACTCGTGGACCGGCGAATCTGGCCGGCGATCGATATCAGCAGCAGTGGCACTCGCCGCGAAGAAATGCTGATGGATCCCGACGAATATCGCCGAGTATCGAACCTTCGTCGTGCACTCGCCGAAATGTCACCTGCTGATGCGATGAAAACTCTGATTACGGGTCTGTGTAAAACCCAAAACAACGCTGAATTCTTACTGAGCCAAAAAGATGTCGACTGATAAAATGCCAGCTTCTGCCGCACGCGAAGGCGAGATTACTGGTATCGAAGGTGATCTACCCGAAGGCAAAGTCGTCATCGTAGCGAGTCGCTACAACGGCGAAATTTGCGACGCCCTCGTTGATGGTGCTGTCAAAACGATCCGCGACGCAGGATACCCTGAACACCTAACGCCAATCGTTCGAGTCCCCGGCGCATGGGAACTCCCAACCGTCGCACGAACCGTCGTTGATGATGATGACGTCGTCGCCGTGATCGCATTAGGATGCGTCATCAAAGGTGAAACCACCCACGACGAACACATCAACCGATCCGTCAGCAGCGCGCTGATGGATCTAGGTGTCGAAAGTGGACTACCGATCGGCTTCGGTCTCCTCACCTGCAACACCCTCGACCAAGCCAAAGCCCGCGCCGGCGGAAAAGTTGGCAACAAAGGAGTCGAAACCGCCGAAGCTGTTCTCGAACTCCTACGCCTCAACCAAAAGCTAACCGGCGACACCTAGGATGCGTCAGACGCCAACGTCTCGCACAACGCTGTCGTAGCGAAACACGTCGAGACTTTCGACCCGTCAGCCGCCAACACGTAAGAGAACGTTCGGTTTAGCGCATTGAGTCCGGACCGTATTTTACGAATGTAAATTCACTCTCCCTCGGGCATTGGTATCTACACAAGTCTGACGAATTGAATCCACCCTCCCTTGGGAGGGTCGCGGAGGAGCTTGCGACGACGCGGGGAGGGGCGTCTGGCAAGATGGGAAGTCTTCGTCCGTCGCGGATCCCCTCCCCGAAACCTCGTACCTCGGATCCGACCCTCCCCAAGGAGGGTTAAGATTAGTTGTGTAGATACCAATGCCCTTGGGAGAGTCGCGTCTATGCGAGGAGATAGCCGGTCACTTGACCCCTTCCCTCGCTTACGCTCAGGTCTTCCTTAAAACACGAAGGCGAGCCACGCGGGGCATTCTCATCACTGGTCAACTCGCACAATTTGCTTTTGAAAGCCGAAACACGAAATTGATCGGGCTTGCCCCCCATCCTTGTCAGCGAACCAAATAATTCGACGGCGTCTCACGAACACCATTCGAATCGTCACCTGCTTGGACGTCGCCCGCTTGGCCGTAACTGGCAAATTCGTCTTTCGCAAACTCGTTACGTCCCGCATCGCCTCGCCCTGAATCGCCGAACCCTGAATCGCCGAACCCTGCTTCGCTAGGCCCTGCTTCGCTAGGCCCTGCATCAACACGCCGCCGATTCGCGTCACCCGTCAATCGATCCAGCGGGCTAACCACTCGCACGCCGGGTCGGTTCATGACATGCGTGTAGATCATCGTTGTCTTGACATCGCTGTGCCCTAGCAACTCTTGCACTGCCCGGATGTCCGTGCCCGTCCACAACAAATGAGTTGCGAAGCAGTGCCGAAACGTATGGCTAGTCACGTGCTTGTCGATGCCCGCCTGGTCAACCGCCACTTTCAAATGTCGCGGGAACGTTTCGTAGTGCAGATGGTGTCGGTGACGATCGCCGGTTCGCGGGTCACGCGACAATCGATGCGAAGCAAACAAGTACTGCCAGCGAAACTCACGATGAGCCGTCGGATACTTGCGATGCAGTGCGTGTGGCAACCATACCGACGCCGTACCATTCGCTAAGTCATGCTCATGAAGCGCCCGCCGAGACTCAACGTATCGTCGCAACGGTTCGGCAAGCTCCGCTGGCAACGGCACCAAACGACTCTTGTTCCCCTTTGCTCCGTGGATCTCAATCAACCCATTGTCAAAGTCGATGTCTTTCACTCGCAATCGAATCGCCTCACTGATCCGCATACCGCATCCGTACAACAACTGAGCGATCGTTAAATGAAGTCCCTCCAGTCCGTCGAAAACCAAAGCCACCTCGCGAGTGCTCATCACCGTCGGGACCTGTTTACCTTTGCTCGCGCGGATCGCTTCGATCGGCCCCATGTCACGCTTCAGCACCAAAGTGAAGAACTTCAGCAAGCCGTGGAACGCAGTGTTCTGCGTCGACGGGGCGACGTTGCCATCGACAGCAAGATCCGTCAAATGAGCCTCGACATCTGACGCCCCCACTGTCGCAAAATCGGCCAAGCAACTCAGGCCGCGATCCGCCATGAACGCTTTTACTTTGGCGACATACGAACGCTCCGTCTGCAACCGCATGCCATCCTTGCGGAGGGCCCGTCTGAATTGCTGAATTGCATCCGGTTCCTTCGGATCAATCTTGCCAACCACATCCTCGATCGTGTCATAGCCGTCTTGCTTTGCTCGTTCGTTAGCAACGATTTCTTTCATCTTTTCAACGATGAAAGAGAACGGATCGATCGGCAACTCTTGTTCAAACCGACGATAGACCATCAGCCCCTTCAGGATCTTCATGCGTTTCCATGCCGGCATCCGCTGGTCACGTTTGGATTGCAAAAACAGGATCACATCGTCGGGTGAAAAATCCCAATTCGGCTTACCGCTGCGCTTGTGAAAGTGGCTGAACTGCTTGAACCAAATCTTGGCCCACTTCAATTCCTGCTCTTGTTGCGATGGCTTTTCAAACATTGACATGTTCGCCGCTCCCTTGCCCTAACGTTCACCAAGGCGGCAACCAGCGATCACGCCAACCAGCCCGCCAACAACAAACAGCGTTTCTTGCAATTCGCCCGGCCGTCTACATCTCAGTCATATGCACGCCGAACCACTGCATTAACGTACACCAGTCCGCGGGAGGGTCGCAACAGCGCCACGGGATAAACAGCGACCTCGGAAGCCAGAAACACCGAGCAAGCAGTCACAAGCAATACAGGGTCATTGCAAGCCAGATGCGGCATTTCAGGCACGATGCGCGAGCAAGTGAACTCACAACCAATCCACCCAGCATCGATCCCGCCCATTCCCCGAAACGCCCTCACCACCTTGTCGCCTCAATTCCCGAACCGAAGCAGGGGACCCCAGCATTATGTGATTGCATCCCCCACCAGAACCGGTGATAATAAGCCCATGACCAACCCGGTACCGAGAGCTCGTCAGGTGATAATAAGTCTGCCCGCCCCCCACGGTACCGAAGGTCCAACACGTGATAACAAGTCAAATCACGGTATTAACACTCACCTCAACAGGTGAGAAACAAGTTATCCGATTGAAGCACATGATGTGGGCGACGCCATACCGTACAGGCGGACTACGTATTCGCGGACACCGTGCTTCAACCGACGTTCGCGACGCAATCGTTCGCTTCTCGCGATGGCTTCGGACTGCCTACACGTTTCCCGTTCGTTGTCCGGTCTACCTCTCGCCGCACGCTGAACTCACGACAATGCACGGGACAACCGCGTCCGCTACGTTTTTCGCTCCATGGCAACCTAACGTTGAACCCTACATCCGGATCGCGACTGGCGACTACCGTAGGCCGAGCGCGACACGCGATCGTGACGACGCCCTGGCATCCTACCTTCACTCTCTTGCACACGAATTGGTACATTACTGGCAGTGGATCGACACTGGGAACATTACCGAACGTGGTGTGATCGTTCGCGCGACCAAGATCGTTGATCGGTATGCACTCACGACGGACCATCCGTGACCTCTTGCTGACGGATAACCATGGGTTGTTACGGAGCGGCGGTGGTCGCCGTTTTTTTCTGCTTGCAAGTCAATCGCCGCCGCCCGCAAAACCCTACCGTTATCCGACTGAATGACCCTACCCACGAATATCTAGACAACATTGCAACCACTAATATTCCTCATTGTGACGGCGATGCTCGCAATCGGGTGGGTTGCTGGCGAGGCCAACGACACGCCGTGGCTTCGACGCGTGACAGCACCGCTCTTCACACTCGCTGCGTGCGGAATTGTTGCTGCCTATTGCACGCTCGCCACTTCTTTCGATAACTCAATCCGCTACTCTGGGGCGATAAAACAGTTTATCTCCGCCGTGATAGAAACGTCTGAACGTGATGGCAATGACGCCGCACTTGACCAACTGCGCCAATTCGACTCCGATAGCATCGAAACCTACCAAGGTGGCGCTCTGTTGGAATGGCTTGCTGCTCCCATTGTTCCCGATCCTGACTCCCCCGAAAACGACGGATAACCAACGGTTGCAACGGAGTGGCGGTGGTCGCCGTTTTCGTTTGCTTGCAAGGGCACTCCCGCCACCCGCTGAACCGAACCGTTCTGCCAGTGAACCCAGATGATCCATTGACGCAACATTCTGAGCCTTACCGCATCTACTGGCGTGATGATCTCACGTTCGAAATTTACAATGTTCGTGAATTTCAACCTGACTGCTTCGTCGGCGAATACGTATCAAATGAATTGCATCCCCGCGTCCGCCGTTTGTTCGACTCTTCTAATGACCTGCTGCCCGAGGGTGACAACTATGCAGGCCCTGGATTTGTTGTAGCGAACTGGTCGGTTCAAGCCCCCGGTGGACGTCGGGTGAAGATCAACTTTCCCGTGCCAAAGTATGACGAACACAGAATCGCATGGAAACTGCTCGATGACGGTTGAGCGAGACGGACGCGTACTTGAAAGCCAAAAGGCAGAACAATGCCGTGCACCTAAGCGGCCGAAACACGCGTTTTTGAACACAAACTTAATCGCGGCCGCAAGGTGACGGCAGGCGTTACCCGACGAAAATAGAACGTTGACCTACTCAATCATCTGTACTTGCGGCGAATCGGTTTCTGTGACGCCCGCGCAGGCTGGCGGGACTTGCACGTGCGATTGCGGCGCGACTAATTCGGTT